>CAYYYL010000009.1:66075-93116 GCA_964475835.1 uncultured Verrucomicrobiota bacterium | reverse complement strand
ATGATGACGGTGAAATAGCGGGTGTACTGCGTGATTTTCTGACGCCCCCCCTCCTCGCGTGCGATCTTCGAAAGCTGCGGCACCACGGCCGTCAGCAACTGCATGATGATCGAGGCGCTGATATAGGGCATCACCGTCAGCGAAAAAATGGCGAAATGCTCGATCGCGCCGCCACTGAAGATATTAAGCAGGGCCATGAAGCTTCCACCCTGCGTTTTCTCCATGTGGTGGAACATTTCCGCGAGAATGTTGGCGTCCACTCCGGGAACCGAAACCGCCGCACCGATTCGCGTCAAAATCACAATCCAAAGAGTGAAAACGAGACGTTTCTTGAGCTCCGGAATCTTGAATGCATTCGTGAAGGCACTGATCATAACAAGAGTCGCAAGTAATAAGTCACATGTAACAGGAGTAAAGACATCGCATTATATCGACTTCGGACAAAATGCAATTTTTTTGATCGCAGAAGTCATAAGGCACAGCATGTTCACTCGTCGATATTCTGAACTGCTTGTGACTTATTACTTGTTACTTGCCACTTTCAGAAGCTCCACCTTGCCGCCCGCGGACTCGATCTTGGCTTTGGCCGAGGCGCTGAAAAGATGTGCCTGAACCGTGAGCTTCTTTTTGAGATCCCCGGTGCCGAGAATTTTGATGGAATCAAAACGTCCATTCACAAGACCTTTGGCAATGAGAGACTCGATCTTGACGTTCTCCCCGTCGGAAAAACCGTTCAGATCCCCGAGGTTCACCACCGCCACCTTGGTCTTGAAGCGGGCGTTGTTAAATCCACGCTTGGGCAGACGACGATAAAGGGGCGTCTGACCGCCTTCAAACCCGTGACGGATCGAACTTCCCGACCGGGCCGTCTGTCCCTTGCCACCACGGCAACTCGTCTTGCCATGGCCGGAACTTTCACCACAGCCCAGGCGCTTGGTACGATGCTTTGCCCCGCGATTGGGTTTGAGTTGATGGAGTCGCATAAAAATAGATGTGTGTTGAGGGTTGAGAGCTTACCAAGGATCAGGCGGCAGCTTGAGAAGCAGAACTGGTGGTCTTCAATCCACGGCGCTGCATGATCTCCTCACGACGGCGCAATTGGCGGAGTCCGGCGAGGGTGGCCTTCACCACGTTGGCCATGTTGCCCGAACCAAGCGACTTCGAAAGAAGGTCCCGAATCCCCGCGGCTTCCACCACGGCACGCACCCCACCACCGGCAATCAAACCGGTTCCAGGGCTTGCAGGTTTTAAAATCACGCGTCCACCCCCGAAACGTCCCTCAACCTCATGAGGAATGGTGGAGTCCTTCAGACAGATCTTCACCATGCTGCGGCGGGCCATTTCGGTGCCCTTCTTGATCGCATCGGCGACTTCGTTCGCCTTTCCAAATCCATAACCCACCTGGCCCTTTTGATCGCCAACCACAATGAGGGCGCTGAAACTGAAACGCCGTCCACCCTTCACCACCTTGGCGCATCGATTCACGAACACGACCTTTTCCAGAAGATCGCTCTTCGGTTTCTCAAACCGGTCACGATCCTGACGTCCGCCGCGTTCGCGACGCCGTGTGGGGGCGCTTGCCGGTTGTTCCGAGGTCGGAGCGACCGCTTGTGCCGCCGCCTCATTTTTAACTTCAGTTACATTTGTAATATTGGTCGCCACAGAAACTCCTCTAATCAAAATACCAGCCCGGCTTCACGAGCCGCGTCGGCCAGAGCCTTTACCTTGCCGTGGTATCGGGAACCACCACGGTCAAACACGACGGCTTTGATGTTTTTTGCAATCGCGCGCTCCGCGGCAATCTTTCCGAGCTTGGATGCCGAAGCCACATTGGATTGATTCTTTTTACCCTTGCGCAACGGCTCCTCCACTGTCGAAACAGCGGCCAGGGTCACTCCCTGGATATCGTCCACAAACTGGATGTGAATGTTGCGCCCGGAAAAGCAGACGCTCATGCGGGGACGGGATGCCGTACCCTGAACCTTCTTACGAACGCGCCAATGGCGACGCTCGCGTAATTCTTGTTTCGTATTAGCCATACTTCAAATTTATTGAACGGTTTTGCCTTCCTTGCGTCGCACATGCTCGCCCGCGTAACGGATCCCCTTGCCTTTGTACGGCTCGGGCGGATAGTAACGCCGGATCGAAGCGGCCACCTGCCCAACCTTCTGCTTGTCCGCACCATCGATCTGAATCTGGGTGTTCTCCGCAACCACGATCTTAATGTCGGCAGGGATCGGGAAAAGGATCGGATGCGAAAATCCCAGGCTAAGATTGAGATTCTTGCCCTGCACGGCGGCCTTGAAACCGACGCCCTGAATCTCAAGCTTCTTTTGAAATCCCTCGTTAACGCCACGCACCATGTTGTTCAACAGGCTGCGAGCCAAGCCGTGCTTGGCCTTCGCATCACGCGCGTCATCGGTCGAACTCACAGAGAGATGGTTCCCTTCGAGCTTGGCCTGAACCCTTGAAGGAAGCACCCAGTCCAGCTTGCCCTTCGGGCCTTCCACCTTCACGTGGTTTCCTTCAATGGCCACCTTTACCTTGGCCGGAATCTCAATCGATTTTTTTCCAATGCGCGACATAAAATTATTAATTCAAAGTTAAGAGTTCAAAATTCAAAGTAATGCAAAAGTCCTTTTAAATGGAGGAAGCTTCCCGTTGAAACATCCATGGTCCTTGAACTTTAAATCTTGAACGAATGCCTCACCACACGTGGCAAAGAACCTCGCCTCCCTTGTTTTTTTTGCGGGCTTCCTGTCCCGTCATGATTCCTTCCGAAGTGGAAAGAATACAGATCCCCATCGTTCCCAGCACACGGGGAATTTCACGGGCACCCACGTAACGGCGGCGTCCCGGTGAACTGATGCGGCGCACCCCCGTCATGGCCCGGCTGCCGCGTTCCCCACGAAGCGTGATCTGGAGATTGGTCTTGCCCCCATCCTTCTGCACCTTGAAATCCTCGATGTAGCCTTCGCGCTTGAGCACACGGGCGATATCACTCTTCACGCGAGAGTGCGGCAAACGGAGCTCGGAGCTTCCGGTCAGCTGCGCGTTGCGCAAGCGGGTCAACATGTCGGCAATGGGATCGTTTGTCGTGCTCATAAATATTTACCAGCTGGCTTTCACAACCCCGGGAATCTTCCCTGCAAGCGCGAGCTCGCGGAAACAGAGACGGCACATGTCGAAGCGGCGGATAAAGGCGCGCGCGCGGCCGCAGTTCTTGCAACGGGTATAACGACGCACCTTGAACTTCGGGGCGCGCTGCTGTTTGTTCATCAAACAAAGTTTAGCCATAATCTAGGGTTTCTTAAGCTGCTTTCTTCTCCGCGGCGAAAGGCATTCCAAGCAGGCGAAGCAATTCCTTCGTCTGTTCGGGATTGGTTCCGGTTGTCACAAAAGTGATATCCATCCCCAACTTGCGCTTGATCTTATCGAGTTCAATTTCGGGGAAAATGGTCTGATCATCCACGCCAAAGGTGTAGGAGCCTCGTCCATCAAACGACCGAAGCGGCACGCCACGGAAGTCACGCACGCGGGGAAGTGCCGTGTTGAAAAAACGCTCGAGGAATTCGTACATCTTCTTTCCGCGAAGCGTCACCTTGCAACCAATCTCCTGATTCTTGCGGAGTTTGAAATTCGAAATGCTCTTCTTCGCCTTCGTGATGACCGGCTTCTGTCCGGACACGATGGTCATCTCACGCAGGGCGTCATCGACGGCCTGCCGATCGCCGGAGGAGCCCACGCTGGTGTTCAACACCACCTTCACCATCCGCGGGATCTGCATGGGGTTCTTGTATCGTCCGTTCTTCAATAGATCGGGGACGATCTTCTCTTGATATGTTTTTTGAAGTTCACTCATGGCACAAACCCATTAACTTTTCTTTGCGGCCTTCGCCTTCGTGGTTTTCGGCGCGGCTTCCGTCTTCGGAGCACCCTTGCGCTTGTCGAAAAGGTCCGCGAGCATCACGTTGGAGATATGCAGCGGTCCTTCGCGTTCCTGAAATCCACCCTGCGGCCTGTCCTGGCTTTTCCGCACAGCCTTCTTGATCATCCGGACCCCCTCCACAAGCACGCGATGAGCCCTTGGGTCGACCGAAAGGATCTTTCCACGCTGTCCACGGCATTTGCCGGTCAGCACCACCACCAAATCGTTTTTTTTGACGTGCAGTTTCATCAGATCACCTCGGGAGCCAGGGAAACTATCTTCATGAAGTTCTTTTCGCGCAATTCGCGAGCCACCGGTCCGAAAATTCGGGTTCCCACGGGATTCATCTGCTTGTCGATGATCACAATGGCGTTGCGATCAAATCGAAGCACGGATCCATCCGAACGACGGATCGGTTGGCGGGTACGCACCACCACCGCGTCCACCACCGCGCTCTTCTTCACCGTACCGTCGGGATCAGCCTCCTTCACGTTGGCCTTCACCACATCCCCCACCCGGGCGAAAAGGGTCGGACGTCCGAGAACACCGATCACCGAAGCCCGGCGGGCCCCCGTGTTATCCGCAACATCAACAATGGATCTTACCTGCAACATAAATTAAATTTCCTTTCTTGGCTCAGGCGCCGGCCTTGGTGTCCGCGACCTCGGCTGAATTCGAGACGGTCTCGGCACCACGCTCGATCACTTCCACAAGACGCCAGCGCTTCAATCGGCTCAACGGACGTGTCTCCACAATGCGCACGCGATCGCCCTGCTTGGCCTCGCTCTTTTCGTCATGGGCATAAAACCGGTTCGAAAGAGTCATCACCTTGCCGTATTGCGCATGGCGTACACGACGATCCACTCGAACCACGATGGTCTTCGCCATCTTGTCGGACACCACGTGTCCAATTCGCTCTTTGCGTTTTCCGCTCTGCTCGGGGGCTTGGGTTTTGGAATCACTCATGGTAGGGCTCAGGCGGTTTTGCGTTTCGTTTGATTGATCAGGGTCTCAATGCGCGCAATCGTGCGGCGCAGGTCACGGAGGCGGCTCGGCTTCTCCAGCTGTCCGGCCGTCTGGCGGAGACGGAGGTTGAAGAGCTCCTGGCGAAAGTCATTGCCCTTCGCTTGAAGCTCCGTTGCGGTCAAAGATTTAAGTTCCTTCAGTTTCATATCGGTCAGGCGGCGATTTGATGGCGTCCGATGAACCGCGTGCGGATCGGCAGTTTGGCAGCCGCGAGAGCGAAAGACTCGCGGGCTGTGTTCTCCGGAACACCATCCATTTCAAAAAGAACACTTCCAGGAAGGACCACGGCCACCCACGTATCCGGAGCGCCCTTGCCCTTGCCCATTCGCGTTTCAAGAGGCTTCTTTGAAACCGACTTGTGGGGGAAAATACGGATCCACACCTTGCCCTTACGCTTCATCTGGCGGGTAAGCGCCACACGGGCGGCTTCGATCTGCGTGGTGGTGATCCATGCGCGCTCGAGAGCCTGCAATCCGTAGGTGCCGAAATCAATCTTCGCGGCACGCGAGGCCGATCCTGCACGGCTTCCGCGGTGCATGCGGCGATACTTCACTCTGGCTGGCATCATGGGCATAAGCGTTACTCCAAATCGTTAAAATCAATCCTCAGGCGGCTACGGCCGGAGCCTTCGTGGCATCCAGGCGCTGGCCTTTATAAATCCAAACCTTCACACCAATTTTTCCGTACACCGTGCTGGCTTCGGCAAAACCGTAGTCAATGTCCGCGCGCAGTGTCTGCAGGGGAACCTTCCCCTCCTTGTATCCTTCCGTACGGGCCAGTTCAGCACCGCCCAGGCGTCCGGCGCAGCGGATCTTGATCCCCTCGGCACCAAAATTCATCGTGGTCTGCACGGCCTTCTTCATCGCCCGGCGGAACGAAATGCGGCGCTCCATCTGAAGAGCCACATTCTCAGCCACCAGCTGGGCGTTGGTCTCGGGCTGCTTCACCTCCTGGATCTCCACGTAGATCTCCTTCACCGTCGTGAGTCGGCTGATGTCTTCCTTCAACTTTTCGATTTCCGTGCCCTTGCGGCCGATCACAATACCAGGACGAGCCGTGAACACCGTCACACGAATACGCTGGGCCGCGCGCTCGATGTCGATGCGGGGTACGGCAGCCTGTTCGAGTTTTTTCTTCAGGTAGTCACGGATCTTCAAGTCTTCGTGCAAAAACTGGCGATATTCGCGTTTCGGAGCATACCACTTCGAACGCCAGTCTTTGTTGACGGCGACTCGCAGTCCAATTGGATTACATTTTTGGCCCATAGGTCAGAGGAAAAGGATCAGGATTATACGGTGGTTCTTACTCGTCACTCAAGATGATTTTGATGTGGCTGGTGCGTTTGCGGATCAAGGTCGAGCTGCCGCGGGCACGAGAGGAGCCCCGTTTGATGGTGGCACTCTCCCCCACGACCGCCTCCTTCACCTTCAGAGATTCGCGGGAAAGGCTGTTGTTGTTCTCGGCATTTGCAATGGCGGATTTGAGCGTCTTCGTCACCAGGCGGGCAGCCTTCAGGGGCATGAACTGCACCAAATCAAGGGCACGCGCGGCAGGCAGACCCTGGATCTCACGGGTCACTTCCATCACCTTGCGGGGTGAAATTCGAACGTATCGTGTAATTGCTTGAACTTTCATAAAATTGTTTTCCTATGTCCTCCGCAGTGCCGCCAGATCGCCTTCGCGAACCGGCCGGTTGCTGTCCATCTTCTCAATCAGGCCCAGGGACGCCTTTTCCCTCACCTCCACCAGCGTCACCGTCGCAACCATTTCCTTGCCACGCAGAATCACGAAGGGCATCCCCACCCGCACTCCCTGATTGCGCCCCACTGCCAGCGCCACCACCCCCAGGTCGAGTTTCACCCCCACCACCTTGATGTTGTCCAACGGAGGCGTCTCGTGCTCCGGGGCAAACACCCTCGCGTCTTCCCCCTCACCAAGCACCTTCCGGCTCTGCCTCAGCTCTCCTTCGAGAAGTGAACGCTTCGCTGGATCCACACCTTCCGCCGAACGAAACGTCTCCTGGCTCGCAAACACCAGCAAACGAAGTCGTTTCCTCAGATCCTGCATCTCGCGATCCGCATCGGCCAGAACCGCAAGCGCATTGTGCAAAAAGCTTTTCCAATCGGCTGCGGTTCGTGCCTCATCGTCATCCGCCACCAATCCCACCCGTGGATTGCCCAGGCGCACCTGCAATCGCGCGATTTCGTTCGTCAACGAACCGATCTCACGCTGATGCACGGCTTCCATCTTTCGGAGCTCTGCGTTTTCCTTCCGCAAAGCCTCGATGGCCACCCGAACCTCCTGCGTTTCCGCATCCACCCCAAAGGCGGATACTAACAAAGAACAAAAAATCCCAATCCCCCAAACCGCCACCACTCTTAAAGAGCGCCCTCTCCTCATGGGAAAAGGTAATCCCGAAAGCTCCGGGATTATTTGGCAGCCGCCTTCTCCGTGTGTGCGCCGTGCTTCTTGAACGTGCGCGTCGGAGAAAACTCTCCCAAACGATGTCCGACCATGTTTTCCGTCACGAACACCGTGTTAAAAATCTTTCCGTTATGCACAAGGAAGGTGTGCCCCACAAATTCAGGAAGAACCATTGACCGGCGCGACCATGTCTTGATCGGCTTCTTGGCTCCGGCAGTGGTCATCTTCATCACCTTTTTCATCAGGTGATCATCAGCGAAAGGTCCTTTTTTAAGTGAGCGGGCCATAAATAAATTTAGATTTTAAAATTAACCATGAATCCTTGAAGATCACTTCTTCCGACGCTCCAGGATAAGTTTGTCCGAGGGCTTGTGTTTCCGACGGGTCTTCAATCCCTTGGCAAGCTGACCCCAAGGGGACACGGGATGATGCCATCCACCGCCGCCCTTGCTCTTGCCCTGACCACCACCATTGGGGTGATCGATGGGGTTCATCACCATACCACGGACGCGCGGACGCCAACCCATGTGGCGGGATTTTCCAGCCTTGCCGTACGCGATCTTTTCGTGGTCAAGGTTGCCGATCTGGCCCAACGTCGCATAGCAATCCAGATGGACGAGACGGATTTCACCGGAGGGAAGCTTCACGTTGCCGTAGTCGCCCTCCTTCGCCATCAAGGTGGCCGTCATGCCGGCGCTGCGGACAAGCTGGCCGCCACGTCCACGTGCGATTTCCACATTGTGAAGGGGAAGTCCCATCGGGATATTGCGCAAGGGAAGCGCATTGCCGATTTCCGGGGCGGCCTCGGGGCCGGCCTGGACTTCGCGTCCAACTTCGAGACCAATCGGGGCGAGGATGTAACGCTTCTCTCCATCGGTGTACTCGAGAAGGGCGATGCGGGCCGAACGATTGGGATCATATTCAATGCCCACAACCTTGGCCTTCACGTCGCGCTTGTCGCGTTTGAAATCGATGATGCGGTAGCGTTGCTTGTGCCCCCCCCCGCGGTGACGCATGGTGAGACGTCCGTAGCTGTTGCGTCCACCGGTCTTTCGGATAGGCCTTGTAAGGCTTTTCTCGGGTTCATGCTTGGTCAGCTCATCAAATGTGGATGAAGCCTTGAAGCGAATGCTCGAGGTGTAAGGTCTGTAAGTGCGAATACCCATACGAGTAAAATGTTAAGTGTGAGAGCTAAAAACAAACATCAGACCCCGAGGTCGATCTTGTCCCCTTCCTTGAGCGTGACCACAGCCTTTTTCCAGTTGGCCGTGCGACCCCGCTGCTTGGTGTATTGACGACGGGGTTTGCCGTCACAATTCATGGTGTTCACACGCAGGACCTTCACGTTGAAGATCTTTTCAACCGCCTTGCGGATCTGGATCTTGTTCGCGTCCGGCGTCACGGAAAAAACATAGCTGTTGTGCTTCGCCTGCAAAGCCGAGCTCTTCTCGGTGAGGCGCACACGCTGAATGATGGCATAGGGATTGTTCACGACTGGGCCTCCTTCGAAGCATTGCGAGCAGTCAACTGCTCCAGCGCAACACGCGTCAGGAGAATTTTGTCGCAGTTCAAAAGCTGATAGGTGTTCACCTCATTGGCAGGCGCGGAAAGGAGCCAGTCAATGTTGCGGGAGGCTCGACGGAGGTTTTCGGAGGGAGCCTCGTGAATCAGAAGCGCCTTGCCTTCAACCTTGAGTCCTTTGAGCAGGCTGACAAATTCCTTCGTCTTGGGGGTCTTCACATCGAGCGACTCGACCACCACCACATCCCCGCTCTGCAACCGGGAGGAAAGCGCCTGTTCAAACGCAAGCTTCTTCACCTTCTTGGAGATGTTCTTCGAGTAGTCACGAGGCTTAGGCCCGAAAACCACACCACCCTTTCTCCAGATCGGGGAACGGACCAGCCCCGCGCGCGCACGGCCGGTTCCCTTCTGGCGCCAGGGCTTCTTGCCCGAGCCGGCCACTTCGGCAACCGTCTTGGTGTTCGCAGTTCCGGACCGCTGAGCGGCCCGATAGGCCGTGACGGTGTCATGAATCACCTGTGGACTCACATCACTGAAATCATCGCGAAGTTTGAACTCCTGCTCGCCCTTCGACTTTCCATCCTGACTGTAAACTTTGATCTTCATGTTTATGCCTTAGCCTTCGGTGCGGATGCCTTCACTGCGGGACGGATCACCAGATAGGAACCGCTCGCGCCGGGAACCGAACCCCGGATCATCAATAAATTCTCCTCTTCACGGATCTGGACCACGGGCAGGTTCTGCGTTGTGATCCGCTTGTCACCCATGTGACCCGCCATACGAGCGTTCTTCCAGATGCGTCCAGGCCAGGCACGCATACCAATGGCGCCGGGACGACGATGCGACTTCGAGCCGTGGGCTGCACCACCGCCTGCAAAACGCCACCGACGCACCACACCCTGAAAGCCCTTGCCCTTCGAAATCCCAATCACATCAACCATCTGCCCGACGGTGAATCGCGACACCTTCACGAGATCACCCACGTTCAACTCCTCACCGCTGCCGGCGAGAAACTCGCGAATGAATCCCTTGGGGACGGAATTGGCCTTCTTGAAATGGCCCTTCTGCGCGCCTGGGGTGTTCTTCTCCTTGCGGTCGTCAAAGCCCAGCTGGTAGGAGGCGTACTTCTCCTTTTCCAGGGTCTTCTTCTGGAGAACCGTGCAGGGTCCCGCTGCAATGACGGTCACAGGGTGCAGAACCCCCTTCTCGTCATACAGCTGGGTCATGCCCAACTTCTTACCTAAAATTCCTACGCTCATGTTCAGATCTTGATTTGAATGTCCACGCCCGCGGGCAAGTTCAGTTTTTTCAGCTCATCCACCGTCTTCGCCGTCGGATCGATGATGTCCAGAAGGCGCTTATGGGTTCGAATTTCGAACTGTTCCATCGACTTCTTGTCCGAGTGAGGCGAACGGTTGACCGTAAAGCGCTCAATGCGGGTCGGCAATGGAATGGGACCGGCGACTTTAGCGCCACTGCGCTTCGCGGTCTCCACGATTTCCGCAACCGAGGTGTCGAGGATGCGGTAGTCGAAGCCCTTCAGTCTGATTCTTATACGTTGATGATCCATGGATGAAAAGGAAAAAATGGTTTCAGTGTTACTTCTTCGCTGTTTCCAAAATCTTCGCGAGAATTTGCTCCGGTACGCGCTCGAAATGAGACGGTTCCATCGAGTAGTCCGCACGCCCCTTGCTCAAGGAGCGGATGGCCGTCGCATAACCAAACATTTCCTCGAGGGGCACTTCGGCGTGTGCAAGGCACAATCCATCGGCATTCTCGATGTTCTGAATGCGGCCACGACGACGATTCAAGTCGCCGATCAGATCTCCCTGATAGTCTTCCGGGGTGCGAAGCTCCACCTTCATGATGGGCTCGAGAATGATACAGGCGGCCTTGCGCATCGCCTCCTTGAACGCAAAGATACCCGCCATTTTGAACGCGAGTTCATTCGAGTCCACCTCATGATACGTTCCATCCAGAATCTCAACCTTCACATCCACCACCGGATAACCAGCCACAATCCCTCCGGTGAGGGCTTCCTCAATACCATCCTTGATCGCAGGAATGTACTCGCGGGGAATATTTCCACCCACCACCTTGTTCTCGATGATGTGCCCACTGCCCTTCTCGAGCGGAGTCACGCTGACAATGCAATGCCCGTATTGACCACGGCCACCGGACTGACGGATAAATTTACCTTCACCTTCAGCAGGCTTGGTAAGCGTTTCACGGTAGGCGATCTGGGGCTTACCCGCATTCGTCTCCACCTTGAACTCACGGCGCATGCGGTCGCAAATAATATCGAGATGCAACTCACCCATCCCGTGCATGATCATCTGACCCGTCTCCTCATTCGTTTTCATGCGGAATGTCGGATCCTCCTCCGCCAGACGTTGAAGGGCTTCGGCCATCTTCTCCCGATCGGCCTTCGTCTTCGGCTCCACCGCCATCGAGATGACAGGCTCAGGAAATGAAGGCGGCTCGAGCAGGATCTCCATGTCCTCGTTGCAAAGCGTATCACCGGTGATGATATTCTTCACACCCACGAGAGCCGCGATGTCCCCGGAATAAACCACATCCACTTCCTCGCGCTTGTCCGCCTGGATCATCATCACACGGCTGACGCGCTCGCGCTTGTTCGTGCGCGGATTGTAAATCGTATCGCCCTTGGACAACTTTCCGGAATAAACACGGAAAAACACCAGCTTGCCCACAAAAGGATCTGTCCAGAGCTTGAACGCCAGGGAGCAGAACTTCTCATTGTCGTCCGCAGGAACCTCGATCTTGGTTTCCTGATTATCCGGATCCATACCGACCGTGGCCGGAATTTCGAGCGGGGATGGAAGAAAATCCACAACCGCGTCCACCAGATTCTGCACGCCGCGCTTCTTGAACGCTGACCCACAAAGCACGGGAACAATCTGAAGCTTACAAACCAGACGACGAATCGCCTCCTTCAGCAAAATATTGGAAACAGGCTTATCCTCGAGAAAGAGATTGCCAACCGATTCATCCTTGTCCGCAACGGCCTCGACGAGATCCTGCCGGGCTTTTTTTGAAGCAGCCACGAGGTCCGCAGGAATGTCAGTGATCTGATAGACCATTCCATTGTTTTTCTCATTCTCTTCATCATCGGGCCAGATGTACGCCTTTTGATTGATGACATCCACGATGCCACGGAAAGTCTCGGCCTGACCGATGGGAAGCATGACCGGCCACGCATTGGCGCGAAGCTTGGTGCGGAGATCGTTCAGCGCCTTGTCGAAATTGGCTCCCATGCGGTCCATCTTGTTGACGAACGCGATACGGGGAACCTTGTATTTGGTGGCCTGACGCCACACCGTTTCAGACTGGGGTTGCACTCCTGCCACACCACAAAACACAGCAACGGCACCATCCAACACACGAAGGGAACGCTCCACCTCCGCGGTAAAATCCACGTGACCCGGAGTATCAATGATGTTGACGCGGTGCTTGACCCCACTGTGAAGCTTGTCGATCCCAGACTCCTGCTTCTGCGTCCAGAAACATGTCGTCGCCGCCGAGGTGATCGTAATACCACGCTCACGCTCCTGCTCCATCCAGTCCGTGACCGTGTTCCCATCATCGACGTCACCGATCTTGTGAATCAAACCGGTGTAAAAAAGAATTCGCTCCGTGGTGGTCGTCTTGCCGGCATCAATGTGTGCGGCAATGCCAATGTTGCGGGTGCGCTCGAGCGTGAACGGACGCTTCGGGTCGTTGGGATTTTTGACGGCAGTAGGTGCGTTAGTGGTGGCAGATGACATATGCGAAACAGTTGAGAAAGAACAAAAACTTTCGTTGAAGCGTTGTTACAACATTACCACCTCAGGTGTGCAAAGGCTTTATTGGCTTGCGCCATCTTGTGAACGTCATCCCGCTTCTTGACGGCGGAGCCCTGACCGTTGTAGGCATCAAAAATTTCATCCGCGAGAGCCTTGGGCATCGAGACGCCTTTACGGCCGTCTGCAAGACGCACGAACCAGCGCATCGCCAGCGCGAGCTGACGCTCCGGCGTCACTTCCACGGGAACCTGATAAGTCGCACCACCCACACGGCGAGACTTCACCTCCACACGGGGCTTCACATTTTCAAGCGCCTTGTTCAGGACATCCATGGGATCCCCCTTGTTCGCCTTCTCACTCAGAAGATTAAATGCGCTGTAAACAATCCGTTGAGCTGTGGATTTTTTTCCACAGATCATGATCGTGTTGATCAAACGGCTCACGACAGGGCTTCCATAGCGGCTGTCACACGTTACAGGGCGGCGTTCAGCTTGGCGGCGGCGGGACATAGTTCAGTTTCCAATAAGGTTAAAATTATTTCTTGGCCTCAGCGGGCTTGGCGGCACCGGCTCCACCGGCCTTGGGTTTCTTCGCTCCATACTTCGAACGGCTACGGCGGCGGCCATCCACCCCCAAGGTATCCAGAGTTCCACGCACAATGTGGTAACGCACACCCGGAAGATCCTTCACGCGACCGCCACGCACCAGCACGATCGAGTGCTCCTGCAAATTGTGACCCACCCCCCCAATATAACCCCACACTTCCGAACCATTCGTCAAACGCACGCGAGCCACCTTCCGCAAGGCGGAATTCGGCTTCTTCGGCGTCATCGTCTTCACCTGAAGACATACGCCACGGCGCTGGGGGCAATTCGTCAAGGCAGGCGACTTCGACTTGTATTTCGCCTTCTGGCGTCCTTTGCGAACAAGCTGATTAATGGTTGGCATGGTAGTTTCGAAAAAAGAGTGAAGAGTGTAGCGCTCACGCCTCCGGGGCGCAAGCCGTTTCTATTAATTTCCACGCTCGGAAGCCGCATCATGACGTCTCTTCATCGTCATTCGTTCCGACGCGATCCCCACCCTCCCAGACGACCAAAACAAGCACCGCCAGAAGCCAAGGTGAGGGAACCTATATTTTTAGCGTATGGGCCACCGGCGTCAATGAAATTCCATCCCAGTCCTGCAGAAACCTTATTGACTGGAATCCCTCCCCCCATACGTCCATCCCCAGGGAAAATTCCTCGGGGACCAAAGGGTAAGGGATTTTAAATTTGCCTTACCACACCTTAAAAAAACAAAATAGGTCCCGCTGAAGTTCATATTTTCATTCGAGAACCAGATTTCCGAATTGGAAATTCCCCTCTGTGTCAGTCGAGGTCTATACCAAATCTCAATAGCCATCATGGCAAATCGACTCTCAAAGTGGCCTCAAATTTTCCCAAAGTCCCCGTACCCCTAAAAACAACAACCCCCCGCACTTTCGCGCGAGGGGTTGTTTGAATTTCTGCAGGCTTAATCAACCTGCGATCTGAAGTTCCTCTTCAGCGGTCTTCTCTTCGACAACGGGCTCGGCAAGAAGTTTCAGCTTGATGGCCCGGTAGAGCGGGAAACCCGTTCCGGCAGGGATCAAATGCCCCATGATCACGTTCTCCTTGAAGCCACGCAGGTGGTCGATGCGACCCAGGGTCGCCGCCTCGGTCAGCACACGGGTGGTGTCCTGGAACGATGCCGCGGAGATGAAGCTCTCGGTTTCGAGCGAAGCCTTCGTCACGCCGAGCAGCACAGGCTGTCCTTCGGACGGCTTTCCACCGGAGGAGGCCACGCGATCGTTCTCCTCGAGGAAGGTGACGCGGTCCACATGATCGCCCCACAGCATGCCGGTGTCGCCGGGATCCGTAACGCGAATCTTGCGCATCATCTGACGCAGAATCACTTCAATGTGCTTGTCGTTGATTTCCACACCCTGCAGGCGGTAGACCTCCTGAACTTCGTTCAACAGGTACTGCTGCAATTCAGCGGGGCCCTTCACGTCGAGCAATTCATGAGGATCGACAGGACCGTCGGTCAATTGCTGACCCTGCTTCACGAGATCACCCTTGAAGGCAATGATATGCTTGTTCATGGGGATCAAATGCTCCTCTTCGGAACCCGTCTTCTGATCCTTGATCACGAGACGACGCTTTCCGCGCACGTTCGCCGCGAACTCCACCACTCCGTCAATACGGGCAATGTCACACGCATCCTTCGGACGGCGCGCTTCGAAGAGCTCAGCCACGCGGGGCAGACCGCCCGTGATGTCCTTCGTCTTCGCCATTTTGCGCGGCGTCTTCGCCAGCGTGGCACCAGCGGGAGCCTTGTCCTTGGCCTCCACCACCACGTGTGCCCCGGCGGGAATACTGTAGCTCGCGAGCACTTCCTTCTTGTCACTGAGAATGACGATCTGCGGATGCAGATCCTCCTTGTGCTCGATGATGACGGTACCGATACGGCCCGTCGTTTCATCCATCTCGCGGCGCATGGTGACGCCCTCGATGATGTCATGGAATTCCACCACGCCCGCCTTCTCCGTGAGAATCGGCACGTTGTAGGGGTCCCATTTGACAAAGCTTTCCCCCTTCTTCACATGGCCACCGTCCTCGACGGCGATCGTCGATCCCACCACAAGGTTGTAACGCTCGAGTTCGCGCCCTTCCTTGTTGTGCACGGCGATGGAGCCCGTCTTGTTCAGCACGATAAAGCCGCCCTCGATGGATTGCACCACACGCAGATCGTGGTAGCGAACAATACCCTCGTTCTTGGCCTTGATCTGGGGCTGCTTGAACACCTGGCTGGCCGTACCACCAATGTGGAAGGTACGCATCGTCAGCTGGGTGCCGGGCTCGCCAATTGACTGCGCGGCCATGATGCCCACCGCGGTGCCGAGCTCCACATGCCGGCTGGTCGATAGATCGCGTCCGTAACACGCGGCGCAAACACCACGCTTGGTCTCACAGGTCAATGCCGAACGGATCTTCAGCCGCTCCACGCCAATTTTATCCAGCGCGTCGGACATCCCCTCCGTGATCATCTCCCCTGCCTTAACGATCTTTTTCTTGGTCACAGGGTCGCTCACATCGTCACATGAAACACGTCCGATGATGCGATCCTGAAGGCTGACAATTTCATCATCACCCTCGTAAATCGCCGAAACCCAGATACCGTTGACGGTGCCGCAATCCTTCTCGTTCACAATCACATCGTGCGACACATCGCACAATTTGCGCGTGAGGTAACCCGAGTCCGCGGTTTTAAGCGCGGTGTCGGCTAGACCTTTTCGGGCGCCGTGGGTCGAAATGAAGTATTCCAGCACGGACAAACCTTCGCGGAAGTTCGACAGAATGGGGCGTTCGATGATTTCGCCCGAGGGCTTGGCCATCAAACCACGAATACCGGCGAGCTGACGCACCTGCTGTTTGTTGCCGCGGGCTCCGGAATCCACCATCAGGTAGACCGGATTGTACTCCTTCTTGCCCTGGTTGTGCTGCAGCGTGCGGAACATGACACTGGAAATGTTGTCCGTCGCATGAGTCCAGGCATCGACGATCTTGTTGTAACGCTCACCACTGGTGATGACACCATTGCGGTACTGCTTTTCAACTTCAGCGACACCCTTGCGCGCGTCGTTAATCTCGGCGGATTTCTCCGACGGAATGATCATGTCATCGATGCCAATCGAAACACCGGCGCGGGTTGCCTCGGTGAATCCGAGCTCTTTAAGCCGGTCGAGCATCTCCACCGTGCGCTCCTGGCCGACGAGCTGGTAGCAACGCCAGATCAGTTCGCCAAGTCCCTTCTTGTTGACCGGCGCGTTGTAGAATCCAAGCTCCGGAGGCCATATGCTGTTGAAGACAATACGGCCGATCGTTGTCTCAATCGTCTTGGCATCCTTCTTGCCATAAAACGAATCGCGACCAAAGTCGGGATTGCGAATGATCACGCTCTCGTGCGTGGAAACACCGGACTCCCGCGCGAAGAACGCCTCATCCACATCGGTGAAAAGACGGATCTTGCGCTTTTCGTCATGGATGTTCCGCGGATGCTGCGTCAGATAGTAGCAGCCCAGCGTAATGTCCTGCGACGGCGTGGTGATCGGCTTTCCGCTCGAAGGCGCGAAGATGTTGTTGGTCGCCAGCATGAAAAGACGGGCTTCCAACTGAGCTTCGGTCGAAAGAGGAACGTGCACGGCCATTTGATCCCCGTCGAAGTCGGCATTGTAGGCCGTACAGACGAGCGGATGGATGCGGATGGCCTCCCCTTCGATCAACACAGGCTCAAATGCCTGAATTGACAGACGATGCAGCGTCGGGGCTCGGTTGAGCAGTACGGGATGCCCGCGGGTCACCTCCTCGAGAATATCCCACACCTCACTGGCCTGGCGTTCGATCATCTTCTTCGCACTGCGAATCGTATGAACGAGCCCCAACTCCTTGAGACGGCGGATGATGAAGGGCTCGAACAGAACAAGAGCCATCTTCTTCGGCAATCCACACTGGTTGAGCTTCAACTCGGGTCCGATCACGATCACGGAACGGCCGGAGTAGTCGACGCGCTTGCCGAGCAGGTTCTGACGGAAACGTCCACCTTTGCCCTTCAGCATGTCGGAAAGCGACTTCAACGGACGGTTTCCGGCTCCGGTGACAGGGCGACCATGGCGACCGTTGTCAAAGAGCGCGTCCACCGCCTCCTGAAGCATGCGCTTTTCGTTGCGAATGATTACCTCGGGAGTCTTCAAACTCAGAAGGCTTTTGAGACGATTGTTACGATTGATCACGCGACGATAGAGATCGTTCAAATCCGACGTCGCAAAACGTCCGCCTTCCAGGGGAACGAGGGGACGGAGATCGGGCGGGATCACGGGAAGCACCGTGAAGACCAGCCATTCGGGCCGGGATTGGGAATCCAGGAAGCCTTGGAATAGTTTGATGCGCATCGAGAGCTTCTTGCGGATTTGCTTGCTCTTGGTGGCGTCAATCATCTTCTGCACCTTTTTAATCTCTTCCTGGAGATCCATCTGGGCCATGAGTTGCTGAATCGCGTCCGCGCCGATTCCGGCCTTGAAATCATCTCCGTACTGCTCACGAGCCTCACGGTATTCGATTTCGTTCAGAAGCTGCTTGTGCACGAGGGGCGTCTTGCCGGGCTCGATCACAATGTGATCTTCATAGTAGATCACGCGCTCGAGCTGCCGGGACGTCACGTCCAGCAACATCGCCAGACGGCTGGGCATGCATTTGAAGAACCAGATATGCGTCACCGGCACGGCCAGTTCGATATGGCCCATGCGCTCGCGACGAACACGGGAAAGGGTCACCTCGACCCCGCAACGGTCACAAATCACACCCTTGTGCTTGATTCGCTTGTACTTTCCGCAATTACATTCCCAGTCACGAATGGGACCGAAAATGCGCTCGCAGAACAACCCGCCTTTTTCAGGTTTGAATGTGCGGTAGTTGATCGTCTCCGGATTCTTGATCTCTCCACGACTCCACGAACGAATGATCTCAGGAGAAGCCACACGGATACTGATCGAAGTCGCGGCGTTGCGACCATGATCAAGTCCCAGAACCTGCCTCACTCCTTCGGAGGCTACAAACGTGCTCTCAGCTTCGTTATTCATCGACAGTTTCTCCATTGTTGTGGACGCGGACGTCCAATCCCAGACACTGCATTTCTTTCATCAAAACATTGAACGATTCGGGAGTGCCCGCTTGAAGCGAGTTGTCCCCCTTCACGATCGACTCATAGGTGCGCGTGCGGCCGGCCACGTCGTCACTCTTCACCGTGAGCAACTCCTGCAGCGCGTTAGCACAGCCATACGCCTCCATGGCCCATACCTCCATTTCCCCGAAGCGCTGGCCGCCGTACTGGGCTTTTCCACCCAGGGGCTGCTGCGTCACAAGGGAGTACGGTCCCACAGCGCGAGCGTGAATCTTGTCGGCCACGAGGTGCCCCAGTTTCATCATGTAGATGTAACCGACCACGATCTCCTGGTCGAACGGATCGCCCGTGCGTCCGTCGTGCAGCTTCACCTTGCCGTGCTCCGGCAGTTTCGCGTCCTTCAAATATTTGCGAATCTGCTCCTCCTTGATGCCATCGAAAACCGGTGTCGCCACCGTAAATCCGAGAAGACGGGCAGCCCAGCCCAGGTGGGTTTCCAGCACCTGACCGACATTCATACGCGAAGGCACGCCCAGCGGATTCAACACAATCTCCACAGGCGTTCCGTCAGCGAGAAATGGCATGTCTTCCTCGGGCACGATCTTGGCAATGACACCCTTGTTTCCGTGACGTCCGGCCATCTTGTCGCCCACGCTCAGCTTGCGCTTGCTGGCGACATACACCTTCACCTGCTTGATGATGCCAGGGTCCACATCGTCACCGCTTTCGAGACGGTCGATGTTCTGCTGGTGCTCCATCTCCAGATCCAGGAACTTCTTCTCGTACATCGAGATGATCTCACGGATTTTGATGCGGATCGGACTCGGATCGATTTCGATGTGATCGTACACCGCCGCGAGCTTGCGAAGCAGCGTCTTGGTGATCTTGCGATTGGCGGGAATAATGATCTCACCGGTCTGCGCATTCACCACATCCAGCGGAATCTTTTCCCCGAGTAGGATGTTGCTCAACGCCTCCGTCAACTCCTCGCGGAGCTCCGTCGTGCGCTTAGCATACTCCTCCTTGAGTGCCTTCACCTGACGACGACTCTCGGTCGGAGTCAGCTTGGTGCGGTTCACCTCGCGACGTCCGGACACCTTCACATCCATGACGATGCCATAGGTGCCGCTAGGGACCGTCAGCGACGTGTCTTTCACATCGGCAGCCTTCTCGCCAAAGATTGCGCGCAGGAGTCGCTCCTCGGGAGCCAGCTCCGTCTCGCTCTTCGGGGTGATCTTGCCGACCAGAATATCCCCAGGCTTCACCTCGGCACCGATGCGGATCACTCCGTCCGGTCCCAGGTTCTTCAAGGCTTCCTCACCCACGTTCGGGATGTCCCGAGTGATTTCCTCGGGCCCAAGCTTCGTGTCGCGGGCGCCGATTTCAAACTCATCAATATGAATACTCGTGTAAACGTCCTCCTTCACCAGCTTCTCGCTGATGAGGATGGCGTCCTCGAAGTTGTAGCCGTTCCAGGGCATGAACGCCACGAGCACGTTGCGTCCGAGCGCGAGCTCGCCGCCGTCAGTGCACGGACCATCCGCCAGAACCTGCCCCTTCTTGATCGAGTCGCCCTTCTGGACGATCGGACGCTGGTTCAAACAGGTGCCCGCGTTCGAGCGCATGAATTTGCGCAGATCGTAGACATAGACACCTTCTTCCGGATCCGTCTTCAACTTCTTCTTGGAATCGGGCAGCTTGCCGTCCTTCGTGATCACGATCTGTTGACCTGACACCGAGGCGACTTTGCCGCTTCCCTCGGAAAGAACGAGGATCTTCGAATCACGCGCCACGCGCCCTTCAAGACCGGTTCCGACAATCGGAGCCTCCGGTTTCAACAAAGGCACACCCTGGCGTTGCATGTTTGATCCCATGAGCGCGCGGTTGGCATCGTCGTGCTCCAGGAACGGGATCAAACCCGCGGCCACGGATACGAGCTGCTTGGGCGACACATCCATGTAGTCGACACGGGCTGGCTCCACTTCAAGGAAGTCTCCCTTATACCGAACGCTAACCTTCGGTCCGACGAGACGATGGTGACCATCCACCACCGCATTCGCCTGGGCCACAATATATTTTTCCTCCTGGTCGGCTGTCAGATACTCAACCTTGTCGAGCACACGACCGTTGTCCACCTTGCGGTAGGGAGTCTCAATAAATCCGAATTCGTTGATGCGCGCAAAGGTGCTCAACGAGGAAATCAGACCGATGTTCGGACCTTCCGGGGTCTCAATGGGACAGATGCGCCCGTAGTGACTCGGATGCACGTCACGCACTTCGAAACCGGCACGATCACGACTCAGGCCCCCCGGCCCAAGCGCGCTCAAACGACGCTTGTGCGTCAATTCGGAGAGCGGATTCGTCTGATCCATGAACTGCGAGAGCTGGCTGCGACCAAAGAAGTCCCGGACCACCGCGGACAGGGCCTTCGGATTCACCAGCTTCTGGGGCGTCATGGACTCGATGTTTGTATCGAACAAGGTCATGCGTTCCTTCACCAAACGCTCGGTACGGTCCAGTCCGACGCGACACTGGTTGGCGAGCAATTCACCCACCGTACGCACGCGACGGCTGCCGAGATGATCGATATCATCCACGGAGCCCTCACCCTTGCGCAGGCTGATGAGATACTTCATCGAGGCAATCAAATCCTCCGTCGTGATCACCCGTTGATTCGGATCATCCGTTCCGTGCTCGGCTTTGCGATCCGCAAAAAGCTTCTGGTTGATCTTGTAGCGACCGACCCGACCGAGGTCGTACCGCTTCGGATCAAAGAACGTGCGCTTGATCAGCGCGCGCGCATTCGCCACGGTGGGGGGATCGCCGGGACGAAGACGTCGATAGATGTCCTTCAAAGCCTCCTCCTCATTGCGGGATGGATCCTTCTTGAGGGACTTGATCACCACTCCGTCATCGGAGGAAATATCCACAACCTTCACCTTGTCGACCTTCAGATCGAGCAACTGACGGACAATCAACTTCGAAAGCGGTTCAAAGGCGCGGACCACCACGACATTCTTTTCAGGATCGTTCACATCCTCGATCAACACCTTGTTGGCGAGCACCTCTTCATCCATCTCCTTGCGAAGCTTCACTTCGGTGATGGTGTAGAACAGTTTGATGATATCCAGGTCCTTCTCGAACCCGATGGTGCGCAGGAAGGTGGTCGCCAAAAACTTCCGACGACGACGGCGGCGGTCGAGGTAGATGTAGAGCAAGTCGTTCGTATCAAACTGCACCTCGAGCCACGACCCACGGTCCGGGATGATTCGGAACGAGTAGAGTGACTTCCCATTCGGGTGTATCGTCTCTTCAAAACAGATGCCAGGGGAACGATGAAGCTGGCTCACGATCACGCGCTCTGCGCCATTCACCACAAACGTACCCTGCGGCGTCATCAGGGGAATTTCCCCCATGTACACCTTCTCCTCCTTCGTCTGCTTGTGCCCCTCGTGATCCTCCGTAAGGCGGAAGGTGACATGCAGCGGCGCGGCAAAGGTGATTCCCTCACGGATGCACTCGAGCCAGGACTGCTTCGTTTCGCCGATCTCGTAGCGGCTGAAACTCAAAACGGTTTTCCCGTCGTAACTTTCGATGGGGAAGACTTCAGCAAAGACCGCCTGCAATCCCACTGTACGACGTTTTTCAATTGGCACATCCGATTGCAGAAAATCGGAGTAGGACATGTTCTGCATTTCAATGAGGTTCGGGGGATCAATGACCTCAGTGACTTTGCCAAAATAAGTGCGTTCCATTGGTATATTCCGTTCTAGTTACTGCAAATTCATTCCAAAAAATTTCCAACCCGCTCCCTCTAGGAATCCGCCGCCGATTCCATTATCCCCTGTCTGTGCAACCGCGAACAAAACAAAAGCGGACGGCCCGGCGGTTCACCCCCTTCCGCATCTTTGCGGAGGGGGCGCAACCGCTGGGCTCGCCGAATTTGAAGGTCGTATTTACTTGATCTCAACTTTTGCGCCGGCAGCTTCGAGCTTCTTTTTGATCTCTTCAGCCTCTTCCTTCGTAACGCCTTCCTTGACTGTCTTGGGAGCCCCTTCCACCACATCCTTGGCTTCCTTCAGACCCAGAGTCGTCACGCCGCGCACTTCCTTGATGACTGCGATCTTGTTTCCACCCGCTTCCTTCAGGATCACGTCAAAGGAGGTTTTGGCTTCCGCGGCAGGAGCCGCTGCGCCTCCGCCACCGGCCACAGCCACAGCCGCCACAGGAGCAGCCGCACTGACACCCCAGGCGGATTCAAGTTCTTTCACCAGGCCGGCCATCTGAAGGACGGTCAGTGAACTCAGTTGATCGATCAATGCTTTATTGTCTGACATATTCTATTTCCTCGGTGTCATCGGGTCCTGCAGCCGCAGGATCAATTTCACCCCGAAGGCCTTCGGGGACGATGAGTTACCTGTTGTTGTTTTCTTTCGTTCGTTCCTCCGTCTGGTTCGACGGAAATTGGTTTTCCTCAGGCCGCCTTGTCCGCCTTGGCGCGCACCACCTGGGCGAGCTGCGACGCCGGGGTGTTGAGCAGACGCACGAGCGTCGACGCAGGGGAGTTCAGCAGTCCCAGCAACTGGGCCTGCAGCACCTCACGAGGAGGCAGATCCGCAATGGCCTCGATATCGTTGGGCGAGAGCACGGCCCGATCCAGAATGCCACCCTTGAGGCGGGGCTTTTTGAATTCCTTGATGAAGGTCTTGAGAATTCCGGCGGCGGCGGCAACATCCTTCTCACCAAACACCACGGCTGTCGGTCCCTCAAGAGCCCCGTTCAAATCGGGCATGTTGAGATCCTTCAAGGTCCGGCGCATCATGCTATTCTTCACCACCAGCGCACGAGCACTAGCCTTGGCCAAACGACCGCGAAGCTCGGTGAAGCCCTGCACCGTCAATCCTGTAAAGTCCGTGAGGATCACATAAGGCGCGCCGGTCAGGCGGGTCTTGATCTCATTCGCAATCGATATCTTTTCAACACGCATAAAAATCAACTTTCCTTGTAGGAGGCAGCCTTACGCCGCCAAAAATTCCCGTGTATCCACACGTACACCAGGACTCATCGTCGTGGAGATGGTGCAGCTCGTTACATACGCGCCCTTTGCGCTCGCCGGGCGGGCCTTGAGAACGGCCTCAATCACCGCACGGGCATTGTCCCGGATGTGCGCGGGATCAAAGGATGCCTTGGCGATCGAAACATGGAGGTTCGCACTCTTGTCCATCTTGAACTCGACGCGTCCTGCACGAAATTCATTCACCGCCTTCGCCAGATCCTCGGTCACCGTCCCCGTCTTCGGATTCGGCATCAATCCCTTCGGACCAAGCTCCTTTCCGAGCTTTCGGACTTCCTGCATGGTATCGGGAGTCGCAATGGCGATATCGAAATCAAACCACCCGGCCTTGATCTTGGTGATGACATCCTTATAACCCACATGATCGGCGCCGGCGGCCTTCGCTGCCTCAGCCTGGGTTCCCTCCGCGAAAACAAGAATACGAATTTTCTTGCCCGTACCGTGTGGAAGAGGAACCGTGCCGCGCACCATCTGGTCGGACTGCTTGGGGTCCACGCTCAGTTTGAACGCCAGGTCCACCGCTTCATCAAAATTGGTGCGGGGGAACTTCTTTAAAACATCCACAGCTTCGTTAAGTGGATAAGGCTTCTTGCCATCCACAAGTTTCGACGCTTCTTTAAATCGTTTGCTCGGCATAAATCCTCTCAATCAATCAACAACTTCAATTCCCATGGAACGAGCCGTACCTGCAATGGTGCGGTACGCCGCCTCAGGACTGTTGCAATTCATGTCCTTTGACTTTTTCTGCACAATTTCCATGATCTGCTTGCGCGTCACCTTTCCCACCTTGTTGCGGTTGGGTTGTCCGCTCGCAGTCGCGATATTCGCGGCTTTCTTCAACAACACCGGGGCCGGGGGCGATTTCGTAATGAATGTGAAGCTCTTGTCCTTGTAAACCGTGATCACCACTGGAAGAACCTCTCCAGCCTGCTTCTGTGTCGCCGCGTTGAACTCCTTGCAAAAGCCCATGATATTCACACCGTGCTGCCCTAAAGCCGGGCCCACGGGAGGTGCGGGGTTTGCCTGTCCCGCAGGGATCTGCAACCGAATCATTCCTGTTACTTCTTTTGCCATAAAATTATGCCTTCTCCACTTGCCAGAATTCCAATTCCACCGGAGTCGAACGTCCAAAGATCGAAACGGAGACCTTTAATTTGCCCTTCTCCTGATCAACCTCCTCCACCACCCCTGTCATTCCCTTGAACGGGCCGTCATTCACATTCAACGTCTCACCCCGTTCAAAATTCACCTTCGGCACCACCTTGTCCTCACGATCCTGGATCTGCGACATGATGCTGTCCACTTCCTCCTTGCGAAGGGGAATGGGGCGGTCGCCACCCACAAATCCAATGATGCCAGGGGTTTCACGAATAAAATACCACGAGCGGTCAATCAACTGACTCTTCTCGTCGAGAAGATCCATATTGATCAGGATATAGCCGGGATAGAACTTTCGCGTGGTCGTCGCCCGCTTTCCACGCTTCACTTCCTCCACCCGCTCGGTCGGAATCAGCACCTGGTGAATCAAATCCGTCACCTCCTCACGCACTTTGCGCTTCTCAATGCTGTCCATGACCTTCTGCTCCTGCCCCGGAAGGCAGTGAAGCACATACCATTGTGTAGATGTTGCGGTCGTCGACATAGTTAGGATTTGGTTAGGATCGCCGAAAGAACCTTGCTGATCACAAAGTCCGATCCAAAAATAAACACGCCAAGAACCGACATCGTCACCACAATGATGATGGTCGATTCCTTCAGCTCCTCAAAGGAAGGGCGGGTGCACTTCATGAACTCCTGCCACACTTCACTGAAGAAGTTTCGTGTTTTTTGAATGGTCGATTTCATGGTGAGCAAGGAGGCGCAATTCAGGACTCAGAATTTCCGGGGATCGTATGATCGGCCGTTTTCTCCTCCATCTTCTGTCTTCTGAATTCTGGCTCCTGT
Source organism: uncultured Verrucomicrobiota bacterium (assembly GCA_964475835.1). Classification (GTDB taxonomy): domain Bacteria; phylum Verrucomicrobiota; class Verrucomicrobiia; order JABWAM01; family JABWAM01; genus JABDCI01. The sequence continues at coordinate 67,696 of CAYYYL010000009.1, read as the reverse complement.
CTCCTTCTGTTTCTGGCGGTCAAGTGGCACGGCAGGAGGGACTCGAACCCCCAACCGACGGTTTTGGAGACCGCTACTCTACCAATTGAGCTACTGCCGTGATTGCTTACTTTTTCTCCCGGTGCACGATGTGCTTGCCGCAGAATTTGCAAAACTTCTTCATCTCCACACGCTCGCTGCCCTGCTCCTTTTTATTGCGCGTGGAAATGTAGTTCAGTCGTTTGCACTCCGTGCAAGCAAGCTGGATGAATTCGCGTGCCATAACCGTTAGGCGATGATCTCAGTCACACGACCCGCGCCGACGGTCTTGCCGCCTTCGCGAATGGCGAACCGAATCGTCTTCTCCATGGCGATCGGAGTGATCAATTCCACTTCGACCGTTACGTTGTCGCCGGGCATCACCATCTCCACACCCGTGGCGAGCTTCACCACACCCGTCACGTCCGTCGTACGGAAATAGAACTGGGGGCGATAGCCGTTGAAGAACGGGGTGTGACGTCCACCTTCCTCCTTGCTCAGGACGTATACTTCGCCCTTGAACTTGGTGTGAGGCGTGATACTGCCGGGCTTTGCCAGCACCTGTCCGCGCTCCACATCCTCTTTCTTCGTACCACGGAGCAGCGCACCAATGTTGTCACCGGCAATACCTTCATCGAGTTCCTTGCGGAACATTTCGACGCCGGTCACCACCGTCTTGACGGTCGGCTTGATGCCGACGATCTCAATTTCTTCGCCAACTTTGACCTTGCCGCGTTCCACACGACCGGTCACCACGGTTCCACGACCTTCGATCGAGAACACGTCTTCGACGGGCATCAGGAAGGGCTGGTCAACCGCACGCTCAGGCGTCGGGATGTAGGAATCCACGGCTTCCATGAGTTCAAGAATACACTTCGCGTCCGCATGCCCCGGATCTCCCGCGGCGAGCGCCTTCGTCGCACTTCCCTTGACGATCGGAATCTTGTCTCCAGGAAATTCATACTCAGTAAGCAATTCACGAACTTCCATCTCCACGAGATCCAGAAGCTCCTTGTCGTCCACCATGTCGCACTTGTTCATGAACACCACAAGAGCGGGAACGCCAACCTGACGGGCCAGAAGAATGTGCTCACGAGTCTGAGGCATGGGGCCATCAGCCGCGCTCACCACGAGAATCGCACCATCCATCTGGGCGGCACCGGTGATCATGTTCTTCACATAATCCGCGTGACCAGGGCAATCGACGTGCGCGTAGTGACGCTTGTCGGTCTGGTATTCCACATGGGAAGTATTGATCGTAATGCCGCGTTCCTTCTCTTCAGGGGCGTTGTCGATCTGATCGTAGGCCCGCGCTTCGGCAAAGCCCTTCTTCGCCAAAATCGTCGTGATTGCAGCCGTCAGAGTGGTCTTGCCATGGTCCACGTGACCGATGGTTCCGACGTTAACGTGAGGTTTGTTACGTACGAACTTGTCTTTGCCAGCCATAAGGTTTTTCTTTTAGGTTTGTTTCTTAAAGTGACCGTCGAGCATTCCATCGCCCGCCAACCACGAAGTTCAAAATTTTATATACCGCCCGCCCTCGCTCCCACCGCAATGGAGCCCACGACCAGGATTGAACTGGTGACCTCGTCCTTACCAAGGA
>CAYYYL010000009.1:60447-66065 GCA_964475835.1 uncultured Verrucomicrobiota bacterium | reverse complement strand
AGCTACGTGGGCGTGTTTCCCGCACGCTTCGGCAATCTCTCGATCGCTCCACCAGGCTTCCCGGCATCCTCACCTCTTTTTCACCGCAAAAGCCGGCAAAAAGATAAAATGGGAAAAAACCCCCGCCCCGTTTCACCTGCACAAACACAAACAAAACGGGCAAAGCGAGTCTCCCATGAGTGAAGATTCCATAAAGGAATAGAGCAATGGGGCAAGGCCCGTCAATAGCGATTTTATCTTTTTTACAGGTTTTGACGTATTTGCCAGCACCCCGTCCTCCTCCACATTTTGAATAGCACGGCAAAGGGAAACCCAAAAAACCCCGAGAAGCCTCATCGATCCCTCATCCGTAGCTCCAGGCTGCAAGGCCGAAGGGCGAAGGATGGTGGAGGCGAGGGGAATTGAACCCCTGTCCTTGGGAAAATCAAAAGAAACATCTACAGGCTTAGCGGACTGGAAATATTCGGCGACGCCAATAGCAATCCGCAACCTGGCGCCAACCTAGCATCCACGAAAGTTTTTCGCCGGTCCGCGCGGTTGCTCCGCGTCCCGACTAACCTGCTGCATGCGCGTACGGAATTAGCAGGTGTCACCCCGCACACGCTCGCGGATATTAGGCCGCGAGAGCCAACTGATCGTTAGCTTCTATTGTTTTTTCTCGTTTTATACGGGGCCAACGAGAATCCCCGGCCTGCAATTCCAATCTCATCTCTCAAGTCGATGCCGATCGCCCCCAAAGATCAAATGGCCATTGCCATCAAAGAACATCCAGCAACCTCTACTATAGCACGTCTGGAATGGAAGGGAATGGATAAAGGTCTGGGCTTGCAAATCCCTTCCGACCTCGCTTTTCTGCCGCCATGCGCGAGATGCCCCTGCTCCTGCGAATTATCTGCATTCTCATCTTTCTCTGCGGTCTCGCTTGTGCCGGTCTTGCATGCATCGCCTTGTTTGCCGGGAGTCCCGATCCAAAAAATCCCGCTGCAAATCCTGGTTTACCTCCGATTCTCGGGGGAATTCTCCTCGGCGTGGCTATTTTCTCATTCATCTATGCCATGGGCCTTTGGATTGGAGCCAAATGGGCGTGGTGGTTAAATTGCATCTCCAGCATCTGCCAGCTCGTTGCCGTGTTTTTTTTGGTCTGGAAGACCTTCGGGTATGAATCGACAGATCCACTTTACGCCCGAATCAAACTCCAACTCTATTTTTCCTTTGCTATTCAAGGAGGGCTTTTCCTCTATTTTCTTTCCCAGGATGTTCTCGATTACTTTGAATTAAAGCGCTCGAAAATGTTTTACGTGCTCATTCTCTTATTGTGTGGAACTCCCTGCTTCATATATGGAGTCACGGTCATCGTCCCCCAGCCAGCCAAGGATACGTTTGATCCATCCAAGAACTCTTGGATGCAGGGGTCTGGAACCCCCTCCCCCTCCACACCAGGTGCAAAAGGCACCTCACCCAACGGGACTCCCCCTCCCGATACGGGGATCTCAGGACTATCCGAAACCGTCACCTGCCTGCGGGAGGTTCCTGCCTACAGCGTGACTGATCCTTCGAAAAAAATAGGTGTTTTCCACAAAGGCAGCACTCTTGAAATCCTTGAGACCATCGACGATTCAAACTTGAAGGTCCGCTACCAGCTGCCAGGTGATAAAACCATGGACGCGATCTGCCACAGCAGCGATCTGGACCTAACACGATAAGACCCAATGACTGAACAAGAAGCCCGGCCCTTTCAGGCCGGGCTCCCAACATCCCATCGATCACCAAATTTTTTCAAAATTACTTGGGAAGTGGCGGTGGAGGCGGGGGCTTGAACAAAACCTCACGCGGAAACAGGAGAGGCGTCGCGGTAGCACCACCCAGAGTTCCCACCAATAACGGTTGTTGTGTCAGAAGCGGAGGCTGATAAATCGGGGGAAGAGGTAGCGTGTTTAAAACTGACAGGTCTTTGGAAAGCAAGGGGGCCTGCACCAGAGTTTGATTCTGCAAGGTTTGAGGAGGCAGTTGACTTTTCAGCTCCGGTCGAATCATCCCCGGTCTGGACTGTACCCCGGGCGATTCCTTCATCTCGTGAATCGTCCCATTCCCATTCAGGGCAAGTTGAGTCCTTTCGGCCGCACCGCTCGCAAAATCCCGCGCCTGATCCCGGGCCACAAGGTGGATTTCCTTGTCTGCGCTTGGTGGAAGATTCTGCAATAGGGACGATTGTGCCGCAAGGATCGCCACATCAATTTCAGCCCGACTGACATCCGACAGCGACGTCGCCAGGTCTGGAACAATCGCCACCTGCCCTCCCTCCAGCTGAAAAGAAACATCCGGGTTGCGGTTCAACGTCACCACAATACTCCCATCCGTCGGGCCCCCCGCTGGAGAAAGCGAGGTGAACTGCGTGCCCGGCGTTCCATCTGGCATCATCATGGATCGCAGTAAAATCGTATCCCCCTGAATCGCGGCGGTCGCCGCCGTGGTTCCAATCCGGGCGCCCCCCTTGTACGGGGGCACATGAACCAGCGCCACCCCTTGCGAGAACTCCATATTTCTCGTCTGGGGATCAAAACTGAAAATCGTATTCGAACCAAGACGACAGATCGATTGATCGGGAAACTCGAGTTCCGCCCGGGATTTTTTACCCGTGCGAACAACATCCTTTCCAACAATCTCTTCCTTCATGCAGGCGGGACGCATGGTGTCAACTCCATCCTTCTTCAACACCACCTCTCCCTTTAACTCCTCAATCGTCGCTTTCTGAAGCCCCCCAGCCATGGCCCCTATCCCCGCACAAGCCGGCAAAATCCACACCAGCCCAAGGGAAATCCAACGTTTCCAAGTCAAAATTTTTTGAAGATAGACACTCATAGAAAAGGGAACAAAGAATCCTTCCATTCCCTTTCAAGGAGCAAATGCCATACCAGCTCCTCAGCCTTAAACCCCTTGCGACAGAAGGACTTAGCAAAAACAATCGAACAAAAACTCTCAATTTTGAGAAAAATTCTCAAAATTGAGGTCAAACCGACCGTTTACACCCTTTAATTGAAGCTTTTCGGTCCGATTGAAATGGATCCCAATTAAGCCGGCAACTCCATCTTCAGGTGACCCAGAAACAGTGCCCTGGTCCCATCTAGGATTTATGAATGAGAACAGAGAGGACGACTTACTTCTTCCGCTTCAAGTCGAAGGTTTCCAACATCTGCTGCTTTCCTTCAGAATAGAAAGCCCATTCCTGACGGATATGATTTTTATCCAGGAAGGTGATCTTCAGGGAATGCATATGGGGATCTCCCTCATCCAGTCCGGGGGTATCTGAAAATTCGAACTCCATCACATCGGATTCATCACTTTTCTTCAACCGAAAGTTAGGTTGATTTCCGAGCATGCAGTAGTGAGTCATCTCCAGAACTCCATCGCCCTGATGATAGATGGAAACCATCTCTTGAGGTGTTCCGGGAAAAAGGGTTTCCACGAGAGCGGTCCGGCCTGCCGTCAGCTTGTAATTCACCTTCATCAACTGCTTCTTTCCATCCTTCACCTGAACCGCTTCCCACGTCCCCGTCAATCCAGCCAATTTTCCAAATTCGGGCATTTTCATGGGCATCGGGTGTTCCGGTTTATCCGCCGCATGCCCCGTAGCCGACACAAAAACCATCAAAGCAAAAACAAAACCCTGCCTTTTGAATTTCGTCATGCCCCGTCTTAGCACGATCCGTCGAGGAGTCAACAACCACACGCCTTCAATGAGCTAAACGGGGATGAAATGTCCGATAAGTTGTGTAACCCCCAGGAAGATTTCGAGCACGATATCCAAGGAGTTTTAATAGACGGGTCGCATAATATCCCCGTTGCCCCACGGCACAATAGGTCCAGATCTCCCGATCGCGGGGCAATTCATTCGTACGTCGACGGATCTCCGACAATGGAATATGAATGGCATTGGGAATATGCCCTTCCCGAAATTCCCCAGCATCCCGCACGTCGAGCAAGATGGGTCCGGCAGCACTCCATTCCTCCCATGAGACAAGGGGCCCATCCCCCTTCAGTGCATTTGCCGCAATCATCCCAGCCATGTTGAGTGGATCCTTCGCCGCGCCGTACTGGGGTGCATAGCAATACTCCCCCTGCTCCAAATCAAAGACAGTCGCTCCCATCTGAATCCCCATCGCCAGGACATCGATTCGGCGCGCAGCCCCCTCCTCACCCACGGCTTGCGCGCCCAGGATGAGTCCATCCGATTTCCGGAAAATCAGTTTCAAATGAATCGGCTTGGCTCCGGGATAGTATCCTGAATGGTGTCCGGGATGCAGGTAGACCTTTTCGTAGTCGCTCATGCCGGAACGTTTCAGAGCTTTCTCACTCGCTCCGGTCATCGCCACGGCAAGACCAAAGGCACCACAGATAGCTGTTCCCTGCACTCCACGAAACTTGGTGTCACGACCACAGATCACATCCGCTGCAATCCGTCCCTGTCGATTCGCAGGTCCTGCCAGAGCAAGCAGCATCCATTGACCCTGGATCACATCCTTCACCTCCACCGCATCGCCCACTGCAAAGATAAGGGGATCACTCGTCCGCATTTGATCATCCACGCGAATCCCCCCCCGTTCACCCAGCAACAGGCCTGCATCCCTTGCAAGTTTTACTTCCGGACGAACTCCATTGGAGAGGATCACCATGTCCGCTTCATAACGTCCACCTGAACGGGTCATTACCACCAGCGAATCACCCCCACCGCGCTGAAACTCCGTTCCCGCATCATTCAACACCACCTGAACTCCCCGGGTTTCAAGGTGTTCCTGCATCCATTGTGCCATCTCCTTGTCCAAGGGAGGAAGAACCTGATCCGCCATCTCCAGCATCGTCACTTCCACCCCGCGAGCCACCAGATTTTCCGCCATCTCCACCCCTATGAACCCAGCCCCCACAATGACGGCACGCCTGACCTTGTTCGACGTCATCCATGTCCGAATACGCTCGCTGTCAGGTATATTTCGCAGCGTGAAGATCCCCGGCAGATCCACTCCAGGAACGGAGGGAATAAAAGGCGTTGCCCCAGGCGATAACACCAAGCGATCATACGATTCCCGATAAACACATTTTGTCCTCACATTCCGAATCATCACCTCCCTGGCCTGCCGATCGATCGAAACCACCTCCTCCTGGGTTCGAACCTCGATCCGGAAACGTTCCCGAAGTTTCCACGGCGTTGACATGTTCAGATCACCCACGTCTTTAATGACATTTCCCACATAGTACGGAAGCCCGCAGTTTGCAAAAGACACATCAGGCCCACGTTCGATCACTATGATCTCCGCCTCCTCATCCAATCGGCGCAATCTGGCCGCACAGGAAGCACCCCCCGCCACGCCTCCCACAATGAGAACCTTCATTGGCCACCCCCAAAAATGCACGAATCCCCTCGATCCCATTCTTTGGAAACCCGGTTCCAGGGCATTTTGGCCAGCAACAAGGCCATCCCACATGTATTGGTCACTGCCGCGAACATCAATCCCCCCCCTACAAACGCGGACAAGGCAAGGAATCCCGGCTCCACCCACCCCCCCCCGCCCCCCCCCCAGGGGAACCCGGCAACCGCCCCCACGCGGACCCGGGGCGGCAGGGGC
>CAYYYL010000009.1:0-60437 GCA_964475835.1 uncultured Verrucomicrobiota bacterium | reverse complement strand
CTCCACCCACCACCCCAACCCCACCCCCAAGGTCACCAGGAAACCGGCCGCAAATCGCACCTGTCTCTCAAGCGACCACGTGGAAACTCCCCGAACCACCGGGAAACCCGCCGCCTTCCATGCCCCCATTCCACCCGCCACCACCACTCCATCCGCACAACCGGAGTCCCGGAGCATTTTCGCCACACGACCGGCCCTACCCCCGCTCTCACACACCAGATAGAGAGGTTCCCCCACCTTACCCTTTCGGAGTCCCACACAAGTCTCCACCTTCAATCCGGACCATGGCATCAACCTCGCTTCTGCAATGTGTTCCCCCCGAAATTCCGAGGGCTCACGCACATCCCAGACTTCCAACCCAGGCTTCTCCCTCAAAAGACAGCTCAACCCATGAACATCAACCTCCACATTATTCATCTCATTCATAATTATTGAAAACACCTTCCTTTTAAGTTAAATTATATAACTATATTCCCATATAGCAATATGAAAAATAAAAGTCTTTCCGCGGCCCAGCTTCATGCGGTGGCATCCCTTTTCTCAGCCTTGGCGGAGCCGAGCCGACTCCTTTTATTAAACAGTCTTCAGCATGGGGCAAAATCCGTGTCTCAGCTTGTACGGACCACGGGATTGAAGCAGGCTAATGTATCCAAGCAGATGGGTCTCCTGCTCGACCTGAAGCTTGTCGAGCGTCGGCGCGACGGAAACAAGGCGATGTACGCCATCCGCGACCCCATGATTTTCAAACTTTGCGATCTTGTCTGCGGAAAAATTCGAAGGGATGCCTCCGAACTGATTTGAGGACCCGCCCGGGACTTGACCATGCGAAAGAAGTCGTGTTTTTCAGGCAGATGAATGTCTCCTCAAATTGGCCTTGCTTCTGAAGAAACCTCCGATACCGTACACATGTACGGCATGAACCCCTTAACCACCCGCCAACAGGAAATTTTGGATTTCATCAAAGAGCGTCGACTGCAGGGACGCCCCCCTTCGGCCCGTGAAATCGCAGACCATTTTGGGTTCCGCTCCCCTGGGACAGTCGCGGATCACATCGCAGCCCTCCGTCGAAAGGGGCTTTTAAAAAACTCCTTCGGCCGCGCCCGTTCAACGGAAGCCGTATCTGCCTTCCCCCTTCAACGGCGCCCCCTCATTGACATTCCCCTCTACGGCGTCATCCCCGCCGGTTTCGCCCAAGGCAAAACCCAGGAAACTCAGGGATGCATTTCCGTCGATGCCAAAACCCTGGGCATCCGCCCAACAGCACAAACCTTTGCCCTTGAGGTAAGGGGCGACTCCATGATCGGCAAGCACATCCTGGATGGCGACTGCGTTATCCTCGAACATGGCGTCACTCCCCGTCCGGGGGACGTGGTCGCAGCGCTCATCGACAACGAAAACACACTCAAGACCTATCTTGTTCAAAAGGGACAACCTTTTCTGCACGCGGAAAACCCGAAATATTCAAATCTCATCCCTGTGACCGAACTTGTTATTCAAGGGGTGATGGTGGGACTGATTCGGAGGACGAGGACTTAAAATCAGAGACACGGAGGTTCTGATCCTCCATTCTTCGGCCTTCTTTGGACTCGTTTTTTTGAGCCGTTGTTTGCAACCCCATTCCCTCGTTCCGTTTTTGACTTGGCGACCTCTCTCCCCTACTTGTTGGGTGTGTCGTTACATGAATTCCACTATCGTTGGGAATGGCATCTGCGATCCTCACCCGAGACGCTATGGCCTCTCATTGCCGACACCAATCGATTCAACCGGGACGCCGAAATTCCCTCCATCGAGCGCCTTTCCAATCCGGACGGTCCGGCCCCGGCAAAACCTCTCAAAATCAAACTCTTCGGGCTGTCCATCGAGTGGGAAGAAGAACCTTTTGAATGGGTGCGCCCCGCCCGGTTTGGGGTGGCCCGCAAGTACCGCAGCGGGCCCGTGGCGGAATTGAGAACCTTGACCACCTTTGAACGCGAAACGGAGGGAACACACCTGCGTTATGACGTCTGGGCCAAACCCCGAAACATCATCGGGTCCATGCTCATCCCCATTCAGATCGGAATCATCAGCCGCCGCAAATTCGATACCGCTGTTCGCTCGTATGATCTCTACGCCTCCCGAGGCGAAACACCCCCCGCCCTGGGCCGAAAGCCCGGACTTGCTTCTGGCGCCAGGGAGCGCCTGATACAGATTCACCAGGAACTCGTCGAGAAGGATCAACACGAAGACCTCGTGGATCATCTCCTCGACACAGTCTGCAATGCAGACGATCTTATGGTCGGGCGTCTTCGCCCCTACGCCCTTGCCCAACAGTGGAACGCACCAAGGAAAAAGGTCCTCGAACTTTGTCTTCATGCCGTACGGTCTGGATTGCTCGATTTCCGATGGGATGTCCTCTGCCCTCTCTGCCGCGGCGCCAACGAATCCCGCACGCGACTTGCCGATCTCAAACCCGAAGTTCACTGTGACAGCTGCCACATCGATTACACCGCTAATTTCGATCGCTCGGTGGAATTAACGTTCCGCCCGAATCCATCCATTCGAACCGTGAACGTGAAGGAATTCTGCATCGGTGGTCCCCAGGTAACCCCCCACATCGTCGCCCAACAAATTCTCCCTCCCCAGAGCGAACGCCTTCTCACCCTCCCCCTGGAAACGGGGAGGTATCGACTTCGCACCTCATCGAAACCGGGAGGGCTGTTGCTCAGCGCCAATGAAGGAGGTCCTTCGGATGTGAAACTGGAGGCAACTGATCGTTCATGGAGCAACGAGGAGCATCCCCTTTCCCTGCACCCGACCCTGAGACTCACCAATCACACCCAGGACCGCGAAGTGTTTATCCTCGAACGCACCAGCTGGAGCGACGACGCCACCACGGCGGCGGAAGTGACCGCTCTTCAGGTGTTTCGCGATCTTTTTGCGAGCGAAGCCTTGCGTCCGGGGGAACAGATCTCCGTGGGAAGTCTCACGATTGTCTTCACGGATTTGCGTGATTCCACCAAACTCTACCGGGAAATCGGCGATGCACCCGCGTTTGGAAAAGTGATGAGCCACTTTGATGTGTTGAAAGCCGCCATCGCAGAGGAGGATGGTGCCCTGATCAAAACGATGGGCGATGCCGTTATGGCCGTGTTCCGGCGCCCCATCTCCGCAGTACGGGCCCTCCTCAGCGCCCAGATCAATCTGCTTGGACTCGAAAATACGAAGGGTCTGACCCTCAAAGCGGCCATCCATCACGGACCCTGCATCGCCATCACCCTCAACGACCGGCTCGACTATTTCGGATCCACCGTCAATGTCGCCGCCCGACTTATTGGATTGTCACGAGGAAACGACATCATCCTCTCATCCAGCATCCGCGATGATCCGGAAGTCCGCAATCACCTTGCCCAGGAATCCTCATTCAACCTTTCCCCGGTTCAGGCCACATTGAAAGGCTTTGAGACGGAGACCTTTGAGTTGTGGCGGTTACATGAGACGGGGCAGCTTCATCCGATAAACCATCGGTGAAGATGCCCCCCCGAGGTCATCTCTCACGGCACAGTGATACTGATCTCGTTACTAAATCCCGAAACCCGTCCGTAGATGTTGTACGATTGAACTTTGTAACGATGAAGTCCTTTTGTCGGCTTATCGCGTCCGTAGGAATTGCCCATGGAGCCCATGTAGACACCATCCCGGTACAGATTGTAGCCCACACAATTACTTGAATCCGCCCAGTCAAGATTCACCGTACCATCTGACGCCACCGACCCCGCCAATCCCGTTGGAGTTGTGGGGGGCGCACCCACCACGGCAGGATTGCTCAGAGCGGACTGGTTGTTCTTCGCATCAAATGCCAAGACTGTATAAGTGTACTTCACATCCGCCTGAACCGTATCCGTGGCTGAATTTGTCACCGAGGTTTTCAACAACGCTCCATTTCGATAGATGAGATACCCTTTCACCTCGACGTTATCCGTGGCCGCATCCCATTTGAGTTGAACATTGGTCCACACGATGGATGCCTTCAGGTTGGCGGGAACCGTCGGAGCGGTCTTGTCTTCGGGAAGCTTGTCCACGAACTGGATCGAGTCGAAGAACGTTTTGACGGGCGTGGTGGTCTGCTGGTTATGCTGAATCTTGAGGACCGAAACCGTGCCACCCACCACATTCAGATCGGTAAGGGGAATATTGAGCAGATTCCATTTTCCGGTCAGAAGGCGTCCACCGGGCGCGTATTTATTCAAATCCAAAGCGGTCTTCTGGGTCCCGAGGTCGAAGATGACCAGCTTCTGATCATTCTGTCCCGGCCACACTGCCATGGAAAGATAGGTGTACCCCGTGAGCTTGACGGGCGTTTGGCTTCCGATTTGCAATCCATCCCATGAATTGAAGGCATCGGAGATGGACTTGGTTCCCGCAAAAACGGGAGTCGTGTTCGCAAAGTTTGGTTGGGCGCCCCAGTGCCAGTCCTGAAAGCCATTCTTCAATCCGTCGTCAAACACCACAAGAGGAACCACTGGAGCGGGAGCAGGTGAAGGCACGGGAGGAGGTGTCGCCGAAGGAATGATCACCTGCACAGGGTTGCTGGCAGCGGACAGATTTCCAGCAGCATCGAAACTCTTCACGGTGAACACATTTGTCGTACCTGCACCAAGGGCAGTCACCGTGAATGTGGTTGCATTCGTTTTACCGGCAAGGACTCCGGTCTTGAAAATTTGATACCCTGTCACCCCGATGTTATCCGTGGAGGCAGTCCAACTGATCTTGGCCTGGGTTCCAGAAATCACGGCGGTGGGATTTCCTGGAATGGAGGGCGCCGTGGTATCGGGAGTCGGCGCCGGTGGAGGAGGAACTGGGGTGGGTGTGGGTACGGTCACGGTCACAACCAGACTACGGGCGGAATGATTGTTCGCCGCATCACTAGCCTGCACGCTAAAGGAATAGGTGGTACCGGTGGTTATCGGGCTGATGATGGCACTCGTGGTGGCACTCGAACCGATCAGATTGGCTCCATTGAAGACCTGGTAGGACGTCACCCCCACATTATCTGTAGAGGCACTCCATGACAGGTTGATCTGACTTCCCGAAAGCACGGCTTTAAAATTGGCCGGAACACCGGGAGGGGTGGTATCGGCCACCGCACCAAACGAGACCACCACCGGTGTGCTCTTCCCCGATTCAAGCCCTGCACTGTTCACGGCGGAAATCTGGTAGGAGCAGGTCATTCCAGGTGAAACCCCCGTGTCGGAAAAGGAGGCGAAAGAGGTTGAGCCCCCAGGAATAATGGGTGGCGCGTCAATGGGGGTGGGCACACGGGGTGCAGGAGAAGGCGGATTAAGGACCTGTAATTTATCCCATGGAAATTGCTGACTCATCAGTTCATAGGCCCATTTGCCTCCAAAATAAGGCGAAAGATCGACCGTTCCGTATTGACGGGTATCCTCCATATAAAACACCACCGCGCCGGCACGGTCCTGAACGACCACACCATAGTCACGCACGGCCGCCACCATCATCTTGACGATGGGCGCCCAGTTCGGATTGATCGTAATATCTGCAGGAAAACGGAATCTCGTCCCAGCAGGAATCGAATTCGGTCCCTCAAAAAACTTGACCCCTCCATCCGTGCGTTGAGCGGGATAGACAAATTTGTTGGGTCCTTCCGGAATGGCAATCCCCAAACCATGAGGAATAACCCCAGCCTTGAGGTCCGCGACATAAATCGACCCTCCCATGAGCGGAAGGCTTGTCGCGGTAGCCCCCTGGGCCTCTGGGCCTCCCCAGACATTCTTGATCACCGGAATAATGCCGTCCGAATTGGAAACGTCCGCAATATATCCACCCCATGAGGCCTGCCAGTTTCCATTCACTTTTTTCAATTGCCAGAAATCATAATAAACATCGTCCACTTGATCCCAGATTCCGATCTCCCCATCCGATCCCGTCGCGGGAAGGGCGTTCACAGGGATTCGGATTCCTTTTTTTACAACCTTGTTAAAAGTAGACCACGTTGCCTCTGCTCCCCCCTGAACGATGGTGACAGGGATTTTCGGTGCTGCAGGATCCTTGACGACGTAGATGGGGGAAGAAAAATCACCGGTATTGATTCCGGGAAGATAGGGAATTCCGGGCCCCACTTTTGTTTGTCTCACCAATTCACTCACCATTCCCGCTGAATTCGGATGAATGGGTTCATTGGCTTGAAGCTTCTTGTTGTAGAAACTGTCGGGTCTGAAACGACGGCGAACGTTCGAGGGAGCCGCCACCGTGGAAATCAAGGTGCCATTTCGATAGACTTTGTAGCTCTGCACCCCGGACTCCGCATCCGACGAAGTTTGCCAGGTAACATCGATTTGAGAGGAACTCTTTGCGCCTGCCGACACCCCTGTCGGAACGCTGGGAGCCGTGGTATCCACAGCCAGAATCCCTTGAGGAGAGGCAATCGTTGCCAAGCCAATCATGAAAGCCGAGATGGATCTTAAGAGCATAAAGTTCTCCGTGTACTATTCTATTAAGAAGCAAGATGGGTTGTGGAACGCGTCAAACAAACACTCCGACACTCCGGTCTTTCGGACGAAGGTGGAATTTTTCCACATCGATAAAGACCATTAGTCGGTCTAAAGGCAGTTGCATTTCTAGAATACAACTTAAGCCTAAATCGTCCATTGACTTTAGCTCAAACGGATTAAAGTTTCGCCGATTTGGAACGATCAAAGGAAAAGCCCTTAAATACATATTCCTTTACTTTCAAACCGCCAAAACTTTGCCCTATGAATCCGAACCTCCGGGGCTGGGGCAAAAAAATTCCCCCTGCCTCATCCTCCTTTTAGCGGAAGACAAGACAGGGGGTATCCCCCATCACAAAAGTAAAACGTCCTCAGGTCAGTCGACCAGACGGTATCTCAAATGAAAGGAATCCTTGTTCTCCGTTTCCTTGGGCGAACATTGGAGGTTATAGCAACCGTCGGCACGCATCGGGAACTCAATTCCTTTAGCAGGGCCTGCTGACGGCGTCGACTCGATTTCAATTCCGCAACCAGTCGATCCACATTGATCCGCCATGTTTTCATAGATCGTCCATTCCTCCAAAGGCAGGCTGAATCATGTCCATGTAGTCACGGATTACAGGTTCTTCACGGTGCCTGCGTGGACGTCCCCGCCCAAATCTGCCGAAATTGAATTTGCAGACCAGCCGGTTCTTTTTCAGATAGGCATCCAATTTCTTCTTCTCGTCGGCTACAGTGATTTTTTGTGTTTTCTTGAGCATAAAAAGGTCTCCAATCTCGAGACCCACTCTAACCATGGGAAATTAACCGGTGATTAAATCTCCGTTAAAACATTTTAACTCAGCTTGCCCTCAAATTAGCCGATCAATGAAAAGGAATTGACCAATCCCCATTTTATCGCGATATTAATTGAGACTGAATCTCAAACCGTGAGCAATCCATTTTCAAGACTGGCAAAAAAGGGTGAAACGCTGTTTTGCGAAGCGTGGAAAGCGGCTTCAAGACCTTTGACAGCCTTTGCCCCTGCGGACCCTTGTAAGAACCCCCTGTGCCCTGCGGGCATTTTTGCCCTCGCCAAACTTCCCTGTGGTATCTGCGTCATCGTCAAGGCCTTGGATCTGGCAGGAGACAAAGCCGAGGCGCTTCGCCGTATGGGCATTCGTGAAGGGAGCCGGATCTCGTTGGTGAGCAGTCACGATCCGATGCTCGTGGTGGTGGAAAACACACGGATCGCCCTGAGTCACCGACTGGCCCGTCACGTCAAAGTCGAGGCGACCCTTCCGTCGATTGCCTGAGATGGCTTCGCTGGATCAACTTCAACCCGGGCAGCATGGCCGCATCGCAGGCATCATCCTTCCGCCTGCGGATGCCCAACGGTTCATGGAAATGGGCCTGACAAGCGGCGCTCGGATCAAGGTTCTCAAAGTAGCCCCCCTTGGCGATCCCATCGAAATCCTCATCCGCGGTTATCATTTGAGTCTGCGGAAAAGTGAAGCCCGCTTGATCGACATCGATCCGGAATCATGATCTGATTCCCCTAGCAGCCTGTTTACCCCATGAATGAGTCGGAAATTCCCCATGTCGCCCTTGCCGGAAATCCCAATTGTGGCAAATCGACCATTTTCAATGCCCTGACCGGCCTCCGCCAAAAGGTGGCCAACTACCCCGGCGTCACCGTGGAAAAAAAGGAAGGCATCATGCGTGTGGACGATGGAAACGAAATCCACGTTTTCGACCTGCCTGGCACCTATTCGCTCAGTCCCCGCTCGCTGGATGAGGAAGTGACCCACGATATCCTTCTCGGCCTGCGAAATGACACCCCCGAACCCAGTGTAGTCATCGCCGTGGTGGATGCCAGCAACCTCGAGCGAAATCTCTTTTTCGCCACCCAGATTCTCTCCACCGGCAAGCCGGTCGTCATCGCCCTGAACATGATGGACCTCGCACGCAAAAACGGCGTCACCATCGACCCTGCAGAACTTCAGCGTCAATTGAACGCCCCAGTCATCCCCATGAGCGCCAACCGGGGACAAGGCCTTGCCGAACTCAAGGCCGCCATTGCCCAGCAACAACGAAAACCCGGCACGGCTTGCGACAGACTCCCACTCCCCGCTTCCGTCGAACAAATCCTCCAGCCATTGGCCACCGCACTCCAGAAACATAAGCTTGTCCAGCCTGCAGCAGCCCGGGGCGAAGCGTTGCGCCTGGTCAGTTCTGAAAAAGCCATCGAGCATGCGCGTTTTCAATCGGCAGGCCCTGAACTCAAAAAATGTCTCGCAGAAGCGCGGGACGCGCTCAAAAAGGAAGGCATCAACTGGCATGCATTCGAAGCCGAATCCCGCTATCGCTGGATCGAAGAGGTGCTTTCCACCTCCCAGCAAACCCGACAGGTCTCCAAAAACATGAGCGACCGTCTGGATTCGGTGCTCACACACCGCATCTTGGGTCCTGCGGCACTCATGCTCCTGCTCCTGGGAATGTTCGTCACGATTTTCAATGTGGCCCAATGGCCCATGGACTGGATTCAAAACTTTTTCGGCTGGCTCGCAACCCGCGTCACCCATCTTCTTCCGGAAGGACCCCTTCAGAATCTCATCACCCAGGGAATTCTCGCCGGCATGGGAAGCGTGCTCGTGTTCCTTCCTCAGATCCTGCTCCTCTTTTTCTTCATCTCGATCCTGGAGGACACCGGATATATGGCCCGGGCCGCATTCATCATGGACCGCGTCATGGGCCGAGTCGGCCTGCACGGAAAGGCGTTCATCCCCCTCCTCTCCAGTTTCGCTTGCGCTATTCCCGGCGTCATGGGCGCCCGCACCATTGAGAACGCCAAGGACCGCCTGGTCACCATTCTCGTCGCTCCCTTGATGTGCTGTTCCGCACGGTGGCCCGTCTATTTTCTTCTCGCAGGAGCGTTCATCCCCAACATCAAAGTCTTGAAGGTGATTCCCCTGCCTGCGCTCGTCATTTTCTGCATGGTTGTGTTTGGAGTCGTGGCCGCCATCGCCATGGCGGGTCTGTTTAAAAAAACCATTATTCGAGGAGAAACCCCCACACTAATTTTGGAACTCCCCCCCTACCGTATTCCAAAAATTCTCACCGTAGCGCAAACCATGTGGCAGCGCGGCTGGATCTTTGTGAAAAATGCCGGGACCTACATTCTCGCCATCTCCATTGTTCTTTGGGCCCTGGCAAGTTATCCGACGAGAAGGGACGCATCCCCCGAAGAGCAGATCCGGGAGAGTTATGCAGGACAACTTGGACGCGCCATCGAACCGGTGTTGAAACCTCTCGGATTCGACTGGAAGATCGGCATCGCCATCATCAGCAGCTTTGCCGCCCGCGAAGTCTTTGTCAGCTCCATGGGCACAATCTACGGAATCACCATCGAGGACACAGAGGAGACTGCCGACCTGCAAAAACGCTTAAGGGAGGAAAAAGATCCTCAAACCGGTCAGCCCTTTTTCACGCCCCTCCGAGCCGTCAGTTTGATGGTGTTTTACGTCCTGGCAATGCAGTGCATGAGCACCATTGCGACGGTGAAACGGGAGACCAATGGCTGGAAATGGGCTCTCTTCCAGGTGGCCTACATGACCGGCCTCGCGTGGCTCGCAAGTTTCGTGGTTTGGCAAGTGGGAAAGGCGATCGGGTTTAGTTGAAAACCACGGATTTTCCGCTCAATGTAAGACATGCCTGATCTCCAGACTCTCACCGTGATAGCCGTGGCCCTTTTCGCCGGCGGCTGGCTTGTGTGGAAATCCACACGAAAAAAATCCAGGTGCGGAAATTGCGACTGCAGCTCCGCTCCTTCCTCCCCTGACAAACCTCGTTCTTAATTTCATCGGCAGTCATAACCCGCCCCTATAACTTTTTTCGTCTGCGAAAAAATCGAACTCCACCCCAGGCAAACAAACCCACCGTAAGCCAGGGCAGAAGGAACGCCACCGCCACTCCGAGTGTGCGAATGCTCCACATGAGAACTTCCATCCCCTGGGAGCAGGTTCGTTTGAATGTCGGGAGAATTCCCGTTTCAGACGAAACTATGTCCGCTTCGCTGTAGAGCTGGAGATGGATCTCCGAAGGCTCATCCTCCCCCGCAGGGCCATCCCGTTCCTGACGCTGAACGCTGAAGCTTTTAACGATTCCCAGTTTTTTAAGATCTTCCATCAAAACCATGCCCCGGTTCATCGGCAGGCGAATCGTCAGATCTGCGGTCTCTTGTCCATTTGGCATGTGCTGAAACGTGGAATGTCTCACCTCGGCGCCCGCGTCATCCACCATCTTTTTCACAAGGCTTACCTGTCCCTCCACCTTCCGCGTCAAAATGGAGATCTCCGTCGATTGCACCGGAGCTCCATCATCGATCAAAGTGAGATCAATCTGCACCTTGTCCTTTTCGACCCGCGCCTTTTCGGAGGTTCCCGTACCATCCTGGGCCACCCGTTGGTTCTCGGATACCAGACTTTGAATGCGCCCCATTTTTTTGAAGCGCTGAACGAGTTCATCCGATAATTCCGGACCGACCAGGACCTGCAAGGTCGCAGAAATCTGATCAGCATTGGATCGACTCAGATTTGCATGCAGAATTTGAGCCTTCAAATCCTCGGCCACATTTTTTGCCTCCTGAAATGACGTCTCCACATCGGACGATGCCACGGCAAGACGCACCTGCTCTTTCAAGAGAAAGGTCGCCGGTTCCTCCAGATCCTTTTCTGTCAGGCGAACCGTCACCGTCGCAAACTGCACCAGATGGTCATACATCTTGAGCTGCCCCTGCATCTGCTCGATCTCCCCGCGCACGCGGGAAAGCTCCTTCTCCACCTCAAGCAATTCGCTCACCTTCCCCTTCGCCTTGTCGAGCATGTCGAGAAGCCTCGCCTCCAGCCGCTGGGAATTGCGGAGCCTCGCATCCGTGTCCGCATAGGATTTCGTGACGTCCTCCGTCGTCAGTTCCTGACTTTTGACGTCCCCCACCGCGCGCAATTTCATCAAGGCACTGTCCAGATGCTGGTAATCCACCTTCAAAACGACCTCGCCACGCATCCTGCCGTTGGGCCTTCGTTCCGACCGGCTGGTGGCCACAAAACCGTTTTCATCCCGGGCGATTCGGATCAGTTTTTCGACCGCGGCTCCGAAGTTGAGAATCTCAAGCTCGAGACTGGCGTTGCGAATCAATTTCCGGGCATCAGGCGTCCCCGTGGAAATCTCCTGGGCAGGAGATTCTGAAACCGCCAATGTCGCTCCTCCCACCCCGCCTGACGAAAGTGCTTCAGGGGAACTCGCCGCCATTGTTTCCCCATCAGAATCCTTCTGTTTCGTCCCCTCTTCCGGAACCTCGTCCCCAGCGAGACCAGCAAAACCCTCTGTTTTACGTGATTCCTGAAGTGGGAACTGAAATCCTTTCGAGGCATCCAGTCCGTTGAGTTCAGATTTCCTCCCTGAGACCACGGGTTCCATGTCCGCCAACAGCCCTGCGTTTTCCTCCGGCAATTTCAGCCGCTGGTCTGGCTGATTTTGCAGCGCCCAATCCCGTCGATGGCCGGACACGGATGTTAAAAGCCCACCGAACGCGAAAAGAAGCACCAATGTTGCCAGGACCGCACCCCACCTGGAGAAACGCATTTGTCGGAATCTCCGAACCCATGATTCGATGGCGGACTCACGACGGGTCAGTCGCTTTCGAAAGCCGGTCACCATGCGATCCTCAAAACGTTTCCCGGGACGATCCTCGGCAAGCGCCTGTTCAACTGTCGTGGAAAGCATTTGCTCCTCCTTGAAAAGTTGGCTGCATGCTGCACAGCCGGAGAGATGGTGATCGAACTGGCGGCGTTCCGTGCCCGAAAGCCCATCCATGAGGGCCGCAGCCATCCAGTCTTCGATCTGTGTGTGAATATCGGACATAAATTTAGGAGTCGACCGGAAAAATAACGGGTTGCAACGATGTCCGAAGCGTTTCCATTGCGCGCCCCAGAATGCCCCTCAACTTACCATTGGTGATTCCCATGGACTGTTCAATCCCACGGCAATCCATCCCCTCCAGATAGCGGAGGGTGACGGCAAGGCGATGATGCTCCGGAAGCTCGGAAAGCGAACGATGAATGCGTTCCTTTAATTCGAGACCCTCAAGCTGACAATCCGGTTTTTCAACCATGTCATCCTCGATTTCCTCCATACCGTCCGGAAGGGAGACGGGTTTGTGCCGCTTCAATGAATCCTTCGCCAGATTGCGGGCAATGGAGCAGATCCATGACGGAAATTTTTCAGGGTCCTTTACCCGCCGAAGGGAGCGATACGCCTTGAGGAACGTTTCCTGAACGATATCCTCCGCCTCCCCTGGCCGGGGCAGAATCGAATACACGTGGGCATACACAAGTCGACTGTAGGTGCGGATGAGCATTTCAAAAGCATCCCGATCCCCACGCAAAGCCCTTTGGATAACAGAACGTGCGTCAGGCCCCATAAGCGCGGCACCCATCACCCTTTTTCAGAAATTTATCAGAAATCAATCTCATCGTTTGTGAAGGCCTTTTCAACCTTCAGAACAATAGACGAATGAGATGCAAAAACAGCGCGAAAAAACAAAATTTTTCCAACCAACAAAAGAAAGTCGACGTCGGATCAAGGCATCTACTGGCCACAAATACCTCATCCATTGGTTGCGGGGCTGGGATTCGAACCCAGGACCTTCAGGTTATGAGCCTGACGAGCTACCAGGCTGCTCCACCCCGCGGTTTGTCCAATGAGCCACTCATCATACCCCCACCCACTGACCCGTCAACTGCAATTTGATTTATCTTTCCCAATCGCTATTCTTTCCCATGATCGTCATTCGCAAAAGCAAGGATCGGGGTCATGCCAACCACGGATGGCTGGATGCTCGTCATACATTTTCATTCGCAGATTATTACGATCCCCATCACATGGGTTTTCGCGCCCTACGCGTGATCAATGAGGACCGCGTGGCGCCGGGTATGGGGTTCGACACACATCCCCATCGGGATATGGAAATCATTACCTATATTCTCGAAGGCGCTCTAGAGCACAAGGACAGCATGGGCCATGGAGAGCAGATTCTCCCTGGCGAATTTCAATACATGAGTGCAGGGAGCGGAGTGTTGCACAGCGAATTCAATCCGTCCCAGAAAGACCCGGTCCATCTGTTGCAAATATGGATCAAACCGGATCGAAAGGGACTCCCCCCGCGTTATGAAAAACGGAAGATCCGACCCACGGAAAACTCTACAGCCCTTACCCTCATCGCATCCCCCTCGGGGCGCGCCAACTCCATCCCCATTCGTCAGGATATGGAATTGAGCCTGATTTCGATGGAGCCATCCAGCCAATTACGCTACCCCCTGAAATCCGGGCGACATGCGTGGATTCAGATCACGCGGGGTGAACTCGAAATCAACGGCGAGAAATTGAAGGTAGGCGATGGTGCCTCTGTAGGTGATGAAACGCACCTTTTGTTTCGCGCTTCTGCCCCCTCTGAAGCGCTTCTGTTTGACCTGGACTGAATAAACAGCCCTACTCCGCCCTTCGGGCTTCGAAGCGCATCCTTCGCCCTGCATCCAGTCTTCCGCAATTTGAGGATGGTGGAGCCGAGGGGATTCGAACCCCTGACCCCCACAATGCCATTGTGGTGCTCTACCAACTGAGCTACGACCCCATCCTAAAGCGAGAGGTCAAAATAAATCTTTGGGGCCAGGAATCAAGGCAAATCATGGGCCAGGACTCAAATCCCAGCACTTGCCCTCCTTGGTTTTCTCCCTTAATTTTATCTACCCCCCATTGGCCTGTTCCCCTTTTTTCCATCCATTGGAGAAAAAGAGGCCCCCGATTAACCCATGTCTTCGCCCCCCTCCAAACGTTGCCCCATGGAGAAATCGCGGTTCAAGGCTCTGTTTTTTGTCCTTTTCCTAGTGCAAAGCATTCCAACCCAAGGGGACGACTTCTACTGGACCAATCTGGTCTCTGGAAATTTTACCAATGGTGCAAACTGGTTCACCAACGGACTTGTCGTCAACGCCCCGCCCCAGTCCACCGATAATGTCCATTTCACCAATGATGTCACCGCCCTCGTGTCCTGGTCCGTCAACCGGACCAACGCAAATGCTTATTATAGTGCCACTCTGGGCACCATGACACAGTCCATCGGGTCCGTATCCTGGCTCCTGACCAACACCTATTCAGTAGGACATCTTGTCAACAGCACGAGCGCCGTGGTTGCCTCGTCCGGCACGCTTTACGTCACCAATGGTAACGGAAATGCCACGCTCGTCGTTGGGGAAACTGGGAACGGGACTTTGACCATGCGGGGTGGCACCCTTGTAGTGGACAACCTGCTGGTAACCAACAATGGCGCTTCGTTCACAAACTCCACTTTCAATCCCAATTACGGCACCTTGACCATCAAAAACGGTGCGACCGTGGTTCAATCCAATAGTTTCCTCCTCGGAACCGTTTCATTTCAAAACGTCGCACTCACATTCCTCGGAGGCACCAGCTACTTCGAAACGCCCGGGCATGTGGTGCTTGGGGCTAATTCTGAAAACAATAACACCCTTCGAATTGTTGTTTCAGGACCAAACACGGTTTGGACCAATGCCTTTGATATTTTGATCGGGACCAATGTCAGTGATGGAAGCGGAAGCAGCATGTTTATTACCAACGGGGCCAAGGTTTATGACCGGAATGGCCGGATGGGACTCACTTTTTCATCCTCCCACACGACAGTGGTCGCGGGCGCCCAATCCCTATGGTTCAATCGGGGACAATTGACCGTGGGAAGCCAGGGCGGCGCCAATAAATTATTGATTACCAATGGAGGACAAGTGGTTGCCATTGGAAACACCCTCATTGGGGTTGGGGGGGCTGGGAATGAAATTATCGTGACCGATCCAGGATCCATCTTTAGCAACACGGCAAGCCTCCTGGTGGGAACGAATTCGGGAGGAACAGGTTCCAGTTCTTCACGGTTTTCCGTCACCAATGGCGCCCTCGCATTTGGTCAGGATATTCTCGTGGGCTCTCAAGGGGGCGGAGGCGCTTCTGCAAGAAATGTCGTCTCGGTTTATGGCACCGGGTCCATTTGGAGGAATACAGGGCTTTTAAAGTTGGGAACCAGCTCCTCGACGAATCAGTTGTTTGTTCAAGGGGGAGGCTACCTTGAAAACACCACGGGATATGTTGGCTTCACGACAACCGCCAGCAATTGGGCCTACGTTGCGGATTCAGGCTCCATCTGGAGCAACGCCTTCGATCTCATCGTGGGTGACAATGGTCGGGATAATATCCTCCAGATTTCCAACGGGGGAACGGTCTATGCCGTGAACGTCAAAGTGGGAAACTCAGGGCGGGGCGCTGGAACCATCCTGCTCAACGGGACAAACAGCCTTCTCCAACTTTCGGGAATGCTCGATGTAGGTACCAATAACGTGACTTTGGGTACAGGAACCGTGGTGATTGCCCAGGGTGCCATTCTCGAATCCACAGGCATGATCAGTGGACTTGCAGGAACAGGTGTCATCACCAATGACAACGGGATTTTCCAATTCACCACAGCGAGCCCGGTCATCACCACCAACACCCTGAACTCCATCATTCTCACCAACGGAACGGTTTCCTACCGTAATGTCTCCGCTGCCGATATCTTCAACACTCAGATTTCCAACATCACCTTCCAGGGAAACAACACCTTCCTCCTCAATTTCTCCACCAACACCCCGACACCGTCCTATACCTTCGGCACCAATACCGGGGGCCTCTACCAGCATCTCACCCTCTTTAATGGGTCCACACGCTGGCAAAGCACGTCCTTCACCATGGGGTCCGGCGGAATCCTTTCCATTTCGAACACCGTTGCAACTGTCTCCGGAGTCTTCACAAACCAGGGTACAGTAAATGTCTTCAACAGCCGCGTCACGTACGAGGGACCCGTCACCCTCGATAGCGCCTATCTCAGCGATCCTTCAACCAACATCTTCACCACCAATGTCCTTATCACCCCCTCCGGTTACATTCAGGCTACCGCAGGCGATCTCTATCAATTCGAACGCAATCTCTCCATCCAGTCCACCCAGAGTAATCTCTTCAATATGTCGGGCGCCACCGTGCTTTTCACCAATTTTGGAGGACCCCATTTTCTTGATCTGACAGGAAGTTCCGCTCTCGACCGGGGAACCAATGGAATTGTCACCCTCAGTGATGTGACCAACAATTTTGCCTTTGGCACCCTCATCCTTGCTGGCGCGGGTGACACCTTGCGCGTCACGGGAGCGGTCAACAATGCTCTCTATGTTGGGGCTCTCGACCTCGGAGCCCTCGCCAATACCAACAATCTCTTCACGGACATCAATGTCTACTATGACGCCAATCTCGCAGCCAACGCCTATCTTGGCCGATCCGTCTATGACCTAGTCGGAAACGGCATGCTCATCCCCTATGGCGTGCCTGAACCTGCCACCCTTTTAATCCTTGGCGCCGGGCTTGCCGGAGTCCTATTCAAACGACGACGTTAGCAACTATGCCCAACAGAAGGAGGGCGGTTCGTCGCCGCCACCGAATACAAAAAGATTCGCCTCCATTTGCGACGAAGGACTACTTCAGGGAATCCATGATCTTCTGAAGAACTTCTGGAGAGGGACGGGTCTTGGATTCCGGAAGGGTCGCCAAAGGATCTTCCACAAGATTCTTTTGCTCGACCAGATTCGGTTCACCCCCTGCACGATGGTAAATCAATCCCGTCAAAAAAAGACGCTGATCACGGGCCTCGGACAAAAGTTTCAACGCATTATTCCGGTCGGAGGGATCATAATCCCGATGCAATTTCTTGAGCACGATCTTTGATCCATCCGGCAAATCAATCGACTTGGTCGTACCCTCGGGGTATTCCGCGGAGATGGGCTCATGATGGGGAACGAATCCAATTTCATGGAGTTGCTCCTCATGCTCCTTTGCAAATTTATAACTCTTGGTGGAGCCTTCATGATTGTTGAAGGTGACGCATGGGGACACCACATCGATGATCGCGGCGCCGGAATGCATCATGCCCGCCTTGATCAGCGCGAGAAGCTGCTTCATGTCACCTGAAAAGGATCGCGCCACAAAACTCGCCCCCATTTCAATCGCTAGAGCACAGCAATCAATCGGGGTCATGTCGTTTTCCGTCCCCTTCTTCTGCACGGACCCCTTGTCCGCTGTGGCCGAGAACTGGCCTTTCGTCAATCCGTAGACGCCGTTGTTCTCAATAATGTAGCAGACACGAACATTGCGGCGGACCATGTGCAGGAACTGGCCCAGACCAATGGAAGCCGTGTCGCCATCCCCACTCACACCAATATTCAATAGCGTACGATTCGCCAGGTGAACCCCTGTCGCCACCGCCGCCATTCGACCATGCACCGTGTTGAACCCATGGGATTGTCCCAAAAAATAAGCGGTCGTCTTGCTCGAGCAGCCAATGCCACTCAACTTCGCCACCCGGTGCATCTCAAGATCGAGTTCGAATCCAGCTTTGATGATCTGGTTCGTGATAGCGTCGTGTCCACATCCGGAACAGAGGGTGGAGGTGACGCCTTTGTAGGCGGCAAGGGGCTGTCCGGCACGATTCAAAGCCGGGGCCTTGGGCGCCGCGGGGGAAACGGGTTCGATGGCAGTACTCATGATGAAAAGGATTTGGATTTTTCAGCCTGGAGAAGACTTTCCGTCACCGTTCGTGCATCCAGAGGCATGCCGTCATAGTGGAGGATGGAACGGATTTTCGGAGCAAGATCGGGATATTCCATCCGAAGAATGGAAGCCATCTGGGCATCACGGTTCTGCTCCACCACATAGACCACACGACGCGCTTCAATGAATTTGCGCACATCCCCATTCACCGGAAGGGCACGCACACGAAGATAAGCGGCCTTCAAACCCGCCTCAGCCTCAAGTTGGGCAAGCGATTCCTTGACCGCCACATCGCTACTTCCATAGGCCAGAATGCCAACATCACTGTCCGACGCCTTTTCGAGCACCGGCTGCGGCACTACCTGCCGGGCAGTGTTGAATTTCCTGGTCAACCGGTCCATGTTCTCCTGCCAGTTGTCCGCCTTCTCACTGTAAGTTGCCGCAGGAGTATGTCCCGTACCGCGTGTAAAATACGCTGCAAGAGGATGCTTGGTTCCAGGACGAGTGCGGTAGGGAATTCCATCCCCATCCACATCCCGGTAGCGTTCGAACACCTTGAGTCGATCCAGATCCTCAGCGGAAAGCACCTTACCACGATCGATCGGCTTGGAAGGATACTTGAATTGATCCGACATCCAGTTGTTCATCCCAAGATCCAGATCGGTCATCAAAAAGACCAGGGTCTGGAAACGCTCCGCAAGATTCAGGGATTCCAGGGCAAATTCATAAGCCTCGCCCACCGATCCAGGAATCAGAAGGATATGCCGGCAATCCCCATGGGAAAGAAAGTAAGCCTTCAGAATGTCCCCCTGACACGTACGCGTAGGAAGCCCGGTGCTCGGCCCCATGCGTTGCACATCCGTAATGACCGCCGGAATCTCGGCAAAATAGCAAAGGCCAGCCAGTTCCGCCATCAGGGAGATGCCAGGACCCGAAGTGGCGGTCATCGAACGCGCCCCAGCCCAGCCCGCACCCATCACAAAACCCATCGAAGCAATTTCATCCTCACCCTGGACCACCGCATACGTCGCCTTGCCGGTCTCGGGATCATGCCGGTATTTCCCCAGCAGATCGATGAGGTTTTCACACACACTGCTGCTGGGAGTGATCGGATACCATCCCACCACTGTGATGCCGCCATAAAGAAATCCAAGGGCAGATGCCTGGTTCCCATCAATGAGAATCCGATCAGGAGACGCATCCATCCTTTCAATCACATACTCACGCGTCTGAACAAGATGCTCGGATGCCCAGTTGTACCCCGCCACTGCGGCACTTCGATTCAATTCGGCCGCCTTGGGTTTGCTCCGGAACTGCTTATCGATTGCCTTCTGGATTTCCGCCAGATCCATCGATAGGAGATGGCCCACCACCCCCACATAAATCATGTTCGTCACCAGCTTGCGAAGCTTCACCTCCGGACACACCTGAACCACCAGCTCATTAAAGGGTACAATGTGCGCGGTGATGTCACTTCGATTCAGATACTGCTTCAACTCCGAATTCAAAATCACCATTCCCCCGGGTCGAAGCTCGCGGATATCCTCCTGAACAGACTCCACATTCATCGCCACCAGGACATCAATCTCTTTGCGCCGTGCCACCCAACCATCTTTGTTCGCCCGAATCGTATACCAGGTCGGCAAACCCTGAATGTTAGAGGGGAAAATATTTTTCCCGCTCACCGGCACCCCCATCTGAAAAATGGACCTCAATAAAATGGCGTTGGCAGACTGACTGCCCGACCCATTGGACGTAGCAATTTGAATGACAACATCATTCACCCTCGAAGACGCTTGGGCGCCCTCCCTAACAGCCTGACTCAACGTGGTTTGCGACATGATTCTTGCTCAGTGGATTTGACTCATCAACGTACTGAATTCCATTTGATAAATCCAATAAATAGTTTTAATATTATCCATAAATTTTTTCTATTTATGGAAATTCGTCAACTTATTACCTTCAAGCGGGCCGCGGAGTTGAAAAGCTACACCCGGGCCGCGGAATCGCTTGGATTGACCCAACCCACCGTCTCACATCAATTGAAGCTTTTGCAAGAGGAGATGGGGCAAAAATTATTCGAGCTCGATGGGCGTCGGGTCGCCCTGACCCTTGCCGGGGAAACGCTCCTTCCTTTTGCGGAACGTATTTTGTCGACGGTTGAGGACTCCCGTCATGCCCTGGAGAACATCCATTCGGGCGAGCGGGGCACCCTGACCGTCGCCGCCATTGGATCGAGCACGGTTTACGTACTTCCCGAGCTTTTGTACAAATTCCAGGTCACCCATCCCAACATCAAGGTCCATCTCCGAACGGCGGGCGGTGATGAAATTCGTGAACTGGTGAATAACAATCAGGTGGATGTGGGAATTGTCGGTTCCCACGTACCCACGTCGGAATTTTCGATCCTTCCCCTTTTTGAGGACAAAATCGGGCCGTTTGTTCATGCCAGCCATCCCCTGGCCCGGCGCCGGCGAATCACTTTCGCCGAACTGGCCAAGGAGCCTCTCATCCAGTTGGGAACATGGCGGAGCTGGCAGAACTACGTCCTTTCCATTTTTCGTCAGATCGGCGCCACGCCGCAGATCCGTTTGCAACTCGACAGCATCGATGGCGTCAAACGCATGGTGGAACGCGGGCTTGGCTTCACAATCATCCCTCACACCGCCGCCCGTGAAGAGATCGCAGAGGGCAAACTGGTTGCGTTGAGCCCGACAGACATCCCCCCCCTGATCCGCCAGGTCCTGCTCATCCGCCGAAAACAGAAAATTTTCTCCAAGGCCCAGCAAAAATTCATCGATTTTCTCCAAATGGAAGTTCCCAAACTTAAATTGTAATCATGGGGAAAGACAAAACCTTCTGTTGTTTGAACCTTTTTGTGGTCTATTCTTTCCGTTCATGACCGCACCTTGGGCCGCCATTTTTGACTGGGACGGGGTTATCATCAACTCCGCCGTCCACCACGAACGCAGCTGGGAACGCCTTGCCTCCCAGGAAAATCTTCCCCTCCCCCGGGATCACTTCAAGCGAGGCTTCGGTATGAAGAATGAAAAGATCATTCCCGATCTCCTCCAATGGACCCGTGATCCCACCGAAATCCGTCGGCTCTCTCTGCGAAAGGAAGAGCTTTACCGCGACATCCTCAGGGAAGTGGGGATCGAAGCGCTCCCCGGCGTCCGAACCTGGCTTGATCGACTCCACAAGGCCGACATTCCCTGTGCCGTCGGTTCATCCACCCACCTCGCCAACATTGACGCCACCCTGAATCTTATCGGATTGCAAAATGACTTTGCCGCCATGGTCACGGCCGAGGACGTGGAGCAGGGCAAGCCTCATCCAGATGTTTTTTTGAAAGCCGCCCGCAAACTCGATGTCGATCCCGCCCGGTGTGTGGTCTTTGAGGACGCCCAGGTGGGGATCCAGGCCGCACGAAATGCGGGAATGAAAGTGGTGGGCGTGGCCACCACCCACGCGGCAACAACCTTGAAGGACACGGATCGGATCGTACAGCAACTCGACGAACTTCGCGTTAAAGATCTCGATAACTGGTTTACCGTATCAGGATCGTCTTGATCGGGGTGCAGGCACCACCCCCCATTGACGTCCCACACTTCGAGGTGCGTGCCACGCATGCCAGAGGGTTCGCTTCACGATCTCCGCCTCCGTCATGGGTCGGGTCACATTCTCAATCCGCCCCTTTCGAATCGCTTCAAAGACAGCCTCCCTCGTGGGCTCCGCCTGCAATCGGCAGAAGTGATGCCTCAACCAATCCAGTTCATGGCTGTCCGAACATGCGAGCATCGGCTTCCCGATTTCGCGCGCCACACGCATCGCCTTTTTATTCGGGTTCCACCACCTTGTATAAAAATGGCAGAGCTCCACCGCATCGAACACATCGGCATATTCCACTAGTTTACGCCCAAGACATTGTCCAAGACCATAAAATGGATGGGGAGCGATCACCAGCACCGAATCGCCGCAATCCCTTTTCAGGACCCGCAAATCCTTCAATGTTCGAAGTCCCTTCACATCCCCCTCGCTCACCCCCAAAAGAAGAACCTCCTTTCGATCCACGTAGCACTCAATTCCGGGGATCATCAAAATGCCAACCGATTCGGCATGCTCCTGAAGTCGCGGTGGGAAATAGACGCGTCCATGCAACGTGAGCGCCAGCACCTGATAACCGAGTCGTGCAGCGTGATCCACGAGCTCAAACGCATCGTGGCGAAGAACATCCTTCGGATCCTCCAGGCTGTGCATGTGAAAATCACACTTCAACATGCAACGAGTTGAATGCTGAACCCCGAAAGTTGAAAGAACATTTTTGGACATGCAGCGGATCCGAAGCGCGCCCCTTCCTTCCACGACAAAACATGAAGAGGGAACACAAACAGATTGTAAGTCGAAAGCGTCAATGTTCAGATGGAGAGGAATGCACGCCTTGAAGCGAAAGTGGGTCCTGTTGATATTGATCCTGGGAGTGGTGCCCCCCCTGTTCCTGCAACTGGGAAACCGGGGCTTGAATGAACCCGATGAGGGTCGTTACACGGAGATGAGCCGTGAAATGCTCGTCACGGGTGACTGGCTCGTCCCACGACTCAACGGCGTCCCCCACTACGCCAAACCCCCCTGGATTTATTGGTGCGTCGCCTCAAGTCTTCAAACTTTCGGCCTGAACGAATGGGCCGCCCGCCTCCCTTCAGCGACTGCGGCTCTCATCACCGCCCTCACCGTCTTTGCCATGGGACGCCGCATGGGCGGTGATCGTGCAGGATTGATTTCCGCTCTGGTACTCGTCACCTCCCTGCTTTTTCTGGCATGCGGCCGATTGATCACCCCCGACATGATGCTCACCGCCTTCATCACCCTCGCGCTTTACTGTTTCTGGCGCTGGTGGACCGGAGGTGAAGTCTCCCGCAACTGGCTCCTGGGCTTCTATCTCTCCCTTGGACTCGGGTTCTTCGACAAGGGGCCCTATGGGATCATTATCCCCATCGCCTCCATTCTCCCCTTTCTTCTCTGGCGGAGAAGGCCGGGGTCCATCCTCCGGATGGGATGGTGGTGGGGGATCATCGTCGTCGCCCTGATTGCCCTTCCATGGTTCATCTGGATCTGCCGGGAAAACCCGGACCTCTACGATTTCTACCTCAAGGGCGAAATCGCAGCCCGGGCGACCACGGGACGGGGACGATCCAAGGCATGGTGGTATTTTCTCGCCGTTCTGCCCCTGGCCTGCTG
The DNA here is from genome assembly GCA_964475835.1 of uncultured Verrucomicrobiota bacterium. Classification (GTDB taxonomy): domain Bacteria; phylum Verrucomicrobiota; class Verrucomicrobiia; order JABWAM01; family JABWAM01; genus JABDCI01. The sequence goes on along the minus strand of CAYYYL010000009.1, from coordinate 37,041 downwards.
GCCATGGACCGCCCTTGTGATCCATGCCATCGGGCACCATCTCCGGCGTATTTGGAAGATGGAGGCTCACGGCGTCGCAAGCCAGTTTCTCTTTTGCGGCTTTCTCATTCCGCTGTTCATCTACAGCGCCGTTCCCTCCAAGCTTCCCACGTATATTCTCCCCATCCTTCCCCCCCTCGCGCTTCTCACGGGGACATGGATTGCACGTTGCATGGAGGAGCCCGTCCCCTTTCCCCGATGGGGCACCGGGGCGACCTTTCTCCTTTTATCCCTGTTGCCCATTGCCCTCTGGGTGTTTTCCCGTCGCACCCTGCCCGAGATGAGCTTTATCTGGTTGGGCCTTATTTTGAGCGGAATCATCCTCTCCGCTTTGGCCTGGGGACTGACCACCCGGCTCTCCACCCATCTCACCACACGGAGCAGGTTTGTCGCGTGGTGGGTGATGGCGGTTCTTGTAACCCAGATCACGATCGCCTACACCCCCCGCCTTGAAAGTGAATTCCGTCACAACTCAAGCTGGCGGGAACTGACAGAGCCCATTGCCGGGCTGAATCTGGTGGGTGTTCCCATCCCGACAGAACTTCACCCTACAGGTAAAAAAGCAGCCTATCTCCGCCCTGGTCCGCGTGTCGCCATGTATGAATTCTACTTCCGTAGCAGCAGTTTCTACCTGATGGATCGCCAGCGCGAGATCGTCCCCCAATTTGGCGGGGATTCCCTTTGGGAAATCGAAGCGGATAAACAGGGTGAGGCTAAGCTGACCCGTGACGATCTGGTCGAACTTTTGAAGGGGCCCGAAACCGTGTACGTCTTCACCCGTCCACAATATCGGTTTGAACTCCAGGAGTTGACGGGACGACAACTTCCCCTCATGCGATCCGCATCCACGGGCAACTACCAGGCCATCCTCTTCACAAATAAACCCGATGAGGTCGCGGATAAGAAATAAAAAATAGTTTCCTGAGCTCCCGTCTTCCATATTAGAATTTTCCCCAAATGGACAAACCGTTCTACATCACCACTCCCATCTACTACGTCAATGACCGCCCTCACATCGGTCATGCCTCCACGACGGTGTGGGCAGACGTTCAGGCCCGTTATCAACGCATGCTCGGACGGCCCTGTTTTTTTCTCACAGGCCTGGATGAGCATGGAATGAAGGTCCAGCAGGCCGCCGAAAAGCGCGGGGTCCCCCCCCAGGCCCATTGCGATGAGATGGCGGAACACTTTCTGTCGCTCTGGCGGGAGTTGAATATTGCAAACGACGATTTTGTGCGAACAACCCAGGAACGTCACAAAATCGTGGTTCAAACTTTCCTCGAGAAACTTCAGGCGTGTGGCGCCATTTATAAAAAGAAATATCGGGGCTGGTACAGCCGCAGCGCAGAGCAGTTCGTCACGGAAAAGGAAATGGTCGACGGAAAATTTCCATCCCATCTCGGCGAAGTGATCGAGATCGAAGAGGAGAATTATTTCTTCAAGATGAGCAGTCACCAAAAGTGGCTCATCCAATACATTCAGGATCATCCCGAATGGATCCAGCCTGCCAATCGTCGCAACGAAGTTCTCGGCTGGTTGCAACGCCCCCTCGAGGATCTCTGCATCTCGCGCCCAAAATCACGTCTATCATGGGGCATCCCCATTCCGTTCGATCCCGAATACGTCACCTACGTCTGGGTGGATGCCCTCGTCAACTACATCTCCGTCATTGGTTACGGAACGGACCGCTTTCCTCAATTCTGGCCAGCAGCCTTTCATCTGATCGCCAAGGACATTTTGATGACCCACACGGTCTACTGGCCGACCTTGTTGCATGCCGTCGGGATCGAAATGCCCGAACGTATTCTGGCACACGGCTGGTGGTTGATGGCCCGTGAAAAGATGAGCAAGTCGATCGGAAACGTGGTCGATCCACGGGACTATATCGCCCGCTTCGGGGCGGATGCCCTGCGCTATTTCATCTGCCGTGAATTACAGCTCTCGACCGATACGGATTTCACCGAAGAACGTTTTCTGCAGCGATTCAACGCCGATCTCGCCAACGATCTCGGAAACCTGGCCAATCGCTCGCTCTCAATGATCCAGCGTTATCGAAACGGAATCATCCCGGTTGCCGGCGAAACCAGCCCATCGGATCAGGATTTGATGGAAGTCGCCCGCAACACCCTCGCTGACTATCAACGCCACATGCATGCCATCGCCTACGCCCCTGCACTGGAAGCGATCTGGAAACTGATTTCACGCGCCAACCGTTACGTGGATGAAAACACCCCCTGGAAACTTGCCAAGGACCCCGCAATGGCCTCACGCCTCGACACCGTCCTTCACCTGCTCGCGGAAACAACCGCCTGGGTTTCCCGGCTGGTCTCACCCTTCATGCCTGCCATCGCGGAAAATCTCGACCTCCAGCTCAATGAAGCCTCCCTCCGCTCGATTGACATTCACGTCATGGAAACCGTACCGCTACGACAATTGAAGACCGGGGCCATGATCGGCAAGCCAACCCCCCTTTTTCCCCGCCAGACAGCCGAAAAAAAATGATCATCCTGGGATGTTTGGACGAGCCAGCGGTCCATTCCTGTCCCGGAAATCCAGGCAGGGTGCACCCCTTGTTCAAAGGTTCGCGCCGTTCGTCTTGATGACGTCGCGATACCAGTACGCCGAATCCTTCAGAGTGCGCTTCTGGGTCGTGTAATCGACATGAATCAATCCGAAGCGCTCCCGAAATCCTTCCGCCCACTCGAAGTTATCAAGAATAGACCATTGGAAGTAACCGCCGATCGGCACTCCAGCCTGATGAACTTTTGAAAACTCGCGCAGGTAACGTGTCAGGAAATCGATGCGCGCCGGGTCGTGGACACGCCCATCCACCGCCACCCAGTCCATCGAAGAAAGTCCGTTCTCAGTGATGTAGATCGGTTTGCCGTACCGCTCATAAAAAAACCTGAGGGGCCAGTGGAGACACTCGGGTGTGACAGGCCACTTGAACGCCGTGGTGTCAAAACCCACGGGATGGGGCACCTCTTCATATCCCTTCTCCGAAGCCTTGTAGAACTGTCCGTTGTAAATATTGCATCCAAAGAAATCGAGTGGCTGGGAAATGACGACCATGTCGCCTTCACCCACCGGAGGAAGATGTTCCCGGTATGCCTCGAGTCCCGCCTCAGGATAGTGACCCAGAAAAATCGGATCCATCCACCAGCTGTTGTTCCAGGTGTTTGCCCCATCAACATCGAACATCGCCTTGCGCGCCGCCTCAATGTCCTCACGCGATTCCGTGGCCGGCATCCTGCAGACACCCACCGGGGCAAATCCAATCTGGGGCCTCCTTTTCGCATGTGCCCGGATCACCTGTACCGCCTTCCCATGGGCAAGCAGCGTGTGATGCGCCACCCTAAGCACCTGGTCCATTCCATAACGCAAACCCGGGGCATGAAATCCATTGTGATAACCATAACCCACGAACACCTGGGGCTCATTCAAAGTCATCCAGTGCCCCACACGGTCGGAAAGACGATCCACTACCACCCTGGCATAATCGGCAAACCACTGCGGACTTTCGGGACTCAGCCATCCGCCCCGGCAATACAACTCCTGGGGATAGTCCCAATGAAACAACGTGACGTAGGGAACAATCTTCGCTTCAAGAAGCCTGTCCACCAGTCGGTCGTAAAATTCGAGTCCCTTTGCATTCACCACCCCAGCCCCGTCAGGTATGACCCGGGGCCATGAAAGGGACAACCGGTACGCCATCAACCCGATTTCCTTCATCAAGGCAACATCCTCTCCGTACCGATGATAGTGGTCACAAGCCACATCCCCGTTGTCCCCATTTTTCACCTGCCCCGGCATGTGAGAAAACACATCCCAAACCGATGCCCCCCGACCATCCTCCTTCACCGCCCCCTCAATCTGATACGACGCCGCAGCAGCCCCCCACACAAACTCTTTTGGAAAATGGCTCATAAAGGGGGAAATGAAAACAAAACGGAGAATGGTAAACGCTTACAACCTTGTCGAATGACTATACTTCGCATGCGGGAATTGTCCAGAATCAAGGCGCCCTCGTAACACAAGCTGAGCATTCCACCCATTCCTTTCCGGGAATATCGACAGACCAATGGCAGGTTCGCTGGAAGCGGAACAGAACTCCTCTAATCTCGTTTGAAATGGATCGGAATTCGAGTGGTCACACCATTGGACGAACTTCCCCGGCAACGGACAGGAATGCTGATCACTTTGATGTAAAGCTCGAGAGGAACTTCGCGTTTGGAAGATTTGCTTTTTCGGACGGGTCGATGGGTTGGCATGGTCGTGGATGGGTTAAGATTTAAGAGCTGATCCGGAGGCATTTAAATGCATTTCCAAAGGGAGCCCCTTCAAGGTCAGCGGCATGGTGGCGACACTCGAACGGACGCGCGTCTTGGAAGCGACAAAATCGACGACGTCACGCAACGTGCGAAAGGTTTCCTCCGTCTCCCCGTCGAAAAACACACAAAACTCCTCCTCGATATCGAGGAGGAACTGAAAAATGGAAAGGGTGTTCAACATGGGCATCCTCAAATCCCGAACCAATTCGTCGTTCGGATGAATCCGGGATACATCCATGGGAAAGTGACGCCCCAAAATATCCCTCACTTTCACCGCAATCCTCGCCTTTTCCGAGGTGAAAAACCGGCTCCCAAACTGGTCCGCCGTCAATGCTTCACGCCCCCTCATAAGCCGTATGACCCGCTTCCTTTGGAGCGACTGAATGATTCCGGTAATAGCTTCCATTCTGATATGAACGTAAGCCCAGTGAACGACCCTGACTTTAGCAAATTTGGAAAATATTTTCGCTTTTTCGGATTCATGATTGTATAAGAATGTTGAATGCTAAGGGGTTACCCTTCCCCTTTCAGACACCTTGTTTCGACTGGCTCTGGATGACCTGGTGGATGCGCTCGTAATCCGGGCTTTTCCGGAGATTTTCAAGGTCGGGATCCGTGCGGATCCAAACCCACTCTCGATAGCCCAGTTGAATGGCCCGAAGAAGGGCATCCGCCGCTTCCTTGACCTTTCCGGTCAGGGCCAGACTGCAAGCGTAGTTATAGTGTACAAGGGGGTCCCTGGGGAGAAGTCGTGCTAACTCTACATCAATCTGCAATCCATCCTCCCAGCGCCCCGTGCGGGTGTAATCATCTCCAAGGACTTTTAAAATCTCGGGATCTTTGGGCAACTGCTGACGCAATCCTTCCAGAAAGGATATTTCTATTGTCAAATCCAATTCCTTTTGGCCTCGGCGTTTCATACGTTGAGTTGTTCAACGCGGAGGTGATAACCGACCGGGATGAACCTGTCTCTATATCGGCCGAATCTTAACCGTTTTTAAGAACTATTCCACGACGAAGAAAAGTAGGCCGATCCAGGTCCTCTCCATTGACCACCGTCCGTTCTCCCCGTTCGAATAGCCCCAGGGTCGCATCATCCAGCTTCAGGATTTCCTGATGGGGCTGATCGGCCGCCCCTTCATGCGTAAGTTTGCGGCGATGCCCCTTCCGGTGAAGGGGCTCCCCACCGGATTCCACCCCCGAATCCACCTCCTTATGAATATCCGGGGATCCCTCTCCATTCGAAGTTTTCTCCGTTCCGGAAAGTTTCTTTCTCAAGGGACGCCCCGTGGCCGCCTCGGAAGTGATGGCTTCACCCGTGGAGGCGATCACAACCACGGTCAGACGATCGGCAAAATTCTCATCCACCACAATCCCTTGTTTGCAGGCAGCTTTCGGTCCAACCTGCTGATGCAACTGATCCAGAAGGCTTTTCAATTGGGGCATGGTGAAATCCGGGCCGTGCGTTACTCCCACCAAAACGCTCTCCGCCTTGGAGAGAACCACCGAATCGCTCAATAGCGGGCTGCTGAGAGCCCCCTTGAGGGCTGTCTCAACTTTGGTCGCCCCGTGGCCTTCTCCAAATCCGAACAAAGTCTCCCCGCTCTGACGCCGCAGGACGGAACAGAGATCGGCAAAATCGATATTGATCAACCCAGTCCGCGTCAGCATCTGCCAGATTTTGCGGACCCCATTGCTGAGAAATTCATCTGTGGGGCGAAAAGCATCCAACACACTGGTCTCCTCATCTGCCAGGGCGAGCAATTTATCATTGGGAATGCAAATCACCGCATCCGCCGCATCACGCATGGTCTTGATTCCGGCATCCGCAATCTCCATCCGTCGCTTTCCCTCATGCGTAAACGGCATGGTCACCAGGGCAAGCACCAGGGCGCCCTCCTCCCGCGCCGCACGGGCGACGATCGGTCCCGCACCCGTACCGGTCCCGCCGCCCATACCTGCCGCAACAAAAACAAGATCGTAACCTTCGACAAAATCACGGATCAGGTCCACATCCTCCATCGCGGCAAACCGTCCAACCTGGGGATCACCACCGGCTCCGAGTCCATGCGTCAGATTTTCCCCAATTTGAAGTTTCTCGGTAACAACCGAGGAAGCCAGGGCTTGAGCGTCGGTGTTCACCGCAAGAAGACTGACTTCATCAAATCCATCAAGGACAAGCCGGTCAATCGCATTGACCCCCGCTCCACCCACTCCCACCACCTTGATCCGCACCTTTTTCTCCGCCAACAAACGGCGGGGACCGGCCCCGGGCTTGTCATGCTTGTTTGGCTGGGAGGAATTCGTGCTCATATAAAAAAAGCTCCGTCATGCGGAAAGTCCGAGAAAACGGCGCACATACGCCCCAATACCACGCTGGGAAACCGTTTCGCCCCTTTTGATCTGCCCATATTTCACCAGTCCCACCACCGTCGACATCTCCGGTTCCGCAAATTGCTCCACATGCCCGTCAAATCCCTGGGGCGCTGCGAGGGTTGCGGGCATTTCGAATATCGATTGGGTCAATTCCACCAGACCTGCAATCCGGGCACAACCTCCTGTCAAAAACACCCCAGCCCCCACCAGATCATGGAACCCCTGCGCAAACACACGATCACGAATGATGCGAAGCAACTCATCCATCCGGGCGTTGAGAATCTGATGAATATGCTCAAGTTGAAACAGGCGTTCACGATCCACCAGAAGATCGCTTGTCTTCACCTTGATCGTTTTCCCGCGAATGGTCGGATCAAGCCAGACACTGCCATATTCGTGCATGATCGCCTCGGCACGGCGCCGGCTCTGCAATTTCAACCCCAGGAGAAGATCATTCACCAGATGATCGCCTCCGATGGGCAGCACCCCTGTCTGACGAACCATCCCCTTCACATACACCACATATTCCGTGGTACCGGCACCCATATCCAGGACAATACAGCCCAAGTCCTTGTCCTGACGATCGAGGATGGCCAGGGAGCTCGCAAGACCGCTGAACACCCAGTTATTCACATCCACGGAGGTCTCCCGGCGTTCGTGCAGGCAATTCAGGGTGTTTTGAAAACGGGTCGCGATCCCATAAATACAATGGGCATCCGCCTCCAGGCGCGATCCCAGAAGCCCCACAGGATTGGCTACGCCATCCTTTCCATCCACATAAAATTGCTGGCGGATCACATGAAGCAGCACTTTGCCATCGGCGAGCAAAACACCCGCACGCGCATTCGTCACCGCTTCCTCCACGTCCTCTTCACTGATCTCATGGGTCTCACTTGAAACGGTCGCTGTGCCCCTTTGATTCGCGGAATCGATATGGCCCCCGGTCAACGCAAGCTCCACCTCGGCGATCTCCATGTTCAGGGCCTCCTCGGCCTCCTGAACGGCTTGCATGATGGCCGTGCTGGCCTCGCCATGATGCACCACCTCCCCCTTTCGGACACCGCGGGACTCGACCCGATGACTGCCCATCAGGCTTAAACCGCCATCCGCCCTTCGCTCGCCCACAGCAATCTTGATCGCACTCGTTCCAATATCCAGACCCACGATCAAGGGAGGTTTTCTCGAGAACATCATGTGAAACAGGGGTTTTTCAACAGGTTGTCAGGGTTGGTTCAAGGCGGTGGTGACGGGAATGTCCTGCTTCACCGTGAGGTCCGCCGTCAAAATATGCTCCGACCTGCGCCGCACATCATGGAAAATGGAGGCGAGTTTCTGCAGCTGGCCGTCTAGATCAGTTAGACCGATTTTCACCACCGTCTGATCCGAAGTGCTCACCACCAGCATGCCACGACGGGATACATCGATAGATGTCACCTCCAATGCCGATCCGAAATCCAAATGATCCATCTTCTGGATCAATCCCAGTGCCTGAAAAATCTCCGGCGAAGTCGTGGGCTTTCCGATCTTCAGCTCCGTCACTCGCGCGCCCGTAATATCGGGCAGGGAGGCGATCCGCTTCCACAACTCGGGTGAACGTCTCTGAAAGGCGGCCAGATCCATGATCACTCCATTGCGGTCGATTTGATAAGATGCGGACTTGTTGCCGGTGCTGATATTTGCCACAGGCACCCTCTCTGTCACCCGAACCAGAAGTCTCCCGGGCAAACCACGGGAAATCTCCGCCTTCTCCACCACCGAGCGCAATTCGAGATCGCGCCGCATTTGATCCAGATCCAGGGCAAACAGGTTTTGTCCCCGTCGAACACGAAGAATTTCAAGAATTTGATCCTGCTTCAAAAACTCGCCGGAGTTTTGAACAACAATATCCGTAATCAGATAGGTGGGATTTTCGGAAAACATCGTCCGAAGCCCCATTTTCATCGCCATCCAACCTCCCCATCCCAGGATTCCAAGGCCGGCAAGAATACAAACAGCCATGATCGCAAGCCGCCTTTGACGTTGAGTGCGAAACTTGGTCCGTTGACGGGAATCCAGACGCTTCAGATCATGTCGATGGAATCGATTGCGCGATTTATTGCGAAACAGCTTCATTGAAGGTCCCTTCCACGATTGAGAGCTTGCTCGACAAGAGCAAGACATAAATGAGGAAAAGTAATTCCGGCTTCAGCCGCCGCTTTGGGAAGAAGGCTCGTCTCCGTCATTCCGGGAATCGTATTCACTTCCAGAATATAAATTTCATTTGCGGGGTCGATCCTAAAATCGGAACGCGACATATCCCGGCAACCCAGAACACGGTGTGCCTTGAGCGCCTCCTCCTGCACCCTCCTCCTCAATCCCTCGTCAATGGGGGCCGGAACAAGGTACTCCGTCGCACCCTTGGTGTACTTGTTCGCATAGTCATACCATCCACTCTTCGGGCGCACCTCGATCACCGGCAGGGGTTTGTCTCCAAGAACCCCCACCGTCAATTCGCGTCCTGCGATAAACTCCTCGACCAAAATTTCATCATCCTTGTCCGCAGCATCCTTTAACGCCGCCTCCATTTCATCCTGGGAACGGACAATATGAATCCCGATGCTCGAACCCTGCTTGGAGGGTTTGACCACCCGGGGGTACCCCAAACCACTGTCCCCTACGGCCCCTGGGGATCGGGAAGAAAACACCAGGTCCCTGGCCACCCGAAGCCCCGCATCACGGAACACTTTCTTGGCAGCTACCTTGTCGAATGCCAGGCGGCTCGCCACGGAGCCGGAACCGGTAAACACTATTCCCCGTTTCTCCAGATTCGCCTGAAGAGTGCCGTCCTCGCCCCCGCTCCCATGCAATGCAAGAAATGCGATATCCAGTCCCTCCGGCAGATCGGGATCCGCATTTTTCACATCCACCTCGTAAATGGTGCATCCAAACGGCCGTAACGCGGCTGCTGCAGCCGCCCCACTACGCAACGACACCTCCCGCTCGGCGGATATCCCCCCCATCAAAACCGCAATTTTCAGCTTCTTGAAATCAATCATAAAAAGGGAAATGGAATTCAGGCTTCAGGAACCGAAAATCCAGGAATAACGCTTGGGATCCATGATTTTAAACAAGGAATTTGGACTTTTGATTTCCATTCGATCTCTATTTTTCCTCACCATCTTTCGTCTCCGATGACAATCACTTCCGTTTCAAGTTCAATCCCGCGTTCCTTACGAACACGATCCTTGACCAAAGTGATCAAATGAAGCACATCGCTCGCCGTCGCACCCCCGTCATTGACGATAAAGTTTCCGTGAACTTCCGATACACGAGCCTTTCCAAAGTTTAAGCCTTTCAACCCCAGCTCATCAATGAGTTTGCCTGCGGGAATGGTTTCAGGGTTCTTGAAAATACAACCGGCACTCGGGGCGGCGGGCTGTGATTTCCAGCGTTTCTGCTCGAAAGACTTGAGTTTCATCGCAATTTCATCGCCCTTGCCGGGATGCCCCTTCAACACCGCCGAAAGTGCCACCTTGCCCACCAATCCCTTGCAGCTGCGATAACGCACATCCAGGTCCGAAGGTTTCTTTTCCACAATATTCCCTTTCAAATCCATCAAACGAACCTTCTCCACCACATCAAAAATGGCATTTCCCATGGCTCCCGCATTCATCCAGAGCGCCCCGCCCAGACTCCCGGGAATCCCCTCCATGAACTCAAATCCGGCAATCCCGTCCTTTTTTGCCTGCATGGCAATCTGCTTTAAACGGACTCCCGCCCCGACATGGAGGCGGTCGCCCCGGGCTTCCATCTGATGAAAGGCCCCGAGATGAATCGTCACTCCGGAAATCCCAGTGTCTCTCACCAAAAGATTGGATCCTCGTCCCACAAATGTGACGTGCCGGACGCGTGCAAGAACCGGGTCCTCTTCAGTTCCCGACGCCGCACAATATTTCAAAATCGCTGCAAGATCCTCTTCACTCGCAGGCTCCACCCACAATTTAGCGAATCCCCCGACACGCATCGATGTCCTCTTGGCCATCGATTCGTAGCGCCTCAATACCGTCTTTTCGCTCACGAGCTTCTTCAACTCCTCATACACCTTCAATTCCGCAGCAAGCTGACGTCCCAACTGATAAATATTACCCGCCCCCATCACCAGCACCAGATCCCCCGGCTTCACTTCACTCCCCACATACTCCTTTAAGCGCCAGAGATCCGGTTCATACACCACTCGCGAAACGATTGCCCCTTGCGTCTCCGGAATATGGGCAGCGATGAGGTTGCCATCCACACCGGCAATCGGGGTTTCGCTTGCAGCATAGACATCCGTGATGAACACCCGATCCGCTCCGTCAAATGCCCGTGAAAACTCCTTGTGCAGAGCCTTGGTCCGTGAATACCGGTGGGGTTGAAACACCGCCACCACCCGCTTTCGGGCCGTCTGTCTGGCGGCCTCGATCGTTGCCTTCACCTCGCTGGGATGATGCGCGTAGTCATCCACAACAACAAATTCATTTCCGTCGTAAAGCCGTTGAAAACGCCTGTTCGCCCCCTGAAACCCCTCCAACGCTTTTGCCGCACTGACAAACCCGACTCCCCGGAGCAACGTCGCCGCAAGGGCTGCAACCGCATTGGACACATTATGCCTCCCCGGAATCGTCAACACCACACGACCGTGATGGATGTCTTCGTGAAACAGATCAAACTCGGTTTGATTTTCCCGGTAGGCTATCCTCTCTGCGCGCCAGCTGCAGCGGTCCGACAGCCCGTAGGACACCGCATGCTTCATCTTTTTCCCCACCCGACGGGCCCCCGCATCATCCCCGCAATAGATCACCTTCCCTGAAGTCACCCGGGCCACCTCTTCAAACGCCCGTTCAATCGCTTCAAGGTTGGGATAGAAATCGAGATGCTCGGCTTCAATATTAAGGATAATCAAATCCTCCGGTCGGAATTCGTTCATCGAACCATCACTCTCATCCGCTTCCACCGTAAAAAGATCCCCCGTCCCAATCGCTGCATTGGTCCCCAGCACAGGAACGGAGGAACCTACAAAAAACGAGGGATGCATTCCCGCCACCGTCAGGATGTGGGCGATCATCGAGGAGGTTGTGGTCTTTCCATGCGTCCCTGAAACCACGATGGGTTTCTGCGGTGGAATGATCGCGGCAAGGGCCCGGGCACGACGAACAATGGGTATTCCCCGACGCTCAGCTTCCAACAACTCGGGATTGTCATTTGCGATCGCGGACGAATAACAGACAAAATCCGGGTCCCCCACATGATCCACGGCATGCCCCCGAAACCGGCGGATTCGAGGATGACGGAGAGGTTCGGGATCCGGCCCCCCAGTCAGATCGGAACCCGTCACCGAATGCCCACGTTGCACAAGCAACCTGGCCAGACCACTCATCCCACTTCCGGCAACCCCGATCAGATGAGCTTTTCTCGCACCCCCAGAAAGCAGACGGGCTAGATCCTCCTGTGTCAGTTGTATCATGGATGCGACGCCTCCGTTGTCCCCGCAAGGTCTTCAATCATGTCCGCCAGTTTTCCGTGTGCATTCTCGTGACGCAACGGTTTTGTCGCTTCGATCATTTTTTTTCGACGCAAATCGTTGGTCAAAATGTCCTGAATCTCCTTCGCAAGCCACTGGGGACCACAATCCGCTTCCTGCCGCAGAACCGCGGCACCGGCGTCATGAAATATTCTGGCATTCGCCGTCTGGTGCTGATCCGCCGCAAACGGAAACGGAATCAACACACTGGGAAGCGACCACTCGGCTATCTCCGCAAGGGATGCCGCGCCGGAGCGGGCAATGATCAGATCCGCAGAAGCGTACAACTCCTGCATTTCATGGCAGAAAGCCTGCACCCTTGCCTCCGCCCCCATGCGCACATACGCATCCCGCACCCCCGCTTCATCGGTGACCCCCGTCACATGCTCCCAGTGGATCTCCACACCTGAAATCATCCTTGCCGCATCGGTCACCAGTCGGTTCAACCCCTTTGCTCCCTGGCTCCCTCCGATCACCAGCACCGTGAAGCGTCCCGGCCGTCGCACCTGAGTTCGATTCCCGGTCGCCCTCAACGAACCTCGAATCGGTGTCCCCGTGCAAACCACCTCTGACTTGGGGAACTGCTCACGCGCGGCTTCAAATCCCACGGCGACAACCTTCGCATACCGGGCAAGCAGGCGGTTCGCCTTTCCCGCAATCACGTTTGACTCATGGATGCACGTCGGAACCTTCTGAAGCGATGCCAGGAACAGGGGCGGAAAGGAGCTGAATCCCCCCATCCCCACCACCACGTCCGGCTGAAAGGAACGGAAAATGGTACGGGTACGGCGAAGAGACACGAGCATTCGCCAGCCGAACCGCAACGCACGATCAGGACGCAACCCCGTCCACCCAACCGCAGGCAGATTTTGCACCAGAAACCCGGTGGCCCCACGCGTCGCCACTCGATCGATCTCCTTTTCCGAAAGAACCAGAAGAACCTGATGATGCCGTTGAAGTAATTCTTCGCCAACAGCCATGCCCGGGAAAAGATGTCCCCCGGTCCCACCACACACAATCAACACATTCATGTCTTGTCGGAGATGATCCAGGCTTCAAACCTGGGGGGTTTCTTCATCGATCAACATGCCCCCGGAGTATCGATTGGTCCGGAGACTCTGCCGGTGGATGCTGATGAGAAATCCAACCGCCACATAGCTGATCAAAATATTGGATCCTCCATAACTCACAAAAGGAAGCGGCATTCCCTTGGGTGGAATGGCGCCCGTGACCGTTCCAATATTGATCATCGCTTGCATGCAAAGTCCAAACGCCAGCCCAAAACCGAGCAACGTTCCGAAAAAGTCCTTCGACTGGATCGCGATCCAAAGACCGCACACGAGAATCACCATGTAGGCGATCACCACACCCAGGGCCACGTAAAATCCAAGCTCTTCCCCAATGATGGGAAAGATGGAATCCGTCGTCGACTCCGGCAGATAAAACATTTTCTGGCGGCTATTTCCCAACCCCAATCCGGTGGTGCCTCCCGAACCGAAGGCAAGCATCCCCTGCCAGATCTGAAAAAATTTGCCCTCCTTGTGCAACTCCGGATTCAGAAATGCGAGAATCCGGGCACGACGCTCGGGAAGCATCCAGAGCATCCCCACAAAAGCCAGGGATCCGAGGCTCGCGGCGCCAATCAAGGGAGCCACCCGCGCCCCAGCCACAAACATCATCACGCACGTGGTCAAGGCAATCAATATCATCGTGCCCATGTCCGGTTCGAGCCTGAGAATGATCAGCGGCACCAGAATGACGGCGAACGGCCACAGAAAACCTCTTTTCCACTGTCGCATCCGGGACTGGTTTCGCGCCATTCCATGCGCCAGCAACAGCACCACAGCCAGGCGTAAAAACTCGGATGGTTGGATGCGAACGCCGCCAAAACTCAACCAGCGTGATGCCCCCTTCACATGTTTTCCAAGTCCGGGCACAAACACCAGACAAAGCATCACGACCGAGGCGATGAACAGAATCCATGACCACTTCCGCCATTTCTTATAGTCCACCGAACCCACCACAACGAACACAATGAGCCCCGCTACAAACCACATCAACTGGCGGTTCAACTGGGTTGATCCATCCACTAGGGGAGCCGAGGTGCTGGAAATCATCACCAGCCCCAGTCCCGTGAGTGCAAGGACGGCGACCGTGAGCACCAGGGCCACGTAACGGTTTACGGAAGTTTTGGTTTGCGGTTCAGTCGTCAAGGAATCGGGAAATGATTTGAAAACAGCCCCCCCCTCTCCACGAGCGCCCCATGCCGCACTCGTGATTTGAGGGGAGGTCTGCCCTCGTGTGAATGAGGTCCTAGATCTTGTTTGCCTCCGCCACGGTTACCGTGGGTTCTTCGGATGCCGCAGGCTTCAAATCCGCATTCGGCTGGGGAGCAGGCATCGGCGCCGGTGCGGGCGCCAGGTCTGCGACCCTTGCCACAGGAATCACCAGCTTCTGGTTCACCCTCATTTTCCGGGGATCCGTGATGCGGTTCGCCTTCATCAACGTCTGAACAGAGATGCCATAGAGTTTTGCAATCGAAGTGGGACTCTCCCCGCTCTTGACCAGGTGAGTCTTGGATCCGGTGGAAGCCGTGGCGGATGCCGGTGCAGAAGGAGCGGCACTGGCCACCGTTGTCGTTTTTCCGGGAAGGATCAGTTTCTGGCCAATCTTCAAGGCAGCGTTTTTCTCCATTTTATTCGCCGCAGCAAGCTCCGTGAGCGAAACCTTGTTCCTCTTCGCGATCTTTCCAAGGGTATCGCCCTTCTTCACCACATATTTCGTGACCGGAGAAGCTTTCTTTTCGGTGGAAGCAATCGCCGGCTGACTGGGTTCGGGTGTGGGCGTTACAGGGGCCATTTCCGGACGAATCTCCGGTTGCGGACTGATCGGAGCAATGGATGGGGTTGTCGGTGCGGGCGATGCAGCCAGGGACGGATCCACACTCTCAGGCATCGTTGGAGTCAAAGGCGCGGTATGTTCCTCCGGGGTCAGGGCATCACTGCCGGGAAGCACCGTGGTGCCCTGCGACTGCGCGAGGGTATCCGGCTGCGGGGTTGTCGAATCAGGAGCGGGTGTCGTCGCCGCCGAGGGAACATCATTTTTCACCACGGTGTCGCTTTTGCTGCACCCTTGAATGAGAACCACACTGCCAAGCAGGGCGGCGTGAAGGGTCAGGACAATGGCCACGATACGCCAGGCACGCCCTCTTTCAGGAGGAGCTGCTTGAGTGGATGTTTCGTTTGAGCTGTCGATGGATTCTTGCATGGGATGGTTCCTTTCTGAATATCGCCTCAGGCGATGGATGGTTTTTGGGGTTCACCGAGTTTTTCTACCGCGCGTTGAAACAATTCACCGCGCTCTTCATAGTTTTTAAACATGTCATAGCTGGAGCAGCCGGGAGAAAGCAGAACAACGTCCCCTGATGACGCCATTCGCGACGCCTGATTCACGGCGTCCTCCAGGGAATCGGCAAAGATGCACGATGTGGCACCCTGCCAGGCCTGTTGGATCGCCTCGCGCATCTCTCCAATCAAAACGCATGCCTTTACTTTTTCGCGGATAAGGGATGTCACCGTGTTGAAATCGAACCCCTTGTCCTTTCCTCCCGCAATCAGGACGATCGGCCGGCCAAAGGATTGAAGCGCCTTCTCCATGGCATCGATGTTGGTCGCCTTGGAGTCATTCACAAACTCAACTCCATTGACGTTTCCGACCGTCTGCAGCCGGTGCGCAAGGGGTTGATAATCACAGATTGCCTTCCACGCCTTTGCAAGATTGAGCCCCAGACCATGCACCGTTGCCAGGGTGGCCATGATATTCTCCGCGTTATGAGGGCCACGCAGTCGAGTCAGGCTTAACCGGGCATCCAACCCTGCATGCTCCACAATCGGACCGCGAATACGCTCGCCATCAAACCAGAGGTCCGTAGGTGTGCCGGATATACTGTACCGGATGGCGTGCACCGGCGAGGTACAGCCGAGTTTCGCCAGATATTCCTCACTCTCAACATTCACCACCGTGACATCATCCCCGCACTGATTCTTCCAAATCTCCCCCTTTGCCAGGGCATACTCCTCCACCGATTGATACCGGTCAAGATGGTCCGGAGTGATGTTCAGAAGAACACTCACCTTCGGCCGAAAGGTGTCAATCGTCTCCAGTTGAAACGAACTCACCTCCACCACGAGATAGTCCAGCTTATCACTCTTCAAGGAGGCCTCTGCCAGGGGCAGTCCAATATTTCCCGCCGCCACCGTTCTTTTACGATTCGAACGAATGGCTTTTTCAATCAATTCAGTGGTGGTTGTTTTCCCATTGGTTCCCGTGATGGCCACGATCGGGCACTGGCAGAACCATGAGCCAAGTTCGAGTTCACCAAACACGGGAATATCCAGGTTGGCGATTGAAAAGCCCAGGCCGTGCCGGCGATCAATGCCCGGACTCAGGATGGCGGCATCAAATCGGTTCGTGGGAGCCGATTTGACTCCGAACTGCATGGGGATGGTATTGAATTTTTTTCGTCGTGCGCGTCTTTTCATGGATGGGTCCTCCGATTCATCGATTACCAATACGCTGGCACCGTTTCGGGCCAGCAACAGGGCCGCGGCCTGGCCACTCAGGCCAAACCCGACCACCAAAAAATGTTTTCCTTTCACTTGCATGGATTGTCCTTTTCACGCGTGTCCATCCTCTCGGTCATCTCAGTTTCAATGAACTCAGTCCAACGAGGGCAAAAAGAATGGAAATGATCCAAAAACGCACCACAACCGTGGTCTCGCTCCATCCCTTCAATTCGAAGTGGTGATGCAGCGGTGCCATGGCAAAAATTCGTTTTCCCGTCAGCTTGAACGAGCCGACTTGCAAAATAACGGAGAGCGCCTCCATCACAAAAACCCCTCCCACCACCACGAGAAGAAACTCCTGTTTCAGACAAAGGGAGACGACCCCGAGAATCCCACCCAGTGCAAGAGATCCCGTGTCCCCCATGAACACCCGGGCGGGATAACAGTTGAACCACAGAAATCCCATCGATGCCCCCAGGAGAGCCGAGCACACCACGGTCAACTCACCCGCATTCGGAATGTGATCCAACTGGAGATACGCGGCGAACTTCGCATTCGAAACCACATAGGCAATCGCCGCATAGACAAACGCCACGGTGATCGTGCACCCAATCGCCAGTCCGTCCAGGCCGTCAGTAAGATTCACGGCATTTGACGAGCCCACAATCACCAGCGAAGCCAGAACCAGGGAAGCTAACCCCATGTTTTCAATCACCGGGAATTTATAAAACGGCAGCAACAGCTTGCCAGCCGTCCCGCGGGTATCCGGGTGAAAGTAGAGGATCAATGCCGCAGTGACCCCCAGCAGGATCTGTCCACCAAGCTTTTGTTTTGCACTCAGCCCCTTCGACTGTTTGCGCACCACCTTCAGATAGTCGTCCATGAAACCAACCCCACCAAGAAGCACGAGCGCTCCCAGAGAAAGCCCCACAAACATGCTGTCCGGACGGGCCCAAAGGAGGGAGCTGAGAAGCACAGCCGCGATGATCAGGACCCCCCCCATGGTGGGGATCCCCTTCTTCTGCCGGTGCAATTCAGCAAGCCGGTGTACCTCCTCCGCTGTGCGGATCGGCTGACCGATCTTGAGCTCCATCAGTTTGCGAATGATCCACGGACCGATCACGAGCGAAAAGAGAAGCGCCGTGACGGCCGCCATCATCGAGCGGAGCGAAATGTATTTGAACACCCGGAGGGGTGACCAGAACTCACTTAATGAACTGAGATAGTAGAGCATGGCTGAATTTTAGTTCCATCCCTCAAGGATTCGCTCGAGAGCAGGTCCGCGCGAGGCCTTTACCAGGACTGCATCCCCGGTTTTGGTCTCCCGCTGGAGAAACTCGCGGGCTGGTTCAATCTGTTTGAAAAACTCCACACGATGAGGCCTCGTGTTTGAATGGGTGGCACCCTCCACGATTCCCGAGGCTCCCTCCCCCACCACAAGGAGCATATCCAATCCGCACTCGGCCGCCTTGACCCCCACCGCGCGATGGGACGATTCCGCCACCGCCCCGAGTTCACGCATTTCCCCAAGCACCGCCACACGTCTTCCGGGAATCGAAATCTCGCGCAAAGCATCCAGGGCCGCCCGCATGGAACTCGGATTCGCGTTGTAAGCGTCGTTGATCACAAGGACTCCGTTTCGGGTGGTCTTCCACTCCATGCGCATCTTCGCAGGCGTTACAGATTCGAGCCCCTCGCGAATCTCCTCCGGTTCCAATCCGAAAAATTCACCCACCGCAGCCGCCGCAAGGGCGTTCGACACCTGATGACGCCCGATCAGTCGGAGGGTCACGCCCGCCGTTCCCCTTGGCGTTGTCATCTTGAACCCCGTTCCCGCCATGCTTAGGCAAATATCACTGGCTCGGTACCGGGCAGCAGCCCCTAGCCCAAATGTGGCGACAGGGGCCCGGGAGCGCCTCGCGATCGATTCACTCCACGGATCGTCGGCATTCAATACCAGTAACCCATCCTGCGGCAGAATCTCCGCCAGGGTTCCCTCCTCTTTCGCCACCCCTTCAAGGTCGTGGAAATATTCCAGATGCTCCTCACCGATCGTCGTGATGATTCCCGCAACCGGCCGCACCAATTCGAGAAGCTGCAGGAGTTCACCCGGGTGATTGGTTCCCACTTCAAACACTCCGATGCGGTGCGAACCGTCAAGGCGCAACATGCTGATCGGAACCCCGATGTGATTGTTCAAATTCCCCTTATTCTTCAGAACGGGAAATTTCACCCCGAGAACCGCCGCCACCATCTCCTTGGTGCCGGTTTTTCCGTTGGACCCCGCCACGGCGACCGTCTTGACCTGCAATGTCGCGCGATAATTCCGGGCCATGCTCTGCAAACCGGTCAGCACATCATCCACAAAGATCAGAGGGGCGCTTGTCGGACGGTCCGCCATTTCCGCCTCTTCGACAAGGGCGGCCACCGCTCCACGGCGGAACGCCTCCTCAAGGTAGTCATGGCCATTGAACCGCTCTCCTCGCAGCGCGACAAACAGATCACCCTGTTCGATGGTTCGCGTATCCGTCGAAACCCCCGAAACCAGGGTGTCGGCGGCACCACGCATACGCCCTCTGCTGTACTCAGAAATTTGGGATAGCGTCAGCTTTTCCATGACACATCCTCCTTCGACCTGGTTTCAAAAATGGCAGCAAGCTCCTGCAAGGCGACCTGGCGATCATCAAACGGAAATCTCGTGCCTTTCACCTCCTGATAAGCCTCGTGCCCCTTACCCGCCAAAAGAACAACATCCCCCGCCCTTGCTTTTCCGAGCGCACTGCGAATCGCCTCCCGGCGATCAAGAATCACCTGGCAACCACCTCGCGCACCAAATCCCGCCGCGATATCCCGCACAATCGCTTCCGGTTCCTCAAATCGGGGATTATCTGTGGTAAGAATCGTCTCATCCGAGAATTCGGCGGAAACCTTCCCCATTAATGGACGCTTGGTTTTATCCCGATTTCCTCCACAACCAAACACCGTGATCAAACGCCCATGCGTCAGGGGCTTCAAAGTACCAAGCACATTGCGCAGAGCATCATCGGTATGAGCATAGTCGACGAACACAGCAAAAGTCTCCACCCCCTCATACCTCACCCTCTCAAGTCGACCCGGCACACACGGAACCGCTTCGATCCCCTTCTGAATCACCGAAAGATCCATGCCGAGAGCAAACCCCGTGGCCGCCGCCGCAAGGCAATTCAACACATTATGCCGGCCGCACAACGGAGTGGCGATTCGCAACGTCCGCCCTCCTGCCTGCAGGGTGAAACGGCACCCATCCACGGAATGCTCCACTTCCGTCGCCCGGACATCCGCCCCTTCCTTCAGTCCGTACGAGACCACCGGCAACCCGGGAGCAAGGGCCTTCCGAAAATCCGCACACTTGACGTCATCATGGTTTAAAACAGCAACCGACTTTTTTCCGAGGCGCCCCAATTGGTGAAAAAGAATCTTTTTCGCCTCGAGGTAGGCTTCCATCGTCGTGTGATAGTCGAGATGGTCCTGGGTGAAATTCGTGAACACTCCCGCATCCCAGGCAATGCAGTCCACCCGGTGCTGGGCAAGGGCGTGGGAGCTCACCTCCATCACCACCGCCTTCATCCCCGACTGAATCATTTTGCCAAGCAACTCCTGAAGTTGATCCGCCACCGGGGTGGTGTTCGGCGCAGGGATCTCCCGGTTCCCAATACGGTAGGAAATCGTTCCCACGATTCCCGCTGGAAGCTTCGAAGCTTGAAAAATGCTCGCAATAAGATAACTCGTCGTGGTTTTTCCATTGGTGCCCGTGATTCCAATGGTCCTCAACTGGGAGGAGGGATGTCCGTGAAAGGTGGATGCGAGCCGGGCAAGCGCATGGCGTGTATCGGCCACGCGAATCTGACCCACGGAAGAGAACATTTCTGAAATACGCTCGCACACCACCGCAACCGCACCAGCCTCGACTGCCTGCCCCACATGATCGTGGCCATCGGAGTTCTCCCCACGAAGAGCTACGAAAAGGTCCCCCTTGCGAATCCGGCGCGAATCCGCCTGGACCCCAGAAACCTCCACCTCCGTTTCTCCCACAACCTGTAACGGTTCAATCGAAGAAAGCAATGCCTTGAGCTTCATCGCCCACCTCCATGATTGGCCGCCTGGACGATTCCCGTTCCGCCCTGCCCCGGGCCGATCGGCATGGTTGGCTTGATATTGAGATACGACCCCACCCGCACCGCAATGTCATGAAACACAGGCGCGGCAACAGTGCCGCCATAATATTCCTTCCCCTTGGGATCATTTATCATCACATAGATGCAGATTTCGGGATTTCCCGCCGGGAAGAAGCCCGCGAAGGAGGACACATAGCTGTCGTGCACATATTGGCCATTCACAATCTTTTGGGCGGTTCCGGTTTTTCCGGCGACATCGAATCCGGGAATGATCGCCTTGGCAGCCGTTCCCGCCTTACTCACCACCTGCCGGAGCGCCTCGATCGTCTCCCGGGCCGCCTTCTCATCCACCACTCGGCGCCGTACCTGGGGGAAAAACTCGCGAATCACATTTCCATTCTGATCCACCACACGCTTGATGATCTGGGGCCGCATCAGATTCCCCCCATTGGCAATGGCACACATCGCCGCCGTCATCTGAACGGGCGTCACCCCCACCTCGTGCCCCATGGCCAGTCGCGTGATGGAAACCTTGGACCAGTTTCTGACGGGGTGAACCACCCCACGGATTTCACCCGGCCATCGCTCTCCGGATTTTTCTCCGAACGAATATTCCCCGAATCCAAAATTCCGAATCGCCTGAAACATTTTGTCGTTCTGCAACAGAAGCGCGATCTTCGCCGCTCCGATGTTTGACGATTTCACCAACACATCGGCAACACTCAGGGTGCCATAAGGCTCATGATCACTCAGATAGCGTCCCGCATAAAGAAAACGGCCGTTTTCACACCAAATCGAATCATTCAGACCCACCAGCCGTTGATCCAGGGCCGCCGCAACCGTGACGATCTTGAAGGTCGATCCGGGCTCGATCATGTCCGCCACGGCGCGATTCTTCAGGGAATCGATTGTTTTTTTCGTGGAATTGGGATCGAACGTCGGACGGTTCGACATCGCCAGAATCTCGCCCGTCGCCGGACGCATCACGATGACAACGGCGGATTCGGGACAGTGCTTTTTGAACGCCACATCCAGTTCCTGCTCCACAATATTCTGCACCGCCTGGTCGAGAGTCAGCACCACATTGTACCCATTGCGGGCCGGAAAATCCTCATCCCGATAGACGAGCACCTCGCGTCCCCGTCGATCACAGGTGATGCGCCGCCATCCATCCTGACCCTGCAAATCCTTTTGCAGTTGAAACTCCACCCCATCGACCCCCACCTGCTCGCTGTTCACATACCCCAGCACATGACTCATCAAGGGGCCGTTGGGATAAAAACGCATCTGATCATCATCGAAAAACACTCCCTTGATCTGTTGGACTTTCAACGCTTCGCGAAGATGTTGAACAATCTCCTCCGGCACCTTTTTTCGGATCACCACACAATGCCCCGCATCATTCAGGTGCGATTCGATATCCCCCGCCGGCACCCCCAGATGCTGGCTCAAGAGCTGCACCGTCACAGGCGACTGGGGTGGAAGCCCCTTTTTGGCACGACGCTTATCCTGATCGCGCATCAACTCGGGATCCATGATCACGGTCCGGACCACCACGCTGTGCGCGAGGATGTTTTCGTTACAGTCCACGATCATCCCACGAAGGGCGTGAAGCTTGATCCGACGCTCATGGATTCGATTGACGGCCTCCGCAAGCTCAGCGTGGCGCACGACCTGCAGGTCGTACAGACGGTATCCCAGCGCAATCAACCCTGCGAGAAGGGGAAACGCAACAATCAGGATGCGGATGCGATGGGATTTGGTGGGAATCATCAGACGGTCATGGCGTATCCGCCTGCACAAGCATGCGGCTTCTGGAAATCATGTTCTCGGGGTCGGGAAGGCGACGGATCTGCGACTCGGCGGGACGCACCATCCCAAGGCCCCAGCGGGACACCTTCGTTTCGAGTTCGCGGGGCGTCTTGTAACGGGCGAGCTGCGCCTCGAGACTCGACGTTTTTTCACGCGCCCCCTTCAACTCACGATCCAACGCACTCAACTCGTCCCCAAGCTTGAGATTGCGACGCTTCAGGAATGTGATCCCCAGCAGGAAACCGACCAGTAAAACGAAGAGAAGCAGTCTTGTGGCGATCCACGACAAAGTCACTTCTCCTTCAACCCGTCTGCGATTGCGTGCCATAAATTTTTTCTAGTTCAGATTTGTTTTATTTTTCTCAATCCCCCGGAGCTTTGCGCTCCGCGCCCTCGGATTCTCTCCGCACTCCCTCTCCCCCGGTTCGAGCGGCTTTTTCACAAGCAGCACGCCCTCCTCCTCCTTCGCCCATGTTCGAAACTGGTTTTTCACCATCCTGTCCTCCAGGGAGTGAAAACTGATCACCACCATCCGCCCCCCATGCGGGAGGATTTCCCACCCCCCTCTCATTCCCCCATCCAGACTGCCAAGCTCATCGTTCACCACGATCCTCAACGCCTGAAACACCCGTGTGGCTGGATGAATTTTTCCCCTCCGACCGATCGCCCTGAATACAATCTCCGCAAGATCGCCGGTCGTCCGGATGGCCCGAATCCTTCTCTGCTCCACAATGCGCTTCGCAATACGCCGCGAAAACCGCTCATCCCCGAACTCCCAGAAGATTCTCGCAAGCTCGACCTCATCCCATTCGTTGATGATCTGGTCGGCTGAGAGTTCCGCATCCGGATTCATCTTCATGCTGAGTGGACCATCGTTCTGAAAACTGAACCCACGCTCAGGCGTGTTGAACTGATGCGAGGAAACACCCACGTCGAAGAGAATCCCCCGAACCTCTTCCGCAGGAAGAACAGTCGCCATCTCACGAAAATTCACACGCACCCCCCGAAACCGATCGCCAAACATCTGCAATCTCGCCGAAGCGGTTGCGATCGCCTCCGGATCCTGGTCCAGTCCGATCACCCGGATATCCCCCCTCAACGCAAGCAACGCTTCGCTGTGACCCCCTCCCCCCAGAGTGGCGTCCACAAAAAAACCGCCGCGCTTCCCTTCATCCGTAAGCAGCCCCAGAGCTTCCCGGAGCATGACCGGTTGATGATATTCACTCACCTGTTTCAAAGAACAAAAGGCACGCCCGGCGAATCCACCTGGCGTATTTCGAAAAAATCACGAACTTCTCCACGTCGACATGCCGCCCACCAAAGCCCTCATCCGCTTGGCATTTTCCACATTTACGGGCTGATTCAGTGTCGACCCATCCAACGCCGCCGCGCTCAGACGCGCCCTCAAGGCATGCAGCACAGACACATTCGTGTGCCTGTCGTTGCTCTGGGCGAGCCTGATGCTTCCATTCACACTCAGCAAACGACCCAGTTCTGTGTTGTTCATAAAATGTCCCATGATGGGATGTTAGATTCCAAAACGGTCCATCGCCTGATTGCGATTGGGTGCAAGCTCCGCCTTCCGCTTCTCCCACGCCTTCGGACTCCACATTTCAAAGCGCTCACCCCCACCCACCAACACCACCGCATTCCGCAACCCCGCATGCTTGAGCGACTTCGCATCCAGAGTGATGCGCCCCTGCCGGTCGCACGTGACCTGCACCGCACTCGAGAACAGCGTTTGACGATAGGTCCGCTTCTCGTTCGCACTCATCCCCGTCGCCCCATCGATCTCCTTCAGAATTTTTTCGACCTCAGCCCGGGGCAACACCGCAAGCCGACCCTCATCACGCGCAAAGACAAACAACTCCTCGCTCTCCCCCGTTCGCCACTTGGCAGGAATCGTCATGCGATTAACCGCGTCAATCGCATGCTCGTACTCACCGGTAAAATAACGGGCTTCAGCCATGGGGGTTTGGGGGATGATGGAGGAGTCATCCAAACTCCTCCAAAACGCTCCAAAACAAACCAAAATGAGCCCAACACGTCAATCCCGATTTACTGAAAAACTAAATTTACACGCTTTTAACCCAGAGACCTGTTGACAAAAGAAAATCCCGTCGCCCTACTGGATTTTTTCGTCGAGGTCATGAAGCACTTTGTGGGGACCGACATACTGCCCATTAACATAGCTGTGGGAAAGCACAGCGCCATCTTGATCGAGGAGGACGAGGCATGGAATTCCAGGGCCACCCATGGACCGGAGGGATGAAAATGGAATCTGATCATGACGAACCGCCAGCCACGACATTCCCATCTCCGTCATGTAGCGCTGCTGGTCCTGCGCACTTTCGTCACTGCTGACAAAAATAATTTCGAACGGCTTGTCGCGATGCTGTTCGTAGTAGGTCACGAGTTCGGGCGTGAATGCACGACAGGGCGGACACCAGTGTGCCGAAAAATAGATCAGCACAAATTTGCTCGAAGCGAGTCGCTCGAGCCTCGTCCCCCCCGCCTCCGCCCCACTACTGGTCACGAGCATGTCGGCGATCGAACGATAAGTGCTGCTGAAACCAAAACCTGAAATCTCCGGTGCCGTTGAACCTCCCAGCCCCACATCCCCCGTGAAACAGAGGGCGCGAATCGTTTCCCCTCCCTCCGTGCGATAGACCACCTCCACCTTGTCGCCCTGCGCAGGCTCTTTTAATTCCAACTCGCTCCCCGGTTGAAACAACCCCATCTTTTGATCGGGCGCCTTTAAATCGTACGCGACCACCACCTTCGCGCACCGAAACAACCGCCCCCTGGTGCCTGCAGCCGAACGCAGAG
The DNA here is from genome assembly GCA_964475835.1 of uncultured Verrucomicrobiota bacterium. GTDB lineage: Bacteria > Verrucomicrobiota > Verrucomicrobiia > JABWAM01 > JABWAM01 > JABDCI01. The sequence continues at coordinate 11,396 of CAYYYL010000009.1, read as the reverse complement.
GTTCGGGCTTTGGAGGGGCAACTGATGCGAGCTTCACTTCAGAACTCTTCCTCGCGCGAAACTGATTCGTTCCAAGTGCAAGTCCGGAATCCGTCCAGAACGGCCATGCCCCAACCTGTTCCCCATCCTGGTAATCGCCCGTCGTGTTGATCGAACCATTCGACCAATAGTTGGTCCACGTTCCATCCTTCACCCAGGCACCTTCCGCCACCATTTTCAACATTCCCACAGCGCGAAGTTTTCCGTTTCCAAACCGCTCCTCTGACAGACGGGTCGTGACCTCGGGAACCAAGGCCACAGGCGCAGGCTTTTCCGAAACCGCAACCACCGGAGCAACCGGCTCCTCACGTTTTACAGGGGGAGAAGGCGGGGTCACGGGCGCCTGACTGACGGACGCGGGGGGCGAAACCACCGGGGAACCGGCTTTGGGGGTTGGGGGAGGCTGCTGGTAGAGGAAATAAACCCCAATTCCGGCAAGAACAAACAAAATGAGCACCACTCGAAATCGCATCTCAGGTCAGCGTACAAATTTTTAAGAAACAGAAAAGCCAATTTTCATATTCGAGGCTTGGAAAATGGCCCCGCAAACGGCATTCAGGGATGAATGACGCGCGCTGAAGCCTGCCTGATTCTCAACATGGTCGATCATGTCGGACCTGTGACAGTCCGCCGGCTCGTCACTCGGTTTGGCACCCCCGAGGCCATTCTCTCCGCCTCAGCCTCAGACCTGCGAAGCGTTCAGGGCGTCGGCCCCAAGGTCGCCAACTCCATTGCCTCATGGAAAGAGACCACTCCCTGGGAAGCCGAGCTTGCACGGGTGGAGAAACTCGGACTGAAGATTCTCACACAGGATGATCCGGACTATCCCCTTCATCTCCGCGAAATTCACGATCCCCCACTCGTCCTCTACGTTCTGGGACAACTCCTCCATGGAGAAAAAAACTCCCTCGCCATCGTCGGCATGCGCCACCCGACCCACTACGGCCAGGAGATCGCCCGTCGCTTCGGATATCAGCTGGGCCACATCGGCCTCTCCATCGTCAGCGGGCTCGCGCTTGGCATCGACACCTCCGCCCATCACGGATGCCTGCAGGCAAAGGGACATACCGTGGCCGTGCTCGGATTCGGTTTCGACTACCTGCCTCGCGCCGAAAGCCGCGACCTGGCGAACAAGATCGTGGAAGCAGGGGGCGCGGTCATCAGCGAGTTTCCCTGTGCCCGCCCTCCTGATCGCCAAACCTTTCCCATGCGCAATCGCATCGTCAGCGGCATCACCCTGGGCAGCCTCGTCGTCGAGGCGGGCATCAACAGCGGCGCCCTCATCACTGCCAATTTTGCCCTCGAGCAGGGACGCCAGGTCTTCGCCATCCCCGGACGCATCGATCAGGCGCAATCGATGGGCTGCCATCAACTTATCCAAAACGGGGCCAAACTCGTCCAGACCATCGAGGATGTTCTCGAGGAATTTGAATATCTCCTACCCCAAAACCGAGCCCCCCACGGTTCCACACCGGAAGGCGCCGGAGTCACCATCCAGCTGACAGAAACCGAACAGATCGTCCTTCAGGCCGTTCACCAGGAGGAAACCGAAATCGATGTCATCATGGCCGCATGCGCCCTGCCCCCATCCGTCGTGTCTGCAACCTTGATGGTTCTCGAAATGAAACGCGCCATCCGTCAACTTCCTGGAAAACGCTACATCCGCCACTCCATGCAGGCTGTACCTGCCGCGGAATCCACATGACGTCCCATTCCCGCGAAATCTTTCTTCTCGCAGGCGAGGCCAGCGGAGACTCCCGTGGTGCCGAGCTCATTCGCGCCCTGAGGGCGCGGGATCCCGGCCTGACATTCTGCGGAATGGGCGGCCCGCTCATGAAACAGGAAGGCATGGAAATCCTGGCGGACGTGACCCAACTCGCCGTCGTCGGCATCGTAGAGGTCCTGAAGCATTACCGCCTTTTCAAACAAACCATGGAAGGTCTGCACGAACACATTCGTCAGCGAAACCCCAGGGCAATCATCGGCATCGACTATCCCGGATTTAATCTGCGTCTTCTCAAACGGGTTCGGGACAGCCACCCCGCCACGGAATGCCCCTGCCTTGTACAATATGTTTCCCCGCAACTATGGGCGTGGGACGAAAAGCGAAAATGGAAGATGGCTCGCTACCTCGACCTGGTGCTTTGCATCTTTCCATTCGAACCCGTCCTCTACAGGGAGACCACCTTGAAAGCCGTTTTTGTGGGACACCCCCTGATCGAGTCCATCCCATTCGTAAACTCCGGTCGATCAAAAGATCTCATCGCCTTTTTCCCGGGGAGCAGACAGCGTGAAATCGCCGCGCACATGCCCATCTTCCTCGACGTGGAGCACAAGCTCCGGGATAAGGGCCTCCGCGTGACCTATGCCTGCGCCAATGATCTGCAAAAAGAATGGGTTCGCACCGCTCATCCAGACGCCGAAATCGAATCCCCTGGAACCCTTCAATCCACCGCTGCCGCCGGGATTGTCTGCTCGGGAACCGCAACCCTCGAATGCGCCCTTGCCGGTCTTCCCATCTGCCTCGTCTATCGGGTCGCCTGGCCCACGTACTGGTTGGGCCGACTCCTCATCCGCATCCCCTGGCTCGCCATGCCGAACATCCTTCTACAACGTCCGCTCATCCACGAGCTCATCCAGTCCGATTTCACCCCTGAAAATGCCATCCTGGAGATCCTTCGCCTCGCACAAAACCACGATACCCGCCAGGAAATGGAAAAGGGATTTCTCGAAATCCGCGAACTCCTTCAACTGGGACACGCCGCGGACCGCGCAGCGGAGGAAATCCTTCTCCTTTCCCGGATTCGTTCCGACGGCTAGCCGGCTGCTGGTTAAGAGGGAACCGGGATGCCTATTTTCGAAAAAGTGCCACTACCGCCCCAGCAACCACAACGTAAACCAGAATCGCCCCCACAGAAATCGATCCGGTGACCACATACCGGAGCACGGGTTGCTGGATTTTTCGAAAAAGCTGGTGATTGAGCCCCGCCGCCATCCCCCCACATGCCCCACCAATCGCACCTCCAAGAAAAAGAAGAACAAGAGGCCATCCGATCCATGCGTATTCATACCACTGAAGTTTTTCAACTTCCATCACAGGCAACGTGACCGTCGCGGTCGCCGCAGGCACCGGTGCGACCACGGGAACAGACCCAAATCCCGGCAGGGAACCCAAGGCCGTCCACTCGGCAACACCTTCGGACCATGCCAGATCGGAAAGCTGTAGGCTGCCCGCAGTCAATTGAGCGCGGATTTCCGCCTCCGAAAAGGGCCCCGACTGAACATGATCTCGAAAGATGTAGATTTGCATATTCCCCCCTAATTCCACTTATCTGAATTCATCGGCGTGTTTCCATGTTCCTTAAATGCATCTTTCTAGTTCCTCTTTCCCTCCCGGGAAAACCACCCCCTTTTTTCCGAGATTGCCCCCCCCCAGATGAAGACGTCGCCTGTTGACTTTGTCAGGATTCGCAGTTGAATGGGATCACTCGCAACCCCATGCCCATGCCATCCTGGATTTCAAAATTAAAGAGACTCCTTCCTTCCGGCGCAGTCCTGGAAGATGATTTCACCCGGGAAAAATATTCCAGCGATGCCTGGCTTGTCGCCCATCGTCCGGACGCCGTGGTGTTCGCTCGAAACGCGAAAATGGTGAGTGCAATAATGCGCTTCGCCAACCGCCGTCGAGTGCCCGTTACCATCCGCGGCGCGGGAAAGGGCTATGTCGGTGGGTGCGTTCCCGTACGGGGCGGAATCGTCCTCTCCCTTGAAAAAATGAACCGCATCCGCGAAATCCATGTGGAGGATTCCGTGGCTGTCGTGGAACCCGGGGTGATCACCGGCGACCTCCAGGACGCCGTACGGAAACACGGCCTTTTTTATCCCCCGGACCCCGCAAGCCTGCGCGAATGCACCCTCGGAGGGAACATCGCCACCAACGCCGGGGGCCCACGCTGTTTGAAATATGGTGTCACCCGACACTACATCCTTGGGCTCGAGGTCGTCCTGCCCACCGGTGAAATAGTAAAGACAGGGAGTCGAACCCATAAAAATAAAACCGGATTCGATCTCGTCGGACTTTTTGTCGGTTCAGAGGGCCTTCTCGGCACCGTCACCCAGGCCACCCTGCGACTCATCCCTCACCCCTCCTCACGCGCATGTCTCTCCGCCGGTTTTCGAAACGAAGCCCAAGCCGCCGCCGCCGTTCAAAAAATTTTTAGACACGGTTTCCTCCCCTCCGCTCTGGAGGTCGCCGACCGGTTCACCCTGGACGCTGCCCGACGTTACGTCGCCTCCCACGACGGGGAACACCCCATCCAACTCCCTCGCGGAAACGCCCATCTTCTCGTCGAATTGGATGGCAAACCCGCCTCCCTCCGGTCCGAATTGAAGGAACTCACCCGCATCATTCAAAAAGCCGGGGCCCTCAGCCTCGACACCGCTCATACCGAACGATCCTGCGAACACCTCTGGGAATTAAGGAGGGCCTTCTCCTACTCCCTCAAGGCTACCGGCTTGCGCAAATTGAACGAGGACATCACCGTCCCGCGCAGCCGACTCGTGGACCTCTTTCACTTTGCCCAATCCCTCCAAAAGCGCCACGGAATCCAGATTGCCTCCTTCGGCCATGCCGGGGATGGCAATATTCACGTTAACCTCATGATTGATGACCGGAATTTCGCGCAGCAAAAAAAATCGGAACATGCTCTGGATCAATTATTTAAACAAGTTCTTACATGGAACGGCGTGATTACCGGAGAACATGGAATCGGCCTGGCAAAAAAACGATGGTGGCCTCTGGCCTTGACGAGGGAAACCCGAGAACTTCATCGTCGAATCAAAGCCACATTGGATCCCCAGGACATCCTGAATCCTGGTAAATTTGTTTAGAAGATCCCTCCCCGGTTTGGAACAAATGAACATGAAGAAAACTCATGCGATGATTCCAAAATTTTGTTCATGTTTGATGTTTGCATACGGGGGGATTTGGTCTAAAACTTAGGGATTCCTAGGATTTATTATCTTCATGACACCGGATCCGATCGATGAACCCAGCAGGCCGGACCTGAGCAAATCGTCGAAGTCCTTTCGCCGGGGCGGCAACGGCGACATGGAATTCGATTTCGGTCTCTCAAAGTCATCGGGCAAGAAGGCCGGTCCACGCAAAGAAGACGCCTCTTATCCCAAACTGAAGCCACCCGCCGCATCCCCGGAACAGCCTCAAGCCAATCCTGGCATGCCCAAAATTCACGCGCCCGAAGCGGAGGACGCCTCCGATGCGGAATTCCACATTTCATCCCCACCCAAAAAACCCTCACGAGAATTCAGATCTCAAGCCACCATGAATCCCACCGCCACCACCTTCTCGCAATACGAGCAGAACATCAAACGCCAGACACGGGAACAGAGCGCCGTCGGCAATCTCCTATCCGGAGTCGCGGTCACGCTCATCGCCTCCATCCTCATCGTCGCCATCCTGGCCTCATTCGGCGGCTGGGTCCTCTATCGCCAGATCCAGAACCAGAGCGTCACCGTTTCACAACTGGACAGCAAGATGACCGCCGATCTGCAGACGTTGCGCGGCGATCTGCACAAAACCTCCCTCGCCCTCGATCAGGCGGAGACCCTTGTTCAGTCCCAAAAACAACAGATCACCTGGCTTCAGACACAACTTGAAGACGTCCGCGCCACGGCACGCAGGGATGGGGGAGCCAGCCAGCTCCGTCTTCAGAAAATCGAGAAACGTCTCGCGGACATCGAACGTCGAGAGGGTGTTGCGCGGTGATTTCGACCGTCGAATTTCGGCGGATCGTCAGTGAATGGCGGATTCGCCTCCAACGCATTCAGGACATCATTCATCCCCCGCGATGGGATGAAGCCAACTGGAAGCAGTTCGGTCGCGCTCTTGTTGGCCTGCTCCAGAAGCACGGCACCACCTGGACGGTCGATCCCAAGACCTACTGGGATCTTCGCTGGAAGCTTCGCGACGGGGGAGAGCTGATCTGCCAGCTCGAATCCACACCCGAGCAAAAACTTTCCGTCGTGGTCGCCCAGACCGGTGGCTTCATTGATGGAACCAACAGCTACACCTGGTTCTGGGCGGAGTTTGACCACGCCGGCGAATTTCTTCGTGACCCCTACTGGGTCGAGGGAACTTGGAGGGATGCTCTGGCCACCCTCCTGCTCCCCTATCAACATCAGGCGGGATATTTCCTCGCCGGGACCGCCCCCACGCCCCCTGCCCTTATGCTGGGTGACGAAACCCCGCCGGTGGAGCAGGACGCCGAGGAAACGTCGACCGCGTCGAATGACATCGAAACGTCCGACAGTGCAACGATGATGGCTTGAGGAGCACCGACCGGACATGTCCCTCACGCTTTCGTCGCACGCCAAGATCAACTTCTTCCTGCAGGTGCTTGGCAAGCGTCCGGATGGATTCCATGCCGTCCGCACCCTCATGCTTCCCATCGGGTTGACGGACACCCTCACCTTTCAATCATCCTCATCCAAGGATCTGGTTCTCACCTGTTCGGATCCCACCCTCAAAACCGACTCCAGCAATCTCGTCTGGAAAGCGGCCGATCTTCTGAGGCGAAAGTACGCACCGAAAAAAGGCGTGCGCATCCATATCGAAAAGAACATCCCCCTGGGGGCGGGGCTCGGCGGGGGATCCTCCAATGGCTCCACAACCCTTGTGGGACTTAATCGATTCTGGGATCTGGAACTCGATGAGGGAACCCTGGAAAATCTCGCCGCGGAATTTGGCTCGGACACCGCCTTTTTCGTTCGAAATCAACCCGCCCTCAGTGAGGGACGTGGCGAAATCCTCACCCCCATTCATTTCACCGTCTCCTTTGAAGTGGTTCTCCTCAATTTCGGATTTGGAAGCGCCACCGGCTGGGCATACAAACATCTCCAGATCTCGAATCAAAAATCGAAAACTGGCATGGAGCGAATTTTTGAGGGATTGGAGGAATCATCCCCTTCATCCATTCTCGAATCTCCATGGGCACTGCAAAACGATCTCGAAACCCCTGTCTTCAACAAATTCCCCATCCTCCGCATCGCCAAGGAATTCCTCCTCCAGCAAAAGGGGGTTCTCGGAGCCATGATGTGCGGAAGCGGCTCCACCATGATGGCCGTCGTCAAGTCGGAAGGTGATGGAAAGCATCTAAAGCAACGGATCAAGGACCATTTCGGTCCGGGTATTTGGATCTGGTCTGGCACCACCCTGGCTTCGTAAGCCATCCCACGCTGATGAGGAGGGCGGCAGGCAATTGCATCCTTGCAAGCACCATCCTTTACCTTTCAAAATCCGTGGCATGAGCTTGGCGCCCCCCCTTTCGACATGGAAGCTTTTCCATGTCCAAGGCCTCCTGCTTATCCTTCTCATCGCCATTCCTTCCCTCCGCGCCGACGACTACTACTGGACCAATCAGACCTCGGGGGATTTTACCAATGCCAATAACTGGCTCACCAACAATATTCCGACAAGCACACCTCCCGGCCCCAGTGACAACGCGTATTTTACCAACGATGTCACCTCCCTCATCAATTGGACCACAACCGTCACCAATGCCAATGCCTTTTTCAATCCCATCAGCGGCATCACAACCCAGGCCATCGGTTCGAGTTCCTGGCTCATTACCAATAGCTTCATCATCGGGCAGACATCAGGTCAGACCGGCAGTGTAAGTCTCTCGAGTGGCACCCTGCTGATCACCAACGCCACCCGAAGCGCCACGCTCGTCGTTGGGAGTGGCGGCAAAGGCACTTTCGCCATGAATGGTGGCACTCTTGTCGTCGACCGGCTTTTCGTCACCAATAACGGCAGTTCGTTTACTAATTCAGGCATCTCCCTGAATCATGGCACCCTAACCACCCTCAGCAACTCCATCATCGGAATCTCCAACGACCTGGTCATTGGCGCCAGTGCAGGGAACACTCTGACATGGAATGTCCTAGGGGGAGTCATTCGACTCAACACCCTTGGTAGTGGAGTCAATTCGATTGGATCCGGATCTGGAAGGGGGGTGGTTCTCGTAACTGGCGCCGGAACCATCTGGAGCAATGCAGGAGGACTTTATGTAGGAAACTCTTCCTCTGGCAACCAACTAATCATTAGCAATGGAGGCGTTGTTAAAACAGGCACTCCAACCTCCCTTATTGGCGCTTCAGGAAACAACAATACCGTTCTTGTAAGCGATAGTGGATCCTCCCTGACCTATCAATTCGTTCAAATCGGAAACAGCACGGCCGTCGGCAATCAACTGATCATCAGCAATGGAGCCACAGTTACATCCTTCGGGGGCCAATTGGGATCATTTTCAGGAGGCAATACAAACAAAATTATCGTAACGGGGAGCGGTTCAAGTCTGAATAATGGGGCCAATGGGTTTTCCATTGGGGGTGCCAGTGGGGTCGTTGGAAACCAGATGATTTTGACTAATGGAGGCCGTGCCATCAACTCATCCGGCTCCATTGGAACAAGTGGAGCGGCCCTCAATAAAGTTATCGTTACCGGAAACGGAACCTTTTGGACCAACCGCACAACCTTAAGTGTCGGACTTGGTGGAGTAAGCAACGAATTAATGGTCGCTGCAGGGGCTCAAGTCTATAGCTCCACAGGCACAGTGGGATCCGCCTCGAGTGCCACTAACAGTCTTGCAACCATTACAGATGCAGGTTCGGCATGGACTAATACTCAAGCCCTTCTCATTGGTTCCGCAGGCCTCAACGCCCGTCTCACCATCACCAATGGAGGGACGGTTTATGCACGCTCAAGTACCATCGGAAACAACGCTTCCGGTTCGGGGACTATCATCATCACGGGATCGAACAGTCTGCTCTGGCTTGCAGGGGACTTGAATGTCGGTTCCAACGGAACAACCCTGGGAACAGGCACCATCCGCATTCTGAACCAGGGAACCCTCGAAGCCACAAATCTGGTCACCGGGTTCAATGGGACCGGGGTCATCACCAACTCCGGAGGGATCTTTCAATTTTCCACAAGCACTCCAATCATCACCACCAACGATCTCAATTCCATCATTCTCACCAATGGCACCGTTTCCTATCGCAACGTTTCGGCCGCCGATATTTTTAACCCCCAGATCTCCAATATCACCTTTCTCGGGAACAACACCTTCCAGTTGAATGCCGCCACCAATACAAGTGTGACGTCCTATGTTTTTGGCACCAATAATGGGGGTCTTTATCAACATCTCACCCTCCTAAACGGTTCCTCCCGTTGGCAAAGCAGCACTTTCACCCTGGGTTCGGGAGGCATCGTTTCCATCTCCAATACCACCGCCACCGTCTCGGGACTCTTTACCAATTCGGGCACGGTTCATGTGTTCAATAGCAAGGTCACCTATGAAAATCCGGTCTTCATCAGTGGAGGGTATCTGAGTGACCCATCCACCAATGTGTTCACCACCAATGTGACCGTCACCTCCTCGGGCTACCTTCAAGCTGCTTCGGGCGATGTCTATCAATTCGAACGCGATCTCACCCTCCAGTCCACCCAGAGCAACCTCTTCAATTTGTCGGGAGCGATCATCCTATTTACCAATTTTGGCGGAGCCCACCTTCTCGATCTGACGGGGAGTTCCGCACTGGACCGTGGCACCAACGGGATCACCACCCTCAATGACGTCACCAACAATTTTGCCATTGGCACACTCCAACTTTTCGGAGCGGGCGACACCCTCCGGGTGACAGGTGCCGTCGTCAACGCCCTCTATGTGGGCACCCTCGACCTCGGCGCGCTTGCCAATACCAACAACCTCTTCACGGACGTTAACCTCTACTACGACGCAAACCTCCCTGCCAACGCCTACCTGGCCAGATCCACCTACGATCTCCCGGGAAATGGCATGCTCATCCCCTACGGAGTTCCCGAACCGGGCAGCCTTTTGTTTGCCATGACCACCCTTGGCCTCTTATTCCGCCTCGGGCGACGCCCCACGCACCCTATGGCAGCGGGGCCTGGGGCATCTGGTAGAGCATCCAGTAGATCATCACCCCTGTAACCGAAACGTAAAGCCAGATGGGAAACGTCCAGCGCGCGATCTTGCGATGGCGCGCAAATCTCGCAGTAACCTGCGGGGATCGAAATTCAGGATCCTCTTTTTGCGCCTTCAATGCCCTACCCACGGTCACAAGGACCAGGGGCAACACAAACACCGCGAGTATGGTGTGGGTGAAGAGGATTGGAAAATAAATTCCAGGATACTCTCCGTAATATTTTTGATGGAGATGAAACCCAAAATGATAAATCAGATAACAAGTCAGAAAACTGGCAGATGTGATCATCGCCATCCACATCACATTTCGATGAAGAGGATACCTCCGGGTCTTCACCGCCCACAATCCCACCAGAAGAAGGCAGGAACTGATGCCATTCAATACCGCTTCGATCGGCGGCAGGATGTTACCCTGAATCATGGAGTCTCCTCCACAAGGCGTCTGACATCCTGTTCCAGTTGTTTCACCGACAATGAATCCGCACTATCGTAGTAGCCCCGAATACGTTGTCGCCCATCGACCAGGACAAAATGCGTGCTGTGAAGCACCGCGTTGGGATTCGGCGACATCTGGGTCGCCAGACGAAAATGCTGCATTGCCAGATCCCGCACCGACTGGGTCTTCCCTGTTAAAAACAACCATCGCTCCCGGTCCGCCTGAAAATTCCGGGCGTAATCACTCAAAACCGCGGGCGTATCGTGATCGGGATCCACACTGATGGACACCAGCCTGACAGAGGGCACATCCTTCAAATCCTCCTGCAGATGGGCCATCTGAACGGCCATCATGGGACAGGGCCCGGCACATCGAGTGAACATGAAATCCGCGATCCAGACATGCCCCTTCAAATCTGAACTCCCAAAAGATCTCCCGGTACGCTCCGTCAGCTGAAAATCGGCAAGATCCCCATAAACACGAATAGGCGAAACCTTCGGCCGATGCTGAATTTGCCACAAAAGGGCTCCTGAAATACTCAGAATCACCATTCCGATCACCCCCCAGATCACCCGGGGGAGCCACCGTTGCTCAAAAGTAGGAGTTGTCGTCATAAAACAGGGCTTCTTTTTCGCTGTCCCACCACCCAGAGGCAGAGGACAAAAAATGTGATCGCAAAAATTATCGAAACTCCAAGGGAACGCGGAAGGGAAGTCTGGACGCCACTCCAGCCAGAATGCCCCCAATACAACACGGTCCTTAGAGCGGAAACCCCGTATGTAAGTGGATTCAGGCGCATCAACCACCCCAGCCAAGTCGGCGCACCGTCGCTGGGGAAAAACGATCCCGAGAGCAACCACATGGGAATCAAAAACAAATTCATGATGGCATGA
>CAYYYL010000008.1:0-97469 GCA_964475835.1 uncultured Verrucomicrobiota bacterium | reverse complement strand
GTACCAGGAGGTCTTGTCGTGAACCACGCCGTTCACGCCAAAGGCTTGAACATCGCCGTAGCGCTCAAAGAGATTGCGTTCAATCTTGTCCATGATGCTGGAGGCGAGCGTTTGATAGCTGTCCTGGGTGCTTTCACTCTGGATGTTAACCGCCTTGTTGCTTGCGCTGGAGACGCGCCAGCCGACCACGGCGAGAGGGACGGCGCCCATGAAGACGAACGCCAGGATGAGTTTTTTACTGAGGCTTAGGGTGATCATACGATTTTGGGTTTTGGGGGGTTGGGGATAATGGGAGGAACGAAATCAAAAGTCTTTGAAGTCACCTTCCATGGGGATGAGGTTGCGTGCGTCCGCTTTGGCGTGACCGTTGTTGGAATGTCCTGCCGCCGGGGCTGTGGGAAGGGCTGTCTGGTTTTTCTCTATCCCGCGAGGGGCTTCCTTCGGCGCGGAATGAGAGGGCACGGGATGGATGGCGACCTTGGGTTTGGAGGCTGTGGGGCGCATGGGCTTCGGGTGAGACCCGATTGAAGTGGCCTGTCCATCAGCTCGACCGTAGACGAGACCCATCAAATCGGTGACGCTTGAATTCAATTCCACCGCGTTGGCGCTGAGTTCCTCGGCGCTGGCTGCATTGGATTGAGTGACCTTGTCCATTTGTCCCACGGCCATGTTGATTTGCTCCACGCCCTGGCTCTGTTCCTTTGTGGCAAGGGCGATATCGGCCACAAGTTCATCCACTTGTCGGGCCTTGGCGACGATTTCGTTGAGGCTGCCTGCGACCTTTCCGCTGAGCTGGCCGCCGCGCTCGCTTTTTTTAATGGAGTCCTCGATTTTGCTGGTTGTTTCGCGGGCTGCCTGAGCGCTGCGCTGGGCGAGATTACGCACCTCGTCGGCGACGACTGCGAAACCGGCGCCCGCTTCACCGGCGCGTGCAGCCTCGACGGCGGCATTGAGAGCAAGAATGTTTGTTTGAAACGCGATTTCATCGATCGTTTTGATGATCTTGGAAATCTCACTACTGGAAACTTTGATCGCTTCCATGGCCTCCGCCATGTCTTTCATGTCCCGGGAACCGGTGTCGGCGGCGGTGCGTGTCTGGTTTGCGATATCCCGGGCGGTTTGGGAGTGTTCAGCTGTTTGTCGCACCATGCTGGTCATTTCCTCGAGCGAGGAGCTGCTCTCCTCCATGGCCGCTGCCTGCTGGCCCGCGCCATCGGCGAGCTTCTGGCTGGCCTCGGAGACCTGCCCCGAGCTGCTGGTCAGAAGCTCGAGAGTCCTCTTCAATGAACGCACGATCGCCTGCACCACGACCACGGAGATCACGATCAAGGTGATGGTGGAGAGGAGGGAGGAAATCCATGTAAAATGATTGAACTGGTTGACGACGGCATCGCCCTCCTTGGTCATTCCCTGCACTTCCTTTTCAATCAAATCGCTCACGGCGCCGAGCTTTCCTTCGAGGGTCTCAAAGGCCTCGACGAATTTCGGAAATTCCTGATGGGCTGCGTTGAGGTCTTTCGAAGAAAGAAGCACCATCGTTTCCGCCATCTGAATGTAGGCGGCCAGAGGTTCATCCACCTCTTTCAGGGCTTTTTTGATACCCTCGTTCAAGGGAAGCTGTTTGTTTGCCTGCACCATTTCGCGAAAGTGTTTTACATGGTCTGCCAGTCCGGCTGCGACTTCCTGAACCTCTTTTTCATTGTCCTTCTTTTCGGCTGCCAGAAATGCGGCAAGGACGTCCGCACGCAAGGCGTCGTGCATCATATCGCCTTCGAGATGATGCCGTAGAGCCTCGTTGGCGAGTTCGATTTGGCCCATCGTGCTTCGAACCTTCTTGAACTGATATTTTCCTGCAAGGCCGGCGCCCATAAGCATGGCGAGGGAGATCGCAACCACAGAGTAGATCTTGGTGCTGAGCTTGAGATTCATGACAGTTCCTTGGGTGGGGGGGTGGGTGGGGAATTGTTTGCATAAAAAATGCAGTTGAAACGAATGCCCGCAACGAAGGCGTCCCGAATGGCCGGAGATCCGCCGGGGTGAAGGATCCATTGGAGATCGGGTTGAACGCTGAGCTGGGGGGTCGTGGCGGACCGGGTCGTGAAGACCGCCTTGTAGGTCAATTCGATGATGGTTTCCGCATCGGAAAGGACGACAGGGGTGGTTCCGTTCAAATCCCGATCGGATATCTGGGAATCAATCTCATATTGGCTGATGCCGATGTAACTGACACCAAGACCAAAGACATCCTCATCGCGGGTGGGAACCAGTCCTTTGTAGTTGAAGCCGCCGTCGACATAAAAGGAAACGAGATTGCGATTTGCAGGGGTTCCACTGACGCGTGTCCAGAGACTCAGCCCCTGATCGGAATCCTCCTTGTCGGAGGCTTCCCGGAAGACGGTCTGATCGCCGATCACATAAAGACCGTAGTCTCCATTATGAATAGCGGCGTCGTTCAGGGTGAAGATGAAGGGGGCGCCGTCGGCGTCACGCAACCGGTCGGTGAACTGATCCGAGTGATAAAACGCGCCGAGCTTATACGTTCCCGGCAGGCCTTTTGCTTTTTCCTCCTGATTCAGTTTCCAGCCCAGTTCGTAGAAGGAGAGCAAGCCTTCGTCCTTGCTGAGATTGGCGCGGCTTCCCGAGGTGTTGAAGTCGGCGCGGCCCACATCCCCGTCATAGACGGCGGCTTGCACGTAGATTTGTTCGATGGGCTCGAGTCGCACGCGGATGCCGGTTCCGGCCATGGGATAGACCGGAGGGTTTGGCAGATTGGCGCTGATGGTGGGCAGGGTTCCGAATGCTCCATTGAGGAAGAGGGCTGCATTGTCGGACCCGAAGAATTCCTTGTCCGCCGCCATCTGGCCCACGCGGATGGAGAGTTTGTCGCTCCAGCACACCTGTTGAAACCAGTATTCCTGGATGCGAAGGGAGTCGTAGCTGTCGATATTGCTGATGACCCCCAGATCGTGAATGTATTTTTGGGTCAGACTGGATCCATGGATTTCGTAGCTGTTGACGTGAAAGGATCCGCCTTTCCAGAATCCAAGTTTCTCGGAATCCAGGTCGAGGGCTATTTCAAAAAGCCCTTCGTACGTATCGCCGGACTGGTCTCCCCCGCTCAGATTGGCGAGGTATTCACCCGTGTAGGCGAGGGTGAAATCGACTCCTTTTTCTGACATGAGCGTGCGTGCCCCACCCCAGTCACCCGTGAGGCCGAGATTGACGGCCTTCTCGGTGGTTTCAACGACGCTCTCCTTTCGGAGTTCGGGGGTCGGTTCTCCAAAGGATTTGGGTGAGGTGATGCGAGGACTTTCACTTCCCCCCCCATCATTTTCGGCCATGAGGTCCTCCCCCTGGGCCCTCATGGGGAGAAATCCCAGGAGGGCGACCAGAACGATATGGATGTTTTTGAAGTTCATTGGAGGGGATTCGGAAACGTTTTGGATGAAGACTTGGGGTGCCGGTGAGGCCTTCAAAAGTCCTTGAAGTCACCTTCCATGGGAATTTGTTGCTGCGGGGATTTCCCTCCTGAAGAAGGAAGCGCTTCCGGCGACTTTCCTTTCATGGGAATTTGAGGTTTGGGTGGTTTCGCCCCCTTCGAAGGCAAGATGGTTGAGGAAACCTTCACTTTCCGGGGCTGTTCCTCCTGTGAGGCTCCGGAGGGCTGAAGATTGCTTCCGACAACAACCATCAGATTCGACACCGCGTCCTTGAGCGCCTGAGCCTGCTGGCTGAGCTCGTGTGAAGCGCTTGCGCTTTCTTCGGCGCTTGCGGCATTGGATTGCGTGACTTTGTCCATCTGGCCCACGGCGATGTTGATCTGATCGATGCCCTGGCTTTGCTCCGTGGAGGCAAGAGCGATCTGATTGACGATGTCATCGACCTGTCGGATTTTCGGGAGAATTTCCTCCACGGTTTTGGCGACCTGCCGGCTGATGCCGACGCCCGCTTCAATTTTCACGGAGGTCTGCTTGGCCGCTTCCGCACTTCGCCGGGCCAGATTGCGTACCTCATCGGCAACCACGGCAAACCCTGCACCGGCTTCACCCGCCCGTGCGGCTTCCACAGCGGCATTCAAGGCGAGGATGTTTGTTTGGAAGGCGATCTCATCGATCGTTTTGACGATTTTGGAAACCTCCTGCATGGCGGTCGACATCTGTTGAAGATGCGTCACGCTTGCCTCGGCGGCTGAGCGAGTTTGACCGGCGAGTTCCTTTGCTGAGTTGGAGCTCTCGGCGTTGCGACGGGTCATGCTGGCCATTTCCTCGAGAGATGCGCTGCTTTCCTCGAGCGAAGCGGCCTGTTCACCGGCTCCCTCGGCAAGCGATTGACTTGCGGAGGCGATTTGTTGGGACGCGTTCGCCGTTTTGTTGCTGGCATCGTTGATCGTGGAGATGGAACGAGCCAGGGGGAGGCTGATGAGCTGACGGTTAAACACGTAAAATCCAGCCAGCACACAGACGAAGATGATGGCGCTGACCACGGACATGTTGACCATGGTGGCACGCATGACCGCGTCGTTGGTCAGACGGGCTTTCAAAACAAAGGCCCCCTTGATTTCATGGGCTTTCATGTTTTCCATCTGAAAGCCGAGCAGATCCATTCCGTTGGCGGTGGGGCTAAGAGCGGGGTCTCCGTGACAAACAAGACAGTTCTCCGTAAGGCGCACGGGTCTCGCAAAAACAATCTCCTTGGTTTTTTTGTCGTAGTTGAAGTAGTCGGGTTGATCTTTGGAGAACGCAGTGAAGGCGTCGGCAAAGAGATTTCCATTATCATTTTTTGGATTTCGGGCCGGAATTCCAGGTTTGGAGGGAGTCAAAAAGTCATATCCATTGTCGTCGGCAAATTTCTGAACCGTGGTCCACGCCGCCACGACGGGGATGGTTTTGTAGAGTGAAGTAGAGCGATAGACCTCCTTGAGGGGTCGACCGTTGGCCTCCTTTTTCGCACTCTCCACCAGTCCTGTATTATCGAAGACGCGCAGTTTGTGCATCTCATCCATGTTCGCCATGACGACATCCGCCTGTTGGAGGATGTTGCTCATTTCGTGGTGAATCGATTCGATCCGGTTTTTTTGGGAAATCAGATGAACAGTCGTGAGTGCACCGGCAACGGTGACGATGACCGCTGCTGCCGCGGCGAACATAAGTTTGGTCCCTAGTGTCATAATCCCTCCAAATAATGTGCGATGCCTTACGATGCAGAATGGGTTGCGGCTTTTTCAGCCAGGGTTTCGATGGTTTCCGCCGAGACGACCCGATTGATATCGAGCAAGGTCTTCACGACGTCCTTCACCTTCGCCATTCCAAGAATGTAGTCGGTGGAGAGTTTGGTGCCGAAGTCGGGTGTGTCTTCGATCTCGGTGGCGCCAATGTTGGTGACCTCCTCCACGGCGTCGACAATGAGGCCCATGCTCGCCTGGGCCCCGTCGGCAAGCTCCACCTGCACCACGATGATGCATGTGCGTTCGGTGAAGTCGGCGTGGGCAAGCCGGAATTTGAGGCGCAGATCGACCACGGGGATCACCTTGCCGCGCAGGTTGATGACGCCTTTCACGTATTCCGGCATCTGGGGCACCGGTGTGATGTCGAGCATGCGGATGATTTCGCGGACCTTGAGGACTTCCACGCCGTAGGATTCGTGTCCGAGCACGAACGTCAGGTATTTTCCGGGCTGGGCGTGGTGTTTGGTGGATGGGGCTTCTTGGTTCATAGGATGGGATGGTTATGCGGCATTGAAATCAGGCCGCCATCGATATGTTCTTGTTATGTTCGTGGCGGACGAGCGCGCTGGGGTCGAGGATCAGACCCACGCGTCCGTCACCGAGAATGGCGCCGCCTGCGAGCGTATGGTTGTCCTTGAAGGATTCTCCAAGGCTTTTGATGACCACTTCCTGCTTGCCGAGCAAATCGTCCACAAGGAGGCATCGGGCGTCCTGTCCGGATTCGATGACGATGATGATCCCTTCGGCGGGGTCGTTGGATTTCGGTTTGATGCCGAAGTGATCGCACATGCGCAGCAGGGGGATCAGACGTCCACGCACCTTCACCATCTCGCCGCGCTCATAGACGGTGGCGATCATTTCCTGGTTGGGGCGGAAGGATTCACGCACCGAGAGGGTGGGAACGATGTAGCGTTGTTCGCCCACGCTGACGATGAGGCCCTCGATGATGGCAAGGGTGAGAGGAAGGTAGATCGTGAAAGTGGAGCCTTTTCCGGGGCTCGACTCGATTTCGATTTTTCCGCGAAGTTTTTCGATGTTTCTTCGGACGACGTCCATGCCCACGCCGCGACCGGAAATATCGGTCACCACTTCTGCGGTGGAGAATCCGGCGGCAAAAATGAACTGGAAGATTTCCGAGTCGGTGAGTTCGGTGCCAGGGGTTACAAGTCCCTTTTCCATGGCCTTTTTAAGAATCCGCTCCTTGTTCAGACCTCCTCCATCGTCCTGAATCTGGATCACGATGTTGCCGCCTTGATGAAAGGCGCGGAGATGGATCGTTCCCTGGGCGGGTTTTCCTGCAGCGGTGCGAACCTCCGTTTTTTCAATCCCATGATCGACCGAATTTCGGATCATGTGCATGAGGGGGTCATTGATTTCCTCCACGATGGTGCGATCGAGTTCGGTATCTTCACCGGTCATGACCAGCTGCACCTGTTTTTGCTGCTTGGCGGCGATGTCCCGCACAATGCGGGTCATCTTCTGGAAGGTGCCACTGATGGGAACCATGCGCATCGACATGGCGATGCGTTGGAGTTCCTTGGTGATGCGTCCGAGCTGGGAGAGGCTTCGCACGAGATGCTGGTTGGTGTTGCCCTTGAGTTCCGGATTCTGGGCCACGAGGGATTGCGAAATGACGAGCTCGCCCACGAGGTCCACGAGGGAATCCAGTTTGAATGTGTCCACTTTCACCACCGCGCCGCCTCCAGGGGGGGCGGCGTGTCCTGGGGCGCCGGCAGGTTTTCCTTTTACTGCGGGAGCGGGGGCTGCGGCAGGAGTTGGAGCTGCTGGAGCGGGAGTGGAGACGGGTGCGGCAGGGGCTGGAGTGGTTTCGACCGCCGGGGCTGCAGGCGTCGGGCTTGGGGCGGCTGCTGCTGCGGGGGCGGGAGCTTCTGCAGGCGCGGGAGTGCCTTCGACCACGGCGCGGACCCTGGCCTTGAGCGCTTCCGTTGGAATCGCAAAGGAGGCGGCGGGTTTTTTTCCGCTGAGCTGAGCCTCCATTTCAGTGACGAATTGTTTCAGGGTGTCGCCGCCCTGCAAAATCAATTCGATGATGGAGGAATCGATCTTGATTTTCCCGGTGCGGGCGAGATCGAGCAGGGACTCCAGAATGTGGGCGAGACGGTTGATGGGAATGAGATTCAGGAATCCTGCGCCCCCTTTGAAAGTATGGAATGCGCGGAAGACACTGCTGAGGGTGTCGGCGTCATCGGGTTTTTCTTCGAGGACGAGGACGCCCTGTTCAATGTTGGAGAGATGCTCCTGGGATTCGTTGACGAATTCGCGAAGCAATTCACCGTCGCTCTCCAGATTCATGACAAGAGCGGTTTCCTCGGGAAGGACATCGGAGCCCGCCGCGGGTGCGGCTGCCTGGGGTTGAGACTTGGCGGCCACGGCGGCCGTGCTGGGAGCGGGCGATGCCGGCGCTTGAAAGGGAGTCGTGGGATTCTGGAGGAGATCTTTTAACTTGGCGATCGCGGCGTTGAGCTCCACGAGTTGTTCCGCAACAAACGGCTTCCCTGACTCGACAATCGTGACCATCCATTTGAAATGGTGTTCACAGGCGGCGTGAAAATGAGTCCGGTCACCGTCCTTTTGAGCCTCGTCCTTTAAATTGTTGATGAGATCGAGTATGGGGATCTGGCCGGAATCGGTTCCGGGTTCCGCCATGACAATTTCCATGGCGAGTTTATCAAGAAGCCCTTTGAGTTTGTCGGTTGTTGCAGCGTTTGGCATGGAAACTTCCTTTTTTGAAACCCTTGAAAGCCGTTTAGTACGCGTGAATTACTTTACGCTGCTTACGTCATCGGTGACCTAGGGGAATAGTTTAGAAATATTCTGAATGCACAAACACAAAACCCTCGGGATCAAAAAAAATTACTTTGTCAGGCAAAAACTTTTGAATTTTTTAAAAAATGATTCATCCGACTGGACTTGTTTCCATGAGTGCCGATAAAGAGGATGACTTGGCCTTTTCAAGTCGGAGGGAAATGCAATGAGCATTGGAGATCGCGAATACGAATTTATCCGTCGTCTGGTCTACGAACACAGTCGCATCAATCTTGGCACGGACAAGAAGGAGCTGGTTGCCGCCCGGGTGAACAAGCGTCTTCGGTTGCTTCAGCTCGAAACGTACGCGGACTACTGTAATCTGCTGCAATCCCCCCAGGGTGAGGAGGAGTTGGTGGATCTACTCGATGTCATCTCCACCAATTTCACCAATTTTTTCCGTGAGGAGAAACATTTTGAGTTTTTAAAGGGAACGGCGCTGCCCGAGCTTTCGAAGTATTCACCCTTTTGCATCTGGAGTGCAGCATGCTCGACGGGCGAGGAACCGTATTCGATTGCCATATTACTCGCGGAGTACTTCAAGGCGATTCATCCGAACAAATGGGTGATTGAAGCCACGGACATCTCCACCCGCGTGCTGAACAAGGCGCAGCAGGGGGTTTACGAGGCAAATCATGTCAAACTTCCCTCCCAGGATTTGCTGCGGAAATATTTTCAACGCGGGTCAAACAAGTGGGAAGGGCATTTTCGTGTGAAGGATGAACTGCGAAACCAAATCCGGTTTCACCATTTCAATTTGTTCAATGCCGGGTATCCCTTCACGACGGAATTTCAGGTGATTTTTTGCAGGAATGTGATGATCTATTTTGATCGTCCCACTCAGGAGCAGTTGATCGCCAAGCTGGCGGATCGCCTGGTGCCCGGGGGGTATCTGTTTGTGGGGCATTCTGAGAGCCTGACGGGGGTCAAACACACGCTGAAATCAGTTCAGCCCAGCGTCTATCGCAAAAACACCTGATCGCCGGCCATTTTCCCTCATGCGGAACGGATTTCGGTCGATTCAAAAGAATAGCGCGCATCGTTTCCGCTTCCAAAGGAGCGGGGGCATTTTCCATTTTATACCATGAGTTGGGTTGCTCCAAGTCTTAGCCTCAAAAAGCGTCTTGTCGTGGGCGTGGCGGACATGTCGGTGAGCAACGATCCTTCCGCAGTCCTCATCACCCATTCGCTTGGATCGTGTCTGGGGATCACCATCTACGACGGAACCGCGCATGTGGGTGGGCTTTTGCATCTGATGCTTCCGAATTCAAAGATCGATCCCAACAAGGCCGCGGCCTCGCCCTATATGTTTGTGGATACCGGGGTGCCGCTGCTGTTTCGGACGGCGTATCAAATGGGGGCGGACAAAGCCCGGCTGATCATCAAGGTTGCGGGTGGCGCCGAGGTGATGGGAGGCAAGGATTTTTTCAGCATTGGAAAGCGCAATTATGCGGCGCTGGTCGAAATTTTCGCGCGCAACGGGGTAAGCGCTCTCGGAGAGAGCGTGGGCGGGCAGGTTTCCCGAACGGTTTCCATGGATGTGGGGACCGGGGTGGTAACGGTTCGCATTCCGGGCGAGCCGGATTTTCAATTATAACGATCCGATTCAAATCATGAGCTACGAACATCCCTTATCCCAACTTCCCGGTCTTCCCTCCTCGCTTCGTCATGCCCGTTTGGTGGGGGTGGCGGACATGTCGGTGAGCAATGATCCTGGGGAAGTGTTGATCACGCATTCCCTGGGGTCCTGCCTGGGTGTGGCGATTCATGACCCCTCAACCCGTGTGGGAGGGCTGCTGCATCTGATGCTTCCAAGCTCCGAAATCGATCCCCGCAGGGCGTCCACCACCCCCTCAATGTTTGTGGATACGGGGGTTCCTCTTCTGTTTCGCACCGCGTATCGACTCGGGGCGGACAAGGCCCGATTGGTGGTCAAAGTGGCTGGAGGTGCGGAAATGATGGATGGGCGGGATTTTTTCAGCATTGGGAGTCGCAATCATCAGGCGCTTCGCGATCTTTTGAACCGCCATGGTGTATGCCCGCATGCGGAGAGTGTCGGGGGCCGGGTTTCCCGTACGGTGGCGCTTGAGATTGGTTCGGGCGCACTCAAGGTTCACATTCCAGGAGAAACGGAGTTCAGCCTATGATTGCATTCGTATTTCATGGGGGGGTGAATTCGTTCAATTCGATTGAACGAATCGGGGGAACGTGCCAGCGTGAGTTCTTTCAAAGCGGAGGCAAGCTATGAATATCGAAGAAATTCTCCGTAATGTCCCGGATCTGCCTCCTGCGCCTCAGATCGCATGCAAACTTCTGGAGTTGCTGAAAAAGGAGACTCAGGACAACGACGAGATCGTCAAAATCATTCAGTACGACGCGGTGTTGACCGGAAAACTTCTCAAGGCTTGCAACTCGGTTTTCATGGCGGGCCGCGAGCCCCTTGCCTCCCTGGATCAGGCGGTCATCCGCCTTGGTCATGCCGAAGTGCTTCGCCTGGTGGTTTCCTTGAGCGTCGGATCGGGTCTCTCCAAGGAGTTGACGGGCTATGGAGCCGAGGGCAAGGCGCTCTGGCACCATTCCATCACCACGGCTGTGGCCGCCCAGAAACTTCGTGAATTCATTACCAAACCCCTTCCTGAATCCTCGGTCGCATTCACCTCCGGTTTGATGCATGACATTGGCAAGGTGGTGCTCAGCCATACCATGATGCCGGAGGTGGCCAAGATTCGTGAACTGATCGAAAAGGAGCATCTCTCCCTGATTGAAGCGGAAAAGCAGGTGCTTGGGGTGGACCATGCGGAACTGGGGGGCGCTTTGTTGAAACTTTGGAAACTGCCGGAGGTGGTCATCGAAGCCGTGGCGTTCCATCATCAGCCCGGCACCGAGCCGGGAAAACTCTCGCCGGTGGTGCATCTGGCCAACTGTTGTGCGCATTCCGTGGGGTCGTCCTACGGATGGGATTCCATGGCGACACGATTTCAGGAGGGGGCGCTGGAGGTGTTGGGACTGACGCCGGATCATCTGGAGCGCGCGATGATTTCCGTTCACGACGAGGCAGCCAAAATCAAAGCTTTCATGGATATTGTATGAAACCGAAAATTCGAGTGTTGGTGGTGGATGATTCCGCCGTGGTGCGCAAACTGGTGACGGATGCCCTGAGCAAGGATCCGGAGATTGAGGTTGTCGGGACCGCCATCGATCCCTATGTGGCGCGCGATAAAATCATCGAGCTGAAGCCGGATGTCATGACGCTCGACATTGAAATGCCTCGGATGGATGGAATCACGTTTCTGAAGATTTTGATGCAGCATCATCCCTTGCCGATTCTCATCATGAGTTCGCTCACCCAGCCGGGATCGGCGAAGGTGATGGAAGCGCTTCAGGCGGGTGCCGTGGACGTCCTGGCCAAACCCTCAACGGCATTTTCGATTGGTGACATGGGTGAACAACTCGTGGAAAAGATCAAAGCTGCGGCATTGGTGAAACTTCGTCCTGGCCGGGCTTCCCCCGCCCCGGCTGCTGCTGCCCAGCCTCCGGAGAAATTGGTTTCATCAGCCTCCGGCTATGATCCCCGCCAGTTGATTCTCATGGCAGCCTCGACGGGGGGCACCGAGGCCCTGGCCAGCGTGCTTCAGCAACTCCCGGATGGTCTACCCGGAATCTGCATCGTCCAGCATATCCCCGCCTATTTTTCCAAGTCGTTTGCCGAACGATTGAATGGCCTCTGCCAGTTTGAAGTTCGCGAAGCCGTGGATGGCGATGCGGTCAGGCCCGGGCTCGCTCTTGTGGCGCCCGGAAATTATCACATGCTCATTCACCGGACGGGAAATCAGTACCATGTGTCCTTGAAGCAGGGGCCGCTGGTGCATCATCAACGTCCGGCGGCGGATGTGATGTTCAATTCTGCGGTGGATCTTGTGAAAAACTATGGCGTTGGCGTGATCCTGACCGGCATGGGCAAGGACGGCGCGGATGGGTTGAAGAAACTGAGAGATGTGGGGACAAGAACGATCGCCCAGAATGAAGCGACCTGCGTGGTCTACGGGATGCCTCGTGCGGCGGTCGAACTGGGCGCCATTGATCACATTCTTCCCCTCGATAAAATTCCCCAGGGCATCATGAAGTTGATCGCGACTCCCACAGGAGGGCGATAAGCGGGACGCGGCAATAGTCTAAAACAAAATTTTTTACAATCAGGTTAAATTTCAGTTGAACAAAATCGGCGTCTGCCGATGAATAAAAAGAATGGCCACTGTTCTAGATCTCAATCTTCGGGACTTTGTATCCAAGGCAGTCGTCAATGTCTTTTCGACGATGCTCTCGATGCAGATCGAACTGCTCCCTTCTGACAAAGACGTAACTCTTCCGGGGCAGCGTGTGGTCGGGGCGGTGGGTTTTGCCGGCAAGGCGATGGGCGTGGTTTACATCCACGTGACGGATGATTTTGCCAAGGCGATCGCCGGGAAGCTTCTGGGAATGAAACCCGAGGAGCTGAATGGTTCGGCAGAGGTCAACGACGTGATTGGTGAGGTCAGCAACATGGTGGGTGGTAATTTGAAATCCAGTCTTTGCGACTCAGGTTTGACCTGCGCGCTGACCATTCCCTCCATCACCCGTGGGGGCGATTTTCAGGTGGAATCCCTCGATGGTGGCAGACAGGAAAGGTTCGCATTCAAGTACCAGGACCAAAACGTTCTGGTGCATTTGGACATCAAGGCGGGAGAAGCATCATAAAGGATAATTCCCTATGGCTCACAAGATTTTAACCGTGGATGATAGCAAGACGATTCGAATGATCGTCGCCAAAACACTCAAGCCCTTCGACTGTCAGATTGTGGAGGCGGCGAACGGCGCGGAAGGACTCGAAGCCGCGGCGCGTGAAAAGCCGGATCTGATCATTCTCGATATCACGATGCCCGTGATGGATGGCGTGGAAATGCTGACCCGTTTGAAGGCGGATCCCGCTCTGAAGGCGATTCCGGTGATGATGTTGACGGCGGAGTCCGGGCGCGACAACGTATTGAAAATCGCCAAGCTTGGAATTCGGGACTATCTCGTGAAGCCGTTCAAGGAGGAACAACTTCTTGAGAAAGCCGGGAAGATTATAAATCTTCAGGCCAAGGCCGGTGGCAAGGCCAAGACGCTTGAAGATCCCGCCGTCATCCTGGTGGTGGAAGACAAGCCGGCCATTATTCAGCAGATCACCGAAGGTTTGAAATCCACGCCCTGGAAGATCGCTGGTGTGGCCTCACCTGCCGAGGCGATGACGGAAATTGGAAAGGGAACCCCGGACGCGATCATTGTCAGCCTCTCCCTGCCCGAGGATGGTGGATTTAATTTCCATCATCAAGTCAAGGGACACGCTGCGGCAAAAGCCGTTCCCACGCTGGGAATGTGCGTGAAGACCGACACGGCATCCCACTCGCGGGCGGAGCAGATGGGCTTTTCAGGGGTGGTCACCAAGCCCATTGATTTTGAAGCGTTGAAAAATCGGCTCATCAAACTGATGGGTCTCGATACCTCCACACGTTATTTTACCGTGAAGGACAATGTTCAGATCGTCATCGTTCCGGATGCAACCTGCCTGTTTGAGGTGGAACAGTTCCTGAAGCCCAAGATCAACGGCATGGTGGACAATGGAATGGATAAACTGATCCTGGATCTGACGGCGATGAAGGTGGCGGACACCAATCTCGTCAAGTTCATCACGGGAACCATGCAACAGTCGCAGGAGCTTGCCATCAAAGTGCGCGTTGCAGGGGCTGCCGAGCTTGCCGCTGCTCTGAAGGCCTATCAGGAGACAAGTGCAGTGGAAGTCAAAGGCAGTGTGGACGAGGCCAAGGGCAGCTTCTAGTCACCAGGATGGTTCAGAGGGGGGATCTCCAAGGTTGGGGTGAGTATATGTCAATTTTTTGCGCGTCATTGACCGTGGATTGTTCATTGGCGCCTTTGTCTTGAGGAAGTCATCGTCGAGTCGCCAATTTTGGATGGGTATTTACCAAATTCCGCGAAGCCAACATTTTAAAAAAAATCTAAATTGCTGTCATTCTGTATGAAATGGTCTTCTTCTCTCGTGGGGTGGGCACGGTCTCGTCTTTCCTCAAAAAAAGGATCCAGTGGAGATGGGGGCAAAGAAATTGATCCCCAGGAGATGGTGGCGAATCGGGCCACCGCGGCAGCGGTTTTGGGTCATACGAAAACCTCGGATGAACTCAATGAGATTGCAAACAAGCTGACGGGACAAAACGAGCAATTGGAAAAAGTTTTTCAGGAGATTCACGGTCTAGGGTCCATTTCGAGCAAGGTCAAGGAGGGGGCGGAGAGGAGCATTCAGGACATCCAGCTTGCCAACGAACAGATGCATGTGGTGAGCGAGCTGGTGGGGAACACCAAGCAGATCGTGACGGACATCAAACGTGTGGCCAACCAGACGCAACTCCTGGCCATCAATGCAGGAATTGAGGCGGTCCATGCCGGGGCTGCGGGGCGCAGTTTTACGACGATTGCGGGGGAGATCAAAAAACTCTCCGAGGAAGTGGCGGCTTCGAATGAAAAGACAGAGGATTTGATCCGAAATCTTGCGGCGACCTCCGTCAAGACGGCTGAGTATCTTCAACATGCCACGGAGAGCATTCAGGCTTTTCTCAAGGATACAAAACAAACCGGGGAATCATCCCATACGATTGCGGATTTGCACACCCGGATCGAGAGGGCGACTCAGGAGTTGTCCGGGGTACGCGCATCCGCGGACGCCTCAAAGGTGGATTTGAAGGAGATGTCGGTCATCGGGGAAACGATTGAAAATCTGATCACCCAGGTCCGGCGATATACGGAGGATCGGCCGGATCCCCTGGATCGTTTCGAGGCGATTGCCGCGACGACGGGATTCCTCGATGCCAAGCGTTTTTCACATCAGGAGCGCGAAGTGATCATGGACGATGATGATGTGCTGGTATCCGCGACTGATTTCCGGGGGATCATCACCTTTGCCAACAAGAGTTTCTACAAGATTGCCGGTTATGAGTATGGGGACCTTGAGGGAAAGCCCCACAATATTATCCGACATCCGGATATGCCCAAGGCGGCTTTTGCCGATTTGTGGACGTATTTGAAACAGGAGAAGGTTTGGCAGGGGTATGTGAAAAACAGGACGAAGCAGGGTGCGATCTATTGGGTCAAGGCCATGGCCTTTCCCCGTTACAAGAATGGAACCTGGGACGGTTACATGTCGGTGCGTGTGAAAGCCGAGCGGGAGCAAATTCCGCGGGCGGTGGAATGTTATCGTCGGATCCCGTAAGGTCCGAGGATGCCGGGCTGAAAATCCCCTTTCAAATGGGGTTTTCCGATTGCTTTCCTCCCATGGAAATGTCATGCAACCGTGGTAAAACGGATTCCCGGCCCATTGAATATTCAACGCATTTTAGTTGTCGAAGACGATCAGTTGCTCAGCCGCTTCATTTCCACCCATCTCAAGAAGCGGGGGCATGTGGTGAGCACCGCCAGCTGCCTTTCGGAAGCCCGGGAGGCACTTTCAGAGAACGGCTTTGATCTGGTGATCAGCGATGTTCGGTTTCCCGACGGGGACGGCATCGAGTTTTTGAAGTCGCTTCGCAAGGATAAGAATGCGGTGTTGCATATCACCATGACCGGCTACGGTTCCGTTTCCTCAGCGGTGGAGGCGATGAAGCAAGGATCGTCCGACTACCTCGTCAAACCCTTCACTACCGAGCAGCTTGATGTGGCGATTGACCGTCTGGATGCCTGGAAGCGGATGTCCACGGAGAACGAGTATCTTCGACGTGAAGAGGAAACCCAGAAGGGGCCCCAGCATTTGCTGGGGAACAGCGAGGGCATTCAGAAGGTGAAGGCGCTGATCGACCGTGTGGCATCCACGAAT
The DNA here is from genome assembly GCA_964475835.1 of uncultured Verrucomicrobiota bacterium. GTDB lineage: Bacteria > Verrucomicrobiota > Verrucomicrobiia > JABWAM01 > JABWAM01 > JABDCI01. The sequence continues at coordinate 81,522 of CAYYYL010000008.1, read as the reverse complement.
GCGACGGTATTGATTCAGGGGGAAAGTGGCACTGGCAAGGAGCTCATCGCCCGTGCGATCTGGATGGCCAGTCCCCGCAAGGATGGGCCCTTCATCAAATTGAACTGCGCCGCCGTTCCCGAAAATTTGATCGAGAGCGAGCTCTTTGGTCATGAAAAGGGGGCGTTCACTGGAGCCGTGACGCAGCGTGATGGGCGTTTTCAGATGGCGGATAACGGAACACTGCTCCTGGACGAGATCTCGGAAATTCCGGTCAGTCTTCAGGCAAAACTTCTTCGGGTTCTTCAGGAATCGGAGTTCGAGCGTGTGGGCAGCAACAAGACGATCAAAGTGGATGTCCGGATCCTTGCCACCACCAATCGCGACTTGAAAAAGTCTGCTGAAAAAGGGGAGTTCCGCGAGGATCTTTACTATCGGTTGAGCGTCTTCCCGTTGCACGTGCCTCCCCTGCGTGAACGCCGGGATGACATTCCCATGCTCGTGGATCACTACGTTAAATTTTACGCCGGACTTTATGGCAAGGAGGCTCCGGTGATTGATGAGGCGTGCATGGCCCAATTGAAGAATGCCCCCTGGAAAGGGAATATCCGGGAATTGCAGAATGCGGCGGCACACGCCGTGATTCTTTCGGAGCCTTCGCACCGTCTTTCCCCGCAGGATTTTGGAATTCGCGACACTTCAGGCGCCGGACCCGCGACAACGCCAGCACCAGCAGTTCCCGTGTCGGTGATTCCCATCGATGAAATGGAAAAGCAGATGATTGAGAAGGCGTTGGAGCAGACCCAGGGAAACAAGACCCACGCCGCCAAACTCCTGGGGATCAGTGTCCGAACTCTTCGTAACAAACTCCACGAGTACAAATTGGGTTCTGCGGAAGATTCAGGTGAGGGGGAGGCTCCGGAGAAGGAAGGCGTGAAGGAATCTGCGGAAGCGTCTTAAAATGCTGTTGAATAAGTGGGAAGGGTCGTAGGGCGAGGAATTTTTCTTGGTGGTGCGCGCCCCTCACTCCGAGTCGTGGTATAAACCACGATCGTCCCTTTCGAGCCCAACGACCCAACACCCTGATTCCCACCCCTACGCCGTACAGAGGCTCCATGCATTTTCGCCTGACTATTTCGGCTTATTCAGCAACCGGTTCGGCGATTGGTTCAGTTTTTCCTTTGTTAGGGGAGCAGACCGGTCATTTTTTGCCGGGTTCCGAAGGGTAGTGGGACGGACTTTCTTATGTCGATAGTCAATACCTGAGTTTGGTCTGATTCAGGGACATCCCGTTTAAGGGAGTTTGGAGATGGCATTGGTCCTGCTTTCAAGGCGGTTGTATGATTTCACCGCTATTCGCAGATGCCCAATATCAGGCGCTTCGAACGTCCCTGGACGTCGCTGCGGCCCGGCACAAGGCCCTGGCGAGCAACATCGCGAACGTCAACACCCCTGCTTACAAGCGCCAGGACATCAGTCCTGCCTTCCAGCAGGAGCTTGAACGGGCCGTGCAATCCCAGGACATCGACAAGCTTCAATCCCTGTCTCCGGAGGTTGAAGTGGATGAGTCCGCCCCCTCGCTACGAGTGGATGGAAACACAGTGAACATCGAGCGGGAGATCGTGGAGATGGCAAAAAACAGTTCCGCCTATGAGGTTTCCGCCACATTCCTGGCAAAGCGGTACGCGAGCCTCCGCATGGCGATCAGCGGTAAATAATCCTCCTCCTTATGAACTCCTTCATTCCTGGAATTGAAAGCAGCGGGTCGGCGCTCGACGCCGAGCGGATGAGGCTGAACATCATCGCGAACAACATCGCAAACGCGAATACCACGCACGATGCCAATGGTCAGGTTTACCGCCGCCAGCAGGTGATTTTTGAGAATGTCCTCGACCAGGCTGCCACAGCGGGCAGAGGGCCTTCGCGCGATCCGGGCTCACCGATGGTGAAGGTTCGCGAAGTGGTCCAGGATCAGCGCCCCCTCAAAGCGGTTTATATGCCAGGCCACCCGGATGCGAACGCCCAGGGCATGGTCTTGATGCCCAATGTGAATGTTTCCGAGGAAATGGTCGATATGATCACCGCTTCCCGCGCGATTGAGGCAAACGTGCAGGCGATCACCACGGCCAAACAGATGGTCCAACGCGCCCTCGATATTGGAAGACATTGATCCCGCCTAGCCCTTTTATTTTATGAGCATCGCCCCCATCTCCTCCAACATGACCGGCCTGATCCAGGAGGCCCTTCAATCCACGAAGGCGTCTCCCGGGTCGTTTTCCGTCACGGACAATCCCGGCGTTCAATTCGGCCAGACGCTTGCAAGCCAGATTAAGGAACAGGGGAGCAAGATTGGAACCGTGGGTGGAACGCATGCGGTGCAGCCCTCCACCTACCAGAGTGCGGTGTTGCAGATGATCGACGACACCCAGAAGTTGCAGGCAAACGCGAAAACCGCCGTACAAAACGTCATCCAGGGGGACGGCTCCTCCCTCCACACCGCGATTATCGCGATGGAGGAGGCGGGTGTCTCCTTCCAGCTTCTTGCGGAAATGCGGAACAAGATTGTCGAAGGAATGCAGGAAATGATGCGCATGCAGGTCTGATTTAAACCTCGAACGAAATTCATAGTATGGGACCCCTCTTCAAATCCATTGCGGAAATCTGGAAAAGCCTCACCGCCGGGCAGCGAGTCACCCTCGCAGGCACAGGCATGCTCACAGCGGCTCTCGTCGGTCTGGTGGTCTGGTGGAGCCAGAAACCAAGCCTCTCGCTCCTTTATGGCGGACTCGACACGAGTGAAGCCGCGAAGATCAGCGACGAGTTGCGCGATCAAAAGATTCCCTTCGAAATTGGAAACGGCGGCAAGGCAATCTACGTGCCGGGCGGACTTGTCTATGAACTTCGCCTCAAGCTCGCCTCCAAGGGGATTCCCCGCGCTGGTGGAGGCTCCAACGGCGTTGGATTCGAAATCTTCGACAAACCCACATTCGGTCTCTCCGATTTTCTGCAAAAAGCCAACTACTACCGGGCGTTGCAGGGAGAACTCTCCCGCACTATTTCCCAAATGGAAGAGGTTGAGACGGCACGGGTTCTTCTCGTGGCGCCGAACGAAAGACTCTTCGCCCAGGAAAAGGGGGAGGTGAAGGCCTCGGTTTTTGTCCAGCTACGCGGGCAGATGCGTCTGGGACGCCAGCAGGTGAACGCCATCCGATTTCTCGTCGCAAACGGGGTCGAGGGATTGAAACCAAACCGAGTGGCCATCGTGGATAATACAGGAACCGTCCTTGCGGAAAACGAGGAGGAGACCAGTGCGGGCCTAAGCGCCAGCCAGATTGAGGTTCGCAAAAATGCGGAGGGCCTTTACGTCACCAAACTGCAGTCGATGCTCGATCAGGTGCTCGGCGCCGGTCAATCGGTGGTGCGCGTCAGTGTGGATATGAATTTTGACACCCTCCAGCAGACGGAGGAGCGCTTTGATCCTGCGACGGCGGTGATTCGCAATGAATCCACGACCACGGAGGAGGCCACCAATCCCATCCGTTCCAGCTCCGGCGCTCCCGGAATCAGCGGCAACTCGAGCAATCAGGTGGAGGTCGCACAGAGCCAGGTTTTGACTGGAACGTCGAAGAAGCAGAATTCCAGCAACCAATACGAAATCAGCAAACTGGTGCAGAATACCATCAAAGGGGCCGGCGAAATCAAAAAGATTTCCGTCGCTGTTTTTGTGAACCAGAAGAAGGAGGGGGAGGGTGCCGATGCCAAGGTGGTTCCCCGTACTCCGGAGGAGAAGGCGCTTCTCGTCAATGTGATCAAGCGCGCAGTTGGGTTCGTCGAGGAAGGAAAGGGAAAGCGGAACGACGAGCTGGCGCTCGAGGAAATTTCGTTCTACAGCAATCCGGCCGCCGAAGTCGGTGCAGTGAAAGGGCCTTCCATGGGTGAACGGGTGACCTCATGGTTGCCTGCCCTCGGCAAAATTGCCCTCGTACTTCTCGCCTTTGGCCTCCTGTACTACTTCAAGACTCTCCTCGCGACTGTGAAGAGCGACAGTCTACGGACCGATCTTTCGCTCGACTCCATGGGTGGGGTTGAGAAGGGCGGTGCCGCAACCGGATTAAACGGGGCGCCGATCACCGTGGGAGACCTCAGCAAGTTGATCCGCGAAAATCCCAATAACATGTCCCAGGCGCTGAAGGCTTGGATGAGCCAATCCTAATCCCGAAAAACCATGGGTGCCACAACCACAGTGAAGCTCAAGGGTGCGCCGAAGGCGGTGCGCACACGTTCGCTGACATCCCTTCAGGAGATGGACACCCGCGAACTGGGTTTCATGCAGGGATACAGTGAAGGTCTCGCCAAGGCCCAGGTCGACAGCCAGGTGCAGCTCGAGGCAAAGATCAAGGCATCGCGGGCGCACTGGGATGCCGTGGCGAAATCCCTGAACCAGTTTCCCCGCGGTGTGGCTCAAAAATATCGCGAACAGATGATCGAACTCGCTTTCGGCGCTGTGCGTAAGATTCTGGCCGCCACCCCGGTCACCCGGGAGGAGGTGAAGGCCCAGATCGAGCAGATGCTGCAATCTGCCGAGGCCGCGAGCGAAATCGAGGTGCAGCTCAATCCCCAGGATCTGGAAATGCTCACCAACGAGGATCGCACCGCGTTGATGAATGACGATATCTCCCACCTCAAATGGACGGCCAACACCGCTGTGCCCCGCGGCGGATGCATCCTGCGCGGTGAATTTGGATGGATGGATGGTCGTCGCGAGAATCGGCTGAACAAGCTGGAACAGCTCGCAAAGGAATCCGTGCAAAACGTTCAACCCCCTTCCGCCTGACATGGAAACCACCTCAACCGAAGTCAGCACGTTTGCGATTCCCGACGATGTGGGGCTCGACGCCGCGCTGGACGCTGTCTCGCAGGCCTCCCTTCACGAGAATCGTGGACGCGTCACCCGCGTCATCGGACTCGTCATCGAATCGCTTGGACCGGCCATATCCCTTGGTGAGGCATGCCGGATTCATTCCCGGGAGACGGGAAGATACACCCTGGCCGAGGTTGTTGGATTTCAAGACAACCGCGTGCTGTTGATGCCCCTCGAAGGCGTGGAGGGAATTCATCCTGGCAGCGAAGTGGTGGCAACGGGCGAGCCCCTTCAGGTGCCTGTGGGTGATGGATTGAAAGGGCGCGTTCTCGATGCGATGGGACGACCCATCGACCACAAAGGCCCCTTGTCCTACGATACGACGGCTCCCCTGCGCCGTCCGCCTCCTTCCTCGATGTTGCGTACGCGCATCCAGAAACCCCTTTCCACGGGGGTGCGGGCCGTTGACGGAATGATCACCTGTGGTGAAGGCCAGCGCATGGGTATTTTCGCAGGAAGCGGGGTCGGCAAGAGCACGCTTCTCGGCATGATCGCCCGCAATGCCCGCTGTGACATCAATGTGATCGGCCTCATCGGTGAGCGTGGTCGTGAAGTGCGGGAATTCATCGAAAAGGATCTTGGTCCCGAGGGGCTTGCGCGTTCCATTGTGATCGTCGCCACCTCCGAACAGGCCGCGCTCCTCCGGGTGAAGGCGGCGCTGGTCGCCACCACAATCGCGGAACATTTTCGCGCGCAGGGCAAAAGCGTGCTTCTGCTTCTGGACTCACTCACCCGTGTGGCCATGGCCCAGCGTGAAATCGGTCTCTCGGTTGGTGAGCCACCCGCCACCCGTGGATATCCCCCCTCTGTTTTTGGATTGCTGCCCCAGATTGTGGAACGCGCCGGAACCAGCGACAAGGGATCGATCACCGGCATCTACAACGTTTTGGTGGAGGCGGATGATTTCAACGATCCGATTTCGGATGCCGCCCGATCCATTTTGGATGGACACATCCAGCTTTCGCGTGAGCTGGCGACATCCAACCATTTCCCCTCCATCGACGTATTGGAGAGCGTCAGTCGTTTGATGAATGACCTTGCCACACCCGACCATAAAACCGCGGCGGGGACGATTCGCGATGCGATGGCCCTCTATCGTCGCAATCGTGATCTGATCCAGGTCGGCGCCTACATGGCTGGGGCCAATCCGGCCCTTGATCGCGCGATTTTTCTTCAGGAGAAGATCGATCAATTTCTCCGCCAGGGCATCGCGGAAAGCAACACGCTGGAGCAAACTCTTCAACTCCTGGTGAACCTGGCAAACAGCAAGGTTGATCGTAACAAAAAATAACAAATGAAGGCGTTTCGATTTCCATTGGAAAGCGTGCTGGTGCTGAGGACTCAGCTCCAGGAGCAGGCTTTTCAAAAATGGGCGCAGGCCATGCAGGAACTCCGGAGGGCGAAGGAGGAGGGGCAGCGGCTTCTGGCCGAGCTCAATGCCTGGATGGATGTGCGACGGAACCAGCAGGAGGGAATGGTCCTGGCGGGTGATCTGAGCCGCAACCAACGATCCGCCCACGTGTTTTTCAGCCTTTGGACAGAGCACCTCAAACTGGAACAACTTTTCGAACAGCGGGCCCAGCAAGCCCTCAATACCTGGCAGGAGGCCCGAAAGAAGCAGGAGATTCTCGAGCGATTGAAGAACCGGAGTCGTCTCCGTTGGAGCCAGGAAAGTGATCGTGAGGAACAAAAAATCAGCGACGAACGCGCCACGCTTCTTGCATTTCAAAAAACCCGGGCGAGCCGCGGCCGCACGCTGCAGCACGCCTAACCCTTTATGATCTCGAAACTTCTAAAGTTGTTCATGAAATTGCCCGTTTTGCTGGGCGTGCTGTTCATTCTATTCACCGTCGGATTTATCGGCGGCTTGTGGCAGGCCGGGTTCTGGAAACCGATCTATGTGGAGGCGGGTGACAATCTTGACAGTTATCCCCTTCAGGAACGCGCTCGCATGGAGCTGGAGCGCCTGCGCAAGGTCGCTTCCGAAATGGATTCCTGGGGCACTGACCTGAAAAAGCGGGCCGAGGTGCTTGATCAACGGGAGAGCAAGCTGAACAAGCTGGAGGAGGACATGAAGCTCGAGCGGGCCTCCCTCGACAAACTCAACGATCAGATCGAGCAGTACCGCAAGCAGATGGATGCAAGACTCGTGCTCGTGGACGCTTCCCAGGACGTCAATATCTCCCAGCTCGCCAAGGTGTATACCGCCATGGAGCCGGGCAATGCTGCCAAGGTTCTAGCCTCACTGCCCGAGGCACAGACCGTTCAGATTTTGCGAAAAATGAAGGAAGGCAACGCTGCCAAGATCATGGGCGTATGGGCTGCCGGCGGGATTACCGTCGACAAAGCCGTGCGCATGACCACCTTGTTGCGCGTTTCCATCCAACCCCCATCCGAAACTCCGTAACCATCCCCATCCATCCTTATGATGAATACCCCATCTCTCATTTCACTCATGCCCCAGGAGGCAGCTCCCATTTCGAACAAGCCTCAACCCCGCAGCCATGCTCCTGATAAAAAGGATGAGGGTCGGGGATTTGAAGACTATCTCCTCGGGGTTGCTGTCCATAGAACTCCTCAGGAAAAACCGGCTTCCGATGCCCGGAAGACGAAATCCAGCGAGACATCCGATACGGACACCTCTTCTCATGATGAAGACCCCCGTGTCCGGTGCAGGAAGGACCAGGATCCGACCGATGCGGGCGCGGCAGCAGTCAGAGGAAATTCTGAAAAGGTGGAGGTTCCCACCAGGAAGAACACCGGGAAATCCAGCAAGGAACAAACCCAATCCCGTGATCCCAGCGAGAGCGAATCTTCAGACAATGAAGATGGCACCACCCAGGAAATCACCGTGACTCATGCCTGCGAAGCCATCACTTCGCCCATTGTCACCATTCTTCCTGTCCCAACCAGTGAAACTCCCAAGGCGGCCACAGAAGGCGACGTATCCGATCCAGAAACAACAGCTCAGAATGGTGCTGTCCGGACCGATGCTCCCTTCGGAAAAGTGGTTGCTGAAGCCCTTGCAAAAACAGATTCGATTCAATCGGAGAATCCCCTTCCAGCTTCCGAAGTTCCGAAAACAACCGCTCCACTCCCTGTGGAGACACCTCTCCCGGAGGCCGCAGCTTCTGCCCTACTGAGTGAGACAGCTATTGAAACGTCTGAAACGGAAAAGACAATGACAGACCCCCAGAATGCCTCGGCCAAGGTGACACCCACACGGACCCAGGAGGCACCGTCGACAAAATCCGATGCGCCGCAGGAAGTTTCACCCATCAAAGTCGTGTCCGGGAAAGGGGAGGAAGCTTCCACGGAACAGGATGCCAAATCGGATCCCAAAAAATCTGATTCGGAACCCACGGTAGTACAAGCCCCGGCGGCAAACCTTACCAAAAATTCCAAAACATCCGTTGATGCAAGTCCAGTGGAGAAGAAGGAAATCGACGTGCCAACGGAAAAAGTTTCTCCCCCTGAGCCCAAGGTAGGAAAAAAAGGTCCTGATCTCAAATGGTCGCCTCCCATCCTTGGAGAAGCACGGGCCTTTACTCAGATTACGGTCAAGGAAGAGGCTCAAACTTACATGACCAAGGCTTCCATGGAGGCTTTTAACGAGATTGGCACCCAGCCTGCTCAGAATAAGGTCATGCCTGAAGTGCAGAAAGATTCATTGACGCCTGAGGCCGCGGTGATCGCGACCAAGGCGCCGAACCGTTCCGAAGCCTCGGGGACAACCTCGGCGAAGGCGACGTTGAGTAATTTCATGGATCGGGTGCGTCAGGCGGTGGAAGCCCAGACGCCGCCTCGGCCCAAGAGTCTTACTTTTGAACTGGAGCCCCAAGCTTTGGGCAAAGTGCATCTGGAGATGCAGTGGACTTCAAAGGGTTGGACGGTGCAGTGGTCGGTATCGAACCGCCAGGTTCAGGAATGGATCGCACATCAACTTCCTTCCCTCCAGCAGTCCCCAAACAGCACCACACCCATTGTGTGGCATGCTCCCACTCTTCAAGGTTCACCCTTCGATCTTACCCGTCAGCAGGGTCAGCGTTTTCAGCGTGAAGGTTTCGCGGACAATCATCTTCCTGAAGAGGAGGAGGTTTCCGTTTCCGAGGAAATTTCAACCAAACCCAACGAATATTGGGCTTAAGACAAGGATCCCCCATGTTTCCCATACTTGCAGCAGCCTCCGCCGCCGGATCAATATTGAGCAACCTCGTGTTTGGAAACCGGCCATCGGCCCCCGCGCCTGTGACTGGACCGAGTTTCAACTCGAAGCTGATGCAGGAGGTGCAGTCCGCCCAAGTGAATCCCAATGCGGATCTTTCCCAAATCCAAAACTTGCTCGCCACGTATCGCGCTCATGGGACACTTCCCCCTGACCAGAAAATGGCTCTGGGAAAAATGCTGATGAACAAGACCGTTCAGGTGGTGGATTCCGGTGGGAATTCGAGTAATGGCGTCGTGGCTGGCTTCTCATTTTCCAACGGTGAACTCAATCTCGTGATCAATGGACGCAATCAACCCCTCTCTTCGGTCCAGGCGGTGCTTTACGGAGTCCAGACCCACGTATAAGCCTAAAACAATTCTTACCTATGACCACCAACCCCGTAACCAGTCAGACCTACGTCGCCCCGGCCAACGACCGTGTGCAGGCCAAGGCGCTGGGACAGCAGGATTTTCTCAAGCTCTTAATCGCCCAATTGGGCAATCAAAATCCGACCAAACCCACGGATAGCGACAGCATGATGACGCAAATGACCCAGATCGCGTCCATCCAGGCAATGACGGCGATGCAGCAGGGAATGACCCGTTTAGGCGTCGACCAGCAGTTGACCCTCGGCCAGCAGCTCATCAATAAACGCATTCAACTTCACGACAGTGATGCCAACGTCATTGTCGGTAATGTGACCAAAGTTACCGCGAGTCCAATGAAGGATAGTAACGGAAATCCCACCACGCTCATTGAGCTCGAGGTTAATGGAAAGATGTATCCCCTTTCGGGCTTGGAATCAGTCCTCCCGGATGTCCCCGCAACCCCTTCAACCACACCCGCTACACCCTAAATTTAAAAACAGGAGTATCCTATGCCCGCACTAAATACAGCAGTCGCCGGTCTGCGAATCCATCAACAGAAAATTGACGCGATCGCGGATAACATTGCCAACACCAATACGGTTGGCTTCAAACAAAGCCGTGCCAACTTTTCCGAATCCTTTTATCAGACTTTGCGTGCACCGTCCTCGCAGCAGCCGATTGGTATTCAAATCGGTTCAGGCGGTCAGACGGAAACCATCGGAACGGTCATGTCGCAAGGCTCCTTGCAGCGAACCGGTAACAACACCGACATGGCGATCTCGGGTGAAGGGTTCTTTGTATTAAACGACTCGAGCGGAAATATCGTCTTCACACGCGCCGGCGATTTCACCCTCGACAGCGTCGGCAATCTCATCAACGCTCTTGGTATGAACGTACGGGGAGTAGTGGGAAATGCATCCAGCGATTCCGGTGATGCGACCGATCCCGGTACCTCTGCCCCCACCTCCATTGCGGATATCACGATTCCCACGACATTCGTGTCCCAATCCCCTGCTGTGGCTGCTGCTGCCAGTGTGACCGTCGGTACATCCGACCTGCCGGATGTCGCCGATACCATCGTCGTTGGAGGTGTCACCTTCACCTTTATTGCCAACGGAGGAACGCCTGCCGCCAATACGGGAACGAGTGGTGAAATCGCCCTTGGACTAAGCGCCTCCACCACGGCCACAGCCATTTCGACTGCCATCAATGCGCACTCCGCCCTGACGGCTGCGGCCGGTGTGGGTGCCGTCACGAGTGGAAACGTCATCACCCTGACCGCCCGGACGGCGGGTACGGGGGGTAACGCCATTGTGGTGACCACGACTTCCTCAGGTACGGAATTGGCGACTCCTTCATCGGGAACGCTGGGGGGTGGTGTGGCCCTCGGAACGTTGCGCACGGAGTCCGTCCAGAGTTACACCCTCGGATTGGACGGAAAAATCTCGCTCTTTGGATCGGCGGGTACCACCCGCGTCATTGGCTACATTATGATTGCCAAGTTCGCCAACCCGACGGCCCTTCAGAAGAGTGGTAACAATCTCTACACCTTCTCCGACTCCGCAGGCGCCTTTTCCGGAGGTTCATCGTTCTCCGAAACGAGTGATACCCGCAAAGCCGGGACGAATGGTTTCGGTCAGGTGCAAAGTGGTGCGTTGGAACTATCCAACGTGGACTTGTCCGAGCAGTTCTCCGACATGATTGTGACCCAACGTGGGTTTGAAGCCAACGCACGCGTTATCTCGACGAGTGACGAGCTCCTTCAAACCGTCGTTAATCTGAAACGTTAATCCCTTTAGCTTATGCCCGAGGAAGCCAAACCCAAGGAAGCTCCGAAAGCGGAGGAACCGAAAAAGCCCGATGCCGCGAAGGAAGCCGCTCCTGCCGAAGCCGGCAAGGAAGGGGCTCCCGCAGAAGGCGCGGCTCCGGCTGCCAAAGCCTCCAAATTGGCAGGCATGCTTCCCCTGATCGTCGTGGGAGGTTCCCTCGTGCTACTCCCGGTGATGGGATTCCTGGTCGCCCGCATGGCTCTTGCCCCCAAAATCGCTGCCGTCAAAAAGGAAGCCTCCGCTGGTGGGGAGGAAACTCACGGCAAAAAGGAGGAGGGGGGAAAAAAGGAAGAGCATGGCAAGAAGGAGGAGGGTGGTAAGAAAGAGGAACACGGCAAGAAGGAGGAGGGTGGCAAGAAGGAGGAACACGGTAAAAAAGAGGAGCATGGTGGCAAGGGGGAGAAGGGAGAGGGTGGCGCCAAGTTCGCTCTGACGGATCAGGTGGTGAACATTGCAGGTACCCGTGGCACGCGTTTTCTTCGCGCAGGAATGGACTTTGAAGCTTCCCCCAATGTGTTGATGGAGATGGAGCAGCGCAAGGCTCAGGTGACGGATATTGTGACGACGGCCCTTGCCTCCAAACGTATGGAGGAGCTTGAAGCCCCCGATGTACGTCAGCGCCTCCGCACGGAAATCGTCGGCTTACTCAACTCGGTTCTCAAACAAGGGGAAATTTCCAATCTCTACTTCACCGAATTGATCATTCAATAACGACCTTGCTTTTTATTCTTGGAATGATGAACTTTGACACCGGTTCCTGTTATGGCCACTCCTGAGTCACTCGATCACTTGATGGATATCCCCGTGGAAATCACGGTGGAACTTGGCAGCACGGAGATGTCGCTCAAGAATGTGATGGGCCTGGCATCTGGTTCAATCATTGAGCTCGATAAAAAGGCGGATGAGCCCGTGAATCTGTACGTGAACCATAAACTTGTGGCTCACGGCGAAGTGGTTGTGGTGGAAAACAATCTCGGTATCAAGATCATCGACGTGGTGAATGCGGAGCCGGCAGCCGCCGCTGCTGCTGCTGACGCCACGCCACCTTCCAAGCCTGCTGTGTGAATCCGATCGTCTCGATCCTCATTGTCATCGCGGTGCTGGGATTCATGTTCTATCTCTGGTATGCCGTCACCACGCGTCAGGGGATCGGCAAATGGCTCGTTCAACGACATGGCAATCATGAGATCCAGATCGTGGATCAAGTGGGGATTGCCCCCCGGGCATCCATCCTGCTTGTCGATGTTCGAAACGAATCCTTTCTCGTGGCCCAGGGCCCCCAGGGAGTCCAAATCGTTTCCCTGAAAGCCCCCCCTTCCAAGACCGAAGTTTCCAAGTCTTGACATCTGCAAAAGGGAAAAAGTTTCCCTTCGAAAGGTGTTTTTTGGGGATTTTGCTAAAGTTTTTGGGGCGATTGCCGTCATTTCAAAGTCCTGCGGGGATGGCATCAAGGTTGCTTTTAAGCACCTTGAAATGTTGCGTTCCTCATTCATCCCCACAGTTTTCCGCCCGGGTCATTGCCTGACCCGGGGAATCCTCTGCACCCTTGCTCTCCTCGTTCTTGGTGGGGGGACCGAAGGGTTTGCCCAGGCACAGCCCTCGAGCGTGCAATTGAATGTCTCGCTTGGAGGTACCGGTGCGGCGAACGAAACGAGTGTGGCGCTTCAACTGCTGCTGCTCTTTTCGGTGCTTAGTCTTGCGCCTTCGCTCATCATCATGATGACGTCCTTCACGCGCATCGTGGTGGTGCTCTCCTTTTTGCGCACGGCGCTTGGGATTCAGCAGCCGAGCAGTCAGATCCTCGTGGCATTGTCACTCTTCATGACGGGGTTCATCATGTATCCCGTCTTTTCGCAAATCGACAAGGAGGCGTTGACCCCGCTGCGGGAGAAAAAAATGGAATTGCCTGCAGCGATCGAGAAGGCGGGGGTCCCCATCAAGGCGTTCATGCTTCGTCATGCGCGCGAGAAGGACATCCAGCTCTTTTCCTCCATGATGCCCCCCGAGAGCGCCGCGCAAATCAAACCCGGCGAGATTCCCTTTCAGGTGCTGGTTCCGGCCTTCATGGTGAGTGAGCTGCGCACGGCCTTTCAAATGGGATTCACCATCTTCCTGCCCTTTCTTGTGATCGATATGGTGGTCTCCTCAATCCTGATGGCGATGGGCATGATGATGCTCCCGCCGACCATGGTGACCCTTCCCACCAAGATCCTGGTCTTCGTCCTCGCTGACGGATGGGGGCTGATCGTGAGATCGCTCGTGGAGAGCTTCCGATAAACCGCCAGCAATTTTATGAATGTCGACGTTGTTCAGGAACTCTTGAAGCAGACGCTGATGATGGCGTTCATGCTCGCGGGGCCGATTCTGGTCCTGACGCTGATCGTCGGCGTCGCGGTGAGTATTTTTCAGACGGTGACTTCCATTCAGGAAATGACCCTGAGCTTCATGCCGAAGGTTCTGATCATCAGCGGGGCCCTTTTGGTGGGGGGACCCTGGATGCTGCACCAGATCACGGTCTTCCTGGTGGATCTCATGCACCGACTTCCGGATATCGCAAAATGAACTTTCTGTTTTCACCCTGGGATTTTTTTCTGGTGTTCGGAAGGACCTCCTTCCTCGTCGGATTTTTCCCCATGTTCTCGGATGTGCAGGTTCCGCGCCTGATCCGGCTGGGACTCGCGATCTGGTTGAGCCTGGTCATCATGCCCACGTTGCCGACGTCGCATTTTCATCCCACAAACGTCCCCCAGCTCCTTGGGGCCATGTTTCTTGAGGGAGTGCTTGGGGCCACGTTCGCGTTCGCGATTCGACTGGTGTTCGCCACGATTTCCCTCGGCACCCAATGGATCGACAGCGAAATCGGTTTCCAGGTGGCGCAACAGATCAGTCCCCTTTCAGGTACCCCGAACAGTCCCTTTGGCACCATCGCGCTTGTCATCACCGCCCTGCTTTTCTGGTGCACCGGTATGTTCGAGGAGCTTTTGCGGGTCTGGGTTCAGATGTTCCAGATCCTTCCTCCACCGGTGAGCTCGATCTCCCTCTCTATGGGGGATGCTTTGATCACGCTTTCATCTCATGTATTTGTCGGGGCGCTCCAGATCGCGACTCCCGTGCTCCTGATCATGTTCCTTGTTTCCCTCTCCATCGGGCTTCTGGCGAGGGCGCTTCCCGGGGTGAACTTCTTTGTGGAAAGCTTCAATGTGAAGATGGTGGTGGGACTTTCATTCCTCGTGATGATCTCCCCATTCCTTCTCAGTCTGATTCAACACCAGCTCGACCGGATTCCGGACACCTGGCTGACCTTTTTACGCGCCTTGAAGGCGGGATGAACCATGGACGACGAACTGAATAAAAGTGAACGTGCCACTAGCAAGCAACGTTCCCGGGCACGGAGCAAGGGACACGTTGCACGCAGTCCGGAAATCTCCAGCACGGGAACGATCGTCGCCGGCACCATTGCCCTCGCCTGGCTTGGACCGCTTATGGGTCACAACCTGATCGATTTCACCCGGGGCGTTTTCACCAGCATCCGTCAGGGCCCTGTCGGGGTTCCCGGACAGGATCTCCTTCTTTCGGCCCCTTGCATCAATCTGGTGGGGGCCACCGTGGCATGGATGGGGATTGTGGCCCTCGCGGCCCTGATCACCGGATTCGGACAGGTGGGCTTTGAATTTGCAGATGAAGCGATGGCTCCGAAATGGGACAGCCTCAATCCCATCAATGGAATGAAGAAGCTTTTTTCATGGAATAATCTGGTCCGTTCCCTGGTGACGACCCTCAAGATGGCTCTCGTCGTTTTTATCTGTCGTGGAGTGATTCAACAGGCCCTGCAGTCCGATCTTTTTACCCGGGAAAGCACCCCGGCGGAGTTGACGATCTACCTGACGAGCGTTTCCCTGGCACTCGGCTGGCGTGTCGCCCTGGCCATGACGATCATTGCAGGATCGGATTACGCCTATCAGAAATGGAGTTATGAAAAGGGCCTGATGATGACCAAAGAGGAAGTGAAGGAGGAAACGAAATCCTCCGAACCCAACCCCGCAGTTCGGGGCAAGATCCGAAGCATCATGCTCGCACGGCATCGCAAGCGCATGATGGGAGAGGTTCCCAAGGCGACGGTCATTATCACGAATCCGACCCACGTTGCTGTCGCCCTGCGTTACGACCGGCGTCAGATGCGCGCCCCCAAGGTGGTGGCCAAGGGGTTGAATTTGATCGCGGAAAAAATCAAGACCATCGCCCGCGAGAACGGAGTGCCCGTCATGGAAAACAAACCCCTGGCCCGTGCGCTTTATCGCAAGTGCAATGTGGGCGCGGAAGTTCCCTCGATGTACTACCAGGCGGTCGCGGTTGTCCTTGCCCAGGTCTATCGCCTCGCCGAGCAGAAGAAAAAGGACGCCCTCCTATCCGAACAAACTCATCCCCTCTAATTTATGTCCTCCCCAGAAACACCGAATACTTGGAATTCCATCCTTCGCCGCAGCGACATGCTTTTTGCCGCAGCGGTGGTCACGACCATTCTTGTTCTCGTCCTGCCGCTTCCGACCTTCCTGATCGATGTGTCGCTTGCGCTTTCGATCGCCGTGTCGCTGATGGTGTTGATGACGGTGATCTATGTGAAGGACGCCGTGCAATTTGCAGGTTTCCCCACCATTCTTCTCTTTGTCACCCTTTTTCGTCTGGCGCTCAATGTGGCGACGACCCGGTCGATTCTCGACCGTGCGGATGCCGGTCATCTGATCACGGCGTTTGGAAACTTTGTCATCGGAGGAAATTTCGTCGTCGGTATTGTGGTGTTCTGCATCATTGTGACGATCAACTTCGTGGTCATCACCAAGGGCGCCGGCCGCGTGTCGGAAGTCGCCGCCCGCTTCACTTTGGACGCCTTGCCTGGAAAGCAGATGAGCATTGATGCGGATTTGAATGCGGGCAACATCACCGACGCGGACGCCCGCAAGCGCCGCGCCGCTTTGCAGGAGGAAGCGAGCTTCTACGGTTCCATGGATGGTGCGAGCAAGTTCGTACGCGGGGACGCGGTCGCCGGCATCATCATCACGGTGATCAATATCCTTGGTGGGTTCGCCATCGGGATTCTTCAAAAAGGGATGGCGCTCAAGGATGCCGCCCAGCACTATTCTCTGCTGACCGTGGGTGATGGTTTGGTGACCCAGATCCCCGCCCTCCTGATTTCTGTCGCGGCCGGTATTCTTGTCACCCGTGGACCGAGCAAGGAAAATCTGGGCGAAGACATCGCGAATCAGCTCTTTTCCCATCACAAATCGCTCTACGCAGTGGCGGCGATTCTTGCCATATTTATCTTTATTCCCGGATTCCCCTCGTGGGCATTCATCCTCCTGGCGGGTGGAGCCTTCATGATGGGGCGTGCTGTAAAAAACCGGAAGGAAAAGGGCGAGGGCTATGTGGCCGGAGGGGAAGGGGGAGAGAAAACCTCCTCGGCAACCAAGCCTGCGACGACGGAAAAGGCCGACAGCTGGCTAAAGGTTGAGCCCCTGCAACTTGAGATCGGGTACAATCTGGTTTCGTTCCTCGACAAATCCAAGGGCGGGGATTTGCTCGACCGGGTGACATCCCTGCGTAAAAGCGTGGCGGCGGAAATGGGGTTGTCGATTTCCCCGATTCGAATCCGCGACAATCCCATGCTGGGCGGCAATCAATACTGCATCCAGCTTCGTGGAAGCGAAATTGCCCGCGGTGAGGTGATTCCCACCCAGTTCCTCGCCATGGGAGTGGGAACGAGCGCCCGGCCCCTTCCGGGCAAGACCGTCACGGAACCGGTTTTCAATCTACCGGCAACCTGGATTCCCGAAGCCGAGCGCCGCAGTGCCGAACAGCTTGGTCTCGCCGTGGTCGATCCAATCTCTGTGCTCGTCACGCATCTTGCCGAAACCATCCGTCAACACGCCCACCAGCTTCTCACGCGTCAAGACACCAGTGTGCTCCTGGATCAATTAAAGGAGGTAAACTCTGCGGTAGTCACGGAGCTAGTACCCAATCTTGTGACGATCGGTGTGGTGCACCGCGTATTGCAGAATCTCCTTCGCGAAGGGGTTTCGATCCGCAACCTGGGAGCGATCCTTGAGAAAGTGGCGGACTATGCGTCCTCCACAAAAAATCCGGATGAGTTGAGCGAGCAGGCACGCAAGGCCCTCGGAGGTGATCTTGTGCGTCACCTGATGCCCTCCGGACAAAACTCCCTCTCGGCCATCACTCTTGATCCGGAACTGGAGCACCGCATCGCCCAATCCATCCGTCAATCCCAGCATGATGTCTCCCTCGCCCTGGAACCGACGGTCGCGCGCCACCTCTACGACGGGCTTGCCAACAGGATGAAGGAGATGGCGTCGGCAGGAATTCAGCCCCTGATCGTCTGCTCACCCACGATCCGATTGGCCCTGCGCCGCTTCTTCGAGGGCACGTTCCGCAACCTGACCATTGTCGCCTACAACGAACTGCCCGAGCGCACCCAGGTACAATCGATCGGAATGGTTCCCAATCACGCATGATCTGAAATTTGAAAGAGACGCCTATGAAAACGCCCACAAATATCCAGGACCCCATCGAAAAATTCAACGCACCTTCCCTGCAGGAAGCCATTGATGCGGTGAAGCAAAAATGGGGATCCGACGCGATTATTCTTCATGTTGAAAAAAAGAAAAACCCAAAAAAGATCTTCGGCCGTTCCAAGGAATATGTGGAAGTGACCGCGCGTCCCCCGATTTCTGTCGAAAAGCCCCAGCCTTCCGCGGCTTCAGCGATGCCTGCCGGGATGTTTGAGGAGATGCATTCTCTCCGCGACGAGGTCCACCAGTGCCGCTCGACCATGCGGCAGATGGAGCGCATTCACTGGGCCCGCACCCAGGTGGAGAGCAAGCCGCTTCAGCATCCGCTGCTTGATTTCATGACCTCCAAGGGGCTCAACCGCGACTATGCGATGGAACTCCTCGTCGACTGGAGCATCAAGAATCCTTCGCTTGATGTGAACCAGTGCATGGCGGATCTGGATCACCGCATTCCCCGTATCGGTTGGAGCGATCTGTTCCCCCAACAGGAGGGGCGCTGCACCCTGTTTCTCGGCATGCCGGGGATCGGAAAAACTCTTTTACTTCTGAAAATCGCGGCACGGATGCGCCTCATGCAACAGACCGAAGTGCTCGTGGTATCTGCGGATATGACACGGCCCGGTCCCTCCCAGGAACTTTCCCTGTATAGTGAAGTGCTGGACATTCCCGTTCGCCATCTCTTTCACGGGGCAGATTTGCGTTCGCTTGCCAACGAAGTGACCCCCCGCACGCATATTCTCATCGATTGGAATGGGGTTTCTCCCTTCAGCGACGAGGCCTGGACTGCCTTGGGAGAGGTATGCGCGCAACATCCCCGATTTCAGGTGATTCTCACGGCGAGCATGCCCTCCGACATCGGAATCTGGGAACAGTTTCGCGGCCACTTCGAGCGTCTTCCCATGGCAGGAGTCGCCCTCACCCAGGGGGATCTGGAGTGCCGGTTGGGCAAAGTATGGGAAGCTCATCGCGTCACGGGTCTACCCATCGCCTTCTTCTCAAGCGGGAAAAATGTGCCCGGAGAACTCCACGAGGGAAGGGGATTTCCCTTTGGAAAAACCTTCTTTCAAGGGTATTCCCCGGTTCAATCACCCCATTTGACCAAGGTTACGGCGTAATGGCATCGGGATTGCTTAACAATTCTGAGAATTTCTTATGATTTCCGATCAATTCTCCATTTTGTTACGTGGCTTCATGATCCTCGCCGGACTGGCGGGATTCCTGACTGGGATGGGACTTGCCATCTGGCACGACGTTCCGATGGCCACAGCCTTTTTCCGCGGTGCTGCGGCCTGCGCGGCCTGTGCCGTTCTCGCGAAGCTCGTTCTGATGAGTCTCTTTCGCGCCCACCTTAAAGCTTTGGAAATCAAAAAACATCAGGCGAACCCTCCGCCAACCCAAAATCCCTAATGACTGAAACCCTATGAGTGCTGCCCTATCTCCCCGAGAAAAAACCAAGATCGAACCTCCGCCAACCGGAAATATTCCCGAGCTGAATATTCCCCAACTGGCCATTCATACGGAATCCCCCGAATTCATCGGACCGCGTTCCCCGTCGAGAAAACCTCTCGAAAACTACAGCGCGAGCACGAAGGAACAGCACGATCTCATCGTCAGCATGCTTCCGCTCGTGAAGACGGTGGTGGGACGCATCGCGATCAGTCTTCCGCCCCACATCAGTCAGGACGATCTTTTGAGTGCAGGCCTGATCGGTCTGATGGATGCGGTTCGCCGCTACGACGCCACCAAGGGAAGCAGTTTGAAGAGCTATGTGGCCATGCGTGTTCGTGGAGCGGTGCTCGATGAATTGCGCAGCATGGACTGGGCTCCCCGTTCCGTGCATCGCCAGGCGCGTGATTTCCGCAAGGTCCAGCAGGCTCTGGAGCAACGCCTCGGTCGCGAGGCAAGCGAGGAGGAGCTGGCTGAGGAGATGCATCTTTCGATCGAGGAGCTCGAACGCTACATGGCGAACATTCGCCCGGCGCTGTTCATCTCGCTTCAGGACGTCCGTTCCCAGGGGTTGGAGGGGGATCTGACCCAGGAGGAGTGCATTCAGGATGTCCGGACACGCAACCCCCTGGAATCGACGCTCAATGAAGAGCGGCACCGCCTGGTGGTGGAGACCATTCAGAGTCTGAGCCCCATCGAGCAGAAGGTGCTCGCCCTTTACTACTACGAAGATCTTCGCCTGAAGGAAATTGCCGAGACGCTGAATGTGACTGAATCACGCGTTTCGCAGATTCATACACTGGCCATTCAACGCCTCCGGAGCCGTTTGGAACGGATGCAAACCTGAAATGACGTGATCCATGACACTGCTTATTGGATGGGGAATCGTGATGGGGGCGGTTTGCATCGGCTTTATCATTGCCGGTGGAAACCCTGTCGCGCTCTTCGTTCTCTCTGAATATTTTGTAGTCGGTGGTTGCGCCCTCGGGTTCCTCGTGGCTTGCAGTCCTCCCTCGGTGTTGAAGCTGCTTTTTTCCTTCGTGATCCGTTCCTGCAAGGGATCTCCCTATTCCAAGAAGGTCTACACGGACCTCGTCCAGATGCTGTATGAGATTTTCCGCGTCGGACGCCAGCAGGGCATCATCGGATTGGAAGCCCACGTCCTCGAACCTGATAAAAGCACCATCATCAGCCGCTATCCCTCTTTTCTGAAAAACCACCATGCGGTGGAATTCTTCTGTGATGCGATGAAGCCTGTCATCGACGGCAAAATCAAGGCCGACCAGTTGAAGGTCTTTCTCGACGAACAGGTAAACGGCAAGGACATGCATTCCTATCACCCTGTCAGTGTGCTCTCCAAGGTGGCGGATGCTCTTCCCGGACTGGGCATCGTTGCCGCCGTATTGGGAATTATCATCACCATGGCCAACATCGACGGCCCCGTGAAAGAGGTCGGGCACCACGTCTCCTCGGCGCTCGTCGGAACCTTCCTGGGTGTGTTTCTCAGTTATGGCATTCTCCAGCCCCTGGGAAGCAATATTGAATTTTTGAACCATGACGAACTGGCCTATTTCTGCATCATACGCAGTGGCATCGTGGCCTTCGCCGCAGGCGCCTCACCCTTGACGGCCGCCGAAAACATGCGCTCCAGCATACCCGAGGACCGTCGCGTGAACGCGGAGCAGATGGATGCCATGTTGAAGAGCTTGAAGGGATAAGAATTTATGAGCGGAAAACGAGGATCTCACGGTGGTGCCTGGAAAGTGGCCTACGCCGACTTCGTGACGGCGATGATGGCGCTCTTCCTCGTGCTCTGGATCGTCGCGATGAGCCAGGAAATGAAGGAAAGCATCGCCGGATACTTCCGTTCCACCGCCTTGTTGCAACGTAATCCAAGTGGTGTCGGTATGCTCGCCCCCGTCACGCAGCTTTCGCGCACTCCTGCGCGCATGGTGCCTCCACAACCTTCATCCACCGGTGATCTGGGAGGTGAAATGTGGGCCACCCGCGCTGTGGCCGCTCACGCCACCTTGCGTGAAACCGCATCGACCCTTCAGCGCTTGCTCCATCGTAACAATGATGAATTGACGGATATCGACGCTTTTCGATTTGAATTCACCAACGACGGCTTCCGACTTCAGGCGATGGATCGCCCCGACCGCCCCCTCTTTGAGGACCGTTCCACAAAGCTCACCGACTACGGGCGCTGGGTGCTTGGCACCATCGCCTGGGAGCTTGAACGCTATCCCTTCCAGGTTGAAGTCGAGGGCCATACCCAGGGAGGGGACAAGAGTTCCGAGCAATCGGTGGATCAATGGGATCTCTCAACCCAACGCGCCATGGTCGCGCGCCAATTCATGCAGGAGCGTGGAATTCGTTCGAATCAATTTCTCCGGGTTGTCGGATACGCTGATCGCCAGCCGCTGGAAAGCACTCAGCCTGACCTTGATGTGAACCGTCGCATCACGGTATTTGTACGTCTGGATCCCACCGCTGATTTCGATGCGGTTCGTAAATCGTTTGCCCCCACCCCTGATCCATAATTCCACCTCCCTTTATGTCGAAACGAGAAACAGGAATCCGAGTGAAGTTGATCCGTGGCGACGCCACCGCACAGGCCCAGAAGCTGGCATGGCCTTCCGTCGACGGATCAGCCCACGCCCATTCGGTCACCCTGCCCACCGAACCCCGGGTGGAACTGGTGAATCAACCGGATGGCACCAGCCGCATTATCGTGACATGTACGTGTGGCAAGCGAATTGAAATCGCCTGCGAAGTCTAAGTTGTCCCGTTCCCCGGAGATGGGGGGGGAAGGTCCTCTGTCCTGCACATTCCCCCTGATCCAAACCCTCTCAGGCCTTATTTTCCCCCGGAGGAACGTTTTTCCCTCCCTCCCTCAGGAAGAAGGAAAAAACGGCTGGTTTTGAAGGGGTTTCACCTCTTCTTTCCCTTGACTGGGTGAAATAAAGGAAAAATCCCCCCTTGGCATGGGGGTTGCTTATTGAGAGGTGAATGATTCCCGGCCTCTACCAATCCGCAGCAGGAATGATGGTCCAAATGGATAACCATCAAGTCATTGCCGAAAACCTCGCCGCGAGCTCCGTTCCTGGATTCCGACGCAATCAGGCGACGTTTGAAAGCGTGCTCAGCCCCATGATGGCGGGTGCGGGCAATACCGGCATCAAAGGCCTTAGCTCTCCGGCAGCTCCTCAACTGCATGTCACTCCCGATTTCACCCAGGGACAGCTTCAGCCGGATGGAAACCCGAGTCATCTCGCCATATCCGGGGATGGATTTTTTGTGGTTCAACTTCCGGATGGCAGCCAGGGTTACACTCGCAGCGGATCGTTTCATTTGAATTCGCAGGGAGAGCTTGTGAATGGCGAGGGGCTTCGCCTTCTTACGGAATCCGGACAACCCCTGACCCTGGCGAAGCCCAACGAGCCTTTTCTCATCAGCGACAGTGGGGATGTCAGTCAGGGAAACAATCTCATCGGAAAAATTCAGATCGCATCGTTCAAGGATGCGAACAACGACCTTCATTTGGCGGGCAACGGAATCTACGGCGCATCCGAAAAGGCAACTCCGGAACCGATGCCTGCGGAGACGACCTTGCGACAAGGTTTTCTCGAAGGGAGCAATGTGAACCCGGTACAGGAAATGGTGTCCATGATCCAGGCATCGCGATCGTACGAAGCCAATCAGAAGATGTTGCAGGCACAGGACAGTACACTCGATCAGGTGATCAACAAGGTTGCATCCAGATAAGCAAGCGAAAGGTAATTTATGTTAAGAGCCCTATGGTCATCCGCAAGCGGCATGCATGCCCAGCAGATGAATATCGACAACATCGCGAACAACCTCGCCAACGTTAATACCACGGGGTTCAAGAAGTCCGACATCGAGTTTCAGGACTTGATGTATCAGACCGAAAAGGCGGCGGGCGCGGCGACCGCTTCCGGTGGACAGATTCCCACCGGCATCCAGATCGGTCACGGATCGCGTCCCGTGGCCACCGCCAAACTTTTCACCCAGGGATCCCTCCAGCAGACGGGAGTGCCCCTCGACCTTTCCATTGAAGGTGAAGGTTTTTTCGAAGTGCTCCAGTCGGATGGAACCTCCGCCTACACGCGCGACGGTTCCTTCAAACTGAATTCTTCGGGGAAAATTGTCACCGCAGATGGTCTGGAAGTGAAAGGGCTTGATGCGATTCCCTCGGGCACCACCTCGATTACTATCGGGGCTGATGGTTCCGTCTCGCTGACGGTTGCCGGGGTGCAGACCAAGAAGACCCCGATCACCCTGACCCGCTTTCCGAATCCGACCGGGTTGAAAAGCGCCGGCCGCAACCTCTATGTGGAATCCGACTCCTCTGGCAAGGCGGAGACGGGGGGAAGCCCGGGTGCAAATGGTTTCGGCACGATCGCCCAGGGATTTCTGGAAATGTCCAATGTGGAGACGGTCCAGGAAATGGTGAACATGATTGTCGCCCAGAGAGCCTACGAGGTGAATTCCAAGGCCATCCAGGCTGCTGATGAAATGATGAGCCAGGCCAATAATCTCCGTCGATGAAAACATCCCACCTCTCTTATCAGGCGATCCTCGCGTTCCTTTTCGCCGCCTCCACGGTTGGCGCGGCGGACACGTCTCCGATCGCGCTCGTCCTCAAGCCCTACACAGAGGTCTCGGCCAACACACTTCTTCTCAAGGATGTGATCGAGAATCTCGACGTGGCCGGCGCCGCGTTCTCAACGGATCTAGTGCTCGGGATTGCTCCCGCCCTGGGACGTGAGTCCGCCATCCGACGTTCGGACGTAGATGCCATCCTGAAGCGGACCTATAGCCGGGTGACGTGGGAGTGGTCGGGTCCGGATCAGTGCCTGGTCACCCGTCCCGCCAACGAGGTGACCGAAGCCCAGGTGATCCCCATGCTGGAGGAGGCACTTCGGAAATTTGTCAGTGGTGAGGGAGAGGTTCATGTCCTTCAACTCGTGAACTATTCACCGCTGCTGATTCCGCGCCAAAATTCCTTTACCGAGATCGAGCTTGTTTCACCCAACACCAATACCCGGTTTGGTCAGGGGAGTTTGAATGTGGAGAATGATTCGCGCCCTTTCATCCGTCGCAACTTTCGCTTTGAGTGGGAATGGAAACGTCCCGTCTGGGTGGCTCGGAGCAATCTTCCTGCGGGCCCCCTTCAACCCGATTCGTTTTCAATGGAAGTTCGCAACGTGCTTTCCATTTCAGGTGAACCTTATTTTGGAGGATCACTTCCAACCGATCTCGTTCTTGATCACGCGCTGACCCGGGGAGATACCTTGGTTCGGTCAAACATAAAAAGTGCCATCGCCGTAACGCGGGGCTCCTCGGTCAGCGCATGTATTCACTCGGGCGCCCTCCTCGTCTCCATGCGGGGGGTGGCCATGGAAAGCGGAAGTGTTGGACAGACCATCCGGGTTCAAAATCCCAATTCAGGGAAGGAACTTTATGGAAAAATTACCCATGAAAACACCGTCGAAATCATACCCTGAATGGGTTCGGCTCACATTGCTCATCACGTTCTGGATTCTATCCATCGCGGCCGCACGTGCGACATCGCTTTGGGATGAGGGACATAATGGAGGACGTTCCCTTTTTGCCGATCATGTGGCGTTTCGCCGCGGGGATCTTGTCACCATTGTCGTCAATCAATCCACAACCACGGCAAAGGATCAAAAGACAAAAACAAGCAAGACCACCAGTGAGAGTGAATCGTTTCAGGCGCTTTTTCAGCCGTTCATGGGTGGTGAGCGTACAGCGGACGAACTCACCCGGCGTAATCCCCATTTTGGATGGGGTGGTTCCCGGACATTCGATGGCGGTGGCAGTGTAGCGGATTCCGAGACACTGACCTCGACCATCCAGGCTCGGGTTACGGATGTTCTCCCTAACAAGGTGCTTCGCATTGAAGCCACCCGCAGGGTTGAGACCGGCCAGGAACACTCCGACCTGGTTCTCTCAGGGCTTGTCCGCCAGGAGGACATCTCGACCGCGAACAGTGTGCTTTCCACGCAGGTAGCCGATCTTCAGGTTCGTCAGATCAGTAATGGCGCCATTTCCCGTGAACAACGCAAGGGCTGGCTGACGCGCTGGTTTGAAACCCTTACACCGTTCTGATTTATGCAACGATTCCTTCCTCTTTTGCTCCTCGTCGCCCTGGTGGTGCAGGATCTTTCCGCAGCGCGTATCAAGGATATCGCGCGCATCCAGGGTTCCCGCCAGAATCAGTTGATGGGTTATGGCGTGGTGGTGGGGCTTGCGGGTACCGGTGATTCCAATCCGAATGTCACGCTGCAGACGGTGGCCAATTTTCTCAGTCGATTCGGCCTCACGGTGGCCGTGGCCGACATCAAGGCAAATAACGTGGCGATCGTGATGGTCACGGCCGATCTTCCATCCTCGATCCGCCAGGGGGCACGCATCGATGTGAATGTGGCTTCCATTGCTGACGCCAAAAATCTTCAGGGTGGGGTGCTGGTGCAAACCCCGCTCGTCGCTGCAGATGGACAGGTTTATGCCGTGTCCCAGGGCCCCTTGGTTCTCGGAGGGTTTGGGGGTGGTGCCTCCGGAGCGAGTGTTCAAAAAAACCATCCCACAGTGGCGCAGATTCCAGGTGGGGCGTTGGTGGAGAGGGAGGTGCCGGCAGCCCTCGTGGCCCAGGGAAGTACGCTTGATATCTCACTGGGCGAACCGGATTTTACCACAGCCTCCCGAATGGCGGAGGCCTTGAACCGCAGATTCACCGCCATCGCCATGGCCGTGGATGCCGGAACGGTCAGGGTTCATCTCCCGCCGGACTGCATCGATCCCGCGAAGCAGGTTGATTTTATTTCCCAACTGGAAAGTGTCGAAGCCGAGCCCGACACCGTGACCAAGGTGGTCATGAATGAGCGCACGGGCACGATTGTGGCAAATGCGAGGATACGTGTCTCGAGTGTTGCTGTGGCGCATGGAAACCTGACTATCAGCATTGTCTCGAGCCAGCAGGTTTCCCAGCCTCTGCCTTTCAGCAACACGGGGACCACCACCGTGACAACATCCAGCACCACCGGCATCAAGGAGGAGCGTTCGAGTCTCGTCGTCCTGCAGGATCTTCCCACTGTGGACCGAGTTGCCGCGGCATTAAACTCACTGGGTGCCACACCCCGGGATATGATTACCATTTTTCAAGCCCTCAAACAGGCGGGCGCCCTCCAGGCTGAGCTGGTCGTCCACTAATTTCAAATTTTTCATAACATGGAAATCAAACCTCTCGAACCCCAGTCCTCGGCCCCGGTTGATCCGACCAAGAGTACGATGACGCCTGATCAGAAAATCCATCGCCTGCAGGGTGCGGCGACGGATTTTGAAGGTCTTTTGATCCACCAGATGCTTCAGGAGATGGAAAAGACCCTCGACAAGGGCAGCCTCGTGGGCGCGGGGCTCTCGGGAAGCATCTACTCGGGAATGTTGACCGGGGCGGTGTCCAAATCGATGGCTGAGCATCAGAGCATCGGACTGGCGGATCAGGTGTTCCAGGGGGTGATTCGGCATGAGCCTGAATTGAAGAAATACCTCGAATTACACCCGGAAAAGAACCCCTGCAAACCTCTTGCTCAACGGAGCGCAAACCGTGGGGACCTTGAATGTCTCCAGCCGATGTTTTCCAAGGAGGTGGCTCCGAACACCCCTAAGTCGTTCCCGCTCAACTTCCCCCCAAAGGCTCCAGAAACCCCCTCCCAGGCCGATAATATAAGGAAGGACACGGGTCGGATTTTGAACCCCTAACCGCTCTGATTTATGGCGAACGAAATTGAAACACTCTCAAGCCTGCTCCTCGCCGAGCACGACAATATGGTGGCCCTTGCAAACCTTTTGAAGGAGGAGCAACAGACGATTCTGCAACGGCAGACCGAACAACTCATGCCGCTGATTTCCCGTATCGAGGACCAGCTCGCCTGCATCCGCCAGTGCCAGGAAAAACGAACCGCACTTTTGAACACTCTCATTCCCAGTGAAGCCAAGCCAACGGAACCCGGGCTTGCAGCGATGGTATCCCTGCTTCCCGCCAACCTGCGTGAGCATCCGGTAAGCATCGCGGGAAGGATTGATGTGCAGATGTTTCTTGTTCACGAACTCGCCTGGCAGAATCAAGTGTTGCTCTCCCACTCCGTGCATTTTCTCGAGCAGGTGCTCGCTCCATGGCTGGATCAGCATCCCCAGGGGTCGATCTATGCTCCTAATGGCGCCCTTCAGAAGGCGGGCAAACGGCAAACCATCTTCCAGGCGGTGGCTTAAATGAGTTCCCTTGGCATCAACGGAGCGTTGTATCTGGCGGCCAATTCCCTGACGGCTCAACGTCAGGCTATTGAAGTCACGGGTCAGAACATCTCCAACGTCAATACTCCCAACTACGCCCGGCAACGTGCCCAGTTAATCACCGCGGATCCCCTGAAAACCACCTTGGGACAGGAAGGGACCGGCGCCTTGGTCAACACGATCGTTCAAATACGTTCCTCCCTCATTGACAGCCAGCTTCCCCCAGGTCTCAGCACCTTTGCCTACCACGATGAGAAAATGAATCTCATGAGTCAGCTTCAAGCCAATCTCGAGCAGCCTCTTGATCGTTTGAATGCCCTGACAAGCACCACACCCACTTCAGGCCAGCAGGGATTGGCCGAATATATCGACAATTTTTTCAACTCGTTTCAGGCCTTGAACGCCGATCCCACCTCTAACGTTCTTCGCCAGCAGGTGATTTTGAAATCCCAAGCGCTGGCAGCCAAGCTCAACACCATCGGAACCGCACTCGAAACCATTCAGGTGCAAGTGCAGAACACCGTGACGTCAGCCGTTGATGAGGTGAACACCGCGCTAACTAATATTGCCACCATCAATTCCCAGATTATTCCCATCGAACTTGGGGGACTTGGTAGGGCCAATGATCTTCGGGACAAGCGCCAGCAACTTCTCGAGGATTTATCGAAGAAGATCGATGTTTATTCCCACGAAGAATCCGATGGCAGTTTGACCGTTCGGTTGGGGTCTTCCGGTGGAACCCTCCTGGTCAGTGGTGTTTTTTCCGGCAATACGGCCTCCTCTACAACCGTGAAACTTGCGGTGGATGGCACGGCGCCGACCATGACGATCAAAAGCTGGACTGGGGGTGAGGCGGAGACCAGTGGGAATCTTGATTCGGTAAGCAGTCAACCCGCAGGTGGAAGCATTGGAGCCCAGCTGGATGTCGTCAATGATGTCATTGGCGATGGCACCACGGGCTTGATCCGGGATTACAATCGCATTGCCCAGGGACTGGCCGAGCTGGTTAATGCCAAGCACCAGACCGGTTATACTCTCCAAGGATCCCCGAACTATAACACAGCGGGAACCGCCACCTTCTTTGATGACAACAGTGTGGCTGCGGATGCCTTGGGAACCATTACCGCGCGTAATATCCAGCTCAACAGTGCGGTGGCCGGGGATGTGGCGAAGATCGCTGCCTCCGATGCCACGGGGCAGCCCCTGAACGGAAACATGGCCGCTTCCATTTCAAATTTACGAACCAATACCACGGCCACCAATCTGGGCGGGTTGACGGTTTCTCAATACTACCTTGCAACCCTCACGGACCTGGCGGGGGATGTCCAGGCGGCACAAACTCAGGCGGATACCCAGCAGCTCGTAAATAAACAGCTCCTGCAACAGAGAGACGCCGTTCAGGGAGTGTCCCTCGATGAGGAGACTACGGATCTGATGCGCTTTCAACATGCCTATGAGGCGTCCGCACGCCTTCTGACAGTGATTGACGAGATGATGAAAACCCTCCTCCAGGCTGCCGGATAATTTATGTCACGAATAACCTCCAATCTATTCCCGGATTCCCTAACCGCCCAGGTTCAGGCCCTTCAGTCGCGGATTGCCAGCGACCAGCAGGCCATCGCCACGGGCAAGAGGCTTCTGTTGCCTTCCGACGCCCCCTCCGATTACCGTCACGCCCTGGAGTTGCGTTCCGACCAGACTCAAATTCGCGAGTTCCTGAGTGCGACCCAGAAACTCCAACAACGCACCCAGGCCAATTACACGGCAAGCACCCAGCTCCAGACCATCGTCAGTCGCGCCTCCGAAATTGGAGTACGGGCCAGTGGTGTTCTGAACGCCTCGGATTTGCAGGCGTTGTCGGTGGCGGTGAACAATCTTCTCGAATCCGCTGTTTCCCTCGGAAATCGTACGGATGCCAACGGGGAGTACATGTTTGGAGGCAACTATCTCCGTCCGGGGGATACCGATCCTGCGACGACCGCAGCTTATGTGCCCTACAGCGTGACGCGCAACGCCTCGAATCAGATCACTGCGGTCACCTTCCGTGGGAATACCAACGTTTCCAGGATCGAGGTTGAGCCCAATGCGAGCATGGATTTCAATTTGGTTGGGACCAGCGCCACAGGAACTCCGCGGGGATTGTTTGTCAACAGCACGGATAATGTATTCACCCAACTGATTAATTTGCGGGATAATCTTGCGGCAGGAAATGCGCCGGCGGCACAGGCGGTGGTGACCTCGCTCAAAAGCGTGGAAAACAGTATTGCCACGGTCATCGGTACGGTGAGCGCCAATCTGGACCGACTCAGCATCACGGTTGCCGCTCACAACCAGAAAATGCAGACCGACGAAACCGCACTTTCCCAGCTTACGGATGCGGATTATGCAAGCACCGTACTGGCTTTGAATCAAAAGCAAAACAGCTTACAGGCGGCCCTGCAGGCTGGCGCGAAGATTTTGAACTTGTCGTTGTTGAACTATGTGTAATAACTGCGGTGTCCGTGTGAAGGAAGTGATGATTTCCGCGGCAATCCCATGACGGCCCAATCCTTTCCCAAACTCGCCCAGTTGCTTCAGAAAGTTGCCCCCAGCAACATCGTGCGGTTCCATCATGGTCTGCCCGGATTTCCAGGGGAGGACGAGTTTGTGATCATGCAGAGCCCTGAGAACCGCCCCCTTGCCTGGTTGCAGTCCATGAAAAGTCCCGATCTTGCGTTTGTGGTGACGTCCCCCTTTGTCCTTTTTCCAGAATATCGTCCGGATGTGCCAGATGAGGACATCGCCGAAATTGGATCGCCTCCACTGGATCAGATCCTGGTTCTGACCATCGTCAAACTGGTCAATTCCACTCCCCCGGAGCTTCATACCAATCTCAAGGCCCCCCTGATCATCAATCTACTGACGTTTCAGGCCAGGCAGGCGATTTTGGTCAATGAATCGATGTATTCGGAGAGGGCGGTCTATACGGTCCGGGGAGGGTGAAACCTTCATTTTGAGGTTATTTTTTTTCGGATTCTGCCGATGGAAAGGGTGAAGGGTGGTTTTCCATGACACGCAGGCATCAAATCCGGGTTCACGTCATCGCTGCAGTGAAGCATCCGAATCATTTTACGTTTCACTTCCGGGGGATTCTCCGGGCTCTTCTTGATTTTCTGATTCGATAACCTGTTCTTTTCTGATTGATCTGATACCCATCCGGGGAGGTAGAGTGGGGGATGCTGATCGTCACCAGAAAGGAAGGGGAAGTCGTTGTCGTCAATGACACGATCGAAGTGGTTCTTGTGTCGATTGAGGGTGGCCAGGTGCGTCTTGGTTTCAATGCCCCCAGGGATGTCCGAATTCACCGCAAGGAAGTCTACGATCGGATCCGTTCGGCGAACCAGGAGGCTGCCACGGACAAGAAATCGGTGTCTCTTC
This sequence comes from uncultured Verrucomicrobiota bacterium, assembly GCA_964475835.1. Lineage (GTDB taxonomy): Bacteria > Verrucomicrobiota > Verrucomicrobiia > JABWAM01 > JABWAM01 > JABDCI01. The sequence continues at coordinate 50,437 of CAYYYL010000008.1, read as the reverse complement.
CGAGGATTTCGACCGGGGAGTAGGTGGATTTTTCCGGGTTTGAAGGGGACGGCTGTCGGTGTTGTTTTTGTCTAAAGTCAATGGCCGTCGGGCCGATGGAATGACTACAGGTGAATCGGAGCCTCTAATCCGGTGGATCACATGGAAGTGATCAGACAACCCAAAAACAAACTCTAAGGAAGGAGTTCCCTATGCCAGTAATCGGAACAAATGCATCGGCCCTCAACGCAACGTACTTTCTCAGTACGGCGGATGCGGGATTAACCAAGTCCATCAAACGCTTGTCCTCAGGCAGCAAGATTGTAGACGCTGCCGATGACGCTGCAGGTGTAGCCGTGAGTGGTAAGCTCGACGCTCAGAGCCGTCGTCTTGCCGCAGCAACGGAAGGCGTGCAGAACCTCATCTCGTTTGCCCAGACGTCCGACAGCTTCCTGAAGACAGTTCAGGATGAAGTCACTCGTATGAGCGAACTGGCCACTCGTGCCACCAACGGTGCGTTCTCCGCGTCTGATCGTGCGAACTACAACACTGAGTTCGCCCAGCTGCAGAGCAACATCACCAACCAGATCACGAACGCCAAGTTCAATGGTACTCGCGTGTTTGATACGTCCCAGACGATCAGCGCGACCGTGAGCCATGATGCCACAAACATCTACTCGCTCACTCTCGCGAACGCGTTGAACAACGTGTCGGCGGTTACCGCCACCAGCGTGAACGTCTCCACCGCCAGCGGTGCGACGAGCGCGTTGAGTGCGTTGACCTCGGCGTTGTCGAACATTGCCAGCAGCCGTGCGACCGTGAACGCCGACATTTCGGCGCTCTCGTTCTATGTCTCCAACCTCTCGGCGGAGAAAATCAACACGGATGCCGCAAATTCGCGTATCAAAGACCTGGACTTCGCTGACGAAAGCACACAGTTGGCGAAATACAACATCCTGACCCAGTCAGCGACCGCCATGCTTGCCCAGGCGAACTCCCAGACGCAAAGCGTTCTGGCTCTCCTGCGATAAGCGAAAAGGTCAGAAGTAACATCCCATCCTTGCGCCGGACAGAGACCCTGTCCGGCGCATTGCTTTTGGAGGGGTTCCCGCTCTCTCAATGGGTTTGCGAAGCGATCCAGGATTCGATGGTCTCGATCCGATGCCGCCACAAATGTTCGTGTTCGAAGCGCGCGCGGGCGGCTCGTCCGATTTCCCCGAGCGAGGTCCGATTTTCGAGCAGGCGGGTCAGGGATACGGCGAAGTCGTCAGCAGTGCGAAATCCAAGGATTTCCCTGTCCGTTTCAAAGCACTTTTCAAGTTCCGGTTTCAAGTCGGTGAGAAGAGGCCGGGCACACGCCGCGGCTTGAAAGACCCGATAGGGGATCCCCCCACGGACGGATTGCGGATCCGTTGCCTGGAGATGAAGACTCCCCCGCTGGTGCAGTTTCGCGAGGTCCTCGGCGCTCAAACCCGAACTGTCGACGATGTTCAATCTGGATTCCGATTCTCCCAGGAGTTTTCGCCATTCGGATTCCGTGGCATGTCCCAATTGTTTTTGTTCACAGAAGATGTGAAGGGGGGTGATTTCGAGCGCTTTGCGAAGCATGCGGATGCGCACGGCGTTTTTTGCAAGGGCCCACGTGCTCCAGCGCAACCGCCAGGCAGCTTCAGGGTCGTGCTTTAATTCTGTTTGAAACAAAATCCGTTCCTTGGGGCTCAGTTCCTGAGTCGCATGTTCCCAGACGATGTCCCAGGAGGGAATAGGCTTCCACTCTGGATCCTCACAGGCGGCGGTCATTTGTCGTTGAACCAACGCGCCCACGGAACTCATGCCCCGGGGAAGCTGTCCCATTCGTTCGGAAATGGAGGCTTGGGAGTGAAGCATTCCCACAAACAACACATCCTTCTCCAGGCTACCATCTCCCGATGGGGTGTATTCCAACTCGTCTGCGGAAAGATGGATTTCGTTCGATTTCAAACCCCAGCGTTTTTGGGCAACGTCACGCCAGTACCCATCCCAAATCCCAAAGTGATAATCGCTACGTGATGCAAGACCTCGAAGATCTCCATCCAGACCATACCTTTCCACCGGCGTCACGGGCTCATCAAACCAAAGAACCACTTTGGGGATTTTGCGAAATCCTTCCTTCGACCAAAGGTCAAGGTAGGGCATCCCTGTAATCGAACACCAAACAATACGATCAGGCTTCCAGGATGACAAAATGACATCCAATTCAGTGTGACATTTTAGCCCATTTGTATCGGTAACATGGAGGACGCCCGCCTCATGTCCGGATCGTTGGAGGGAGAGGCGGATCTGACGAAGGGTAAAGTCTTCCCGGGAGGAGTTGGCATCAAGGAGGGCCCAGCGCACGATTCATTCATAGGGGTGGTAAGGGAAAGATCGCAAGGAGGAAAGCAAGGGGGGAGTGTCACCATTTTGAGAATTGTGGTTAAAGTCGAACGATTTTTTGCCGATAACGTAGATGAGGCATCATCCTTTCCGAACCTCCCCAACGACTCAATCGATTCATCCATATGGCCGGCGAAATTCGACTTACAGGACTCGCATCCGGGATCGATACCGAAACGTTGATTCAGAGAATTCTGGACGTCGAGCGAATTCCCATCACGCGTCTGAAAGCTGATAAGTCGAAATTGACCGCCAAGGACGATGCGGTTTCGGCCATCAAGTCCTCCCTTACCTCGTTGCAGAACAACATTTCGAATCTGAAGGATCCCGCTTTCTTTGCTTCGAATATCGCAACCAGTTCCGATACCACGGTGGCCACGGCAACAGCGACATCGAGTGCGGCAAAGAGCACTTACACGGTGGTCATATCCTCGCTTGCCTCAGCAGGAACCTTGAAAAGCGGAACCTCTCTTGGACCCGCGGCCCAAAAAATTTCAAATACCATTACCGCGGGTGATCTTTTGACCGCCAATACCAGTTATGGCAGCTCCCTCACGCTTGGTACATTCACCGTCAATGGCGCGAGCGTCACGATTGACTCGACGGACACCCTGACCTCGACGCTCACCAAGATCAACACCGCCACGGGTGGAAATGTGACCGGCACCTACAACGCTGCCACGGACACCATCTCGCTCACGGCTGCATCGGGTACGCTCGTACTGGGGGGCAGCGCCGACACCAGCAATTTCCTGGTGCGTTCCCGTCTCTATACAAACGGAACCAATGCCGTCACCAGTTTGACCTCGGTGGGGAATATTGATACCACAGCGGTCATTGGAGACGCCTCCAGCCGAATTGGAGCTTATTCCTCCCTGACAAGCGGCACGATCACCGTCAACGGAGTCTCGATCTCGATCGACACCACGGTGGACACGATGCAGAACGTGCTCGACCGCATCACGGCATCCAGCGCGAATGTATACGCGTCGTATGATAGCATCGAAGATCGCATGGTCCTGACCTCGAAGGTGACCGGCAGCACCGGAATCGCCGTTGCGGATGGCACTAGCAATTTCGCCAGCTCGATGAAGCTCACCAATACAACCTCCCAGGTAACGGCGGGCAACGACACGACCTTCACCATCAACGGGGGCGTTTCCCGAAAGAGCGCCGATCTCACCTTGAGTGAAACAGAAAGCGGGATCGCAGGACTGACGATCTCTGCCGTGAAGACAGGCACCTTCACCCTGACCGTGGGTACGGATACCGCAAGGATTCAATCTGAACTCAGTGATTTTGTTAGCCAATACAATTCCCTCCAAAACATCATTTCCAGCTACACCGCGACACCACCCGAGGATGCCAACCCTCTCGATTCCCAATACATCCTCTCCAACGATTCCCTGGTGACATCCCTCCCCAACGAAATCCGCAAACTTGTTATGGCAGCCCCTGGAACGGGAACTTACCGGATGCTCGAGGACCTGGGGGTCACGGCCAATGGAAGCGACAACCTTCTTGAATTTACAGACCCGGCCAAACTGACCTCCGCGCTGGCCACCAACCTGAGTGATGTCATCTCCGTATTTACCGATTCCACAACTGGCATCATGAACCAACTTGATTCATTTCTTGATACCCAGCTCGACAGTGCCGTGGGAGCGTTTCCGACTCGTATCGCCAACGATGAAATCGAAAGCAGTCGGATCGACGACAAGATCGCGAATCTCGAGGATCAGATCAAAAAGGAGGAGGATCGACTGGTCGCTTCTTTTGCGGCCATGGAGCAATATTCGGCGCGGAATCAAAATATTCTCAATTTTCTCAAACAAACCTCCAGTGGCCGTTAATCCAAAGTTAAATTTGCCGATAGAAAGAATATCTATGAACTCGACCACCGATATTTTCATTGACGGAAAACCTCTCGCGATCAGCCAGCCCGCGGCGCTCGACAGTTTTGAGGAATTTTGCCGCCATTGCTCGGCCTCACTCCATCATGATGGACGTGCGATCCGTGCGGTGCATGTGGACGGGGTCGAAGTCAATTGCGCCACCCCTCCTCCCCTGTACCAGCTCCGTCAAGCCCGTCGTATCGAGGTGAGCTCCTGCCTCTTGGAGGAGTTGCTCCAGGCAGCGCTAGACCAACAAACCACCAGCGCGCGCAATCTGGCCCGTGAAGTGGCGGTTCTCTCCACCGATTGTCTTGTTCAGATGCCTCAGGAGACTTTTGAGAAGTGGAGAAATGTGCTTGAGAGCCTGAAATCAATCATCGGCTTCATTCCCAAATTCTTTCAGATGGCCCCTCTCTCGCCATCCCTGGCCACCAGTCTGGATGAGGAAGTCCTCACCAACTCCATTCAGGAGATCAAGGATGCTGTGGATACATCCCGCCGCGCCCTGGAAACCCAGGATATCGTTCAGTTTTCCGATACGCTTGAGTTACGTATCCTGCCCTGGTTGAAAAAGCATGAAGGCCTGTCCCAAATGCTTGGTGAATCGGTGGTTGCCTGCGCCCGGGCTTGATCGGAGTCCATCTCATACCCATGAATACAACGAATCATACCGCCCCGGCCAGTCCCTATCTCGCAAGTCAAATCCTTTCGGCTTCTCCGGTTCAGTTGATCACGTTGATGTATGATGGAATCATTCGATTTTTGAGTGCGGCGCATGATGGATTCGCCGAGTCGGATCCCCAGGTCCGTTTCGAAACCATCAACAATAATCTGATTCGTGCGCAGAACATTGTCACGGAACTCCAGGCATGTCTTGATATGGAAAAGGGGAAGGACATCGCCAAGCAACTGGATAAACTCTACGATTTTTTCAACACCACCCTTCGTCAGGTGAATAGCGCGAAGGATCCTGCCGTGATCATGCGCATCATTCACATGGTGTGTGAATTAAGGGATGCTTGGAAGGAAATCTCCGTCCAGGGTTCCCCCGGAGCGGAAACGACCTCAGGTACGGTCTCCTCCGCGCAGCAGCTCGCCGTCAAGGAAGCCGCCGCAGCCTGATAGTTTGCCGAAAAGGTGATGGTTCAAATTCGGGATGCAGTCTTCCCGTCCCTCGAATAGTTTGCGATTTGTCCTTTGAGTGACTAATCTCCCGCCACATGGGTACGGTTCTTTTCATCGAGGATGCGTATCATACCGAACGTCACGTCACCCGGGGATTTCGCCTCGGGGCGGTCCGTAACGGTTGGACGCCCAAGGTCACATGGTTGCGCGATGCCGCCGGCTCCATGCGCGACCCGGAGGATCTGGCTGGTGATATTGAGGAGAGTCAGCCCGATCTCATTGTCTGGACCATGGACTGGGTTCTTCCATCGGCACAGGCGTTGCTGGACGAACGCTTTCGGTCCATTCCCAAGGCGTCCCTCTGGTTCGATGACTTCAAGCGCACCTACGCCATCCATCATCACACCTCCGAGCATCGACGTCTCTGCAACGATCATCACACCCTCACCTATGTCTGGGATGGATTCTGGAGGGCCCAATTCCAGTCGGTGCTTCAAATCCCATCCCATCCCATTCACCTGGCCGCCGATGAGATTGATTTTTTTCCGCAGGAGGCCTCGCATTTCAAGGGGTTCGAAAACGCGGTCATTTTTATTGGAAACATCCCAAGTCTTAGTTCCATCGAGCATGAAACCTCCGCGCTCCCCGTATTCTGTCGGATTCTCATCGAGAGAACGGCGCAGCTGATTCAAACAGGTCCCTATGCGCGTCTGCCTTATGACGCCCTCCAGGAGGCATACGAGGGCCTCGATACCAAGCTTCGCCTTGCCGTGGATCACTTTCGTGAGGATATCGCCCACAACGTGCTTCTCAACCGGCTGGCATGGCTCCATGGAAAACGCGAGGTGCGATTGCGAATTCTGCGTCTTGCCGTCCGTCAGGCGGATCTCGCGATCCTCAGCGGACATTCTGAAAAAACATTCGCCCAGGCAGATGAACTTTCAAAGGAACTCGGGAATGCAGCCCATCGTGTCCACTTCGTCAACACAGATCACGTGGCTCTGCACCAGCTCGGCTGTCTCTATCATATAGGAGGACTGCATCTTCAAGCCACCGATCCCCAGTCCGTGGCGGGAGGCATCCCCTTTCGAGTTTTTGAAACGGCGGCGAGCGGCCGTCCGTTACTATCGGATTTCAAGCCGGAACTTGCCGCGACCTTCGAAGGCGGGCGCGAAATCCTGTTTTATCAAAATGACGGTGACTTTTCCGAGAAGCTCTCTCTCGCACTCCAGGCCCGTTCGTCGTGGAAAGAGATTGGGGAAGCCGCCCAACGTCGTTTTCTGGCAGAACACACCTGGAAACACCGGTTTCAGACAATCGCCCAGCCTGTTTCGGCAATTAAGGCATGACCGCGCCCCTCCGCATTCTCTGCTTCCGACCGAAGGACCCTGACGCCTCGAAAAGTGTTCGAGTAATCGAGCCTTTGAGCGTTCTCCGAAAGCGTGGTCATACCATTCTCTCAGTAGAGGAAATGGTCGAATCCGATCCTGTGGGAATGACTCCGGAAAAGATGATCGACGCGTGCGACATTTTTCTGATCTCCAACATTGATGTCACTCCGCCACGATTTGAAGCGTTTGAGCACATGGTCGCCCATTGCAATCGGACCCAAAAACTGGTGATTTACGATTTCGACGACTACTACAACGAGGTTCCCGAATCGAATCCCCATCTGAAGTCATGTCCGGACTGGGACTACGTCGTCAAGCTCATCAAAATGGCCCACGTGTTGACTGTGACGGGTACGGAACTCCAGAAGGCTCTATCCGAGCATCATTCAAGGATCTTTGTTCTTCCAAACATGATCGATTTCGACAAATTCAAACCCCGTCCACGGGCGAGTAGAATGCTTCGTGTCGGATGGACGGCCGGGATCACGCATCTTCCCGATTTTGAACTCGTGGCGCCGGCGATTCGGACTCTTCAACAACGGCACCCTTTCGAGTTCGTCGTTTTTGGACTCTTTCCCGATTTTTTGGAGTTTGTGAAGGATGCGGAAATGGTTGCCAAATATTCAATCCGGCCCGAGGAGCTTCAGGACAGTTACCACCGGGCCATCGTCTCCTTCATCAAAAATGCCGAGGGCATCAAGTGTTCCCTGGTCCCGGCGACTTCCTATGAGGAGTTTCCTGCTTATCTTGCCGGACTGGATCTCGATATTGGCATCTGTCCCATCAAGGACAATCGCTGGAATCGCTGCCGGTCCGCAGTGAAGTTCTATCAATACGCCGGGGTGGAAACCGCCACAGTAGCCAGTGACATCTACCCCTACAGTGACGAACCGGCTGTTCTCGCGAAAAACACCGTGGAGTCCTGGACGGAGAAGCTTGAAGGGCTGATCGCCGATCCGGTTCTTCGACAAAAAACCACCGAGGCCCAGTTTGAATACGTTTTAAAAAACCGGAACTTGAACAAGAATGGCATCGCGTGGGAGATTCTTTATCAACAACTGATCGAACACCTCTGTACGAAATGAATGTTCTCGTTCTCTGTCTCGATGAAAACCGTCCCTACGGGGGGATCCGCAAACTTTACCGGCATGTGGATCTGTTGAATCGAAACGGATTTCACGCCGAGATTGTCCATGCCACGAAGGGGTTTCGCTGCACCTGGTTTGAAAATGAGACGCCGGTTTCCTATATCAATGACGACCGCAGCGCGTTGCAGGGGCAGGACACGGTGCTGGTAGTTCCCGAGGTATATGGTCCAGGCATCGCCGAGATCTGTCCCGGGCTTCCCAAGGTGATTTTTAACCAGAACGGGTACTACACCTTCATGCAATATTCGTTCGACAAGGCGGATCTCGTCACACCCTATCGCAGCGCGGATGTGGTCGGGGTTTTGACGGTGTCGGAAGATAGCCAAAACTATTTGAAAGCGGCGTTTCCCGATATCGATGTGCAGCGCATCCACTATGGAATTGATGAAACGCTGTTTCAGTTTTCCGATGCCAAAAAAAGAAGGATCGCCTTCATGCCGAGAAAAAATGAGCACGATGCCCGGCAGGTGATCAACATGCTGAAATTTCGCGGAAAGCTTGCGGATTGGGAATTTGTGCCCATCGAGGGTAAAAGCGAAAAGGAGGTCGCTGCGGTTCTGCATGAATCGATGATCTTTCTGAGCTTCGGACATCCCGAAGGATTCGGCCTTCCACCCGCCGAGGCGATGGCGTGCGGCTGTGTGGCTGTGGGGTATCACGGCATGGGGGGGCGTGAGTTTTTCCGCCCGGAGTTTTCATCCCCTGTGGACCATGGGGACATCCTTTCGTTTACCCTGGCCGTGGAACAGGCGATCGATGAGGAGCGGACGAACCCGGAGGCTTTTCGTGCAAAGGGACGTCAGGCGTCCCAATTTATCCTGAAAGAATATTCACGGCAGCGCGAAGAGTCAGACATTGTCTCCTACTGGCAGTCGATGCCGGGGCGTCTGAAAAAGGCATCCGCTCCTGTTTCCTGATTATTCCGATAAACATCGAAGAAGATGGCGCATGCGATGTGTCCACGTATGCTCGCGGAGAAAACGTTGATGGGCGGCTTCTCCCATGGATCGGAGACGGTCCGGTTCATTCCATGCCTTTTGGAGAATGGCGGGAAGATCGGCATCGGTGTTGTAAAAACTCATCTCCTTTTCGGATTCGAAACACTCGCGCAATTCCTTCTTTGAATCCGAGACAAGAGGCGTCGCACAGGCGGCGCTTTGAAAGACGCGATAGGGAATGCCACCCTCGACGGATTGGGGGTCCGTGCTTTGTAAATGAAATCGTCCCGCCTGGTAAAGATGTGCCAGTTGATAGTAGGACGCCTGGGACGTGTCCACGAAGAGAAGGGAGTTTTGTCCTCTGGAGTTCAGAGCCGCCCGCAGTTCGTCCTCTCCGGCCGACATGACGTCCTTCAGGTTGCTGAGAATAGAAAGCGGCACCGATTGCGCAGCCGCGCGAAGGGCCCGGAGACGGGTTTCCCGCTTCCCGTACTGCCAAACGAGACGCCGAAGCTGTACGTGGGGGGCAAGGGGTTTGGAAAAATCCGGAGTCGACTCCATGTATCGCCCCATATCATCGTGAATTTGACCTGCTTCCTCGGGGAAAAGGCTGCGAAGGCAGGTCTCAAGAGTTGCAAAGGGATTGAGGGCATAGGGGCCGCGGGCGATTAGTGATTTTACTTCGAGGGCGACTTTCTGCCAGGGCGAGGCCAGCTCAGACTCCAGTTTATGGAGCGCCGTTTCACTGGGAATATTTCCAAGGAACACCACACTGTTCCGCACCTGGGGAATCAAATCCTGTCTGCCCGGCGAAAAATGTTTCGTCTCTGCGGCAAGATGGGTAGGAAAACAGGGGACCCCTGTATCCCTCTGTAATTCCCGGAGCCAATATCCATCCCACACAAAAAAGAATACATTTTTTGAGGAAGTGAAAAAGGGATGCCGCTTTCCAAAAAGCTGAACGGTGGAAATGGGATCATCGTAGAAAAGGACCGCGATTTTCTTGGACGCGAAAGCGGGGGATGACAGGGCTTGCCCAGCAAGAAATCCCACGGTTTGAATCGCGACGAACAGATCCACCTCAACCTTTTCCAAAAGATTTCTGAGCTCGACAGGATTTCGACCATGAACAAAAATCGTGCATGTGGAATGCCCCAGTTCTTCGAACGCGTCCTGCAGGAAGGGGGGGGCCGGAAGGTCCTCACGATCGTCGATGATGCAGATGCGCGGCATGGGGGAATCTCAATGATCGGACAGATCCATCCGTGAGGTCATTCCTCATGTTTGCCGGATGCTGCGGAGCTCAGAACGGGTCGACTGTTTTGCTGAACCCGTGACATCACTTGTTCGTAGCGATGAGTCCAGGTGTGCTCCTGGAGAAAACGCTGGTAGCCGGCTTCGGCCAGGGTCTCCAATAAATCCGGTTGTTTCATGGCTGTTTCGAGGGACTCCGCAAAATCGACCTCGGAGTTGTAGGTGAGAAGCTCTTTGTCGAAGGTGTAGCATTCGCCGAGTTCCGGCTTTTTATCCGTCAGGAGTGGACGGCGACAGGCGGTGGTCTGGAAGACCCGGAACGGAATGCCTCCCTGGATCGACTGGGGATCCGTCGCCTGCAAATGTACGCGACCGAAGGAATAAAGGTTTTTCAAATCCGCGACATGGCAGTCCCTGGTGTCCTTCACGACAAGGCGGTCCCCCGTGGCACCAAGGACCTGTCGCAGTTCCTCCTCGCAAGCATGGGTTTCTTCAAAATTACCACTAAGAATCAGAAGGGGGGCGACCTTGACCGCTTCCCGGAGGATGCGCTTCCGCACTTCATTTTTCCCAATCATCCAGACGAATACGTTGAGTCGATAGACGACATCCGTATTGTTCTGACTCAGCACCTCGAGCGCGGAGACCATCTTGGTGGGAAGTGCGGTGAGAATATCGCTGAGAATTTGATACGGGTTCTGTCCGTACATGGCGTCATCGACACGTGCCGCAAATTCCCTCGCCACGTGCTGGGCGATGAGCGGGAGTTTTTTCTTCTCCTGTTCCACATGCTTTTCACTGACAAGCGTTCCCACAAACACCGCGTGATCCGGGTATTCCGTCTGGCGGGGCAGGGGATGGAAGTCAGCGGGATCCGCCGCGAGGTGAATGGGGTGGGATTTCACCCCCACCTGTTCCTCAAACCACTTGCGCCAGAAGCCATCCCAGACGAAGTGGGTGATGTTCGGTAATTTCAGGGCACTGACATAACCCGGTTGGGTTACGAAGCAACTGTAGGATCGAATCGGAGCATCGTACCAGAAGACCACCACGGGAACGTTTTGAATCTGACGGTGATGAAAGAAGTCCGGGAGGTTAAACCCCCCGCCTCCTTCCATGAAAATCATTTCGGGACGGTGATCGAGCACCTCGGCCACCAGTTTGTTCAGGTTCCCATAGGGATCCACGTTCTTCATCCTCAGATTGTGGATGTGAACCGTGTGCCCATGCTTTTGAAGGGTTTGCGTCCACTGGCTCTGGGCCATGGTTTCGACGCCTTCGAGGGGGCGCAGGACGACGAAGGTTCTCATGGACCGACCGCCTTCCGCAATAGCAGCTCCGCCATCTCAACGGGCAGGTTGTGGATTCCCAAAGGCTGGGGAATGCCCATCTCCTGAATGTAGGTTTTGACGGAGGGGGCGTCCTCCCATGCAAAACGCCGTGCAAGCATCTCAGGCGCGAAACGCAAACCTGTGAGCTGGCCGAAATTGCAATAAAAGGCGTCTTCCTGCATGTACGATAACTGGGCGATATTGTATTTTTTGGCCACCTCGAAACAAGGAGCAATTCGTCGAAGTGAGAATCCTCCATTCCCCACATGCAACGGTTTCATGCTTGCGCGCAACCCGGGATCGATCACCTCCTGGGCAGGATCCCTAGGCCCGCACCATCCGCCCGGCAGGAGTCCCTTCTCCCAGACGGCTCCATAGTAGTCGAAGGGCTCCTTCATAAAGGTTTCCAGACCGGTCTGGATCAAAAAAGAATCGATTTGAAAAATGAGGTAGAATTCCGCTGCGGGAGCGACGGTTTTCAAAATCTCGTAAAATTTGGGCGATGTGATGAAGTGACTGTACGCCACCTTGGAGGCGAAGCAGATGTCGGGCAGGGGAAACCCCCGTACATCAAACCGTTCCAGGAAGGCGGGTTGAACAGGACTTGATTCGGGATGAAAATAGATTGCGGGATAGTGAAAATCCGCATGTTTCCTGAATAGATGGAAGGAGAGCTCGTCCTCGTAAGGATCGGGTTTCTGGCTGTAATAGATCGAAATCAGGTGTTGGCTCTCGGGCTTGCGGGAGAGGGATTTTTCGAGAAGTGGGGAAAGCTTACGCTTGAGCGGCGAGTAAGGATGACTGGAAGCGGATTCCATGAGGAAGGGCTATCAATGAATGAAATATGCTTTTTCCGGCTATGGGAGGACGACGACGGGGAGGCGCCCTCCCATGACATCGAAATGTTTTAATTCTGTGGCGCAAATCCCTCCATGGGCATCCCTCATCACAAGACACCCACGGCTGCCAGGGCATCCCTGAGGCGAAACGCCGCATTTTTCCATGAGAAATCCTTCACGGAAGCCGTGCAGGCGGGTTCGAGGAGCAGGTGTTTGAGTGGATCGGCAAGGATGTCTTGAATCTTCCGGGTGAGCTCCGCTTCATCGATCCTCCACCAGACACCACCCTCGCGTGTGGGTTCGGTTTTGTTTGTGGAAAGAATCAATTCCGTGGGATAAATTTCGGGGCTGAGGTAGTCCGCGTGGGCGGTGTTGCGTGTCGTGAGGCAGGGGATGCCGCATGCAAGACACTCGAGGAGGGGAAGGTTCCAACCCTCGGCCTTGCTTGCCCAGATGCCAAATTCCGCCATCTGATAAAGTTTGCGTGTGTCGGCCTTGAAGCGCTCCTGCGGAACCAGGATCCGAGTTTCCCCACGGATGAAATGCATGTCCGACTGGGTGAAGCCTTGCTGAATGAGAAGACGTTGAATGGGCTCAAACCATTTTGGATCGAAGGGATTGCAGACATGGAACAGAAGATTGGCCCGGACGTCCGGGGCGGCTGTCGCCCGGATGAAGCATCGAAGGATTTCCTCTGAACTTTTGCGGGGCTCCCATTTGCCGACATGAACAAATGAGATTCCCTGCCTCTGGATGCGTGCCATTTTTTGATCCAGTTTCATCTCGGGATAGTAGATGGCGGGATCAAACCCTCCGGGAACCACATGCACTTTTTCGACCCCGTGCTGTTGAAGGATTTTCTTTCCCCATTCACTGGGCTGAAACATGGCATCCAAGGTTTTGAAAAGTTGCAGGTCGTATTCGGGGACCTCGTCGAGTTCAAAGATGGGGAGGCCGATCATGGGGGATCCGCAGAATCGATTGAGCCATGGCCCCTGAAAAATCATGATCGAGGGATCACTCCGACGGAATTGTTTTCCGTTTTCGATCCATCGCTCAATGGTCGCATCGCTGAAATCGGGGGTCAGTGGCATGGGAAAAAGAGCCACGTCCTTTCGCACATGTTCATCGAAAGCCCGGATGAGATTATGGCTGAAAACGCCGTAACCCAGATCGTTGATGGGTGCGAAAAAGTTGATCATACCGTGATTCTCGGCCGAAAATGACGGAAGTTTTGGGTTTCTTCCAGATAATTGCGTGGATTCGTTTGTAGAAGATAACCGGGAAATCCTGTTCCTGGACGCAAAGACCTAAACGTGCATCCACTCCATGTCTCGTTGGGGCTGTGGCAAAAATCTCCGCACACCGGAGTGACTTTAAGTGATCGGGAAATGCTTTCCACCCCCGGATTCCAGCAGATCGAAGAGAAGTTCATGGCTCATGGCCGCATCACTCAAGAGAGGAAGTCTGCACTCGGACCCGCTTTGAATCGACTGAAGCCATTCCTGGGTGACCTTGGAGTGATCCGCTGATTCCACACCCAACTGCTCGGTACGCGTGTAGTCGGCACCATACCGATAATTGGGCATGTTGGAGGAGGGTTGACGCTCGTGAATGATCGCAAGATCCTGGTCTTGATCGACCACGATCTGCATTCCGGGAAACGTAAGCGTGGCCACCACGGGTGCGGAGCTCTGAGCGATACTTTGTAGATCGAGCCGGGAACCATTTTCGAATTCGAAGACTCCATGTCCGCCAAGATCCCCAAACAGGGGGCCGCGGCCGCTTTCAATAAGCGTTTCGTCAATTCGACCAAATAACAGACGCCCCTTTCGGCTGCGGGAGAGATGGGCCGCGAAATCGATCCAGTGGATTCCATTGCAGCCCAGCCCAAAAGCACCACCCGTCACGCTCAGGGCGAAGGGTTGGTTGAGATTCCGAAACCGGTCGTAAAAAGGGAGGGTTCTTCGGTAAAAGTCGCATCGCACCGTGGTTCCGCCTGTGGCGGCTGCATTCAGAAACTCCCGAAATCGCGCTCGGGATTGTTCGACGGGCTTTTCGACAAGAATATGCGGAATCCGCTTCGCCATCACGGCCTGAAAGATTTCGAGACGCCCTTGCGCGGTGGATGAAAGGATGGCGGCGTCGAAGGTCTTTTCCAACACGGCGGAGATATGGGGGAAACCCCGGATGGAGGAGGATGCTCCGGATTCGCGATGAACCTTTGTGGCTTCCGCAATGGCTTCAGGCCGGGGATCCACCACTGTGACGGAGGCGTTGAGCCCCATCGTTCCCCGCAGGTGTCGAATACCCATTCTCCCCGCACCAATTAGAAGGATGTTCATGGAGTTTGGATCATGTCTTGTCTTGGAGAAATCATATTCCCTCAAGTGGGTGCAAGGGGCGATGGATGCCAAGGCCATCACCCTCCAACTATTGAATCATGTTTTAAAAAAAGGCAATGAAGTCTCTATTCCCGTTTTAACCATTTCTTCACCATGGGATGTTCCTCCACGGATTCCAGGGTAAACGGACCAAGGTAGCCCGTTTTTTGAAGAATTTGAAGAGGGAAGGGGAGGTTCTCAGCCTGATGGGTGAGATGCACGCTCCCCACGGATGGACCGTACGTGCTGATTTCTACAGTGGGATCGTATCCAAGGGATGCGCTCCCTGCCGGATCATAGGTGATTTGCACCGAGGGATGTTGAACGACATGGACCAGTTCCGCCACCTGGGATGGCGGAAGGTCGGTTTTCAGATGCAGTGCCACACCTGCGGCTTCAGCGATCGGTGCAAGCCGCTGCATGAGGAACGTGAGGGATTCGAACTGAATCAAGCGCGACACGGAGGCCGATTCGAGAAAGGGAAGGACGATGTGGGCGACAGAAAGGGGGGAGACCCGTTTGAGCAGCCACTCCAGGCGCTCGCGTGCGGATGGGGGACATTGTCCGTCCGGGAGAACGAGAGGATGGGTGATGAAATAATTCGCACGCACGGAACGAATGGGAACCCCGTGTTTCTGGATGGCGTTGCGAATCGCCACCACCCCGTCATCGGAATCGAGCAGATGGTTGTCGTCGTAAATCCATTCGATGAAGTCGACCCCTGCCATTTTCGCAGCCTGGAATTCGTCCCCCCAGTCGGATGCTGAACCGGGGGTTGCGGATCCGCGGACCGACGACAACAGGTGCCCCTGCAGAATGCCAATGGGATTCATGATGGATTCAATCTCCTTGTCATGCTTCATTGAAATCTGCAAGGCAAGAGGACTTTCCATCCCATGAGACGCATCTACAATTTGGGTGGAGAAGGGCAGGGAACCCTGCAACATCTTTCGCGTTTGAAGGAAGCACTGGAAGGGAAGCGGATGCGCCCCGGGAACGTGTTGTGGGCCTTTTATCCCAACGATCCGAGTGACGACCGACGCTTTCTTGCGGAGAAAGAGCAGCTTCAGGCCCGCACCATCCTTCAAACCTGGAGTGCATGGCTTCAGCGACATCTTCCCCTTTACTATTGGATGCGACATTCCCTGCGGGCCCGCCATCCATCCCCGAGGACCCGCCCTTTTTAGGGACCTATCAAGATGAATTGAAACACGCCGGGAATCCCAGCGGATATCCCACCCTTGCGAAAGCCGTGGTATCCCATTGGTATTCCGTGCGTATGTATGGAGAAGCGAATTCGAATCAGTCCAGGCAGGACTGGGCCCTGACGGAGTCAGGGTTGAACCAGGCTTGGGAGTTGTTACAAACCCGGGGCATCCCGATGAACCTGGTCTATATGACTCCGCAACTTTTACTTATTGAAGAGGAATGCCGGAAGGCCCGGCCGGAACTGTTTGGGACCCAACCGGCGGAGAATTTTCGGGAAGCCTTGGAAACATGGGCTCGCACGCATCATGTGCTATTACTGGATCCCACCGATGCCTTTCGAAAAGCCCAACAACGCGGTGAGATTCTCTATTGGGTGCGCGACGGCCATTGGAACGAACACGGAAACGAGGTGCTGGCAGACTGGTTGAAGACGGCTCTCCAGAAGGGCCAATCCCAAGGATAGGCTTCAGTCAATCCACCTTGAGACAGTTATCAATAATCAAAATTCGGTCCAGTTTTTCGGGAGGACGTCACGTGGTGCCATTGAGCAGGGCTAGGATTCGTTCGCCAGTTTCCTCGTTTTGGAGCATCACGTCACTTTTGCCATCACTCGAAAAGTCGGCAGCAGTTGCGATTTGGAAAAGGTTGGTGGTATTGGCAAGAGCCACATAGTTGAGAACGGTCGCGCCATTCATGAGACCGATCACTCGATCTCCGGTGATGAGGTTTTGCCAAATGAAATCTGGCTTTCCATCACCATTGAAATCCGAGATAGAGGCTATTTGCCATTCCGGAGGGATGGTGGGCAGGGCGATTGTATTGGTCGGCGTCGTTCCGTTCATGATCCAGACGGCGCGCTCACCCGTGGATCGATTTTGCCAGAAGATGTCCGAATGACCGTCGCCGTCAAGATCGAGTGGAGCTGCAAGAATAGCGGCGACGAGGGAACAAAACGTGCTAAGAATAAAAAGCAATAACCATCCTCGCAGTTTCATGAGCGAAGAGTATTATTAAATAAAAAATGCAAAAGTCAAATAAAACAGTGCTACCGCTGGACGTGCTATACCCTGAATGAAGCCCATGCCCTCAGACTTTTTTGGGGCATTCCGTAATAGCTTAATCGTTTCGATAGGGGTTGGTGGCAGTAGGTACGCCCCCAAACCAAGCCTTCGTCATTGCCAGCTTATCCTGTGCCGAAACCAAATTCATGAATTGAACATGGCCGTCCATAAATAAGGTGTTAACACCGTTTCCATGGATTGGTTGAATCTGCCAGTCAAAAATCCAGGTGCCAGCGTTGAAGGGGTCAAAATTGTTGAGAGCATTACGATAAGCCCCATTGCCATCCGTAAGAACGGCATACTGTCCTTGACGATCGGCAGGATAGAGCGTGTCAAGGCTGACGTTTTGATATTCTGCCGTCAAACCATATGCGGGGTCCCAACCTTTGGTGGGTTCATACGAAATATCGATGCGATACGTGTTATAGCAATATCCCCATTCATCATGGGCAGTTTCAGGCACTTTTCTTCCTCCGAGAAAAGGCGGACCATAATCTCCCGTTTCAATTTTCCTTACCATGGTTGGACAAAGGAAAAATCTTTTAAACCGAATTGCAAAGGAAGCACCGTTCCATGAAAGGTAACTGTCGGGTAGATATCCTCCCCCGATGCCACCGACAGGTACCATCAGAAATGTTTGCCAGTTATTTGAGTTCCCTGCCCCAGGATTAGGGGGGGGGCCAGGGTCGATTTGCCAGGGATTCGGATACAATCCATTATAGTCATCTTGAAATGCGCGGAAAGCCACTCCCAGTTGGTGCATATTACTCGTACATTGCATGCGTCGAGCCGCTTCCTTGGCATGATTTATTGCTGGAGCAAGGAGGGCGCTTAATATTCCAATGATGGCAGTAACCACGAGCATTTCGATTAAAGTAAATCCATCCACTCTCAGGTGACCATTGGATTTATATACCACCCCATGCATAAGAAAAAAATAAGGCTCAGCTATGCAAATGTAAATATTAAATAGTAATGGCTTGATGAACACCAGAAGGTGCTCTTATGTGACGAAAGATTTCTTCTTAAGTTTTGTAAAATGGTTTTGCATTGGAAACAAAGCGCCTAATTTAACCAGCAACTGGAAGGGCGGGTTGATTGGGGTTGAATAACAAAACTCCCTCATTCCTTCCAGACGATCTGGCCGGCGACGATGGTGGTGACGGCTTTGCCTTTGAGGTTCCAGCCGTGGAAGGGGGTGTTGCGTGAGAGGGAGGCGGACTGGTCCCGGTCCACGGTCCATTCCTTGTCGGGATCCATGAGGGTGATGTCTGCCGGTGCACCGGGGCTGAGGGTGCCGCGATCGAGTTTGAGGAGGCGGGCGGGATTGATCGTGAGCATGGCGATCATTTTCTCGAGGGGGATCACTTTTTTGTGAACGAGAGCGGTGAGAAAAAGTCCCAGTTCGGTTTCAAGGCCGAGGATCCCAAATGGCGCATCATCGAATTCCACCTCCTTCTCAAAGCTGCAGTGCGGGGCGTGGTCGCTGGCGAGGATGTCGATGGTTCCGTCGGCGATGCCCTGGAGAAGGGCGTCGATATCCTTCTGCGTGCGCAGAGGGGGATTCATTTTGAAATTTGTGTCGTAGGATTTTAGCGACTCATCGGTGAGAACGATGTGGTGGGGGCAGACTTCTCCGGAGACCATGGCTCCACGCTGGCGTGCGGCGCGCAGAATGCGGACGGCGCTCGCGGAGCTAAGGTGCTGCATGTGCACCTTCCAGTCGGTGAGTTCGGCAAGGAGGCAGTTGCGCGAGACGATGATGTCCTCGGCGATGTTGGGCCAGCCGCGAAGGCCGAGCGTCATGCTCCAATACCCTTCGTTCATGACCCCATCGGCGGAGAGGTTGTAATCCTGGCAGTGATCCATGATGGGCAGATCGAACATCTTCGCGTACTCAAGCGCGCGGCGTATGATTTCGTTGTTCTGCACGCAATGGCCGTCATCCGTGAGGGCGACGACGCCCGCCTTTTTGAGGGCCCCGATTTCCGCCATCTGTTCGCCCTTAAGTCCGGTGGTGATGGCTCCTGTCGAGAAGACGTTGACGATGCCTTTTTCGCGCGCCCGTGCGCGGATGTATTCCACGGTGCCGGCGTTGTCGATCACCGGGGTGGTGTTCGGCATGCAGACGACGCTGGTGAATCCCCCGCGGGCGGCGGCTTTCGTGCCGCTTTCAATGGTCTCCTTGTCGGTGCGCCCGGGTTCGCGCAGGTGGACGTGGATGTCAATCAATCCGGGACAGACAACAAGCCCCTTGGCGTCGAGGGTGGTGAGTTTTTTCGCATCCTTTTTCTGATCAAGAGGGGCGATCCTACCATCCACGACCAGCACATCCTGAACCTGATCGACCTGGTTTGCGGGATCAATAACCCGCCCGTTTTGAATCAGCAATGACATCAATCTATAATCCAAACCTAAAAGACAGGTTTGGATCAAGGGTAATGAAGGGGAAAAGAAAAAGATTCAAAAACGACTGATTCCCTAAATTACCCATTATTTCCCTTCAATCCGCCTGATTACCCATTTCTTTAGGCCGGGCTCGGAAGCGGTCCCGAAGAGGTTCCGATGGATCCGGAGGCAGAACGCGGGTCGGCGACTCCGGGGGCGACCGTGGGTTCACTGTCGGGCCTGGAGGGGGGAGGTGTCTTGCTGGGTGGGTTCATCAGCTTGCCGTGCTTCATGATTTCATCGACATGCTCGCCATCGAGGGTTTCGTATTCGAGAAGCGCATTGGCGAGGACAATGAGCTTGTCCTTGTTGTCCTCCAGGATTTTCCGCGCACGCGCGTAGCATTCGTCAATGATGCGGCGCACTTCCTGATCGATGGTGATAGCGGTGGCTTCGCTGAAGTCGCGAACGGCGGGGGTGTCACGTCCCACAAACACGGGCTCGTCGCCGCGTTCGCCGTATTCGATGAATCCCATTTTCTCGCTCATGCCCCATTCGCACACCATTTTGCGGGCAAGGCGGGTGGCGGTTTTGATGTCGCTGTAGGCGCCGGAAGTGATTTCCCCAAATTGAAGTTCCTCAGCGATGCGACCTCCCATGGTGCTCGTAAGCTGATCGAGCAACTTCTTTTTCCCATAGGTGTAACGATCCTTTTCGGGGAGGTACATGGTGGCGCCGAGGTAGGCGTTTCCTCGGGGGATGATGGTGACTTTGTGCACGGGTTCGCTTTGTTCGAGCATGACGGCAACGATGGCGTGGCCGGCCTCGTGAAAGGCGGTGATCTCCTTGTCCTTTTCATCCATGACGCGGCTGCGGCGCTCACGGCCGAAGCGGACCTTGTCGCGGGCTTCTTCCAATTCGAGCATTTCGATGCCCTTCTTGTAGTTGCGTGCGGCGAGGAGCGCGGCCTCGTTGATGAGGTTGGCGAGATCGGCTCCGGAGAATCCGGGGGTGCCGCGGGCGAGCACGGAGAGGTCGACATTTTCCGCGAGCTTCACCTTCTGGCAGTGCACACGCAGAATCTGTTCCCGGCCCTTGAGGTCAGGGAGATCGAGCACGATCTGGCGGTCGAAGCGTCCGGGACGCAGAAGCGCGGTATCGAGCACGTCGGGACGGTTGGTTGCTGCGATCAGAATGATACCTTCCTGAGTGTCAAAACCGTCCATTTCCACAAGGAGGGCGTTGAGGGTTTGTTCCCGTTCATCGTGACCGCCACCGATGCCGGTGAAGCGGGAGCGACCCACGGCGTCGATTTCGTCGATGAAGATGAGGCATGGGGCGTTTCGACGTCCCTGCTCGAACATGTCGCGGACGCGCGAGGCGCCGACGCCGACAAACATTTCCACAAAGTCGGAACCGCTGATGGAAAAGAACGGCACATCGGCTTCACCGGCGATCGCCTTGGCGAGGAGCGTCTTTCCCGTGCCCGGGGGCCCGATCATGAGCACGCCCTTGGGAATGCGGCCGCCCAGTTTTTGAAAACGCTTCGGATCCTTCAGGAAGTCCACGATTTCCTGCACCTCATCCTTGGCCTCTTCGACCCCTGCGACATCCTTGAACGTGATCTTGTTTTTATCGCGATTCAACAGACGGGCGCGGCTCTTGCCGAAGGACAGGGCGCCACGGCCCATGGAGCGCATCTGGCGTGCAAACAGGAACCAGAGCAGGAGAATCAGGAGGAGAAAAGGCAGGGTGTTGACGAGAAGCGATCCCCAGAGACTGGCAGGGGGTTCCACCTTGATCGGCACATTATGGGCGACGAGCTGATCCCGCAACTTGCCCATGGGATCGAATGCCGTGTTGATGAACACCTTGTATTTTCGCTCCTTCGTGGCGTCGGTGGCAGCTTCGGCGGTGGCGGCGTACTCACCGGAGACGTACTGATTGCCGGTGGTTTCCGTGATGATCGACGCGGATTTGATCTGGTCCTGATCGAGCGCCTTGATGAATTCGCTGTAGGTGAACACCTTGATCGTTCCCTCCGACCACTTGCTCAACTTCGACATGAGGGGGAACATCACGAGGATAAGGCCCAGGATCAGCACGGATCGCAGGACACCGCTCCAGTCCTTCTCTTCGTTGTTGGGTTTGCGCGGACGCTGCGGGCCTTTTTGTGGAGCATTCATGAAATCTCAGAGGATGGGGGTCAAAAAATGGTTCCGAAAATTATGGCACATCCTCTCGTGGAGCACAAGGCCCCCCGGGAAAGGGATTAGAACAGGATCAAACGAGGAATCAGCCCAAATCAGAAGGAACCGCAGATTAACGCAGATTTTTCCTGAAGGTTTTTACCGATGCCGCATTGAGACATCGGCAATCTGCCTCTGTAATCTGCGAAAATCTGCATTTCTCTGTGGTTACTGTCTGCTCTCTTTTTTGAATGAGTGCGAAGACAGTTCGGTACATCCAGCTCCCACCAGGGTTCGAGTCTGAACACAATCCCGTTCGAGTTGGGACTGAAGTTTTTCGACATTCTCGAAGGCCTGTTCATCCCGCAATCTCTCAAGGAAATCGAGGCGCAGGGTCTGTCCGTAGAGATCTCCGGTGAAATCCAGAAGATGGGCTTCGACCCGGAGGTCGCCTGCATGCTCGATGGTGGGGCGCCGTCCGATGTTGACGGCCGCGGCATGGGTCGAATCCGTCAATATCGCCCGGGCGGCGTACACGCCGCGTCTGGGAAGAAGCTCGTTTTCCACCTCGAGATTGGCGGTGGGAAATCCGAGGCGGGATCCGAGTCCCTGTCCCCGGGTCACACGGCCGATGAGCTGGTAGGGACGGCCAAGCCGGGCGTTGGCGGCCACGATGTCCCCGGACTCGATCTGTCTGCGGACCATGGTGCTGCTGATGACATGGCCCTCCACGGAGACGGGGGCGACTTCGATGGCTTGAATCTGACGGGATTGAGCCCAGGTTTTCAGTAGATCGAAATTTCCCGCCCGTCCGCGGCCGAAGTGCCAGCCTGGACCTACCACCAGGGCGCAGAGTGCGGGTGCTGCATGGTGAAGATCGTTCAGAAAATCGATGGGTTCGCGGCGGCTGAATTCCTCGTTGAAGTCCAGTACGGCGCAGAGATCCACATCGAGGGATGAGAAGAGCTCATAGTCCTGTTTATCCGTGGTGAGCAGGCGGGGTGCGGAATCGGGGCGTACGATTTTTGCGGGATGGGGGTGAAACGTGAGGATCGCCGCGTCGCCCCGGACAAGGCGCGCCCGCCGCACGGCCTCCCCGATCACCGCCTGATGGCCGAGATGCACGCCGTCAAAGACGCCCAGGGCGACGGCCAAGGGGCGACCTTGCTGCCGGATTTCTGAAAGATGACGGGCCAGTTGCATGGTATCAAAATGGGAAAGGGGAGAGGAAAAAAAGGGGGGCTCGCAAAGGGGCAAAGATGCAAAGCAGGGGGCTTCGTGCCTTCGCGTCCTTGCGAGAACGTTCCCTGTTTCGTTCCGTGGAAAAGGGGCAAAAATGAAAAGCTTTCATATCGGAAGCTCGAGAGGATTCATCATGTGTTTTTGCAGCGAGCTTTGATTCCAGGATTCGATCATGTCGAGTGTGTGGGCTTTTTCCACACGAAACTGGCCGCTGGCAGTGCGGCGCAACCGGGAAAGATGGCCTCCGCAGCCGAGTTGGGCGCCGAGATCGTGGCAGAGCGTTCGGACATAGGTTCCCTTGGTGCAAAGCACGAGAAAATCGATTTCGGGCAGTTGGATGCGGGTGGGGGAGAATCGATAGATGTGAATGAGGCGGGGCTTTCGTTCCACCTCCTTGCCTTTGCGTGCCAGTTTATAAAGGGGCACCCCCGCGATTTTTTTGGCGGAATGCATCGGGGGAGTCTGAAGCAGATCGCCCACGGAACCGCGAAAGGCCTCTGAGACGGCTTCGTTAGAGAGAGGGGGGACCGGTTGCTCGGAGACGATTTCCCCATCCGCGTCCTGCGAATCGGTGGTCTTTCCGAGGGTTAATGTCCCTTCGTATTCCTTGTCCTCGCCCATGAAACGCTCGCTGAGGCGCGTGGCTTTTCCCAGCAGCAGGATCAGGAGTCCCGTGGCCATGGGGTCAAGGGTGCCACAGTGGCCCACGCTCTTGATTTGAAAGTGACGGCGAACCCGATCCACGATGTCGTGGGAGGTGGGACCCCGGGGTTTGTCGACGAGAAGAATACCAGTCAGATCAGGCTGCATGAAATTGAGACGTCCTTAAAAAATGGAGGGCCACGGTCTGTCGTGGCCCATGTTCCCAGAAGGCGACGACGGAGCGTCGCCTTCCAGAAGTCATAAGTGTATGGGTTTTTTCAAAATTTTGAGTCCAAGGTTCGTTCCGTTAGGGATGGGTTTCCACGGGAGCGGTACTCATCTCAGGCTGCGGGGATTTGCCGGCGATGAGGGTATTGATTTCGCGGATCATCCGGGTGTTTTCCGCAATCACCTCGTATTCCTTCCAGAAGGCGAAGAGATTGGTGGCCACGGCGATCCAGGCGATGGTCATGTGCCATGCGTGCGAGGCTGTTCGCCATTCCGGTGCTGCCCAACGGTTGGTGTCATGCCACGCGCCAAGCCATGCAGCGGCGATGGTGACCATGGGCACAAACATCGCGAAGGGGAAAGCCCGCCCTTTGAATTTTTTGGTCATGCGGATGTATCCGGTCTCGGGATCGTCGGGAAGGGAATAGGCTTCCACCGCCTCCTTGACTCCTTTGCCGGATCCGATGAGCTGGATGAAGACCAAGCTGTGGGTAAAACAGGTGAAAATTCCGGTGAACACACCCAGGGAGAAATGCCAGAGCCGCCATCCCGCCATCCCGGCAGCGACTGTGGCCGCCAGAAGGAGGATGTTCCAGATGACAAGGCCGAAAAAGATGACATTCATGAGGGGTGGGTGAATCTACGGGATTGGAGTTCAAAGTTCAAAGTTCAAAGTTCACGGTTTGTTGACCCGCCATCTCCAGGCTGGTGCGATTATCGTCCTCCATGGGGTTGCCTCCATCCCAGGAATATCGTCCATGGTGCAAACGACTCGCCCAAAGCGGTCTGATGCTGTAGAATCAGGGGGTCATGGTATTGAAGCAGATCAAAGCGGTTGCGGGGATGTATGCCCATCTGCCGCGGTATCGTGAAATTTTCACCGTGTTCTGGAGGCATGGTTTCGGGGATGTGTTGAAACTCGTCCATCTCCAGAAGACACTCGAGATACAGGACAGCCAGCTTCCGGATCGTGCGGGAAATGCGGACCACAGTCCTGCGGCGGAGCGCTTTCGCATGGCGCTGGAGGAGCTGGGACCCACTTTTGTGAAATTCGGTCAGATCCTCAGCACTCGGCGGGATCTCGTGAGCGAGGCGGTGGTGAACGAGCTCAGCAAGCTGCAGGATCAGGTGCCTTCCTTTCCCGGATCCGAAGCGCGGCGGATTCTTGAAAGCGAGCTTCAGCGCGATCTGGAGGAGGTTTTTCTTGAATTTGATATCCATCCTGTCGCATCCGCTTCGATGGCACAGGTTCACCGCGGTGTGCTGCGAAACAAGGAGGTGGTGGCGGTCAAGATTCAGCGGCCGGACATTGGACCTCTCATTCAACGGGATCTTGAAATCCTGATGGATGTCGCCCGTTTCCTGGAGAAACACGTTCCCCAGTACGCCGTGCTGAACCCCTTGGGGATTGTGCGGGAATTTGGGAAAACGATCCTGCAGGAGCAGGATTTTCTCAATGAAGCGAAGAACATGGATCGTTTTGCCAAGCAGTTCCGGCGAAACAAGACGATCCGGATCCCGAAGGTTTTTCACGAGCACACGACTTCCCGGGTTCTCACGATGGAATATTTTGCGGGATGGAGGATCGATGATCCTGCGGAGTTGCGGCGGCACAAGGTCGATCCGGTTCAACTCGCGCACCGGTGTTCCCGCTTCATTTTCCAGCAGATGTTCCAGTTTGGATTTTTTCACGGCGATCCGCACCCTGGAAATCTCACCATCCTTCCCGGAGGGGTGTTGGGGCTTTACGACTACGGCATGATGGGCACGCTCTCTCATGATTTTCGTGAGGACATTGCAAACATGATTTATGGGCTGACGGAAAAGGACGCCCGTCTGGTGACTCGCTCCTTGCTTGGAATGTCGGAGGAAGGATATGCGAGCGATCCGAGAAAGCTCGAGCTCGATGTGGAGTCCTTTGCTGAGCAATACCTGGACGTTCCGTTAAAGGACCTGAATCTCGGATTTGTCCTCAACCGGCTGCTCGATCTGTTGATGGAACATCGGCTGAAGATGCTTTCGGATTTCTATCTGGGTGTGAAGGCCCTGACCCAGGTGGAGGCGATCGGCAAAAGACTGGATCCTGATCTGAACTTCGTTCAGTTCGGAAAACCATTTGCTCTGCGGGTGATCGAGGAACGTTACGATCTGCGCCGGCTCTTCAAGCAGCTCATCAAATCGTTCTTCGATTCCGCCGAATTCTTCAAGGATATCCCCACGGATGCGCGGGACTTCTATCAACGCATCAAATCAGGTCAGTACCGGATTCCTCTGGAGCATCGGTTTGATGCCGAGGGATTTCAGCCCCTGCGAAACACGCTCAATCACATCGCCAACCGGTTGACGAACGCGATCGTGACCTCATCCGTATTGATCTGCTCCTCGATTCTGATTCTCTCCGGCACCCCTCCGAAATGGCACGATATGCCCCTCATTGGCCTTGCCGGGCTGATCATCGGCACCGTGATGGGCATCCGCCTGTTTATTTCGATCTGGAAACGCGGTGGATTCTAGCAGCAAGAAGGTTTCCTCACATCCGGCTCAGTCCCTTGCGAATGGCACGCGAGCCCTGGTCGATGGCGTTGTTCAGCCGGCGTGTGGCGGTGTGGAGCAGGGTGTAGGCGCGTTTTTTCAGAGCCTGACGTCCCTTGACCGTTTGTTTGGAACCGGCGACCACGCTTCGCTTGAGCATGTCGGACGCCTGGTCAATCAATTTCAGCGCCGATTTGGAAAGCGGATCGTGCACCGCACGGGCGGAAACTCCCTTCGAGGATGATTTTTTGGAGCGTGAACGAGAGGTCTTTTTCTTTGAAGCCATGGTGTTCTCCTTGGTTGACGATCTGCAATGTACACCGAGTGGGCAAGGACCACAATGCCTGACTGTAAGCTGGGGGGGTGATTTGCCTGGACGTAAATCGCCCTTTATCGCTGCTCTCAGGAGATCTCTTTTTTCGTTTGCCGTTCACCGCCTTCCCGCGCACCATGGCGGGATGAGTTCTTTTCGCATGGCGGTATTGGCCGGGGACGGTATTGGTCCCGAAGTGATGGCGGAGGCGCTGAAGGTGCTTCGCCGGGTGGAGAAGCTTTTCTCACGTTCCTTTGAATTTGTGGAAGCGGATGTGGGAGGCATTGCCATCGACCGCCACGGTACCGCATTGCCCGCATCGACGATCAAAACCTGCGAATCCTCCTCCGCCATCCTCTTCGGAAGTGTCGGTGGGCCGAAATGGGAGAAACTCCCTCCCAAGCAACAACCCGAACGCGCCGCGCTCCTTCCCTTGCGGAAGCATTTTGGACTCTACGCCAATATCCGTCCCGCCATCTGCTACCCTGCGCTTTCCCACGCCTCCCCTTTGCGAAGCGAGGTGGCGGCAGCGGGGTTCGACATTTTGGTGATCCGTGAATTGACCGGCGGCATCTATTTTGGCCAGCCGAAGAAGACGGATACGATTGCCTCCGGTGACGTCGGATTTGATGCGAACTCGAAGCTGGCGCAAAAGCGGAGTGTGGACACGATGGTTTACACCACGGCGGAGATCGAGCGGATCACCCGTCTGGCATTCACCTCGGCGAAAACGAGGAGCAAACGCGTGACGCTCATCGACAAGGCGAATGTGCTCGAGACCAGCGTGCTCTGGCGGGAGACGGTGCGCGAGATCGCGAAGGACTACCCGGATGTGACGCTTGATTTCATGTATGTCGACAATGCGGCGATGCAGGTGATCCGCAATCCCCGTCACTTCGACGTCATGCTTTGCGAGAATATGTTCGGCGATATTTTGAGCGATGAAGTGGCGGCGGCTGCAGGGTCGCTGGGGATGCTGCCTTCGGCAAGCCTGGGTGCCACGAGCGGCGCGACGGTGTTTGGCTTGTATGAGCCCGCGGGAGGCACCGCACCGGACATCGCCGGCAAGGGAATCGCCAATCCCATCGCGCAGATCCTTTCAGCAGCCCTGCTGCTGCGTCACAGTCTGAAGATGGAGGCTGAAGCGGCGGCCATCGAAGCCGCGGTGCGGGCGACGCTCGATGCCGGAGTCCGGACGGCGGATATCTGGAGTGCGGGAACCGAAAAAGTCGGCACCAGTCGCATGGGCGATGAAGTGGTCCAGAGGTTGAAACAATGAGTTCAGGGCAGGGAACCATGGAACAGACAAGGGTGGATCTCACAGCGCTTCGACAGAGGATGATTCAGGCCCGATCGGCGTTTTCCATGGACAAGCGCGCCCTGGCCAATCACCTCATCCAGCAGCGCGTGTTGAGGCACTGGAACTCCGATTGGAAGACCGTTCTGTTGTATGTGAACCGGCCCGAAGAGGTTTCGACGATTCCCCTGATCATGGAACTGCTTCAGCGGGGAGCACGGGTGTGTGTTCCCTTTTTCGATTCGAAAACCGATCGCTACTATCCTTCGGTGCTCTATGATTTCGAAACCGAGATGGAATCGGGCCGTTACGGCATTCTCGAGCCCCGTGTCTCTGCCTGCCGGCCCGTGGCGATCCGGGAGCTGGATGTGATTTTTTTGCCGGGACTGGCCTTTGACTCCCAGGGAAATCGCCTGGGCTTTGGTTATGGGTACTTTGACCGGATCTGTGCCAACACGAGGTCCTTCAAAGTCGGTCTCGCCTATCAGTTTCAAATCGTGGAGCAATTGAAGCCGCATGAAAAGGACGTGCCGATGAATCGCATCATGACCGAGGAGAATATTTTCGAATGTCAGACAGCGTCGAAGCTGTCATCCTAAAGATGACACCTCCCAATTTATGAGCCAGCATCTAACGATTCTTTTTGCCGGGGATGTGGTGGGGGAGCCTGGGCGCCAGGCGATCCGTGGTCTTCTTCCAAAATTACGGGAACAGCATCAGGCCGATTTCTGTGTGGTGAACGGGGAAAATTCCGCGGGAGGCGCGGGGTTCACTGCAAAAACATTTCAGGAGTTGCGCGAAGCCGGTGCGGATGTGGTGACTTCCGGGGACCATGTCTGGGATCACAAGGAAGTGATGCAGATCATTGATGACCCCCGGTTGCTTCGCCCTGCAAACTATCCCGCGAAAGCCTCCGGGCACGGAAGCATCGTGGTCGAGGGGCCAAACGGCATTAAACTCGCGGTACTTAACCTGATCGGACGCACTTTCATGAAGAGCAATGAGTGTCCGTTTCAAACGGCGGATCTTGAAGTGGCCCGCTTGAGGGCGGAGACGCCTATAATTTTTGTCGACATGCATGCGGAGACCACGTCTGAAAAAATCGCGATGGGGCGATATCTGGACGGTCGTGTTTCGGCGGTGGTGGGAACCCACACGCATGTGCAGACGGCGGATGAACAGATTTTTCCGGGTGGCACCGCATTTTTGTGCGATGCAGGGATGACGGGTCCCCACGAGTCGATTCTGGGGCGTGAGATCCAGCCCATCGTGCAACGATTTCTGACGCAGATGCCGCAGCGCTTTGAAGTGGCGAAGGGGGATGTTCGATTGAAGGGCGTGCTCCTGCGAATCGATGCGGCAACCGGGCGTGCGACGGAGATTCAGCGTTTGAATGTGCCCCTGGAAGGTTCGATGTGAAAATTCTTCGTTCCATTGCGCCGTTTCGTCGCTGGGTGGAGGGTGCCAAACAGGAGCGACGTCCAATGGTTTTCGTACCGACGATGGGGGCTCTACACGAAGGGCATCTGCATCTTGTGCGTGAGGCACGCAAGCTTGCGGGATCCCGCGGCCGCGTGGTGGTAAGCGTGTTTGTCAATCCGACGCAGTTTAACCAACAAGCGGATTTGAAGAAATATCCACGACGCCTGGCTCGTGACGCCTCACTTTGTCGTGGAGCTGGAGCGGATGTGGTATTTGCCCCCACTGCTTCGGAAATGTATCCCATCAATTTCAGCACCTGGGTGGAGGAACTTTCCTTGGCACGGCCCCTTTGTGGAGCCCGTCGTCCGGGACATTTTCGCGGGGTCTGCACCGTCGTCCTGAAACTGTTCAATCTGGTGCAGCCGGATGTGGCGGTGTTCGGACAAAAGGATGCTCAACAGGCGCTGGTGATCCGGCGAATGATCCGGGATTTAAACGTGCCGGTGAAATTGAAAATCGTCCCTACAGTCCGCGAGGCAAATGGACTGGCGATGAGTTCGCGGAATGAGCGATTTACTGTGGCGCAGCGAAGGAATGCCGGAGGGATTTATGAAGTGCTGATGGAGGCTAAAAGGCGGTTCCGTGGGGGAATGTGTGAAGCGGGTCGTTTGCGATCCATGGTTCGAAGCCAATTGATCCGGAGGGTTGGGGTCAGGGTGGATTATGTGGAGATTGTAAGTCCGGAGACGTTGCAGCCTGTGTCCCGCATCAAAAAGGGGGATTTGCTCGCTGTGGCGGTTTTTCTCGGAGGAGTGCGTTTAATCGATAATGTGTTTCTTTAGCAGGCTTTGGAGGGAAACCATTTTCAACAGTGGAGGGCGACGCTCCGTCGTCGCCTGTTTCCACCGGATGTCTGCGGCGCTTTTTTTGAAGGTGACGATGGAGCCTCACGTATCAGGGCACAGTTTCATGTTGACGCAGAGGGAGGAATGACGAAGAAATCGCTTTTGAAACGAGCCTTTCGTGGTAGATTGAAAGGTTCACATCCATGATCAAACTCACAGACTTGCGGGAGATTCTGCACTATGTGCCGAGGTTTCGCGAAAAGGTGTTCGTCATTTCCATCGATGGAGAAATCGTTGAAGACGAAAACTTCGCGACGCTGATCCTCGACATTGCCGTCCTGCGCAGTCTGAACATCCGGGTGGCGATTGTCCATGGGGCAAGCTGGCAGATCAAGAAGCTCGCCGAGGAGCTTCACGAGCCGATCACCAATGCGGATGGCACGGGGGTCACGGACGCCGCCACATTAAGAGTCGCCCTGACGGCTGCCAACAGGCTCACCCATGAGATCATCGAGGGGCTTTCCGCAAACGATCTTCGGGCGGCGAGTTCGAACGCCATCACCGCGCATCCTGCAGGGATTCTGCAGGGAGTGGATCACCAGTTCACGGGAAGAGTGGAGCGGGTGGATACGGAATTGCTTTTAACCCTGCTCGACAAGGGGATCATCCCCGTCCTGCCGCCCCTGGGGTTTGATGGGGATGGGAAGACGTACCGGGTCAATTCCGATTCAGTAGCGCTTGAAATCGCGAGGGCGTTGCACAGTGCCAAGTTGATTTACATCACGCCTCGGGATGGGATTGTGAAGGGCGACCGGCTTCTGCATCACCTTTCCCTCAACGAGGCGGAGGACATTCTGAAGAAGAGCCGGGGCGATCTGGTTCCTGAAATGGTGTCAAAACTGGAGCACGCCATCAAGGCGGCCAAGAGCGGGGTTCATCGGGTGCAC
Organism: uncultured Verrucomicrobiota bacterium; assembly: GCA_964475835.1. Lineage (GTDB taxonomy): Bacteria > Verrucomicrobiota > Verrucomicrobiia > JABWAM01 > JABWAM01 > JABDCI01. Next base: position 19,423 of record CAYYYL010000008.1, on the reverse strand, counting down.
ATCATCAATGGCCGGGTGGAGGAGGGGCTGCTCGCCGAAGTCTTTTCCAAGGAGGGCATTGGCACCTTGATTCATGCGAATGAATATCAGGCGATCCGCAAGGCGATGAAAAAGGATGTGAGCATCATCCTCGGACTGATCAAGAAATCGGTGGAAAATGCGGAGCTGATCAAAAGAAGCCGGGTGGAAATCGAAAAACAGCTCGACGACTACTATGTTTTCGAAATGGACCGGACCCCCGTGGCCTGTGTGGCCATGCATCCTTATCCGGCGGAAAACAAGGCGGAGCTGGCCTGTCTTTACGTCAGCCCTGTGCATGAGAATGAGGGGATTGGACGAAAATTGATGAACTATGTTGAGATTCAGGCACGGGCAAAGGGGTGCGAGGAATTGTTCTGCCTTTCGACGCAGACGTTTAACTACTTTCAGCAGAAGGGTGGTTTTGTGGAGGGGGGGATTGAAGATCTTCCCAAAGAACGGCGGGAGAAGTATGAGCAGACGAAGCGAAATTCGAGGATTTTGAAAAAATCGCTCTCCGCACAGCCTCTTTCGGTGGGACCGGCATGACGCTGACGGAGATCCGCCGTCGCCTCGAGGAGTTGGGGATTCGCCCGAGTCGTCGCCTGGGACAGAATTTTCTTCACGATCAGAATGTCGCATCCAAAATCGTGGAGCTTGCGGAGATTCAATCCGACGAACAAGTCCTCGAAATCGGTCCGGGACTTGGAGCCATCACGGAATACATATTTAAAAAGACAGATCGTCTCACATTGATCGAAAAGGATCATCGTCTTGCCGGATTTCTGCGTGAAAAATTTCCACCGTTGGAAGTTCGCGAAGCAGATGCTCTGACTGAGCTCCCGACTCTCAGCTCTCAACTCTCAACTTTCTGCGTTCTCGGGAATCTGCCCTACTCCGTGGCCTCCCCGATCATCGTGCGGTTGTGTGAGGGCGATCTTCGTCCCGCACGCATGCTTTTCACCATCCAGCTTGAGGTGGCGGAACGGCTCGTGGCAAAACCGAGAACGAAGGATTACGGGCTGTTAACGTTACTGACACAATCATTCTACGACATTGCGTTGGTGCGAAAAATTCCGGCGACCGTCTTCTGGCCAAAGCCCGAGGTGGCATCGGCCGTGGTTCAGCTGGTGCGGCGGAAGAATCAGCCATTTTTCAATCAGGACCAGGAGTCTCATTTTCGCGAGAAAGTGAAGCAGGCTTTTCAGAAACGTCGTAAAACGCTTGGGGCCATTTTTGGAAGAGGACAGCTCCCGTCGATCGTTGCCGAGAGGCGTCCCGAGGAGCTGGCCATTGAGGAGTGGATCGAGATGAGCACGCGGGCGGACTGGCGGGCGGAGGATGAGATGTTCGACGTGGTGAACGAACGTGATGAAGTGGTGGGGCAGAAACCGCGCTCCGAGGTGCATCGCACCGGATTGTGGCATCGCGCCGTCCATGTTTTTGTCTGGAACAAAAAAGGCGAGTTGTTGTTGCAAAAGCGGTCGGCATTCAAGGATGTCGCCCCCAACACCTGGGATTCCTCGGCGGCGGGCCATCTGGCCGTGGGCGAGGGGTATGATGCCGCGGCGGCCCGTGAGATCGTGGAGGAGCTGGGGGTGTCGGTTCCCTTGCGACTCACGTCAAGACTGGATGCCTGTGAAAATCTCGGATGGGAATTTGTTCATGTCTACGAGGCCCGTTCCGAAGGCCCCTTCCAGTTTCCACGAACGGAGATTTCAGAAGTACGATGGTGGATGCCTGAAGGAATCGACGCGGCGATCGCAGCGCGCCCGAATGATTTTGCACGCTCCTTCCGACACATTTGGAGTCAAATCAAAAGGTAGGGTCGTGCCGCTGGCACGGCCGCGGCGCACCGGGCCGGTGCGCCCTACCTCGAAGACAATGAAAGCACGGCACCAAGTCCTTCACGAAACCCGAGAGGCGAAATTCCAAAATCATTCCGAGCCGGAGCGGCGTCACCGACATTATCCTCCTCAAGCATCATCAACTGATCCCGGTTGAGCAGGGGTTTGGGCAGGAAGGTTTCCATGAACCACGCGATCACCGTTGCAAATTCAAAAGGAACCGGCACCAGAACGACCTTGGGTTGGACCAGGAGGCTCTGGAGAGCTGCGATGGGAATGAGGAAGTGCGACAAGTCGCCGATCCATCGTTTCAACGGAGGGTCGATCTCCGTGACTGCGTGCCCCTGGACTTCACAAATGGTACGCAGGATTTCACGGAGACGCAGGGCTTTGGGACCGCAGAGATCATAGACTTTTCCGACAGAATCCGATTTTGTTAATGCGCTGGCGAAACAACGGGCGACATCTGTGACAGGGATGGGTTGGAGATGGGCGTATCCACCGAGGACCACCGGCAACGTGAAGAGCTGCAACCAGCTCAATGGGGGGCGGGTCATGCGGGCAAAGAAATTCACAAAACCATCGCCCGGGCCGTAAATGATCGAGGGCCGAAAGATCGTCCAGTCGAGCCCGCTGGCACGCAGCGCTTCCTCGGCGGCCCATTTGGAGCGGTGGTACTGGCTGCGGGCATTGGCGCGGGTTCCGAGGGCGCTCATGTGAATGAAGCGCTTCACCTTCGCCTTCTTCGCCTCCTTGATTAAATTTTCCGTGCCCACCCGATGAACCCGGTCGTAGGTGTTTTCCCCCACTTCGGCGATGACTCCCACAAGATGAACGACGGCGTCCACGCCTTCCAGACAACCGGTAAGGGATGGGCCGTGGAGAATATTGCCGATGAAGGTCTCCACATTCGGGCGGCCGTGGAAATGGGATGCAGCTTTTTCGCTACGAACCAGGGCACGGACGGAATGTCCTCCGGAAAGGATTTGCTTCAGGATTTCAGAACCGACAAAGCCCGTGGCTCCGGTGAGCAAGATTTTCATCGTTCGGGAGAATAAGGGCTCCGATTAAAAAGATCAATCAAAGCCAAGAAAGGATATCATGTCTTAATGGGGTGTTTGTACCCGTGTTTTCGAGCACCGATCGGCGGTCACTCGCCTCGCCGAAGCCTCCGGTGTAGCGCGGGTAGACCGCCGCTACACCAGATCCTACGAGGTTCCTAAAAGAAAATCGGAATCACCAGGATCGCCACAATATTGACGACTTTGATCATGGGATTGATGGCGGGACCGGCTGTGTCCTTGTACGGGTCGCCCACGGTGTCGCCTGTCACAGCGGCATCATGAGCAGGGGAGCCCTTGCCACCGAAATACCCTTCCTCGATGTACTTCTTGGCATTGTCCCAAGCGCCACCGCTGGAGGTCATGGAGATAGCGACAAAAAGGCCGGTCACAATGGTTCCCACGAGCAGTCCTCCCAGAACGACGGCTCCAAGCTGGGGGAGGGCTGCCACAACGGTCACCACAAACACGGGAAGAAGGGCGGGATAGATCATCTGAACGAGGGCGGCGCGGGTGACGATGTCGACACAGGAGCCGTAGTCCGGCTTATCCGCCCCGAGGAGGATTCCGGGTTTGGCCTGAATCTGCCGGCGCACTTCCTTGACGACGGCGCCCGCGGCTTTGCCGACGGCATCAAGGCATTCCGCGGTGAAAAGGAAGGGAAGCAGTCCGCCAATAAAAAGTCCGATGATCACGCGCGGTTCCTGGAGTGAAAATTCAAGGCTTCGAAGTTTTTCAAGCGCGTTGATTTCGACCCAGTGGGCCCGAAGTTCCTCGACATAGGAGCCGAAGAGCACGAGGGCGGCAAGACCTGCGGAGGCGATGGCGTAGCCCTTCGTCACGGCCTTCATCGTATTGCCGATGGCGTCGAGATGGTCGGTGATGTTGCGAACGTTGCTGGGCAGGCCGCTCATCACGGCGATACCGCCGGCGTTGTCGGTGATAGGGCCGAATGCGTCGAGGGAGATGATGATGCCCGCCATGGAGAGCATCGACACGACGGAAATGGCGATGCCGTAGAGACCGGCGAAGTGGTAGGAGAGAAGAATGGCGATGCCGATGAAGCCGACGGGAAGCGCGGTGGCGTGCTGACCGACAGCAAGGCCCGCGATGATGTTCGTTGCGTGTCCAGTCTCACTGGCCTCGGCAATGCGGCGGACCGGGGCGTGGGAGGTGGAGGTGTAGTAGTCGGTGATGACCACCACCACGGCCGTCATGATGAGTCCGACAAGCGAGGCCAGGTAAAGTTGATTGGCGGTGCGGTGTCCAACGGAGAGATCGAGGCCGTCGGGGAAGAGAATCAGGGTGATGGGCCAGTAAAGGATGGCGGAAACCAGGGCGCTGCAGATGACGCCGCCGGTGAGGACCTTCATGGGTTTGCCACGCACAAAATTGATGGCCAGGATGCCAAGGATGCCGCTGATGACTGAGACTCCACCAAGGAGCAAGGGATAGACGGCGACGGCGTTGGATTTCAGGGTCAGCGTTCCGATGAGAATGGCTCCGATGAGGCTGACGGCGTACGTTTCGAAGACGTCGGCGGCCATGCCGGCGCAATCCCCGACATTGTCGCCCACGTTGTCCGCGATCACCGCGGGATTGCGGGGATCGTCCTCTTCAAGCTTGGATTCGATCTTGCCCACCAGGTCGGCGCCGACGTCGGCGGCTTTGGTGTAGATGCCACCACCCAGACGCGCAAAGACGCTGATGAGCGAGGCGCCCAGGGCCAGTCCCACGAGGCTGCGGACGTCCCGGGTCCAGAGGTAAAAAATGCCGACGGAAAGAAGGCCGAGCCCTACGACGAGCAGACCGGTGACGGCGCCCCCATTGAAGGCGACCTGGAGCGCCTTGTGGCGCGTTTCCGTGGCGCCCTGGGCGGTGCGAACGTTCGCGAGCACCGCGATGCGCATTCCGACATAGCCGGCGGCGAGAGAGCAGGCTGCCCCGAGTACAAATCCGGCGGCGACCATGATGGGGTTCTTCGGATAAAAGTAGGCGATCAATCCGGCGAGAGGAATGGCGATGAAGCTGATCGTCACGACCTGACGGTTAAGGTACGCTTTCGCACCCTCCTGGATTGCGGCGGCAACCTCCTGCATTTTCGCTGTCCCGGGGGACATGCCCCGCAGCCAGACGATGAGAAATACCGCACAAACAAGACCTGCGAATGCGAGCACGAGGGATGTCTGGATCCCGTGATCCAGAAAGAAGGTGCGGATTTCAGGTTGGAGAAAAATGTTTCCCATAAAGTAACGTTTCGGCTTTGATCGGATCCACGACGGCAAAGGGCGTGAAAACCGAGCCCCCCGCTTGGAACAAGCGAGCCACATTAAGTCGCCCAAAATACTATGCAACACAAGCCAAAAAGAGCGGAACCAGCTTCCCGAGGTTCGAATTCAAGGTCGCGGGGATTCCCCGTGGCGCTCACGATTGCCGGTTCGGATTGCAGTGGGGGGGCGGGGCTTGAGGCGGATTTAAAAACTTTTGCGGCTCACGGGGTGTATGGCATGGCGGCGGTGACTTGTGTGGTGGCCGAAAATCCTCGGTGTGTGGTGTCGATTCAGGCGATTCGTGCGTTGGGGCTCAAACAACAGATCGACTGCTGTCTGAAGGGCATGCGAGGGGTGGCGGTGAAGACAGGCATGCTGTTTTCAGCTTCATTGATCCGGGCGGTATCGGATTCCCTTAAGAATAACTCACGCTCCGTGAGTGCGGTGGTGGTGGATCCGGTCATGGTGGCCACAAGTGGAAGGCGGCTCCTTCAGGTAAATGCGATCCGGGAACTAGAATCCCTTCTGGAAGTTCATGCGGATTTGGTGACCCCGAATCTGGATGAGGCGGAGATCCTTTCCCGACGGCGCATCGGTTCGGAACGGGAAATGCAGCAGGCGGCATGGATCATCGCTGAGAGATTTCGATGTGCGGTGCTCCTCAAGGGGGGGCATCTGAAGAACTCACGCATTGCCGTCGACTATGTGTGGGATGGTTGTGAAGGATTCTGGTTGCGGGCACCGAGGGTGAAAGGGGTGAAGACTCACGGCACCGGTTGCACCTACTCCGCGGCCATCGCGGCTAATCTAGCTCGTGGAGCCCGTCTTCACGAGGCTCTGAACGAAGCAAAAAATTATGTGACGCAGTCCATTCGGACCATGTGCCGATTCAAGCCATGGATGGCGTTGAATCATTCCGTCCATCTCGGCTGACCGCTTCCTGTGGTACAGGGCAAAGATCGAGCTCCCTCAGCAAGGTCAGGTCTGCATCCGTTGCCGGATTTTTTGCGGTAAGCAGCTTGTCGCCATAGAAAATGGAATTTGCTCCGGCGAAAAAGCAAAGCGCCTGTCCTTCGCGAGAGAGGCTGGTACGTCCGGCGGAAAGGCGGACCCGCGCTTTGGGAAGGGCGATGCGGGTGGTGGCGACGAGGCGGACGAGTTCGAACACATCGACGGGGGCCTGTCCGGAGAGGGGGGTGCCTGCAATGGGAGAGAGACAATTGATGGGAACACTTTCCGGTGCGGGATCGAGCTGGACCAAAACCTCGAGCATTTTCAGACGGTCGATCTCACTTTCCCCCAAGCCGATGATGCCTCCGCAACAGACGGAGATGCCGGCATTCTGCACGTGGCGGATGGTGTTCAATCGATCCTGGAAGGAGTGGGTGGTCACCACGTTGGGATAGTATTCCGGACTGGTGTCGATGTTGTGATTGTAAGCGGTGAGTCCGGCCTTTTTGAGTTCCTGGGCGGCACGTTCGGTCAGTTGACCGAGGGTGACGCAGACCTCCATACCGAGTTTGCTTACATCGCGCACCGTTTCGAGAACGGCATCGAATTTGGGTTCCCCCTCGCGGACGCCCCGCCATGCGGCCCCCATGCAGAAGCGGGAGGCTCCGTTGGCCTTTGCCTGAGTGGCGGAGGCAAGAATCTCCTCCCTTGGGAGAAGCTTTTCCGAGGTCACCCCGGTGGAGTGATGGGCGCTCTGGGCGCAGTAACCGCAATCCTCGCTGCACCCCCCGGTTTTGATGCTCAAAAGAGTGCAGAGCTGTACAGCATCGGAATCCCAGTGCTGTTGATGAACGGATCGACCCTGCTGGATGAGGTCAAAAAACGGCTGGTGATAAATTTCCTGCAATTCCGTCAGGGTCTTCGGCGTCATATCCCCCCAGTTAAGCCACAAAATGGAGTAAAAGTCACAACCATATTCCTGGATAAAAGGATTTGGGGGAGGGGAAGCAAGCGGCTGGTCATTTGGGCGGAGTGAGGGTATCTTTCCCTTATGTGGCGCAAGCGTTGGATGCGATACGGATGTCTTTGCCTTATAGGCGCAACGGTCCTTTTTCTTATGGGCGTAAGCCGGTGGCATGACCTCAATCATCAGACGTTGTTGATGAGGTTATCGGCGTGGGGATATCCTGCCATGGCGCGAACATTGATTTTTCTGGGAAGCGATGTGAATGCGCGCGACGCGAACGGGTGGACCCCTCTCATGTGTGCGGCATGTTGTGGACAGACGCAGGTGGTGAGAATGCTTTTTGAGCAGGGTGCGGATGTGAATCAGAAAAACGCGAGGGGATATGATGCCCTTATGGCGGCCACGAGATTCAGTTTCCCGGAAACCATGGGGGAGCTATTGAATCGTGGGGCGGACGTCAATGCAACGAACAATGCCGGGACCACCTCGCTGATGATCGCCGCGGAGGTGGGGCATGTGGAAAGCGTGCAGTTGCTTTTGAACCGGGGAGCCAGCGCCCATATCCGTCGGAAGGATGGCAGGACGGCCCTTTCCCTGGTTCAGGGAAGGGAGAGCCCGACTTTGATCGCCTTGTTGACGCCCCTGGGCTCATCAAATCCGATTCCATAGCAGCAAGCCGATGGGGATGGTGCCGACTGTCGAAGAGGATTGCCTTTTCGAGGGTGCTTTTGTCATAATGCTTGGTTCATGCCCTTTGGGATGAAGGGGGGCTTTTCTTCGATGAGCTTGATTGTTCAAAAATATGGCGGCACGTCGGTCGGCAACCCCGATCGGATCAAGAACGTGGCGGCACGCATCAAACGCTTCCATGACGCAGGGGATCAGATTGTGGTGGTGGTTTCCGCAATGTCCGGGGTCACCGACAGCTTGATCAAGCTCGCCCGTGAGGTCATTCCATCCCCTCCCGATCGGGAGATGGATGTTCTTTTGGCCACTGGGGAGCAGACCACGATTGCGCTTACCGCCATGGCGCTCCACGGGATTGGTGTGAAGGCGGTGTCTCTCACCGGAGCCCAGGCGGGAATCGTCACTGACGGAGTTCATACGAAGGCCAAGATTTCCAACATCACCCCCAAACGGGTTCATGAACTGCTCGATGCGGGAAACGTGGTAATTGTGGCGGGTTTTCAGGGAGCCGATTCAGCGGGCTCTATCACGACGCTGGGGCGGGGGGGATCGGATTTGACCGCGATCGCCCTGGCGGCAGCCCTCAAGGCCGATCTTTGCGAGATTTACACCGATGTGGATGGAGTTTACACGGCGGACCCACGGGTCGTGAAGGACGCGCGCAAGCTCGATGAAATTTCGTACGACGAAATGCTCGAGCTCGCCAGTCTGGGCGCCAAGGTGATGCAGGGCCGCTCGGTCGAATTTGCTAAAAAATTCAAAGTCATTTTCTCCGTCCGCTCCAGCATGAACGACAACCCAGGAACCATCGTGAAAGAAGAAACCCGCAAAATGGAAGACGTGGTCATCCGAGGCGTCTCGGTCGACAAGAACCAGGCCAAAGTCACGCTCTCGCAGGTCCCTGACCGGCCCGGCGTAGCGTCGCGGATCTTCAAAAAGATCGCTGACGCGCACATTAACGTCGACATGATCGTTCAGAACGTGTCTGCCGAAGGTCACACCGATTTGACGTTCACCATTCCGAAGGATGATCTGGAAAAGGCACGCAAGGTGATCCAGTCGCTCGCCTCCGACATCGGTGCGAGTAAATTCGCCAGTACCGAGGGCATCGCCAAGCTTTCCGTCGTCGGTATCGGCATGCGCTCGCACACGGGGGTCGCTGCGGATCTGTTTGAAGCGCTCGCAGCCGACAAGATCAACATCCAGATGATTTCCACGAGCGAGATCAAGATCTCCGTGATCATTGATGCGGCACACGCCGAGCGCGCCATGAACGTGGTGCACGGGAAATTCGGGCTCGGAAAATAGACGGAGGGCGGCGCTAGGTCGCCGCCGTCTCGCATGAAAACGTCTCGCCTGAAAATTATTCGCGCCCTTGTGCGGGAAGCACTGCATGAAGACCTGGGCACGCGTGGCGATGTCACCTCTCTTTCGACGATTTCCCCTCGTGCCGTTTCCATCGCCCACATCGTGGCGCGCGAGTCAGGCGTTGTCTGCGGCCTCGATGTGGCGGTGCAGGTCTTTGCTGCGATTGATCCCAGCGTGCGGGTGAAATTGAAATCACGCGATGGAAGACGTGTGCGTCGTGGCACCGTCGTGTTGGAAGCGCGTGGAAAAACACGCTCGATTCTTGCAGCGGAACGCACGGCGTTGAATTTCATCCAACAATTAAGCGGTGTCGCCACGCTCACCCGGATGTTTGTCGACCAGGCTGGAAAACGGGCGCGAATTCTCGACACGCGCAAAACCACACCCCTGCTCCGCGAGGTGGAAAAATACGCGGTTCTTTGCGGTGGTGGCGTGAATCACCGCTTCGGTCTGTACGACATGGTGTTGATCAAGGACAACCATCTCGCTGCGCTTGCGGATGCGAAGCCAAATCCGATTGCCGCTGCGGTGGGTCGTGCGCGAAAAAAATGGCCGCGACTCAAGGTCGAAGTGGAATGCGATACCCTGGAACAGGTTCGCCAGGGGGTGGCGGCGAAGGCGGATATCGTGCTTCTCGACAACATGACGCCTGCACTATTGAAAAAGGCGGTGCGATTCGTGAAGGGCCATTGCAAAACGGAGGCGTCCGGCGGTGTGAGCTTGAAGACGGTCCGTGCGATCGCACGCACGGGCGTCGATTTTATTTCGGTCGGTGCCCTCACCCATTCCGCGCCTGCACTCGATTTCTCGCTTGAAATTATTTCGGTCTGATTCACCACGAAGTCCTGCACCAAGTATTGAGTTTTGACTTCGTGCTCTTCGTGTCCTCGGTGGTAAAATCGCTTCGATGGAGAGCAAATGGATTCACGATCCATTGTCTGAATGACTTTGCTAAACGGTGAATCGATATTATGCTTTGAAAATGAATGCATGTTCCCTGGCCGATAAAGAATGTGTCCCCTGCAAGGGCGGTATTCCTCCTCTCAAGGGCCCTGACATCCAGAATCTTTTAAAACAGCTCGAAGGCTGGGAGGTGGTGGAGGAGCACCATCTCAAAAAAATCTACAAATTTCCGAATTTCGTCACGGCGCTCGCGTTTGTAAACCGGGTCGGAGAACTTGCTGAAACGATCGGACATCATCCGGACATCTCCCTCGCATGGGGACGAGTGGGGATCGAGATCTGGACCCACAAGATCAACGGCCTGAGTGAGAGTGATTTTGTGCTGGCGGCGAAGATTGACAGGTTGAAGAAAGGGTAATGAAGCGGAATGAAGGAAAATGAAGGGTGATTTAGGGAAAAGAAATTGGTCTCGCTCCATGGTCCTTTTTTCCTCTTAATTTCACTTCATTACCCATGTCCAAGCAGGTCACCAAACTTTTACGAATCATGGCGCGGTTGCGCTCGCCTACGGGCTGTCCCTGGGATCGCGAACAGACACACGAATCCATCATCAAGTGTCTTACGGACGAAGCGGAGGAGGTGATTCAGTCGATCCGCTCGAAGGATATGCACGGATTGCGCGAGGAGCTTGGTGATCTGTTGCTGCAGGTGGTGTTTCATTCCCAGCTTGCGAAGGAAAAAGGACATTTCTCGTTCGAGGATGTGGTGGCGACGCTCAATCGAAAACTGGTTCGCCGCCATCCGCACGTGTTCAAAAAAGGTGCCGCTCGGGACACGGAAGCAGTGTTGAAGCAGTGGAACCAGATCAAGGAGCGGGAAAAGCGGGATCGACGTCATGCAAAGAACCGCACCCGACACGTGGGTGGCTCGAAGGCATAATTCGCACCATTGACATCGTTAAAATCCTAAGGTGTCATTTGGAGAGATCCCTCGCTATGCTCGGGATGACGGCGATGTAATCATCCTCGTATAGGATCTGTCATTCCGAGCGAAGCGAGGAATCTCTTATGAGGTATTTTGTTTATATCATGAGTAGCCGTTCCAGAGTCCTTTATGTCGGACTGACGAATGATCTGGAGAGAAGGGTGCTGGAACATCAGTCGATGCAGGTACCCGGTTTCACTCAAAAATATCGGGTTACGAGATTGGTGTGGTTTGAAGAATTTCAGGATATCCGCACTGCGATTGAACGTGAAAAACAGATCAAAGCATGGAGACGTTCGAAGAAGATTGATATGATTCAGTCGTTTAATCCGATTTTTACAAATTTGTTTCAAACAAGAGATCCCTCGCTACGCTCGGGATGACAGTCTGGTGTTATTCTATCATTCAATTTTTCTGTCATCCCGAGCGTAGCGAGGGATCTCTTCCGTTCATATGAAATCACATTCCCAGCGGGAGTCGCCAGTCCCAGATGCCCTGACGGAGCGTGTTTCGGAGTTTCTTACCCATGTCCAGCTGGAGAAGGGGCAGTCACCTCTGACGGCCCGCACCTATTCACGTCATTTGAACGTCTTCGTGGAATTTGTGCGGGAGGTGGGGCGCGCCTCGTGGATGGAGGTAAAGGCGGAGGATGTTCAGGCATGGCTGATGAAACTCAAGGAGGACGACGTCCACATCAACACGATCTATATCGCCATGGCATCGCTTCGTGCATTCGTGAAATACGCTCATGGAGTGGGATCGATGGCCGACCTCACGCCGTCCCTTGACTTGCCACGCCGATGGGAGAGTCTGCCCCATGCCCTCGATCCCTCTGAAATCGAGCAATTGATCCGTGCGGCTGATCTTCAGACAGATCTGGGAATTCGTGACAGGACGGTGATCGAGCTTTTTTATGCCTCCGGCCTGCGTCTCGCCGAAATGGCGTCCCTCAAACTGAATGAGATCCAGTGGGATCTGGGGGTTTTGCGGGTCGTGGGCAAGGGGAACAAACAACGGGTGGTTCCCGTGGGGGCGGAGGCCTTGGGATGGATGAAGCGCTATCTTCAGGACGTGCGTCCGAAATCTCCAAAGGCTCCGGACAATCCCTGCTTTTTTCTGAGCCTGCATGGGGAGGATCGGCGCAGCCAGTCGAAGAAGGGAACCACGGGGATCAGCCGGGAGACCCTTTCCCTGACGATCCGGCGATTGGCATCCCGAGCCAAATTGCAGAAACGGATCACTCCGCACATGCTACGTCATTCCTTTGCCACCCATCTGTTGGCCGGAGGCGCGGATCTGCGCATCATTCAGGAGATGCTGGGGCATTCCAGCATCGAAACCACCCAGATTTATACCCATGTGGATCGGAACCAGCTTCAACGTGCCTACAAGGCGTTTCATCCGAGGGCATAAGCAGAAGGAGACGGGAGACTGGGTAAAGTGTGGAACCCATTCATGAAATGCAAGCCATCATGCATGCTTCTTTCCGACAGGCGCTTTCCTTTCTTCGCTTGCGAATACCAGTGCTTTCTGCGACGAAAAGATGATGGCGAAGTCATCCTCTCCTTCTTCACGCAAAGTGAAGATCGGCCTCATTCAGATGCGTTGTGACGCGGATCCCCGCGTGAATCTTAAGAAGGCGATTCAACGGGTCGAGGTCGCAGCAAAAAAGGGCGCGAAGATTGTGTGCCTGCAGGAACTGTTCTGTTCCGAATATTTTTGTCAGATCGAGGATCACGACTATTTCAAACTCGCCGAGCCCATTCCCGGACCCAGTACGAAGGCGCTTTGCAAGGTGGCGAAGAGGTTGAAGGTGGTCATCATCGCCTCGCTTTTTGAGAAACGCGCGGAGGGACTCTATCACAACACCGCTGCCGTCATGGATGCGGATGGCACCTACCTGGGCAAGTACCGGAAAATGCACATTCCGGACGATCCACTTTACTACGAGAAGTTTTATTTCGCCCCGGGGGATCTGGGTTTCAAGGCCTGGACGACGAAATATGGAAGGATCGGAGTGCTTGTTTGTTGGGATCAGTGGTATCCGGAGGCGGCCCGCCTCACGGCGCTGCAGGGGGCTGAGATTCTTTTTTACCCCACCGCCATCGGATGGCATCCGAAGGAGAAGGCGAAGTATGGGAAGGCCCAGCACTCGGCGTGGGAGACCATTCAGCGGTCGCATGCCGTGGCGAATGGGTGTTATGTGGTTGTGGTCAACCGTGTCGGACACGAGAAACCGGTCGGAGGCGACGGCATTGAGTTTTTCGGACAGAGTTTTGTGGCGAACACATCCGGCGAAATCATGGCAAAAGCGGATGTCCGAAATGAGGAGATTTTAGTGGTCGAGGTGGATCTGGCGAAAGTGGATCTGACGCGCACCCACTGGCCTTTTTTGCGCGACCGCCGCATCGATGCCTATCAAGGGATCACCAGGCGCTATCTGGATGAGGAGGATTGATTGTGGGACAGGATGGACAGGATTCACAAGATTCCTGAATCGCATCCTGTCCATCCTGTAAATCCTGTCTAAAAGTGAAATCCGCTTCTTCAACTCCTTCCCAGCTCGGCTATCGCATGCCTGCAGAGTGGGAGATGCACGACGCCACCTGGTTGACATGGCCCCGACGGGACGGGATCAGTTTTCCGGATCGGTTTGATCGCATCCCCGACTATTGGGTTGCCATGTGCCGGATCCTCAGTGCCGACGAGCATGTGCATGTGAATGTTTTTGATGATGAACAGGAGACGGAGATTCGATTTCATTTAACGCGCGGTGGAGTGGAAATTGGGAGACGGGTTCATCTGCATCGATTTCCCGCATACGAACCTTGGTGTCGGGATCACGGTCCCATTTTCGTGGTGAATGACGCCATGGGGGGGCTTGCTGTGGTGGACTGGAACTACAATGCCTGGGGTGGGAAGTACCCGCCCTGTGATCTGGACGACGCCGTGCCCCAGCATGTGGCGAAGTTTCTCCAGCTTCCTCTTTTCAGCCCGGGAATTGTCATGGAGGGTGGGGCGCTGGAGGTGAACGGGAAGGGGACCCTGCTGACGACGGAAAGCTGTCTTTTGAACAAAAATCGGAACCCCCATCTTTCCAAGACCCAGATCGAACAATATCTCCGGGATTATCTGAACGTTTCGAACATTCTCTGGCTGGGGGATGGGATCGAAGGGGATGACACGGATGGGCATGTGGATGATTTGACGCGCTTTGTGGATGAGGGCACCATCGTCACCGTGGTGGAGGATGATCCCTCCGATATCAACCACGGGCGTTTGCAGGAGAATTTGAAGCGCCTTCAAACAATGAAAGACCAGGATGGCAGGCCGTTTCGCATCGTGACCCTGCCTATGCCGGGAGTGGTGGAGTATGACGGCCAGCGTCTTCCGGCGAGTTACGCCAATTTTTACATCGCCAACAAGGTAGTGCTGTTGCCGGTCTATGATCATCCGAATGATCGGGTGGCTCAAAACACCCTTCAGGGATTGTTTCCGGAAAGGAAGGTGGTTCCCATTTCCTGCATCGACTTGATCTGGGGACTTGGCGCCTTTCATTGCGTCACCCAGCAGCAACCCGCAGGGGGGAGGGCGAGGTGAAGACTGCGGAGCGAAAAACCCGGCTTGGATACTGGTTTTTCGTGGCCATGCTTGGATCGTTGGTGGTCCATGCCGCCCTGTTTTTCTGGTTTCAGCGAACCTTTCTTCCCCAGACAATCCTCCCCTCCGAGGAAAAATTGAGGTTGAGGAAGTTCAAGCTCGAGCGGGTGGAGATCGATTCCAAATGGCTTGCTCCGAAACTGGAGCAAACCACCCAGCGGGCTCCTGTGGTGACGACGGACCGCTCCTCCCTGATGCCTTCCGAGGAAAAACGAACCTTTGCAGAATTGCTGTCCCAGACCCCCTCCTCACCCACGCTGCCAGCCGGTGCGCCAAGAATTCCACAGGAGAAACCGGTCCCATCTCTTGAAATCGGGGATAAGCCCTCGCTTGAAAGCCGGTCCCAGCTGGAGCAGGAGTTGAAGTCCGTACGGGAGCAGCAATTGCAGAAGGAATTGAGGAATGCCGGAGCGGGGCGGCCCATTCTGCCCACACCTGGAGCGCCCGTGGTTCCCAAATCGGGAAGCGAGGAGGAAATGGCGCCCCCCACGCAACCTGTTGTCGGGCCAAATCGTGGCCCCTATGTTTCCAAATCAGGTGCCATCGCCGGGGGATCGGGCCGGATCGAGGATTTTTTCGGCCCCCAGGGGGGATTGCCCCCGGTGGTTTCGCAGGTCCCGAAGACTCCGGATAATTCCTCCCAGGCCCCTCAAGGTCTGGAGGACAAACCGGTGTTAAAGCATCGTTTTGAGTCCCTGAATCCCTTTTTGAACGTGGAGTTTTTCAACTTCGAACGTCCGGGATCGAAGGGCGTACCCGAGGGATACTTTCTGGTCCGCATCACCGCGAAACCCAGCAAGCAGTTGACCGTCATTCCGAAGGATGTGTTCTTCGTGATGGATATCTCCAGCAGCATCGGAGCCCCCCGCCTTGCCTCCTATGTTCAGACGATTCAGGCTGCAATCGGGCATTTGAATCCGGAGGACCGGTTCAAGGTGTTGGCCTTTCGGGATCGACTTGTCGCCTTCAGGTCGGATTGGATTTCTGCAAGCAATCCTCCCTTGGGAGAGGTCAAATCATGGCTTGAGCATCTGGATACGGGAGGGGTGACAGATCTCTATGACGGGCTTGCTCCTTTGCTCCAATATCCCAGGGAAAAGGGACGTGTCGGTCTGGCGATTCTCATGAGTGACGGCGTTCCAACGAAAGGAGTGATCGACAGCACCCAGATCATCAGCGACTTTTCAGAGAATAATCAGGACAGGATTTCCATCTTCACCCTTGGAAGTGGCCAGGACGCCAATAACTTTCTCCTCGATCTGCTATCCTACTGCAACCAGGGGTGGTTGAGATACTCTGCAAAGGTGGAGGGCTCGCGTCCCATTTTTGATCATTTGGTGGGACAGGTTCGGAACCCTTTATTTCTCGACCTTCGGTCCCGTTTCGCGGGGGTGGATGCGGATCAGATCTATCCTCAAAGCCTCCCCCATCTTTATCAGGACAGCCCTCTCTTTCTCTTTGGACGCTATGTGCCAGGCCAGACGGGCAAGGTGAGTCTCCAACTTCTGGGGGAGAGTCAGACGGAAACCCGGGAACTTCTCGTCGAGCTTCCCGTTCCCAAGGTGCCCAATGGACCCGAGACCCTTCCTGCCACCTGGGCCCGGCAACGTATTTATGATCTTCTGGGCAAGATGACCCGTGGGCGTGGAAATCGGGATGAAATTCTTAAGGAAGTCCGAACCCTGAGCGAAGAGTACCATGTCGAAGTGCCCTACTTTTAATCAGCGCGTTGTGGATGTCGGAGATCTTGAATCTTGAATTTTTCCATCCAGATCACCGAAATCTATCGCAGCATTCAGGGTGAATCCACCTTTGCGGGACTGCCTTGCACCTTCATTCGTCTCACCGGATGTGATTTGCGATGCCACTACTGCGATTCCGCCTATGCCTTCACCGGAGGAAACCGCATGTGTGGGGAGGATATTCTCGAAAAGGTGAAAGCCCTGGAGTGCGAGCTTGTGGAAATCACAGGGGGCGAACCCCTCCTTCAGAAGGGGGTTCACCCGTTGATGACCCGGCTTTGCGATTCAGGCAGGACGGTGTTGATTGAAACCAGTGGCGCGCATGACATTTCCGGGATCGATTCCCGTGTCCATCGCATTGTGGATTTGAAATGCCCCTCGAGTGGGGAGTGTGGACGAAACCTCTTCTCCAATCTACAGCATTTGCGCCCGAGCGATGAGGTGAAGTTTGTCATCGGATCGAGGGAGGACTTTGAATGGGCCTGTTCCCAGGTCGGACAGCATGGGCTTGTAAATCGGGTGGGGAGTGTGCTTTTCAGCCCGGCTTTCACGACCGCCCCGGCAGCAGGACAGACAGCGGGGCACGCAGGGTTGGAGCCGAGGATTCTCGTGGAATGGATACTCCAATCACGTGTTCCTGTTCGTTTCCAACTCCAGATGCATAAATACGTATGGGAGCCCACTCGCAAGGGTGTCTAGCATGGACTGGTGGCGCTCTATCTCCGGGAGATTAAAATTTTTTTAATCCTGATTTAATCCTCATTTAAGCGAAATCGCGTAGGGTAATGTCAGCCCATTTTTCCCATTCCGACCAACTATGAATACAAGCATCCAAGCCATCAATGAATCCGTGCAGCGTTCCTCGTCCTGGGTGCCGGTTTTGCAGCAGGAGATCGGCCGTGTCATCATCGGTCAAAAGTATCTGGTGGACCGTTTGCTGGTGGGGTTGATTGCGAACGGGCACCTGCTTCTGGAGGGTGTTCCTGGACTTGCCAAGACGTTGTCCCTGAAAACCCTGGCTGCGGCGATTCAGACCAAGTTTCAGCGCCTTCAGTTCACGCCGGACATGTTGCCCGCAGACATCGTGGGCACTCTCATTTACAACCCTGTCGATGGGGGATTCCGGACCAAGCACGGGCCCATTTTCAGCAATCTGGTCCTCGCCGATGAAATCAACCGTGCCCCGGCGAAAGTACAGAGCGCCCTCCTTGAAGCGATGCAGGAGCGGCAGGTGACGCTTGGCGAGGAGACCTACGCTTTGCCCGATCCTTTTCTGGTTCTTGCCACTCAAAATCCGATTGAACAGGAGGGGACCTATCCTCTGCCAGAGGCGCAGGTGGATCGATTCATGCTCAAGTTGCAAATCGGTTACCCCAATCGGAATGAAGAGCGGGCCATTCTGGATGCCATGGCCACGACGGCGCCGAAGACCCATGTAAATCCGGTAGTGGACGCCTCTCATATTCTGGAAGCCAGGAATATCGTCAACACGATCTACATGGACGACAAGGTGAAGGACTACATTGTGGACCTCGTCCTGGCCACACGCGATCCGAAGGCCTACAAACTCGATTTGAATGGATATGTCCTCTACGGGGCATCCCCACGTGCCACCATCTATCTGACCCTCGCTGCAAAGGCGTGGGCGTATCTTCAGGGACGTGGGTATGTGACACCCCAGGACGTCAAGACCATCGGGATGGACGTGCTCCGTCACCGCGTCACCATCAGTTATGAAGCAGAAGCCGAGAATATGAGGAGCGAGGATATCATTCGAAAGATATTCGATGCGGTTCCCGTTCCATGAAATTTGTAGCGGCGGGTGGTGACCGCCGGTTCGGCGCTCGCAGATCGGTGCTCCATCAAAGCAAATGGTTATGAACCCCAGTCAGACCAAAGAAATCCTCAGCAAGGTGCGTCAGATTGAGATCCGCACGAAGCGTCTGGTGACGGATGCCCTGGCGGGCCAGTACCATTCTGTTTTCAAGGGAAGGGGAATGAATTTTGAGGAGGTGCGTGAATATTCCCCGGGGGACGAGGTTCGAACGATCGACTGGAATGTCACCGCCCGAACCGGACGGCCTTTTGTCAAAAAATTCACGGAGGAGCGGGAGTTGACCATCGTTCTCCTTGTGGACGTCAGCGCTTCGGGGAACTTCGGGTCATCCCAACAAAGCAAAAGGCAGCTTTCAGCGGAGCTTGCGAGCGTGCTCGCCTATTCCGCCATTCGTAACAACGACAAGGTGGCCCTGATTCTGTTCAGTGATCAGATCGAATGCTACATCCCCCCGCGGAAGGGGCGACGGCATGTGTTGCGGGTGGTGCGTGAGATTCTCTTCTTCCAGCCACGCCAACGTGGCACTCATCTGGCCCGCGCGCTGGATTTCGCAAACAAGGTGATTGCACGGAGGTCTGTGGTTTTTTTGATTTCCGATTTTCATGCGGGTGGATTTCAACGCGGCCTTCAGATGGCGGCACGACGTCATGATTTGATTGCCGTTCCCGTAAGCGATCCGAAGGAGCGTGAACTCCCTTCGATCGGGCTTCTTACCATTGAGGACTCCGAGACCGGCGAGCAGTTGGAAATCCACACCGGGGATGCAGCCATCCGTCGCCGATTCGCCGACCTTGCCGAAGCCCGCATCCAGAAACTGGAGCGGGAATTGCGCAGCTCCGGGGTGGATGTGCTTCCGGTGAGAACGGATCAGCCCTACATGCCGGCATTGGTCCAGTTTTTTTCCGTCCGAGCCCATCGGAGATGATCATGATGTTCTCTCTGCTGCAACCTCTCCTGTCGTGGGCTGCTGTTCCCACGGATGATATCCGGGACATTCATGGCCCGATTCATATCACGCCGCTCTGGATCAAGGGGGTGTCCATCCTGGGAGGGTTGCTTCTTTTGTGGATTTGCTGGCGGCTTGTCCGTGCCTGGAGGACTCGACGTCGGGTGGGCGTGGAACGCTTG
>CAYYYL010000007.1:52486-97632 GCA_964475835.1 uncultured Verrucomicrobiota bacterium | reverse complement strand
CTGCGGACGGAAAGGTGACGGACGTGGTCGAGGTGGACGAACCTAAGTTCATCCAGGGCAAAGCGACCCGGATCGGTGTCTTTCTTTCCGTGTTCGATGTTCACACCCAGCCGGCTCCCTGCGATGCGACGTTGAAATGGATCGACTATCAGCCAGGGAAGTTTCTGGATGCGCGCTCCCCCGACTGCTCGCCTCTCAATGAAAGTCAGATACTCGGACTGGAAACGCCCGGAAAACTGAAGTTCGTGGTCAAGCAAATCGCGGGCTTGATCGCTCGGCGCATCATTCTCTATCGCCTCGTGGATGAGGAGGTGAAGCGGGGAGAACTCCTGGGTATGATCCGTTACGGATCCCGCGTGGAACTCTTTCTTCCGAAGGGCAGCTGCGAGGTGCTGGTGAAGGAAGGCGACCGTGTGGCGGGTGGGAGAACCCCCATGGCGCGCTTGCGTGCTTAAAAATCTCCGTTATCCTGCAAAGCGTATGAAACGCTTCTTTTCATCCGGATGGAGGATTGGAATTCCCGCCCTCGTGGTCGTCCTCGTGTCATGCTACACGGTTCCTGAAACCCACCGTTCTTCATTCAACATCATCAGCCCGGGGAATGAAACCCGGCTCGGGATCAGCGCGTTCGACGAGATCAAACGTCAGGAACACGAGTCCACCAACAAGGAGCAGATCGAGCTGGTTCAACGAGTCGGGCAGAGGATCGCCAAGGTCGCGGAAAAGGACATTCCCAATGCGAAATGGGAATTTGTGTTGTTCGAAAACAACGAACCCAATGCCTTCGCTCTCCCCGGTGGCAAGGTGGGTGTCTATACCGGCATCCTCCCGATCACAAAAACGGATGCAGGCCTTGCGGCGGTACTCGGACATGAAATCGCCCACGTATCCGCAAGGCATGGAGCAGAGCGAATGAGCGAACAGATGGCCCTCTCGGGCATCGCTGCAGGACTCGCCATCGGGCTGAGTGGAAAGGATCCCCGCATCCAGCAGATTTCGATGATTGCGTTCGGCCTCGGCACCACCGTGGGCGCCGTCCTTCCCCACAACCGGATGCAGGAGAGCGAAGCTGACCATATCGGCCTCCTCTACATGGCCAAAGCCGGATACAATCCCAACGACGCCGTTTCGTTCTGGGAACGCTTCCGGGATTTCAACCGACAGCGTGGAAAAAATCCTCCCGCTTTCCTGAGCACGCATCCGACGGACGACAAACGCATCAAGGACCTCAAAGCCCTCGTTCCCGAAGCGGAGGTCTACTACAAGACCAGCGGTCGGTGAAAACCGAGCTTCACGGCAACCAGCTCACGCGCACGCTTTCATCCGGCGAACGTTACTTCTTCAAGCCCGCGCTGCTTCAGGGATTCTCCGACTACGACTGGACCCTTCCTCCCCCCTTCCCATGGGGAAGTCCCTTCATGCGACTCTACCATCGCTGTTGGATATGGAAGACCGTGATGGCAGAAAAACCAAAGGATATCCCTGTGCATGGAACCCATCCCCGGGGTAACTTCATGACCCTCCAGCTCGAGCCGGATGAGGAAGTGTGTGTCTTCGTACGTTACCTTGCGGGATTCAGCGGGGAGATCCGGAATCTGCACACGCGGATCAAGTTCGCCCTTCCTTTCTGGCTTCTGCACAAACATTTCTTCTGCACCCTCAAGGGCCCCGGTGAGATTCTCCTCTACGGATCGGCCTCCATGAACGCCTCGCCCCTGCGCGAGCATGCGCCCCACCGGCTGGTCGCTTTTGAGGCGGAGAAACGCTTTCGCCCCATCGCCGCACATCACCGCACGACGCGATCCCAACTGGTGAACATCCTCTTCTCGCACGAAGTCATCTGGGAATTCGAGGAGGCGGGAGGCGTCGTGGTGGAAACTTCCAATGAAGGGGCTTCCTCTCCGGAGGAACACCCATTCCGCAGCGCCATCAAACACATTCTGGGATTCTTCCGAATCTAATTCGGAGTTTCTACCAGTCGTGACACCTTCCGTGGCGGGGAGCCTCCTGAACGATCACATAGGTTCTTGGCCGCTCATACCGGGAATAGTGGTAACGGGGAGGTTCACACTCCCGATAACCCACGTAGCCCGTGGTGCAACACCCCGTCATGGATAACCCGGTCCCAACCAAAATCAGAGCGAAGAAAATTCGTTTCATCTTATCTAAGACGCTCCAGGCGCCGAAAATATTCATCCATTATATCCAGGTAGAAGAAAGAAACTGGGGGAGCGGAAACCGCAGATTTGGCCTGCATTCACAGGGATTCTGTTCAAATTAAGGCTTTACCTTCCATGCTGCACCCTTGCGTCCCTCCCCTCTCTCTGGCACTCTGAACCATCTATGCGGATCCTTTCCGGCATCCAACCCTCCGGCACGCTTCACCTCGGGAACTACTTCGGGATGATGCGTCCCGCCATCGAGCTGCAGGAACGCGGAGAGGCATTCTACTTCATCGCCGACTACCACGCGCTCACCAGCCTTCACGATCCCAAAGCCCTGCGGCAATACTCCCATGACGTCGCCCTCGATTTCCTGGCGTGCGGACTCGACCCCAAACGGGCCACCATTTTCCGCCAGTCGGATGTGCCGGAAGTGACCGAGCTCGCATGGCTCCTCTCCATCGTGACGCCCATGAGCCTTCTTGAAAAGTGCCACTCCTACAAGGACAAGATCGCGAAGGGAATCGCCCCCACCCACGCCCTCTTCGCCTATCCCGTGCTCATGGCCGCCGATATCCTGATCTATCAATCGGATCTCGTTCCCGTGGGAAAGGATCAAAAACAGCACGTCGAGGTCACCCGTGACATCGCCGTCAAATTCAACATGGAATTTGGTGAAATCTTCAAACTGCCTCAGCCGGAGATTCGTGAATCCGTCGCCACCGTCCCTGGTACCGACGGGCAAAAAATGTCGAAGAGCTACCAAAACACCATTGAGTTGTTTGGGGACGAAAAGGCGTTGCGCAAAAAGGTCATGGCCATCCAGACCGACAGCCAGCCCCTTGAGGTGCCCAAGCAGCATCTGGAAACCAACCCCGCTTGGCAGTTGCTCAAGTTGATGGGGGCGGAGTCCACCTTCAAGGAAGTGGATGCCAAACTCCGCGCGGGCGGCACCGGTTATGGAGACCTGAAAAAAGCCCTTTTTGACTCCTACTGGGCGCATTTTGCGGAAGCACGGAAGAGGCGTGCGGAACTTGAGAAAGACAAGGGCACCATGGATCAGGTCCTAAAAGATGGGGCCGCTAAAGCCCGGGCTCTTGCCCAAATGACCCTTTCCCAGGTGCGTGAAGCCGTGGGCCTTCCCCGTTCTGTCTAAAATTTCATCTCTTTATTCTGGATTCTGACTCCTGACTTCTGAATTCTTTCCCTGATGTCCGACTACAAGGTTCAACTCGAAGTCTTTGAAGGCCCTCTGGACCTACTGCTCTACCTCATCAAGAAGGAGGAGGTGGATATTTATAATATCCCGATCGCTAGGATCACCCAGCAGTACATGGAGTACTTGGACCTCATGCAGTTGATCGTTCCGGACGTCGCAGGCGAATTCGTGGTGATGGGCGCCACGCTCATGTACATCAAAAGCCGGATGCTTCTACCCCAAGACCAGCAGGTTTCGGATCCCGAAGCCGCCGCCGATGAACTCGATCCCCGCTGGGATCTCATCCGCCAGCTCGTGGAATACAAGAAGTTCAAGGACGCAGCCGAATATCTTCAAGAGCGGGAGACGTTCCAGGAAAGCGTTTACCATCGCCAGCAATCCTCCCTTGGGTTCGAAACACCCACCGAGGATCGTCCCACTCTCGGAGACATGAGCATCTTCGATCTCCTCAACGCCTTCAACAAGGTGTTGAAACGCGCCGAGGACAATGACGAATTGCGCGAGATTTTCGAGGATCGGTTCACTGTCAGCGACAAAATCGATTTCATTCTCAAACTGACCCGGATTGAGGAGAAAACCAGCTTCTCCAGACTGTTCGAAGGCTCCGCGTCCCGGACGGAAATCATCGTCACCTTTCTCGCCCTGCTCGAACTGATCCGGTTGAAACAGATCCGAATCCAACAGGCGGACTCCTTCGGCGAAATCGATATCACACGCGCCCAGCCCGAAGCAGCTGCCCCCTTACCCGAGGAAACGATTTCCTCGCCATGAAACGAAAAAGGGTGAATGGGGTCTTTGACATGATTTTGGCCTTCGTGGAATCTCACGTTGATGGCGGCGACAAAGCGCCGCCATCCGTTCTCAAACCAGACCTTTTCTGAAATGGAGGGCGGCGCTTTGTCGCCGCCGTATCTGGATTCAAACACCCTTCCCACCCGCACGCATTCGAAGAATTCCATGAACGCAGGCTCGACATTTTGTTGCTGAAGATTTTGAATCATAACCACTCATGGAACTGAAATCCCTCATTGAAGCGATCCTCTTCGCGGCCCAGGAACCCCTGTCGTCCAAGGATCTCAAGACCATCCTCTCCAAACCCGATGAAACGGAGGAGGACGAGTACACGCGTGCCTTCAAGAAAACATCCGAAGCCGACATCACCGCCGCCGTGGAACAGCTGAAGGTCGACTACACCCAGCAGGGACGCAGTTTCCAGATCCAGGAGGTCGCAGGCGCCTTCCAACTCATCAGCCAGCCCCGGTTCGCGCCGTGGCTCCGCCAGCTTTTCCAGGAACAACGCTCCAACCGCCTTTCCCAGCCCGCGCTCGAAACCCTCGCCATCATCGCCTACCGCCAGCCGATTACCCGCGCCGATATCGAGAGCGTCCGCGGCGTGGCCGTCGATGGTGTGATGCAGACCCTTCTCGACCGGGGACTCGTCACCATCACCGGACGTGCCGAAGTGCCCGGACGCCCCATGCTCTACGGAACCACCCGGCGTTTTCTCGAACATTTTGGTCTGAATCATCTCGATGAAATGCCCGCCGTGGAAGAGCTGCGGAAAGCCAATCTTCGTCTTCCCGCCATGCCCGCCCCCGCAGAATCCGCCGCACCATCCGAAGGAGAAGCCGTCCATGCCGACGCTGCCCCAGTTTCGCAAGCAGATTGACCGCCTAGACGATTGCATCGTCAAGCTCCTGAACCAGCGGATGCGGTTGGCCCACAAAATCGGCCGGATCAAGGCCCGGAACGGCAACCACGTCTACGATCGCAAACGTGAAACCGAGGTTCTGACCCGGATCTGCAAACGCCAGAAAGGCCCCCTCGAAAAGGACGAGCTTCGCTCCATCTACGCCAAAGTTCTGAAGATTTCCCGGGAGCATCAGAAACGCGTCTGCAAAAACGGTTGCTGAATCTTTCGCGTCACCAGCAAACGTCGTCTGTGGCAGATCTTATCCAAACGCCCCTTTGGTGAAGCGTTGAGAACGATTGACGTTGCATTGGAGGGCGACGCTCCGTCGTCGCCATCAGAAGCATAGAGACACAGAGCCCGAAAGGCGACGACGGAGCATCGCCCTCCAACGAAAAATCTTTTAATGGTTTCGTTGCTTTTCAGTAAGCTGTTAATTCTTGTCCACCATCAATCCCTCCGATGAGAGTTTTGGCTTCTTCCTCTCCATAAACCATGCGATCCAGATGCACGCCTCATACATGATCGTCAACGGGATCGCCATGATGAGCTGGGTGAACACCTCGGGCGTGGTCAGAACGGCGCCCAGGATAAAATTTAGAACAATGACATATCGCCGGGCTTTGGAGAGCTTCGCGTAGTCCAGAACACCGAATCGGACCAGAAGCAGGACGACGAGGGGAAGTTCAAACGCAACCCCCATGCCCAGCATGAATTTTGTGGTGAAGCTGACGTAGCTGTCGATCGTCCAGAAATCCATGTTGATGTGGAGCCACGAGGCAAATTCGCGTGACACCCGGAGCGCGGGCGGAAGCACCAGAAAATAACAGAAGAACACACCTCCCAGGAAAAACACGGTGCCAATCATGAACGCCGGCATCACCCATCGTCTTTCCCTCGACGTCAGGGCGGGAATGACAAAGGATCCGATAAAATAGAGAATAAAGGGAACCGCAAGGATCAGCCCCGCATACAGCGCCAGTTGAAACGAGATGGAAAAGGCATCCGCCGGACCGAACGCCTTCAGAAACTTCGACGGATCCTCAATTCCACTTCGCTTCAGGGGATATTGCAGAAAGAGAAGAATGCGTGGACCGAGATAGAAACACGCCATCCAGGCAACCGCCAGCGCGGTCAGACTTTTGACCAACACCCATCGTACATCCTCGAGATGATCGAGGAACGATTTGACGGGACCGTGATTGGCCGTGGATTCATCTTCCGTTTTAATCTCAAGGTCGTCTGACATACCATGTTCCCGCGGCAATTCAAACCATGCGCTGACGGACGGCTCGGCGAGCCGTCCCTACCTGCTCGAAATCCGTCCAGGTAGGGCGCGACCGCCGGGCGCGCCGAAATGCTTCACAAAGTGATTGCAGCTGCTCCATCCTAGATAGGAGGAGAAAAATTCTCAATGGCTTACTCAAACGCCAACGAACACCCTTTCAAACCCGCTTTCGGCAATCGTCCCGCCAGTTCGAACCCCTCCGGGTGTGCGATCGCCATGTCCTCCGTGCGAATGAAGGCACAGGAATCGACGTTGGCAAGATCGTGAATCTCCAGGACACCTTTCTCACCTGGACGGCAAATTTTCGCCGTTCCCGGTCGCATCACCTGCGCCCGGCACCATGGGGGAAAACGAAACAGCTGGGTTCCTCGATGTGGAAAGGAATACGCCTGGGAGGAGATCTCGCACATGGAATATTCGCTTCGCACACGGGAACGCGGCACACCCAACAAGCCCGCAAGCTGCGCGTGCAAATCATCGCGCTCCAACTCTCGACTCCGCCCTTTGTAACCACCAGTCTCGATCACGAGAGCATTCCCCAATCGAAATTTCCGGCGATGCCTGGCGCACCAGTCCAGAAAATGAACCCATCCAAATGCAGTTCCAAAAAGAACCATTGGGGCATCACGCGATCTTCCCATTTCCTTTGCAAGGCCGGACCAGTTCCAGCGTCCACCCTGCATGGACCAGAATCCCTGTCCATCCCCGCATGCCCGCATCAGCGTTTCCAGCATGCAGGAAAGGGAGGAATGCGGAGCTTCACGACAAGAGGGCATCAATGCCAGAAACCGCGCCTTTGCAAATTTCGCTTCAAATTCTGACTCGCGTAAAAACCAGCCCCATCCCTCGACGACGCTTGTTCGATAGAGATCGAGGGATGGGTGATAATGACGACTCGTCTTTCCCCTTCCGGAAGTGGTTCCACTCGATTGGAAATAAGATGTATTCCGCGTCACCCGGAATGAAGCCACCTTCGATTCCTTGAATGCCAGAAGGGGTAGCCCTGGGATGTTCTCCCGAGGGGTCATGAACGGGGCATGGCTGTGACACCAATCGCGAAAAATGCGATTGTACCGGAATTGACGCCGAAAAATTCCTGTCGCCAGAACCTTCCACTTCCGATCCGGCAGGGAGCCTTTCATCCATGGAGAAACCGGCTTTTTCGAGGTCATGACATCCTAGCCTACTCCTTTTCCCCAGCGAACGGAAGGGGATCCCCCCATGTTCATATCCTATGCCTGAGACGCTCCCATGCCCACGAGGCATGACGTCGCACCATCACGCTCGGGTTCGAGCCTTGCTGCCAGTATAACTGACGCAGATCATTCGCTGTTCCAATATTCCCCAGCACAACCGCCGCATTTCGCTGCAAACGCTCCAGCCCCAGACGCCGGATCGGGGTTCCGGAAAATTTTGCTTCGAACCTCTCGGCATTCATCTCCAATAGTTCCCGGGGATTCAGGGACACCAGATCCGCACGGTAGGTTTCCCTGAACGCACGCGCTTCCCTTGCAAATCGGTTCCACGGACAGACCGCCAGGCAGTCGTCACACCCAAAAATCCGATTCCCCATTGCGGTCCGAAATTCCACGGGGATGTCGCCCTTGCACTCGATCGTGAGATAGGCGATGCACCGCCGGGCATCGAGCTGATAGGGTGCGGTGATCGCCCGGGTCGGACATGCATCGATGCAGCGCTGGCAGCTTCCACAACGATTCACCGCAGGTTCATCCGGCTTGAGGGGAAGGTTGGTGACCACTTCGCCAAGAAGGAACCATGTTCCCCATTCGCGAGTGAGGGCAACCGTGCTTTTCCCAATCCATCCGATTCCGGCGCGTTGGGCGAGTTCACGCTCCAGCACCGCCGAGGTGTCGAGGGCCACACGGGTCATGGTTCCCTCCCCGCCCACCGCCTCAATTTCGCCGGCGAGACGTTCGAGCATCTTTTGCATCGTTTTGTGGTAATCGCGCCCGCGCGCATAACGGGCGACGACACCCCCTGATGAATCATCCGTGACAGGAACGTGGTAGTTCAAAGCGACAACCACCACACTTCGCGCCCCGGGCATGAGATGTTGAACGTTCTTGCGTCGTGCCGGATCACGCGCCATCCAGGCCATATCCCCGTGACGTCCCTCGGAAAGCCATCGATCCAGGTTGTCTCCGTGGGAGGAGGGTTCGGCGGAAGCGATTCCCATCCGATCAAAACCAATGGAAAGGGCTGCCTCCGAGATTTTCTCCGAAATACCCTCGCTCGAATGATTCATTCGGTCGGCATCCGACTCACTTGGTCTTCTTTTTCGCCGAGTGGCCTTTGATGACGCGGGTCGCCAGATTCGTGCCATCAGCCTTCGAAAAATAGACCACGGCCACGAGATCCCCAGCCTTCAAATCCGAGAGATGCTTTTTGGCTCCATCAATGAAGACCTTTCCTTTTTTGGAGAGAACAAAGGAAACGCCTTCGACGGTAAAGGTTCCTTTCGCAGAATCGAGATTTTCAATTTTTCCCTTTTGATCGAGCGCCTTCGTGGGTTCCTTGCGCGCCTTGACGGGGATCTCCGCCGCGGTTGCAGGAATGGGAGCCTCGTTGGTGGAAACATTTTCTGTGACAGGCACTTCCGCGGGAGTGATGGCCAGGGGTGCCGTGGGCACGGGCGTGGAGGAAGGATCGATGGAGGTATCCTGTGCCAGTACGGAACCCGCTGCCAAAATGCCCACCATCACACTCCCTGAAATGAAGTTCATATCATTGATAGAAACATTGATCGACGGGGAGTCAAGAGGGAAGTCCCCCTGAAGCCTCATTCGTCATGACACTGCAACTGCGAGAATGGTCAGGTCATCCCGGAGGGCGGCGCCTTCAGTCCACACCTCAACTTCACGAATGAGGCGATCGACCAGTTGTTGGGCGGGTGGGGCGGACTTTCCGTTCAGGAAGGACGCCATGCGTTCATCCCCAAAAAACTTGCCCGAAGGGGATGCCGCCTCCACAAGACCATCGGTGTAGAGAAGAATGGTGGTCTCGTTTTTCAGTTCCATGGATGCATCGCGGTAACTTGAACCAGCATCTAGACCAAGGGGAAGATCATCACAGGAAAGCGACATCGCCCCTTCACCCGACAGAAGATAGATGGGATGATGTCCGGCACCAGCCATCTGAAGGCGGCGCTGAGGCACATCAACCAACAAATAAGCTGCCGTCAGGAAGCGTCCGTCCGTAAAATCCTGTGTCAATGCACGATTCATCTTTTCAAGCACAGCTCCCGGAGACGTTTCCTGGCGGGCGAAGATGTGAAGATAGGCCCGTGCCGTCGCCATCAGCAACGCAGCGGAAGGCCCCTTTCCCGACACATCGGCAATCATGATGCCCCAACGCCCCTGCCCGAGATCGAGAATGTCGTAAAAATCCCCGCCAAGTTGACGTGCGGCACGGATGGAGGCGGCCACCCGGACCTGTTCTCCTGAGGGAAGTTCCCTGGGGAGAAGGCTGAGCTGGACCTGGGCAGCCAGCTTCATTTCCTCACGCAGTCTCTGAGCCTTGATTTCCGATTGAAGATGTCGCGCGCTTTGAATGGCTCCGCCCACCAGCGAAGCCAGCGTCATCAAGGTGCTTTGCTCGGCTTCATCTTGATAAAATGAGGGGGGTGGATTGGCGATGCACATGCACCCGAGGGTCCCGCCCTCGTAGGACAAAGGCACCACGGTCAGGGATTTGAGAAATTTGGGACGTCCGGTTGTCTCAAGGGCGTTGAGGGAATCGAGATAGACGGGCTTACGTTTGGACATCACGACCTCCGTCACAAGCTCCCCCTCTTTGAAACGCAACAGATCGACCCAGTCGGGAGGAAGCCCCCAACTGATGGGCTCCAGTACGGTTTCTCCGTCGAAGGGAGTGACCTTGACCACCCCAATGCTCGACCCTGCAATGTGAAGGGCGATTTCGAGCAAACGGGCAAGCGTCCGGTCCAGGGGAAGTCCCTCCGCAAACACATGCCCCACATGGGCAAGGCGCTCAAGGCGATCCTTGGCGTCCTCATTCGCCCGACGCGAGGCCTCGATCTGACGCGCGATCCCCAGGGCCACAAGAAGTTCATTGGGAACCTTCACGTCCAAAGCCACCTCCTCCCATGAAGTTTCGGAATTTACCCGTGCTTCCTCCTCCGTTTTCCCCGTGATCAGGCCCAGGCCGCCCAGCACCTCGTCCCCAAAAGAAATGAGATGGAGTTTCACGTGAGAAGGGAACGGCTCCCGACTCAACCGGTGGAGATCCGCTTCACTGAGGGCCAGATCCACATGAACATGGGCCTCATGGGGCAGACAGAGCCAGACCCCTCCAAAGGGAGTCCAGGCGCGCTCCGTCGGCGCAGACTGACGGGCCGAAGTCACCCGAGCGACAAGCTTGTTTTTCGTCTGCTCGAGCAGGTCATGGTTGGTGCGCCGGAAGGCAACATAAGCCTGCTCCTCGCCGGCATAAAAAAGCACCAGGGCCTCCACATCCAGACTCTGAAGGAGGGCCGGGAGCTGTGTCTCGATCCGTTCGCCTCGAGCCAGGGCCTCATAGATTCCCTGTGGGTTCATGGGAATCAACGCCCGGGCAACGGGAACGACGCGCTCGCCTTCTCAAAGGCATCCGGAAGCTTATCCCGAACCTTTTTCAAGGTCTCCTCCGTAAAACCCGTCTGCCGAAGCGCCTCCGGATCAATGGGTGGCACCACATCGTCCCCCCCCGACCCCAGATGAGACTCCCTCACGAGGGAATCCGCGATGTGCACGATGGAAACCAGCACCTCATCATGACGCGCAAACGCAGGCTGATGATGATAAAAAATGGCGGACGCGTAGGGGGTGGGAAGCTTCCACTTGATGGCCAGCCACTGCCCCACCTGGGCATGCGAAAATCCGAAAAGCGCCAGCTCCGCCTCGACCAGCATCACCTTTTTTTCCGACGAATAGGTCAACGCGGACTGCCACTGGTCGGACGCGTATTCATCGAGCACGATTTTTCCAATATCATGAATCAACCCCGCGATGAACGCCTCCTCCATGTCAATCGTCTGCTTCTGGATCGCCAGCAATCGTGACGCGACGGCGGTGGCGAGCGAGTGCCTCCAAAATTGTGCGCGATCGAATCCGGGCCGCGCCGTCCCCGGGAAAGCCTGAAACACCGAGGCGGCAAGCACTATGGAGCGGATCGTGGGGAACCCGAGAATGATGATCGCCTCCGTCAAGGTGCGTACATTGTTGTGATATCCGTAAAACGAGGAGTTGGCGACCGACATCACCTTCATCGTCAAGGGAGGATCGCCCGCAAGAACGGTCTCGATGTCCTTGGCGGAAGTGACGGGGTTTTCAGCAAGGGCAAGAAGTTTGACCACCACACTGGGCAGAGTCGGCAGCCCCTGGATCTTGTCGACGAGTCGCTTGAAGGCGGTGGGATTCGATGGGAGAGGAGATTGCATCACAACAGTGGGAAACGGACCACAGATTTGCGAAACGGGGCCCGAAGGTCAAGCGTGCGTCGTAGGTGAATTAAGCTGTCATCCATCCCCAAAACCGGTAAAAAAATGAAACGTGAAGCTTCTGGACGTCTATTTTATCAAGCAATTCCTGAAACCGCTCGCCGCCTGTCTGGCCGCCTTCCTCGTCTGCATGGTGGTCTACGACCTTTACGACAACATCCATGATTTCATCCAGGCGAAGGCACCGATGGAGATGATCTTTGAGTACTACACCATTCTCATCCCCGCCTGGCTCGTCCAGATCATGCCCATCAGCCTTCTCCTTGCCCTCCTCTACGTCCTTTCGGATTTCTCCAAACACGGGGAATTGACCGCCATGCGCGCCGCAGGGCTCGACTGCCTCCGGCTCATGTTTCCCTATTTTCTGATCGGCACCTGCGCCTCCATCCTGATGCTCGTCCTCAACCTGACATGGGCTCCCAACGCCCTGCAGGAGGCCAAGGTAGTCTTTGATAAACAGACCAAACGTCAGAGCGGCCCCACCGACAAGGCCACAGGCATCACCTACTACGCGATGAAACACAATCGCTACTGGTTTCTAAGCGTTCTGGACAGCTTCCAAAACCGCGCCGCCGGTGTGGAGATCGTCCAAACCGACGACAACTATCGGGACCGGCAGCGCATCAGCGCGACCTCCGCCCGCTTTGAAAAGGATCACTGGATCTTTCATAACGTCATCATCTATGACTACACCCTGGCCATCACGGATCCGGGCAGCGTGCGACGGCTTCCCATCCTGGATGATCGTGACTTCACCGAAACTCCCGCGGAACTTATTTCGGAGTTCAAAAAAACCAAGCGCATGACCACCGGGGAATTACTCGAGACCATGGAATTCTCCTCACGCCTCTCCCAGAAGAAACGGGCGATGATCGCCAGCGAATTCCACTCCCGCATCGCCTTCCCCTTCTCCAACCTCCTCGTTTTTCTCATTGGAATCCCCTTTGGCGTTGTCGGCCAGCGCAAAAGCAACTTCCTGGCGGTTGTCAATGCCCTCCTCTTCTTCTTTGCCTACATGCTGGTGGCCCAGATCTTTTTCATTTTTGGCCAAAGTGGCCGATTCCCCCCATGGATCGCAGCCTGGTTGCCCAATACCATTTTCGGATGCACCTCGGCCTTCATGATCCGAAACGTACGGTAGCGGAAAAAATTCAGGAGACAGAAGCCAGGAGACCGAATACAATCCGGAAATGCCCATTCCCCAACAATTCCCGAATGTCACCGCCGTCACCAAGGCAAACGTCTATTTTGACGGCAAGGTGGTCAGTCACACGATTCATTTCTCGGATTCCACGAAAAAGACCCTTGGCCTTATTTATCCCGGAACCTACCATTTTGGAACCCAACTCGCGGAACGCATGGAGATCGTCGCCGGCTCCTGCCAGGTGAAGATCAAGGGCCAGGACACCTTGAAGGACTACAGTCAGGGGAACGCCTTCGACGTGCCCGCCAACTCAGGGTTTGATATCGAGGTGAAATCCGGCATTTGCGAATATATCTGCTCCTTTATCAGCCCCTGAAGATACCTTCCGATTTCCCTTGTGTTCGGAAAAGGGGGGTGTCAAAGTGGCACCTCAACTAAACGTAATACAGTCTCAAAGATTTCGCGGATCGTCTGCAGAGTCGCTTGTTCATGGTCTCAGCTGGATCCCGGATTCCGAGTGGAAATCCGATCGCTGGGGCATTGCGTTTGTATAACTACACTAGAAAAAAAATATGGGCAAACGCCTCTATGTTGGAAATCTGTCATTCAGCACGACGGACGCAGCACTTCAAGAACACTTCGGCCAGGCCGGCACGGTTACCTCCGTCAGCCTGATCACCGACAAATTCAACGGACGCAGCCGCGGCTTCGCTTTCGTGGAAATGAGCACCGATGACGAAGCTCAGCGCGCCATCGAATCCTTCCACGGGAAGGATCTCGACGGACGTGAAATCACGGTCAATGAAGCCCGTCCCCGCGAAGATCGCCCCTCGGGCAGCTTCGGTGGTGGTGGCGGCGGTGGCGCACGTCGTGACTCCCGCGGCGGTGGTGGTGGCGGCGGTGGACGTGGACGCCGGGACTACTAAGCCCCTGATCGTCTGATACTCCAAGCCCTCGTGAACTTCGGTTCACGGGGGCTTTTTGTTTCAAGGCGGGAAGGCTTGCAAAAGCCACTCTCCATCGGGAAAAAGCCCCACCAGACCGCCGTAATGTCCGCCTTACTTGAAGTTTCGGATCGCCTCGACAAAGGCTTTCGCGTGTTCCACTGGAATGTCCGGAAGCATCCCGTGCCCCAGATTGGCAATCAATTTCGACGCTCCGTGGTCCACAATCATCTTCTTTGTGCGTTTTGCGATTTCATCGGGCGGGGCATAAAGCATCGTGGGATCTAGGTTGCCCTGCAGGACCTTTTCCATTCCCACCCGCTGGCGCACACTGGAAAGGGGCATGCGCCAGTCCACGGAGAGCACATCGGCCCCGCTGTCACGCATCGACTCGAGGTGAGGCGTGCTTCCATTGACGTAAAGCACCACCGGCACGCCCGTGGACCCGAGAGATGAGATCGTCTTTTGCAATACTGGCAGCACCACCGAACGATATGTGGCCTGGTCAAGAATCCCACCCCAGGTGTCGAACAACTGCACCACCGATGCCCCGGCTTCGATCTGCCCGCGAAGATGAAGCGTCACCCCCTCCGCAATCTTTCCCAGCAACGCCGCAAACGCGCGCGGCTCGCGCTGAAGAAACCGCTTCGTGCGGTTGAACTCGCGGCTCGTCTCACCCTCCACCGCGTAACACGCCAGCGTGAAAGGGGCGCCCGCGAAACCAATCACCGGAATGGACCGCGGACTCAGGATGGCCGCCGTCCGGCGGATCGCCTCACCCACGTAGCCCAGATCCTTTGCGATATCCGGAAGGTGCAATTTGTCGATATCCGATTCCGACGCGATCGCCCTCTCAATCTTCGGTCCTCCATCCTTTCCAAAAAATACAGGTAATCCCATCGCCTCCAGAAGCACCAGAATATCGGAAAAAATCACCGCCGCGTCCACCCCCAGGATATCCACAGGTTGAACCGTCACCTCACACGCCAGATCGGGGGTTTTGCAAAGAGTCATGAAATCCACCTTCGCCCGCACCGCCCGGTATTCCGGCAGATATCGCCCCGCCTGACGCATCATCCAGACCGGCGGCCTCGGGACAGGTTCACTCCGACAAGCTTGTAGAAAAATGGACTTCTCCATGCTTCCTTATTTCACATCGCCTCCCTCATTCCAATCCAAACAACAACCGGTTTTTCCCTTTTGTCAAAATAATGATCATTCAAAAGCATTCGTGAGCTTGCCTGACCTGGGTGCTTCTCGTTACTAAGGTAGAGGCCCCGGATGCCCGCGAGTTTCTGACATCGCATCCACAAGCTGCCCCCCTCTCTCGATGTCATCCCTATGAACTCGAAATCCTCCCTATTGCGCCACCCGGTTACCCGAAACCTTTTCCTGGCTCTCGTCTATTTGATTTCGGGAAAACTCGGTTCCCTTCTATCCATCTCTCCGGGATTTGCAATCCCTGTCTGGCCTGCATCCGGTGTGGCGCTAATCGGAGTGCTCCACGGAGGAAAGCGCATGTGGCCGGGGGTATTTCTCGGATCATTCCTCTTCAATCTTCAGCTCTCGCTGGATCCCCAAAATGTCAGCACCGTGATCCCAGCCTTGGGCATCGCCTCGGCCATCGCGACGGGGGCCTCTCTGCAAGCCTTGTTTGCCGCGACCTTGATCCGAAAATTTGTGGGTTATCCAACCCTTCTTTATCGTGAAAAGGACCTGATGCTCTTTCTGTTCATGGGCGGCCCCATCGGATGTCTCATCAGCCCAAGCACCGGGGTATTCACACTGCACACCGCGGGGTTGATTCCGTCGGACAATCTCCTTTTCAGCTGGTGGACTTGGTGGATCGGCGATTGCATCGGGGTATTGATCTTTGCGCCCCTCATCCTGATCTGGCTCCAGCGCTCCCAGCACGCGGCAAAGGAACGACCTGTCGCGGTGACAATTCCCCTGGTTGTTTCCTTTGTCCTCGTGGTCTTCCTTTTCATCCATGTGAACTCCCTCGAGCAGAAACGAATTCGGTCGGAGTTTGGCCGTCAGGCGGATCAAATCACCTATCAAGTCACACAGCACTTTAAATCCAACCTTGAAATCTTAAAATCCATTCGAAATTTTTACGCCAGTTCCGTTGAGGTTGATCGCAATGAATTTCAGACCTTCGTCACGCCTTTTCTGGATGCCCACCCTGGAATCAGCGGTTTTGCATGGGCTCCAC
Organism: uncultured Verrucomicrobiota bacterium; assembly: GCA_964475835.1. Classification (GTDB taxonomy): domain Bacteria; phylum Verrucomicrobiota; class Verrucomicrobiia; order JABWAM01; family JABWAM01; genus JABDCI01. The sequence continues at coordinate 81,452 of CAYYYL010000007.1, read as the reverse complement.
GGGTGCCCGATGCTGAAAGAACGCGCATGGAACAGAAGGTTCAAAAAGAGGGGTTCCGTGAATTTCGCATCCGCGAGCGAACCCCGGATGGAAATCTAGTCCCAGCCTCCCTTCGTTCCGAATATTTTCCGGTCACCTTTATCGAGCGGATGGCCGAAAACCAGGGTGCCCTGGGATTTGATGTCCCTTCCGAACCCATCCGGGCATCGGCACTCTATCGTGCCCGGGATACAGGTCTTCCCATGGCCACGGAGGCCATCCAGCTTGTTCAGGATAAATTCAGGCAACCCGGATTTCTCATTTTCTTTCCCATCTTTCGAAATGGAACCGTCTCTTCGACCCCCGAAGAAAGACGTCAAAACCTCGTGGGTTTCGTCAACGGCGTCTTCCGAATGGGGGACCTCATGGCCGAATGCCTGAAAGATTTCGAAAACCTCGGTATCGAATTTTCCGTTTTCGAGGAGAAAGGGACAAGGGCAGAAGAAATGATCTACAACCATTCCACCTGGCCCAAACTGCCGGAAAGCGCCGGCGTGGATTCAGGTTATGAGCTCAAGAAACGGGTTCGCTTCGAACTCGCAGGACAATCATGGATCCTGATGTTTGGAGCCCGTCGGGACTATCTGATCGCCCACCGCTCCTGGCAACCATGGCTCTTTCTGAGCGGCGGCATGATGTTCGTCGGACTCCTTGGGGCGCTCTTACTCCTCGTCACAGGCAGGACGGCGCAAATTGAAGAGACGGTCGATCAGCGGACCCTCGATCTCAAGACCGAGATCAAGGAACGCGAACACATGGCCGCGGATCTTCGCAAGGCAAGCCAGACCATTCTGGAGAAGGAAATCTTTCTTGTCTCGATCATCAACAATCTCCCCGTCGCACTCTTCTGCAAGGACGCCCAATCGAACTATCGATTTACCCTTTGGAATGAAATGAGCGTCAAAATCTTCGGCCTTGGAAGGACTGAAGTCATCGACAAAAACGATTACGATTTTTTTCCCAAAGAACAGGCTGATCATTTCCGAAAAACAGACCAGCAGGTTATTGAAACAGGAAAAATTGTGGATGTGCCCGAGGAATACATCCAGTCCAAATCCCTCGGACTCATCCATCTCCACACCATCAAAGTTCCGCTCAAGGATGCCCTGGGACGTCCTCGATACGTTCTGGGTATATCGGAAAACATCACTCAACGGCGACAGGTGGAAAAGGCACTCCAGGAGGCAAAGGACGAGGCGCTTGCCTCTGCCCGTGCCAAATCGGAATTCCTTGCCAACATGAGTCATGAAATCCGCACTCCCATGAATGGCGTGATTGGCATGGCCAACCTCATGCTGGATACCCAGCTGGATGAGGAACAGCGCGACATGCTCGACACGATCTGTCAGAGCGGAAACATCCTGCTCAAGGTCATCAACGACATTCTTGATTTCTCGAAGATGGACGCCGGGAAACTGAAGATTGATACCGAGGACTTTAATCTTCGTTTCGCCGTCAAAAGCATCGTGGATCTGCTGGGACCCCAAGCCACCGCCAAGGGACTCCATCTGGCTTGGGACATGGACGAGAACCTCATCCTGACCCTCCGTGGAGATCTTCATCGACTGCAGCAAGTCCTCTCCAACCTTGTCGGAAATGCCATCAAATTCACCAACAAGGGAACGGTCTCCATTCACATCAGCATGGTCGCCGAAACGGCAACCGCGGTCCGTTTGAAATTCACGGTTCAGGATACCGGAGTCGGGATCCCCGAAGACGCCCGGCAAAGACTTTTTCAGGTCTTCTCCCAGGTCGACAACTCCATGACGCGCCAGCATGGCGGAACCGGACTCGGCCTTGCGATTTCCAAGCGCCTCGTGGAATTGATGGGAGGTGAGATTGGTTTTGAAAGCAACCCGGATCAGGGCTCGACCTTCTGGTTTACGATCGAGTTGAAAAAACAGGCCTGGACCACGGATGACATGCCTGTCCTCAGTCCCATCGCAGCGAATCCCCGCCGGACTTTTAAATCCGTTCTCCTCGCTGAAGACAACGCGGTCAACCAAACCGTTATCTGCAAGCAACTTGAGAAACTCGGATTTCAACCTGACCTCGTGACCAATGGAAAAGAAGCCGTGGCAGCCCTGGAACGGAACCCCTACGATGTGATCCTGATGGATTGTCAGATGCCCGAAATGGATGGATTCCAGGCCACCGCCGCCATCCGTCAACGGGAGGGCGACGCCCGCCACACGCTGATTATCGCCATCACCGCCCATGCCCAGGAAGGCGATGCCGAACGCTGCAAGAAAGCAGGCATGGACGACTATCTGAGCAAGCCCTTCAAGACCGAGGATTTGAAACGGGTGCTCCACTACTGGGAAAACAAGGATACGATCTAGCATTCCGCTCAAATCCTCATGCCTTCCCATCCCTCCAACCATCTCATCCATGAGAAAAGCCCCTACCTGCTCCAGCACGCCCACAACCCCGTGGACTGGCACCCATGGGGGGACCTTGCGATCGAAAAGGCGCGACGCGAGGACAAACCCATCTTCCTCTCCATCGGTTATTCCACATGCCACTGGTGTCATGTGATGGAACACGAGTCGTTCGAGAATCCTGACATCGCCGCCCTCCTCAACGAACATTTCGTCTCCATCAAAGTCGATCGGGAGGAACGGCCCGACCTCGATCAGATCTACATGGCCGCCACCCAGGCCATGACAGGGTCCGGCGGCTGGCCCATGAGCGTCTGGCTCAATCACGAACTCAAGCCTTTTTTCGCAGGAACCTATTTCCCCCCCGACAGTCGCTACGGGCGTCCGGGGTTTCGCGACGTTCTTCTCAGCCTTCACCACACATGGGTGGACCAGCGCGCCCGGGTGGACGCCACCAGCGAACGCATGCATGCAACCTTGCGTGACATGACCGGAGCCCACCCCCCAGGAGAGCCCCTCACCTCGGAAATATTCGCCGAAGCCTGCAGCTATTTCGAGCGGTCCTTCGACAAACTCCTTGGAGGATTCGGAAATGCGCCGAAATTTCCGCGTGCTGTCCAGTTTCCCTTTCTTCTTCGTCATCACCCCGCAGGGGGCAATCCAACCGCCCGAAACATGGCGCTGTTCACATTGGAAAAAATGGCCAGGGGGGGGATATACGACCAACTGGGTGGCGGCTTTCATCGATACAGCGTCGATGCGGAATGGCGCGTCCCCCACTTCGAAAAAATGCTCTACGATAACGCCCAGCTCCTGGGCGTTTTTGTGGAGGCATGGCAGATCACCCACGATTCCTTCCACCACGAAATCGCCCGCGACATCATCCACTACATCACACGGGACATGACGGACCCCGGCGGGGCCTTTCACTCCGCCGAGGATGCCGACAGTGAAGGGGCTGAAGGGACATTCTACGTCTGGACGGAGGAGGAGGTCGTCGCCCTTCTCGGAAGGGGTGCCGCAGAAGTGATTTTCACCCATTATGACTTTCAAAAAGGTGGCAACTTTGAACATGGGAAAAATGTCCTTCACAACATCCTGCATCCCCAAGAAACAGCCGAAAAAATCGGTAAATCCGAGGAAGAGGTGCGGAAATCGATCGACCACGCGAAGAAAAAACTTTTTGAAGCGCGCTGCAAGCGCCCCCGCCCCCATCTCGACGACAAAATCCTGACCGCATGGAATGGGTTGATGATCTCCGGTCTTGCCCGGGCAGGTCTTGTTTTTGATGATTCCAATGCGGTGGCAAACGCCGCCCACGCCGCGGAATTCATCCTCACCCACCTGCGCGATCCCAAATCTGGAAACCTTCTGCGCCGTTACCGGGACGGCGAGGCGCGGGTTGCCGCCTTTCTCGACGACTACGCCTTCTTCATCGCGGGATTACTTGATCTCTTCGAGGCATCCCAGGACCCGCACTGGCTCGGGGAGGCGGTCCGTCTGGTGAAGGAACAGATCGGATTCCTGTGGGACGATGCCGGCGGTGGATTTTTCTTTGCCCGCTCCGACGATCCCACCCTCCTCTTGCGTCCAAAAAACGATTACGAAGGGGCAGAACCCTCAGGCAACGCGATCTCCGCGCACAACCTGCTGCGTCTCGCCCATTTGACAGGGGACACCTCCCTACATGCCAAGGGGGAACAGACGATTCGTTCCAGCGCCACAACCTTGAAACAATTTCCCGCAGCGATGCCTCTCATGCTCTGCGCATTTCAAAACTCCCTTGAAGCCCCCAAACATCTCGTCGTCGCGGGAGACCCCATGAAATCCGATACCCAGGCCATGTGGAGATTCGTGCGCCAGATCCACCTTCCCAACACCCTGTTGCTTCTCGCTGACGGAGGGGAAGGGCAGAACAAACTCTCCCAGTACCTGCCCGTTCTGAAGGACATGAAGCCTCTCCAGGGAAAGCCCACCGCTTATTTCTGCGAAAACTTCACCTGCCAGGCGCCCACAAACGATCTGGTACACCTAAAAAAAATACTCGTTCAGAAATATCCCCTCCTCTCTCCCTCCGGCTTCTTTTCATCCTGATCCAAACAATGGTTTGCCTGGACACTTTTTCCCGTCGACAGCAGCTGGATCCTTCGCTTCGCTCAGGATGAGCATTTTGAAGGAAGACTTTAACACCATGAATTCGAAAGCCCTTGAAAGGACTCTCTCTTTCGTTACCTGGAGGGTCACACTCCGTCGCACCCCCTTTTCCCAGGCTTGGCCACGCCGAAGGGTGCCTCAACATGTAAAGGGAGTGATTCTTTTTCTGACAATCTGCACGTGGATGACGGGTTTTGCAGGAGTCACCCAGGCAAAACCCCATACCCAGGTCTCGCTTCTTTCCGAAAAAAGCGTGATCACCACGAACGATTTCTTTGACGTAGGGATTCTCCTGAAAATGGATCCCGGCTGGCATACTTACTACAAGGAACCGGGCGATTCCGGTTATGCCACCACCGTGGAATGGAAACTCCCCGAAGGGGTGGAGGCGGAAGCTCTCCGCTGGCCAAAACCGGTCAAGATTGTCGAATCGGGACTCACCGTCTATGGCTACACCAACGAAGTCATGTTGCTCAGTCGCCTCCACGTGCAAACCAAGGACGTCTCCCTCCAGACACCGCTTCAGGTTGAAGCCAGCGTCGGCTGGCTCGAATGCGCGGAGTCCTGTGTCCCAGGTCGCACCACCGTCACCCTGCCCCTAGCCATCGCAAAGGTTGCAATCAATTCGGATACCCAAACGCTTGCTCTCTTTAAAAAATATCAAACCGTGGAGGCACCATCACAACCTCCTCCCAATGCCCCTCCCCCAGTCCTCCCGCCTTCCCATGCTCCATCGGTGACTTCATCTCCAACCCCGCGGGCATCCTGGGCCCTCGGAGTCGCCCTCACCGCGGCTTTTCTTGGAGGTTTGATTTTGAATCTGATGCCCTGCGTCCTTCCCGTACTAGCCATCAAGATCCTGGGGTTTGTCCGTGATGGAGGAAATCCCGCACGCACACGCAGGCTGGGTCTGGTTTTCGCACTGGGGGTCCTGGTCTCCCTCTGGGTGATGGCGGGCGTTGTGATCGCCATCCAGGCGACGGGTTCCAGGGTAGGCTGGGGATTTCAGTTTCAAAATCCTTCCTTTCTCATGCTGATGGCCCTCCTTGTCACAGCGATCGCCCTCAACTTTTTTGGAATCTTTGAAGTCGAACTCGGCGAGGGCTTGTCGAGCAGTGCCAGTCGTATTGCCACGGGTTCCGGATTTTCCGGGGCGTTTTTCAATGGCGTGCTCGCCACCATCCTCGCCACCCCCTGCACCGCGCCCTACCTGGGTTCCGCCATCGGTTACGCTCTGAGCCAGCCACCGGCCACCATTCTTCTTACGTTCACATGCATCGGAATCGGCCTGGCTCTTCCCTACATGCTGCTTTGCTGTGCGCCTGAATTATTGAAATTTCTTCCCCGGCCCGGCATGTGGATGTTGCGATTCAAGCAGGCAATGGGGTTTCCCATGCTCGCGACCGCAGTGTGGCTGGTTTACAATCTCAGTGCTCATAGCGTCAGTGGAGCATTCTGGTTCACCGCATGGCTTATACTTGCCGCATTTTTTGTCTGGATCGCCGGCTCCATCCTGCGGGGCCAGCTTGTTCTCATCACCCTGGTCCTTATGGGAATCGGATTTTTTGCCCGGAGCCATGTTCTTGGGGAAATCCGGCTCCATCCAACCGCTGCCTCCGGTATGCCATCTACAGAATCGGGCATTGCCTGGAAACCCTTTTCCAAGACGGCCCTGAACGAAGCGATGAAGACATCCCATCCCATTTTCGTCGATTTCACCGCAGACTGGTGCCTCACCTGCAAGGCAAACAAGAAAACATCCCTCGAGATCCCTGCCGTGGAAAATCGCTTCCGGGAACTTGAAGTCATTCCCCTTCTTGCCGATTGGACGCGATCCAATCCCGAAATCACAGACGCACTCTACTCCTTCGGCCGCGCCGGGGTGCCGCTTTATGTCATTTACCCGGCCAACCGCAGCAAGCCACCGATTGTCCTGCCCGAACTGCTGACTCCGCAAATCGTCCTCGATGCTTTGGAAGCCACTGCTGAAAAGTGATTCTTAACATTTTGACTCCGTTTTCGATTGTTTCCCCTGCCTTCAACTTTCAGCCTTTAACTTTTCGACATGCGACCTCTCGACCAACGGACCAGAGATCCGGACTACATCACCCGCCCCTTCCACCCCAGGGATCGCGAACGCATCCGGCACATCTGCTGCGAAACCGGATTTCTGGGTAATCCGATTGATGAAGTGTTTGGCGACCGGGACCTCTTCGCCGACTACCTCACCCGTTACTACACCGATGTGGAACCCGAATCCTCGTGGGTCGGGGAAAAGGATGGTGTGGTGGTGGGATATCTCCTCTCCTGCAAACGCTGGCATCTCTATCGGGTCTGGGGGTGGTGGAACAACCTCCGTTTGTTTTTCAAATCCACGTTTCGTTTCCTTACAGGACAGTACGACGCACGATCCCGAAAATTTCTAAAATGGATCATCACCCGGGGATGGAGAGAAAACCCTGTCGCCCCCCAAAATGCCGCCCACTTCCATTTCAACTCCGTCAAAGAACACAGAAAAATGGGCATCGCTCGGGATCTCGTCGTCACGATGCTGGAGAATCTCCGCGCGCACAAGGTGCCCCGGGTCTACGGCCAGATGATCACCTATGAAAGCCGCCGGACGGAACGCGTCTACGAATACCTCGGCTGGAAGGTGGTCGATAAAAAGAAGGTCTCCAAATACGAGGGCAGACTGGATAAGGAACTATTTTTGACGACGATCGTCAAAGAGTTGCCCCCAGTTGAGAGTTGAGAGCAGCGAGTTGAGAGTTGTAGACTTGATCCAGAACAAGACTTTAAACTGAGATTCACATGACCTTGCTTGTTTCCGATCTTCTCGACCTCGCGCAGACCGAACACACGGCATTGTTCGAGGGATGCCGACATCCCTGGGAAGCCCTGCCCCGAATCAAGGACTACCTGGAAAAAAACCTGAAACCCCAATGCCTCGGCAAGGTATCGCCCCACGCCGTTCTCGAAGGCCCCATCTTCATCGGTGAGGGAACCGTGGTGGAACCCAATGCCTACATCCAAGGACCTGCATGGATCGGACAGCAATGCGTGATCCGGCAGGGCGCCTACATCCGGGGGAATGTGATCGTCGGAGACAAGTGTGTGGTCGGCAACAGTTGTGAATTCAAAAACTCGATCCTCTTCAATGCCGTGCAGGTACCCCACTTCGCCTACGTGGGGGATTCCATTCTGGGTTACAAAACCCACCTTGGTTCGGGTGTCACGCTTTCCAATCTCAAATTGACCTCCGGCAACGTGGAGGTCATTTCAGAACAGGGGAAACTGGATTCCGGTCTCCGCAAGTTCGGTGCCGTCCTTGGGGATTTTTCCGAAGCGGGTTGTCACTGCGTTCTGAATCCAGGGTCCATCCTCGGACGCAAATCCTTGCTCTATCCGGGAGTCTCGTGGCGCGGGGTCTGTCCTCCGGGATCGATCGTCAAACTGAAGCAGGAACACCTCATCACCTCGCGGCGCGCGGGATGAACCTTCAAAGAAAACTTCAGGATACCACGGTGTTCGTGGGGTGCGGTTTCGCCGCAAAATATCGACTTGGTGGGGGCAATTTCTCCGTCCCCTTGCAATGGTTGAAAGGCCTTCAGCGCCTCGGTCTTTCCTGTGTCTGGCTCGAATTGATGCCGGCCACACCCAACCCGGTATCCGACGCGGAACATATCCAGGCGTTCAAAAAGCATCTCTCCGAGCATGGTCTGGATCGGAACTATTGCCTGCTCCATCAAACCTCTCCCGACGATGCGCATGATCTTTCCCAAATGGTGTGCCACGGAATGTCAAAATCCGTCCTCCAGCAAAAACTCGCCGGCCCCACCATCCTGCTGAACCTAAGTCATTCACTCCATCCCCCTTTGGTTCTCGATTTCGAACGTCGCATCTACTGCGATCTCGACCCTTCGGAAATCTCCTACTGGATGCCCCGGATTGAAATGGGTCAATCGTATCATCATGAATTCTGGACGATCGGACTCAATAAAAACGGACCCGATTGCACCCTTCCGAAGCAACCCGTGTCGTGGAAAACCTTTTATCCCCTCGTCGACACGGAACTCCATCGCCCGGCGGCGAAACCCGCCGCTCCCCGTTTCACCACCATCGGCCAGTGGTACTGGCACCAGGGAATCGAGATTGGGGGAGAATATCCCGATTTCTCCAAACAGGTGGCCTTTGCCCGGTACATGACGCTCCCCTCACGTGTGCCTGAGGTTGAAATGGAGCTCGCCATGAATCTCAATGCGGATGATCCGGAACGGGAACGAATCCAGAAACTGGGATGGAAATGGATTCATCCCCATAATGTAGCTTCCACCCCGCATCAATATCGTCGATACATCGCCGGGGCCACCGCCGAGTTTACGGCTTGCAAGGGACTCGATCTACTCTGGAAAACAGGCTGGGTCAGCGATCGTGCCGCCGCATTCCTCGCCACAGGCAGACCCGTGATCACGGAAGACACCCGCGCCTGTGCCCATTTGCCCGGGGAATCGGGATTTTTATGGGTCAATAACCTGGACGAGGCCGTAGAAGCGGTGCGCCGGGTAATACGGGATTGGGATTCACTCTCCAAAATCGCCCGTGACTGCGCGGTGGAATATTTTGATTCCGCCCGAAACCTCCAAAGAATCCTTTCGAGCTGACAGCCTGCCCGCAGCCGGTCGACTTTTCAGGCCATCGCCCCCATGATACGCAAGCCGTGGACATCGCACGTCACTATGATACAGTCACAGCACTCCCATGTGGCGGCTCTGTTTCATCCTTTTCGCCTGGATTCCTCTCTCCGCCACGGATCTGCCGTCCGCTTTGATCCCCCCGAACTCACGTGTGATTCTTTTTTCGGGGGTTCCCGGGGATGTTGAGAATGAGCAGCTTTTTTTGGAACAGCGTCGAACCTGTCTGGACGCCCTGGACCTTCAGACGACACCACCCTCTGAAGTGGTCATCCTGAGCGACTCTCCCGAGTCCTCACTCCCGAACCACAAATTCAAAATCCGCCAACTCCCAGCCTCGCGGGACGCCTTTCTCCAACTCGGTGCCTCTCTCTCCAACAGCACCGACCCCATGGTGGTGTTTATGTGGGGCCACGGAGGTGTGCAGGGGCGGGATCCTGTGTTTCATGTCAAGGGACCGCGCATCACCCCCGGTGATCTCCATGCATTCGCCATCAAATCCCCTTCCCGTTGGATTCTTTTCTTCCGCGGAAGCGGATCGTTTGCACGGGTGCTTCACTCGACGGGAAGGGAGGCGCTCACTACGGAGAATGACACCATGTTGGGAGGGGATCCCATTGGGGCTTCCCTGTTTTTTAAACTCTTCCATTCAAATCCCGGGGGAGAATTTCCGTTCCTCTCTCAATCCTGGGCGACTTCGGTAAACTCATGGTATGAGGACCGGCATCTGGTGCGAACCGAGGAGCCCACAATCTGGCTCCCCCAACGAACCGCCCGAAGGCTCATCCAGGAATCCTCGCCGCATTCGGAAACGGCGGGGGACCCGCCGTCCCCAATCCCATCCGGTGGCGATCCCAACATCACCACCAATCAAGCACCGGCTGAAATCTGGGACCGCATCAAACCGGTTGATCCCCGACAATACCCCGACTCCGACACCGTCATGCTCCGACATGAGTTTCAAACCACGATCGGGTCCAATAACAGTCAGGTCACCGAAAGCGAGGTCTTCCTCCAGATTCTGACCAGGGAGGGGGAAAAAGCGGGCGATTTGCAGTTCAGTTTCTCACCTCCCGGGGAAAATCTGACGTTCCTTGATTGTGAAATCCGTCATTCCGACGGCACCTTGCTTCGACTCGATCCCGATGCCATCCGTGAAGCTCCCTCCGAAAAGGTGGGCGACGAGACAGGACCCGCCCAAAAGATGTTCTCCTTTCCCGGCATCGCCCCGGGATCCATCCTCAGAATTCATCTCAAGCGGGAGCAAAAACAGTTTCCCCTCCCGTTCATTTCCATGGAGATTCCCCTCCTGCAGGAGGCCCCGTGCATGGACTCCTCCCTGAGCATCCAGGTCCCCAAGGAAGCGGCCTTCCATTTTGCATGGATGGAGTGGCCTTCGGTGGATCCCCAGGTCCAGCAGAGTTCCTACGGCACCACTTACAGCTGGCATTTCACCCAACTCCCGGCCCAGACACGCGAAGTGCTTCCCTCCTATCAAGTCGCGCAGCTTGCGCTCTCCACTTTCCCGGATTGGAATGCCATGACCGCCTGGTATGCGCGTCTCATCCGATTTGCGAATGAGGTGACCCCAGAAATCCAGGCTGAAGCAGACAAACTCACCCGGGACGCGTCCACGGACCGGGAGAAAGTGGCGAGAATTTACAATTTCGTCACAGGCCTTCGCTATGTTTCCGTTCCCCTGGGGGTGAACGCCCTCCGTCCCCATGCTGCCGCCAATGTCCTCCAACATCGCTATGGCGACTGCAAGGACAAGGCCAACCTCTTCAATACCCTTTTAAAAGCCGTTCGAATTCCCGCCACCCTCGTGCTCGTCCCGCGCTTCACCCAGGCCGTCGAATCCGTACCAGGTTCCCCGTTCAATCATGCCATTTCACGTGTTCAACTCGGAAAGGAGACCCTTTGGATCGATACCACCGATGATGTCTGCCGATTCGGCATGCTGCCTCCAGGTGACCCGGGACGGAAGGTGCTCGTGATCGCCGAGGAGACAAAAAATCTCACCCAGCTTCCCCTGCCCCAACCCGCGGATCATCTCATCCAGTGGGAAACTCATCTCAAATGCCAGCCTTCGCAACCCTCATGCAGCGGAACCTTCCATGTCACCACCAAAGGCTTCCCGGACTACGCCCTGCGTTCAAGGGCCCGGCAGATGCGCGCAGACTCCTCCAACACCCTGCTCGTAACGGGAGACATGCAACCGTCCACCGGGGTTTTCGCGCTTCGGAAACAAACCCATTCCCCAATTTCCGATCTGGATTCGACCTTTAGCTTTGATGGGGAAGGCGACTTTGTGCAGGGAATCCTCACCTCCATCCCCCATCATGGGGTGCTCCTGAAGGCGCCGTTCTGGTTTCCTGTCGAATGGACCCAGGCCCTTCATCGACGCACGGGTGCGATGATGCTTCATCAAGGGTATCCCCTGCGCATGGAGCAGACGGTGGAAATCGAGTTCCCCTCCGCCCTATCACCCACCTCCCCTCTTCCCGTGCTTCAAGGCGGCGGCACTCCCCTCCAGTGGAAAATCACCTGGGAGCATCCATCCGCGAATCTCCTCAAGGCGCACCTCGAAGTGAACCTCACCTCCAGTGAAATTCCTGCTTCACAAGTCGATCTTTTTCAGAGCCAGCTTCGTTCTTTTCTCGAAAACCTTTCCCAGGGCATTATCCTGTAATCCATCCCCCTCCATGAGCGCCACACCTCCCCCGCTGAATGACCCCACCCGAATTCTCGACTCCCTTCCGCATAAAGTCGCCCAAATCCGCACGGAAATCCAAAAGGTCGTGGTCGGCCAGGATGCCACCGTCGATGCCGTGCTTTACGCACTTTTCTCCCGAGGACACTGTCTGCTCGTCGGAGTCCCCGGACTGGCCAAGACGCTGCTCATCCACGCCCTGGCCCGCACTCTCGAACTCCATTTTTCACGCATCCAGTTTACACCGGATCTGATGCCCTCAGATATCACGGGAACCGAGGTGCTGGAGGAGGACGCCGGCACCGGGCATCGCAAATTTGTTTTTATGCCAGGCCCCGTTTTCACCCAGGTGCTCCTCGCCGATGAAATCAATCGCGCGCCTCCCAAAACCCAGGCGGCGCTCCTTGAAGCCATGCAGGAAAAAACGGTCACCGTCGCCGGAAAAATGTACCAGCTTTCGGAACCGTTCATCGTTCTGGCCACGCAAAACCCCATCGAACAAGAGGGCACCTATCCCCTTCCTGAAGCCCAGCTGGACCGCTTTCTATTCGAGCTGCCCATCTCCTACCCCTCCGCCAAGGATGAACAAAGCCTTGTCATGCAGCATTCATTCACCCCGCTTGACCAGTTGCAGCAATTGATGCAATGCGCCGAGCTTCTGCAAATTCGTGATGCCATTGCCGGAATTCCCGCCGCACCGAACGTGGTGGAGTACGCGGTACGCCTCGTTCGCGCCACACGACCGAACGACTCCACCGCACCCGACTACATCAAACGCTGGGTGCGCTGGGGTGCCAGCCCCCGTGCGAGTCAGAACCTGATCCTTGCCGGACGCGCTCGCGCCGCATGCCAGGGCCGGTTCAATGTCTCCTGTGAGGATGTGGCTGCCCTCGCCCCGTTCATCCTTCGTCATCGCATTATTCGCAGTTTTCACGCGGACGCCGAGGGAAAGGCGATCGAGGACATCCTTCACATGCTCATCGAACAGATTCCGCAACGTCCATGAGTCCATGGCGGCCTCCTCGGTTCAATCCCTCGCCGAAAAGTTCGACCCGCACCTACTCGCGGCGCTCTCGAGTCTCGACCTGAAGGCCCGTTACATCGTGGAGGGCTTTCTCGCCGGCCTACACCAAAGCCCCTTCCATGGATTCAGCTCCGAATTCAGTGACTATCGCGCCTATCAGCCGGGGGACGAACTCCGGCATATCGACTGGCGTCTCTATGCCCGAAGCGATCGGCTCTGCATCAAACGATTTCATCAGGAGACCAATGTCCGATTCTACATCGTCCTCGATACCAGCGCATCCATGGCTTATAAGGGCGACCGTGCCTGGGCCTCTAAACTTGACTACGCCCGGGTCCTTTCCGCCGCACTCTCATGGCTTCTCCTGAAGCAAAATGACGCCGTGGGACTCATCGCCCCCCCCTCCGGTTCGGATGGCCCGATTTTTGTGCGTCCCTCGCAACGCTCCAATCAATTCGGACAACTTCTCCGCCACCTCGAAGGTCTCCACCCCTCCGGCGGTTGCTGCCTTGTCCGACTCCTCACCGACAGCTCCCGCCTCGTGCACCGCCGCAGCGTGCTCCTCCTGTTTTCCGATCTTCTTGAGCCCGCATCCGAGGTCGCCTCCCTCTTCAAACAACTGAGATTCCTGGGGCACGAAACGATTGTGTTTCATGTACTCGACCGCGATGAAACGGATTTTCCGTTCAAGGAACCCAAAATTTTTGAGGACCTGGAAAGCAGCGACAAGCGGGCCATTACCCCCGGAGCGGTGCGTGACACCTATCTGCAACGTTTCAACGCCTTCATGAAGGCGCATGAGGAAATCCTTCAACAGGTGGAAGCATCTCATCTCCGCACGCTCACCGATGACAATCCCTGGAATGCCCTCGCTCAATTCCTTTCGGCACGAAGGAGGCTGAAGTGATCTGCCCATGACCCTCTCCCTCCTCTATCCGTGGTTTTTTCTCGGCGCCGCGGGTCTGGCCATCCCCTTCTGGTTGCATCTGCGCCGGGAACGGGAAAAGAACATTCAACCCTTCGCGGCGGTACGGTTCCTGGACGATCAACCCAGGCCCCGGCAAAGCCCACGCCGCCTGCGTGACATCCTGCTCTTTTTACTCCGAATCGCAGCGTTTCTCCTTCTCCTTTCGGGGTTTGCCTGGCCGTTTCTGCGAAACGCGGACCCCATTCTTCTGAAGGAAAGTCGCGTCTATATTATCGACAACACATTCAGCATGCAGGCGGAGGATCGCTTTCAGCATGCCCGTGATTCCCTCTCGAAGGAACTCGCAGGGCTGGATGCCGACATTCAGGCCGCGGTGGTGGAGCTCACATCCAAACCCCGTCTGATCGCCGGGTTTCAAACAGACCGGGATGAAAAGGCCCGTGCCGTCCGGGAAATGAAACCCACCTTTCAGCGCGGATCGTATCTCTCCGCCTTCAACCAAGCCCAGACCCTGCTCTCCGAGTCGCTTGGAGCCCAAAAGCGCATCATCTTCCTCAGCGACCAGCAGGAGAATCAATGGTCGGAACACTCAAATGTGCCTCCCTTTCTGGAAAACGTCACCCTCGATTTTCCAGGATTCACCACCCGGGAGCTTCCGAACCTCTCCCTCTCCAACCCGCGGGTCACACGCCTTTTCTACGGTGACAAATCCCTGATCCAGTTCACAGTCCAGCTCGACCACAGCGGAGAGTGTCCCTCCGGTACGGTGATCCTGCGCGTCAACGGACAGATCATCTTCAATCGTCAGATTGATCTGAAAAATCAACCGTCAAAAATCTCCCTCCAGGCGGAATGGGAAGCCGATCCACAACAATGGATGGAAGGAGAGGTCATGGTGGAAGGGAAACCGGATTCCCTTCCCGGGGACAATCGTGCCTTTTTCACCCTGGAACCCATGAAGGAGGGAAAATTGCTGCTCGCCGCCCACTCCCCCTACCTGCGACTCGCGCTCTCACCGGAAATCATGAAGGGAAGATGGACCACCCGCGTCCTGTCTCCCGCAGAGATCGAAGGCGAGGTCTCGGTCCTGGGCCAGGATGTTCTCTGCATCGAAAGCGGATATCTCCAGTCGCCGAATGCACGAAATCTGGTGCAGCAATTTCTCAGCAATGGCCTCGGGGTGGTCCTTTTTGTCGACCGAAGCACACCTGTGATCCATGGCGCCCTGCGAGAACTGGGATTTGAAGTCTCACCCCACCAGGAATCCACCTCCGTGCCGCAAAACTTCCATTTCATCCACGCAGGGCATCCCATCTTCCAACCCTTCTTCTCCAGCGACTATGGAAGCCTCATGGACATCCGGGTCCTTCACCACACACGCCTCCAGGCCAATCAGGCCCTTCCCCTGATCTTCTCCCAGGATGGTGACATCCTTTTCTTCCAGTCGATCACCGGAAGGGGAAAGCTGTTTGTCTCAACCTTTGGCATGGATCGCGATCAGACCAACTGGCCGCTCAACCCCACATTTCTGCCCTTCCTGGACCTCTGCTTCCAGTGCGCACGCGCCGACGATGCAGCCCCCACAACATTCGAACCCGGAGAACATTTCACCCATCCCATTGCGTCAGGCAGTCATCCCGCCTCCCTCTCCATCGCCCGGGGAGAACACATCCTTGAACAGTTCGTCCCCTCCGGGAACTTCGTGCAGATCCACGCTCCACTCGAACCGGGAATCTATCAACTTCTTCTCGACGGAAATAAAGACCCCGTTCAAAAAATCAGCGTCAATCCCCCTCCCCGCGAATCCGTCCTCACCTTTGCGGATGGCATCCACCTCACGGAATCGTGGAAACTACCCGCGAGGAAGGATTCCCCCCAGGCCGTGCAAGAGGGAGCCCGCCTCCGGTTGAGTGAGATCCTTCAACAACGCCTCTGGTGGTATCTTCTCCTTGCATGCCTCGCCACCCTCATCCTTGAAACCATCTGGACCGGACTCGTTCGTCGCGTATGAAATATTCCGATCTTTTTCTCGCCTCCAAATTGAAGGAAACAACGTCCCGATGGCGGCGACTGCGCTTTTTTCACTGGGTCGGGTCGGTCTGCACCCTGGTCTGCCTTGCTTATCTCGCTCTCGGAGTAGCGATTCAACTTGGATGGATCCAGCAGTGGTCCACCTTCGCCCTCTGTGCGGTAAGCCTCGGTTTAGTGGGGATGCTGGGATTCCTGGTCCTCCTGATTTTGATTTTCAGGCCTGCCCCCCATGACTCGTGGTTTGCCCAGAAACTGGAGCAAGTTCAACCCCTGCTGCTCGACCGCCTCAACACCGCCATCTTTCTCGACGAATCCAAAACCTCCGGAGGACTTCGATGGTACGCGCGACGGATTCGCAAGCAGGCCCAGGATGTGTTCCTCAAGGCGAAGACACCTTATGCATTCTCAAGAACCCGGTTTCGTATTCAATGGATCCTCTTTGCCCTCACCCTGACGGTCACGTGGTTCTTTTTCGATCACTACACCCCCCTGAAACATTTGAAACACGGGGACAGGCGAACCACACCCACACAACCGGTCCCACCCCCTGACATGATCCCCCCTGCCAATACCGCAGAGGAGCAAAAACCATGGGGCGAGGTGCGCATCATCGATCCAGGACACGATCTGCACGTCACCAAAGTGGACGCGGTCGCCCTCCAGATCGAAGCCGCCGCCAATCAAACCATTACCAACGTTCAATGGCACACCACCCTGAACGGAGACGCCGAGGTTCATCATCCGCTTCCCCCTCCCGCCTCCCCCCGTTACGCCGTCTACCAGCCGGTGGTGTACCTCGACGAATACAAGGTGCAGGAATGGGACGTCCTCACCTACTACTCCTCGGCGAAGACGGAGCAGAATCATGACTATGCCTCCGAGATCTACTTTCTGGAAATTCGTCCCTTCCGGGAGGATCTCCTGAAGATGAAAAACGGGAGAAATGGGAAGGCGGTTTATGAATTTTTAAGTCAACTCACTCATCTGATCGAGGAACAACAACACATCATCCGGCAGACCTATCGTTTCCATGCCAATCCGCCGGGCGATGCGCAGCTGCAGGAACAGGATCGACAAAAGCTGGGGGATGCGGAACAGGAACTGGAAAAGGCCGTCCGACTGCTCTACGCCGATATCGCAACAAAGATGGAGGACACGCCCATCGGGGATGTACTCGATCACCTTGCGCTGGCGGAACCCCTTCTGAAGGGAGCCGCCGGATTGCTCTTCGACAACCAGATTCCCGAGGCGGAAAACAAGGAGCGCGAAGCCCTCAAGGAACTGATCGCCACTCGAAAAAACATTCAAAAGGTCCTGAAGGATCAACCGGATTCCAACGGCGACGACAAGGAATCCACGCAGACCACCCAAGGCAATGAAGATCCCCTCAAGGGCATCACTGAATTCCGAAATGAAATGAAAGCCGCAGAAGAGTTCGTCCGTGAACTCCGGAAAAAACAGGAGGAACTCAACAAACGGATTCCCACCACCCCCGCCTCCCAGCTTTCCAAAGAGGAGCGGGAATTGGCCCGATCCTTGAAGGATTTCAAGGATGAACATCCCCGTCCCTTCGAAGACGTCGCCAAAGAGACCGAGGATGCACGCCAGAGCATGGAACAAACTGCGAACCAACTGGATCAGACAAATCCGGCATCCTCCAGGTCCGCTCAACAAACAACTCAAAAACTGGACCAGCTCCAGCAGAAGCTGGAAAAAAAATCCTCCAACCAGCAACTCGCCAACACTTTCAAATTGAAGGAGATGCTCGACAAAGAAATGGAGAAGTACGGGGAAATGGAAAAATGGGAGAAACCGGATTCAAAGGAACATCTCGAAAAGATGACCCAGAAGACGAAGGACACCCTTTCCGAACTCAAAAAAGCATCCGAGGAAAAGGCAGCAAAAGAAACCTTCGGCCCAAAACTGCGGGAGGCCCTTTCGGATCCCAAAATGAAGGAGTCTCAATCCAAACTCGACCAACTCGCCACCGCACAATCGAAAGAAGCTCAGCAACAAGCCGCTCATCAAGTGGGCGAGAATCTGAAAAAAATAAGCGATGCTTTCGAGGCCAGCCAACCCGAGATCAGTCAGAAGGGGAAAAAACAAGACTCCTTCAAGGATGACGCTCAAAACTCCCTGGAACAGGGAATCAAACAGTTACAAAGCATGGCCAAACGACTGGAGGACCATCACCCCCTGCCCCAGCAGGATGCAATGAAGGAACGCCAGGAAACCGCCGAGAATCTCAAAACCGGCCTGCTCGGCTTGTACGGGGACAATGAAAACTCCAAAAAGTTGATCGCGTTGATTGACGACACCCTCAAGAAGGATCCCAAATTTCCCATCGACATTCCAGCCCTCCGAAAATTACTGGACGAAATCGAACATTTCTCAGCCGAGGCAAAGGACCCCGATCAGGCGAAGTCCTTGGAAAATCTGAACAAAATCGATCCCTCCCATTTTCCTCCGGCTTACAAGGATCGCATTCAAAACTATTTCAAGAAACTGTCGGAAGAGGATAAGTGACGCATGACGGCATCCATTCTCTTCACCTTTCCGGCCGGCTGGCAGATCGGTCTTCCCCTTTCGCTCATCCTCACCGGTTGGATTATCTTTCGACTCCACCCCCACGGTCTTTCCAGACTCCGCATCGCCACCCTTGCCCTTTTGCGCGGACTCCTCTTCGTTCTCCTGTCCCTGCTGATCGCGCGACCCGTTCAGATTGAGCGTGAGCCCCCTTCTCCTTCAACCCCCAGGGTGGCCATCCTTCTGGATCGAAGCGAAAGCATGTCCGTCGAGGAGGCCGGCACATCCCGGTATCAAAAAATCGTGACCTTCGTCCGGGACGGTTTCATTCCAGCCCTGCGCCGGGCCGGACTCGAACCCTCCCTTTTCCTTTTCGATGAGCAGACCGAATTGGCAACAGGGGCTCAGGTCGGCACCGCGACACCCAAAGGCCGCCGTACCAATCTGGGACGTGCCATCTCGCAGGCAACCACCCAGTCCAGCGCCCCCCCCCTCGCCATCTTTGCACTCACCGACGGGGTGACCAATGAAAAAGGCGACAACAACAAAGCTCTCTCGGCACTCATGGAGGAACGCATCCCCCTCTTTGCGCTTGGAGTCGGGGAAGATAGAGGGTTGAAGACCCTCTCGGTACGGGAAGTCGAAGGACCGGCCACCGCTTCCAAAAACACCGAATTCAGGATCACCGCGCACATGGAGGCGATCAACCTTGACGACTCCCTCAACGTCGATCTTCTCCTTCTCCGGAATGGACAGTTCTGTCAGAAGAAAACCATTGAGACAGGCAAAGCTTCACGGTTGTGGCTCGAAAGCTTCACCATCAAGGAGACGACCGACGGGGTGTATGAGTACACCATTCAACTCCTCCCCCCGGCAACGCCCGAGATCCGGTGCCTGGCGCGGGAGGCTCACACCTCCGTGCGGATTTCCGATGAAAAGGAACTGCGCATTCTTTACGTCCAGGAGGCGCTCACCTGGGACTACAAATTCATCACCCTCGCCCTTCATGGTGACCCCACCATGAAGATCACCGGTTTGACCCGCACCTCCACTCAATCTGTCTTTCGACAGAATGTGGAAAGCTCCGGGGAGCTGGTGGGAGGCTTCCCCACCACCCTCCGGGAAATCTCCCCCTTTCGCGTCGTCGTGCTGTCAAACATCCGGCCAACCGATCTGACCCCGGCCCAGCAGGAACTCCTCAAGAAATTTTCGAGCGACCTCGGAGGTGGCGTGCTCATGATCGGCGGGGCGGAAACCTTTGACTCCTCCTGGCAAGGCTCCCCTCTAGAGCAACTTCTTCCCGTCATCTTCGACTCCGGCCCAGGCGTTCAGGGATTGGACCGTCCTTTTCATCTGCAATTAACCGAAGACGCCCTCTCTCAAGCGTTCTTTCAACTCAACGAAGATCCCTCCCCACGGACGGCGTGGAACCAACTCCCCACCTTCACCGGATACGGACGTGTCGATTCCGCCAAAGCCGGCGCTCAGATCTGGATGCAACACCCCGAGGACAAGGGAGCGAAAGGTTCACGCATTCTCATGGCGGGTCAGCACTATGGGGCCGGACGCTCCGTGATCCTCTGCGTTCAAAACTTCTGGCGTTGGCGCCTCGCCCACGATTCCAACACCAGCCATTTCGACCGGTTCTGGCGCCAGCTCTTCCGGTACCTTGGTGAAGCAGGACGTCAGGAGATTCTCATCCATGTGGTGGACCAGGAACTCCATCCCGACATGGACGTTCATCTCGTTCTCGAACGCCCCCCCGATCCGAAGGAGTTTGAAATGAAAACCGGAACCTACACCGTGCGGGTGGAAACCGAGGCTCATGAACGCGTTGAGGAGAAGACGATCGAACTTTCCCCCAAACATCCTGCGGACATGAATTTTCCTGCAAAAAATCCCGGCATCTATTCCGTTCAGGTATACGACCCCCAACAAGTGATGCTCTCCTCCCGGACTATTGAGATTCGTGACATCAGTGTGGAACTTCAAAACACCGCGCGAAACATGGAGCAGCTGATACAGTGGGCGTCCCTCAGTTCAGGTCAGGCATACAAGGCTGAGGAAAGCCCGTCCCCGGATGAAATCGTATCGCACATCAAAAAAACCGTGTCGGATCTCAGGAGAAAAAAAATCCATCAACATCCCGTTGGCATCCACTGGACCTCATTCCTTTTTCTTTTCGCCTGCCTCGCCGGAGAATGGACGCTTCGCAAGAAGTGGAACTTAATGTAGAAAGAGTGACATCCTTGAATGTGAATCCAATAAAGATCGAGAGCGATGCTCCTTCCCCACCCTTTCGAAAAAACCGACGACAGAGTGCCGTCCTCCATGGGCTATGGGTCCTCCTGGGAATGACACTTCCCCTTTTCGCAGGCGACAAGGCCAAGGACGATTCCCAGGCCACATTTTTCGTGGGCCGCCTCAAATACAGCAGCAACGATGGGAACGATTGCTCAAGCGTCGGAGAAAACATGCTGCGCCTCGTGGCGAAGGCCTCCACCATTCATGTGCGCGAGGAGCGTCACATCAAATTAACCGATCCCGATCTCTACGACACCCCGTTCATTTTCATGAACGGTCACAATAACTTTGTCCTGAACGACGCGGAGATCCAGAACCTGCGGAAATATCTGGATCATGGCGGTTTTGTCTTTGGTTCCGGTTGCTGCACCAATCCCGAATTTCCCAAGGCGTGGCGCAGGGAATTCAGTCGCATTTTTCCAAATGAACCGGTTCGCTCCCTCGCCTACGATCATCCCATCTATCGTGCCTTTTACAAAATCGACCGCATCCACTGTCAGGACGAAAACAAGGACGTTCACCTCGAAGGAATCACCCACCATGACAGCCTTGTCGCCGTCCTGTGCGAAGATGGCCTCTGTTGTGCCTTCGCCGAAGGCGGCTCTTGCAACCGAGGCAAGGGAATTTCACCTGACGACGGACGAAAGCTTGCCCTCAATATTGCAGTCTATTCTCTGACGCACTGAACGGGGACCGGCGCCTGGAGCAATTTAAATTTTACTGTAGCGAAAACGTGGCTTCATCGTGAAGCGGACTCAAGGAAAGTGAAGCTCCCCAACTTCACGGTTGGGGTATCTTCACATACTTCGGCGAAACCACGCCGAAGCATATCCGCCTTCGCCAAGGCTTTCCGACTACGCCAAAGCGCTTCGTCGCGACGGCGAGCGGCGAGATTACCCGGCCTCGCATTCACCCATGGCCTCACGGCCATGGCTTTCTGCGTAGGCGGGTAAAACCCGTTTGTTTTAAAAAATGGAGGGCGACGACGGAGCGTTGCCCTCCAACAGATTTTCCACCCCTTCCATGCTTCAGCCTTAAAAGGGGTTACAGTTTTATTGTAAACGCTCGAGTCATTGCCACTGGTTACAACATCTGCACCGGATCCACATCGGCCGTCACCATCACATCCCCGGACCGAGGCAGCTCCTGCAATATAGACCGCAAAATCATCTTTAGATTTTTTCTTCGGGCATCGCGAAGCAGGAGTTGATACCGAAACCTCCCCCTCAACCGCGCCATGGGCGCAGGCGCGGGACCCAGAACCCGTACGGAATTGCCCACACGCTCGTGCAACAACCTCTTGATGTTCTCCGCCACAAACTCCGCCTTGCTCTCCTGCACCGCCGTGCACTCAATCTTTGTCAGGTGATTGAAGGGGGGATAGCTCAGAGGTTCACGAAAGCGAACCTCCTCGCTGTAAAACCCTTCGAAATCCTGGCGGCGTCCAAACTGGATCGCCGAATGCGCAGGCGTGAAGGTCTGAACGATCACCTCCCCCTCCACCTCCCCGCGACCCGCACGGCCCGCTACCTGGGTGATCTGTTGAAAGGTTCGCTCCCCGCTTCGAAAATCGGGAAAATGCAACCCCACGTCGGCATAGACAATGCCCACAAGGGTCACTCGCGGAAAATCAAGTCCCTTGGCGATCATCTGGGTGCCTAGCAGGATGTCGAGTTTTCCCATTTTGAACCGCAACAGCGTGCGCTCGTAGTCTCGGCGATGGGTCATGGTGTCGGAATCCATCCGCGCCATGCGCGCGTGGGGAAAAAGCTTGGATACCGCCTCCTCGAGTTTTTCGGTGCCGATGCCTGAATACCGAATCCCAGGATCCGCACAAGAGGGTTCTGGACATTTTAAGGGAGCACGCTGGTGATGGCCGCAGAAGTGACATTTCAACTGCTGCGCCTGGCGATGATAGGAGAGCGTCACACTGCACTCAGGGCACATCGCCACATATCCGCATTTCGTGCAGAGCATGGAACTCGCATATCCGCGGCGGTTCAAATAGAGAATCACTTGCTCCCCTCGTTCGAGCCGGAGCTGGATCGCGGACTTCAATGGGGTTGAAAAAATGGAAAATCCCTTCTGCCGCAACATCTCCCGGCGCATATCCACCACCCGGATGACGGGCAGTTTCCGCGAATCGATCCGGTCCGGCATGCGACAGAGGGTGTATTTTCCGCTCTGGCTGTTGTGAAAGGACTCCAGGGAAGGCGTCGCCGAACCCAATACGGCCACCGCGTTCTCGAAATGGGCCCGCATCACCGCCACATCGCGTGCATGGTAACGGGGATTCTCCTCCTGCTTGTAGGTGGTCTCATGCTCCTCATCCACGACGATGATGCCGAGTTGATGCACGGGTGCAAAAATCGCCGAACGCGCACCAACCACCAGCCTAGCCTCGCCGGAACGGATACGCTGCCATTCACGGAAACGCTCCCCCTGGGAAAGTCCACTGTGGAGCACCGCGAGAATCCCGGTCGCAGGCGGTTGGGATTCCGCCTCCCCCCCATTGGAGGGCGGCCATGCCACCTGGCTGAAACGTGCCCTTAGTCGTTCCACTGTTTGCGGGGTCAGGGCAATCTCCGGCACCAGCATGATGGCTCCACCCCCCCTTTTTAAAATATGATCGATCGCCTGAAGATAGACTTCCGTCTTTCCACTACCGGTAACCCCGAAGAGCAAGACCGGCCTGGGTTGGGGTTCCCCCGTTGCTTTCAAAAGGTGGTCCAGCGCGTGGGCTTGCTGCGGGGTCAGGGGAAGAGGAGATGTGGGAACCACGGCGGCGATCCCCTCCTCGAGTTCTGCATCCGCTCGGGGGGCCACATGCCGCATGCTGGACCGTTTTTGAACCACGGAAGGAGCCATGGACCTCAGAACAATATCCAATGGACAGAGATAGTAGTCTGCCATCCATTCTGCGAGTTTCAATAGAGGTGGGGTGAGCACAGAGGAGGAGCCCACCACACCAAGAATCGGCTTCAATTCATCTGCCCTGACCGTCCTCTCTTTCAGGGAGAGGACCGTGCCGAGGATTTGACGCCGTCCGAAGGGAATTTTAACACGACTACCCGCCAGCACACGGTCCCGAAGGTGGGGTGGAATCTCGTAATCAAACTCGCGGTTGATCCGCAAATCCACACGGACAACAGCAATGGGGGGTTCGACTTCGGCCAACGGCATATTCAGGGAGGTCCCGTCATCCTGAGCCTGAGTTTGATCGAAGGCAAGAATCTCTCTGCATGCCGCCTCCCGGCTTGGAAATCCTCCTCTCTTTTTGCACCCAGGGATTGACGAATCCTTAAGCCCTTCTATCATCACGGCATGGGTCGACGAACCACCTCAACCTCCACCAGCGCCTGGATGATCCTCCTTGGCATCCTGCTGTCCGCGATCCTTCTTGGCCTTCCCCTGGTGCGCATCTTGAATTCCGCCAAGCAGGACAAATTCGATGAGTTGATTCTCGATGCCGCCGGCGAAAATGGATGTGATCCCAGCCTCGTGAAGGCTGTCATCTGGCGAGAAAGCAAGTTCGATCCCGATACCCATGGAAAAGATGGTGAACTCGGCCTGATGCAGGTGATGCCCACCGTCGGACAGGAATGGGCCTCGGCACGGGGAATCAAAAACTTCACCGCACAGGATCTTTTGAAACCGGAGATCAATCTCCGGGCCGGAAGCTGGTACCTCGCGCGGGCGATCCAGCAATGGACCCAGGCGTCCAAGCCCATCCCCATGGCACTCGCCCAATACAACGCCGGACGCAGCAACGTACTGAAGTGGGTGGATCCGGATTCCTATGGCGACCCCGATCACTTTCTAACCCGTGTCCAGTTTCCCACCACCCGTGCCTACGTCCGTGACATCTTGAAGCAATACCAGCGCTACAAACTCCGCGGTGAGTTTTAACGATGAATTCGCTTTGGAACGATTCTGAGGCTTCGTCCTTCCAGAGTGATCTGGCCCAGCGTGTTTACACCTCCCGTCTTCTGGGACGCGAGAAAAGTCTCGTCCTCCATGGAGGAGGCAACACCTCCGTCAAAATCCGGGAAACGAACCTTCTCGGGCAGGAGGAGGACATTCTTTATGTGAAAGGCAGTGGATGGGATCTGGAAACGATCGAGGAGGCGGGGTTTTCCCCGGTACGAATGGACCATCTGCTCGCCCTCTCCAAACTCGAAAAACTTTCCGATGCCGCCATGGTGAATGAACTCAAAAGTCACATGACGCGGGCCTCCGCCCCCACCCCCTCGATCGAGACGATCCTCCACGCGATCCTTCCCCATAAGTACGTGGACCATACGCACGCCGACTCTGTGATCGCCATCACCAACACCCCGGGTGGCCCGGAATCCATTCGCTCCATCTATGGCCATTCGGTGGTGGTGATTCCCTACATCATGCCCGGATTCGATCTTTCCGCAGCCTGTGCCCGCATCCTTCCCTCCGGATCATCCCCCGAAACCCTGGGAATCATCCTTCTGAACCACGGTGTCTTTTCCTTCGGCGCCACCGCGCGGGAATCTTACGAACGCATGATCCAGCTCGTCAGCCAGGCCGAGGATTTTCTCCAGAAGCGGAACGCATGGAATATCCCCATGCCCTCCTCTTTCACCCCAACCCAGCCCCTCAGACTAGTCCTAGCATCTCTTCGGAAAAATCTCTCTGAGATCGCGGGAACGTCCATGATTCTGACCACCCGTTCGACCCCCCTTACTTCGGCATTCGTCAACCGGACCGATCTGAGCACTCTCTCTCAACAGGGATCCGCCACCCCCGACCATATCATCCGGACCAAACGAGTCCCCATGCTCGGACGGGACGTCGGCGCCTACGCGCAGGACTACAAAAGTTATTTTGACCGCTGCACTTCCCAGGCCGGAACCCCTCTTACTATGCTCGATCCCGCACCGCGGGTAATTCTGGATCCTGAATTTGGCATGGCCACAGCAGGAAGAACCCTTCGTGACGCTGAAATCGTCGCAGATCTCTATCATCATACCATGGAGATTCTATCCCGGGCAACGGCTCTCGAAAGTTACAAGGCCCTTTCCGAATTCGAACTTTTCAAGATCGAATATTGGGAACTCGAACAGGCCAAGCTTCGTAACAAACCCACGCTTCCCTTGTTCGCCGGGGAAGTGGTGCTAATCACAGGCGCGGCCTCCGGGATTGGCAAGGCATGCGCAGAAATCTTTCTTCAGCGTGGCGCCGCAGTCATCGGGCTCGATCTTCACGCATCTGTCTCGCACATCTTTTCCCAACCCGAATTTCTTGGAATCGTATGCGACGTCACCGAGGAACAAGCCCTTCAGCAGGCACTGGAATCCGGTGTTCGCCGATTCGGGGGACTCGACATGCTTGTCCTTAACGCAGGCATTTTTCCGGTCTCAACTCCCATTGCAAATCTACCCTCGGCCGAATGGGATCGAACCCTTCGCATCAACCTCGATTCCAATCTCTCCCTCCTTCGTGAGGCCCATCCCCTTCTCAAGCTCGCCCCCCAAGGCGGACGCGTGGTCGTGATTGGCTCGAAAAATGTTCCAGCTCCAGGTCCCGGTGCTGCGGCCTATTCGGCATCGAAGGCGGCATTAACCCAGCTCGCACGCACCGCCGCTCTGGAGTGGGGCGCGGATCATATTCGCGTCAATGTCATCCATCCCAATGCGGTGTTTGATACCGCCATCTGGACAGAAGACGTGCTCCAACGACGGGCGGCTGCCTACAAAATGTCCGTGGAAGAGTATAAAACAAACAATGTCCTCCACACCACCGTGACAAGTCATGACGTCGCCGAACTGGCCGCAGACATGTGCGGCCCCGCCTTTGCAAAAACCACGGCAGCTCAAGTTCCCGTGGACGGCGGCAATGAGAGGGTTATCTAACAGTTTGTGATCTCGAAGTCAAAAACCGTCCCCTCAAACGAGGGGGCTTTGTCACATCCTCTTACTCGTAACGGATGTTATCCAAATAGAAGGTCGCCCCTGCGGGATTATTGGGTTTTGAAACAACAAAACAGAATCCACCCACGACACGGGTAAGGTCCCTGCCCGTCACATCCAATTGGAAGGTCTGCCAGGCGGTTGTGAGCGATACCACAGGTCCTGTCACCTTGAAAGTGTCCCCATAAGTGCCCACAACACCACCCCCGATAAACTGAACCTTTTCCCCACCTGTCTGACCACGGGCCATGAATTTCAGCGCCACCGCTCCCGTCAGATTCAAGCCACCGTTGGACACCGTTCCCCAATTCCCATTTGGATTCTGCCAGTAAATTCCCGCCCAATTCTGTCCGGAGCTCCCGACTCCCGAATAAACAATCTTTATACTCTTCGTCCCCTCACCGGGAAGAGTGACGTCCGTATCCGAAAACGTCATGTCCCCGGCATCCCCCATCCAGCCGGTGGGACCATACTTGTCATGTGCATCCTTGAAGATGAATAACGGCAAGGGCGTGGGGGGAGGAGAATTCGGAGGAGGCGTCACCGGTTCCGTCCCATTGTCAAATTCGATTTTATCCAGATAGAATGTGGCGCCGCTTGGATTGTCAGCTTTCGAAGCGGTGAACCCAAATCCACCCACCACACGTGTCAAATTCTTGCCGGTGAGATCCAATTGGAACTGCTGCCAGGCGGTCGTCAGCGCCACAACCGGTCCAGCAACCTTAAAAGTGTCGCCGTAGGTGCCCAGGACTCCCCCGCCCTGGAATTGAATTTTCTCACCACCCACCTGCCCGCGAGCCCAGAAACGTAACGTCTTGGCCCCAGTCAGATTCAACCCACCATTGGAGACCGTTCCCCAGTTTCCATTGGGATTTTGCCAGATGATCCCAGCAAACCCATTCGGACCAACCCCATTGTAGGTGACTTTGATGTCTTGTAATCCCTCATGCGGAAGCGTGGTGTCCGTGTCCGAAAAGGTCAACGCAGTCGTATCCCCTATCCATCCGGTCGGTCCATATTTGTCATGCGCATCCTGATAGACATACAACGGCAACGCGGACGGCGCCGGAGGCGTCGGTGGAACAGGGATTGCCGTCCCGTTGTTGTAGTAGATGTTATCCAGGAAGATCGTCGCTCCCGTGGGGTTGTCCGTCTTCGACAGCGTGAACGCAAAGCCACCCACAACGTGAGACAGATCGCGTCCCGTCAAATCAATCGTGTACGTCTTCCACGCATTGGTCAGCGTCAACAACGTCGTCTGAACCTTGAACGTATCGCCATAGGTTCCCGTGATCCCACCCGCCGTGAACGTGGCTTTCACTCCGTTGACTGACGATTTCGCCATGAAGGACAACGTCTTGCCACCCGTCAGATTAAATCCACCGTTGGACACCGTTCCCCAGTTGTTCGCCGGACTCTGCCAGTAAATCCCCGCAAACCCATTGGTCCCCACACCGCTGTACGTGATTTTGATATCCTGGATGCCTTCACCCGGGCTCGCAAAATCCGTGTCCAATACCGTCAACGATGCCGCATCCCCCATGAAGCCCGTGGGCAGGAACTTGTCGTGCGCATCCTTGTAAATATAGAACGGCCACGAAGCCGGTGTCGGTGACGCAGGCCGGGCCGGAGGCACCGTCCCGTTGTCGTAGCGAATGTTATCCAGATAGAACGTCGCTCCCGTCGGGTTATCCGCCTTGGTCACCGTGAACGCAAATCCACCAAGCACATGAGTCAACGTTTTGCCCGTCAACGCGATCTCATACGACTGCCAGGCATTGGTCAGCGTCAGAACAGAAGTCTGGGCCTTGTAGGTGTCTCCATATTGTCCCAGGATGCCGCCACCGGTCACCTGGATCTTCACTCCATTGACTGCCCCACGCGCCATGAACTTCAGCTTCTGCGCGCCCGTCAGGTTCAACCCACCATTGGAGACCGTTCCCCAGTTGTTCGCAGGGTTCTGCCAGTAGACTCCCGCAAATCCATTCGTTCCCACGCCGGAGTATTGCACCTTCTTGCTGGTGAACCCTTCGCCAGGAGCCGCTGCAAAATCATCGCTCAGGATCAACGAAGCGGCATCTCCAAAGTACCCGCTCGAAAAATACTTTTCATCCACGTCTTTGTAAACATAGACCGGCCACGAAGTGGGCGCTGGCGACGCAGGTCGCGCAGGCAACACCGTCCCGTTGTTGTAGTAGATGTTATCCAGGAAGATCGTCGCTCCCGTGGGGTT
>CAYYYL010000007.1:0-52386 GCA_964475835.1 uncultured Verrucomicrobiota bacterium | reverse complement strand
GTACGTGATTTTGATATCCTGGATGCCTTCACCCGGGCTCGCAAAATCCGTGTCCGTAAAGGTCAGGGATGCCGCATCCCCCATGTATCCGCTCGGGATATATTTATCGTGAACATCCTTGTAGATGTAGACAGGCCAGGACGGTGGCGTGGGAGAAGGCGGAATCACCACACCATTATCATAACGAATGTTATCCAGATAAATGGTAGCCCCCGTGGGATTGTCCGCCTGGCTCATAGCGAAGGCAAACGCTCCGACCACACGGCTTAAATTCTTGCCTGTGAGATCGAACTCCAGACTCTGCCAATTCGTACTTAAAGTCGTGATCGGAAGGACCGATTTAAAGGAATCCTGAAAATTAAAGGAGGTCTGGTAACTGCCAGGGAGCCCTCCTGCAGTGAATTGAACCTTAACTCCATTTACGGAGGAGCGGGCCATGAACTTTAATTTTTTGGCACCCGTCAGATTGAACCCACCATTAGTCGCATCCCCCCAATTGTTGGCGGGATTCTGCCAGTAGATGCCGGCAAACCCATTGGGCCCTGCCGGGGCATACTGCACCTTGATCGTTTTCGATCCTTCTCCGGGCGTGGTGGTATCGACATCACTAAACGTCAAGGCAGCAGCGTCACCCATATAACCACTGGGCGCATAGGAGCCCTCAACATCCTTAAAAATATAGAACGGCCATACCGAAGGAGTCGGCAAGGCGGGGAAAGTGGGAGTCACGCTGCCGTTGTCATAATTGATACTGTCGAGATAGAAGCTCGCCCCTGCAGGGTTGTCCGCCTTCGCCAGGACAAAGGCGAACCCACCGATCACACGGCTCAATGGTTGACCCGTAAGATCGAGTTGAAAATTCTGCCAGGCGGTCGTCAGGGTGAGGACCGGCCCCGTCACTTTGAACGAATCGGGAAAAGCCCCGGTAATTCCACCCGCGATAAATTGCACTTTTTCACCGCCCACCGCGCCACGGGCCATGAATTTGACCTTTGTGGCCCCGGTCAGATTAAAACCAGCATCGATCGTTCCCCAATTGTTTGCCGGATTTTGCCAGTAGATACCGGCGTATCCATTGGCACCCGCCCCGCTATACTGGATTTTGATACAATGAAATCCCTGTCCCGGATTCGTTAACTCCACATCACTGAATGCTAACGAAGCAGCATCTCCAAAATATCCGCTCGGAGCATAGGCGCCCTCGGCGTCCTTGAAGATATAAAAGGGCCAGGACGGAACGGAAGAAACCGAAAGAGCACCCAGGGAGGCCTGAGCCGAAAGGTTCTTGTTATCCACAATCGTCGGATTGGTTCCATTCAGGAACTCATTCAGATTGGAGATCCCATCATGGTCAAAATCATCAAATCCGGTCTGACTCAAATTTCCAAAATGGTTGAGCTCCCATGCATCCGCCAACCCGTCATTATCGGTATCCACGAAAGCGGCCCCGGTGGCCCCCACATGATCAAACGTCGAGGTGATCAATGCCCCGCTCTGGTGGCTGCTGACCACAAGCCCCACATACAATTTTCCTGTGAACGCCACGGTCTCACTCCCGACAGGAGTCCACGACGCCCCGGTTGCGGAAACATAAGCACTCATGAGATTTCCGCTTCGCACCAGCCTGACCCAATATGGAGCCTGAAACGCCCCGCCCGATGAGGAAAGGGAGGCTCCGGCGGTCGTCAAACGGCGAAGAAATTGAACCCCATTGCCGGGCGTCACCACCACGCATACATGACGGGATCCTGCCGTCAGGGATTCCCGGATCATGACACCTGCCTTGGCCGCAGGGTCCGTCCCGAGAACCCCGTTCACCCTGGCTACAATCTGCCCATCCGCCGGAAGCCACTGGTAAACAAATTGAAAGGCATCCGAAGTGCCCCCGATATCCGAGCCCGCGCCCTCCACACCAAACACATCCCCATTGATGGTGGCACTGCCTTCCTTTCCAACCGCCCCTATCCCCTGACTTGACCATACCTCAGGGGATCCCACTTGCGCCCTCACATCGAGGCCCATCATGAAGCCAACCGCCACAATAGGAATCGCGAAAAACTTCCTCCAATGTCCAAGCGTTAAAAAAGATATCATTTGATATGAAAGTATGAGGATGATGAAAATCCAGGGGGGTTCCCCCAATGGATCTATTTGAACATAATAGATCAACCTAACACATTTACACCAAACTGCAGTCGCTTTTGTGTTATTTATTAAGCGGGCTAATCCCAAAATTTAATCCAACTGATTGTTTTTTTGGGTGGAACCCCATTGCTGGTGACTTTCCAGAAGGGTCGGGCATTCGGAAGACAAACTGAGGGGGGAAATGGGCTTCCCGGGGAGCCATACATGGAAACTCTCCCTGCCTCCGCCACCACCTTCCATCTCCTAGGATATACCCCCCCTGCTATCCCTCAGACCCTCGCCGACTGCTCCCGGGGGGCGGGGGGAACCCAGCCCTCGGGAGGCTCCTGCCACTTGCCATGCGTCTTAATGAGATCGATCAGGCGCTGATCCGCTTCACTTTCCGGAACATGATATTGCACGCATTCCTTGCCGACGTAGAGATTGACCTTCCCGGGCGCTCCACCCACGTAGCCGAAATCGGCATCCGCCATTTCTCCGGGGCCATTCACAATACAGCCCATGATGGCGATCTTCACCCCCTTCAAATGAGCCGTCTTGCTCTTGATACGATCCGTGACCGTCTGAAGATTGAAAAGCGTCCGCCCGCATGATGGACAGGAAACATACTCCGTCTTTGTGATCCGGTTCCCAGTGGCCTGAAGAATGTTGTAAGCCAGCTTCAAGGCCATTTGCGGGTTCGAACCATCCCCCACCTGAATGGAGTCGCCGATTCCGTCACACAGCAGCGCTCCAAACTGCTTCGATGCACCTAGCAGAAGCTCAATCTCCGTATTGAACTCTCCGGATTCGCGCAAATGAATGGGATATCCCAGATTTTCATTCTCCAGATACGCCGCAAGCATGCGATACGCCGCCAGCGTCGAGAGCGAGAAGAGGGTTCCCACCCCGACCACGATCTGGGAAAAGTTATGTTTCTGCGCAATTTCAAGAAACTCACCGAGAACCTGGAGTTGTCCCTCTCCGGCATTCACCTGAATCGCGAAATCAAACTCCTGCGTCAGCTTCATCAGACGTGTCAATTCCGGGGAAGTCCACGCATCCGTTGCCTCAAATATCAGCTTATGGATGCTTCCCTTGGGAACCGCATCCAGCAACGAGGGTTTTCCCCCAATGTGAATGGAAAACAAATCCGCAGGATGTTTGGCGATGATTGCCTCCGCAAGCTCCGCATCCTTGGGATTATCAATCCGAAACTGAATGATCTCCGCCACCACATCCGAACCGGAGGTGATGGAGCGGATTGTTTCAGATGCCTTGGGATCTTTTAGGGACACTGGAATTTCCACACACATGGTGTGCTCGCCCCCCACGGAGAGATCGCCCAGGTGAACCTCATGCGTCTTTCGACGGGCATATGTGAACGGATTGCGCTTTTCACGGATTTTGAAGGGAGCCATCACCACCGTGCGGCGTAAATCAGGCGGCGTGTTGTACGGCTTCACCAACTCCTGGCAGACAGGAATCTCATGCACCGAATCCTCGGTGAGCGAGACACGGATCGTGTCGCCGATGCCATCCTCAAGCAGCGATCCGATGCCCACCGCGGATTTGATGCGGCCATCCTCTCCATCACCCGCTTCCGTCACCCCGAGATGAAACGGATAGTCCATCCCGAGTTCGTCCATGCGTGCCGCGAGCAAACGGTAGGCCTGAATCATCACTTTTGGATTCGACGCCTTCATTGACAATACGATGTTGTGATACCCGTTGTTCTCACAGATCCGGACAAATTCCAGCGCCGACTCCACCATGCCAAGCGGGGTGTCCCCGTAGCGGTTCATGATGCGGTCGGAAAGCGACCCGTGATTGGTGCCAATGCGCATCGCCCGGCCAAGCTCCTTGCAGCGCTTCACGAGCGGAGTAAACGCCTCCTCAATCCGCTCCAGCTCCTCCTGATATTGGGCATCCGTGTACTCGCGGATATTGAATTTCTTTTTGTCCGCATAGTTCCCCGGATTGACCCGCACCTTCTCCACATATTCCACGGCGGTCATGGCCGCCTTCGGCAGAAAATGGATGTCCGCCACGAGCGGCACGTTGCACCCGCGCTTGCGAAGCTCGTCCCGAATATTCTTCAAATTCTCAGCGTCCTTCACCGTCGGCGCCGTGATGCGCACAATCTCACAACCCGCCTTCACGATCTCGAGAACCTCCTTCACGGTCGCCTCGGTATTCAGAGTGTCGGAAGTGGTCATCGACTGGACGCGAATAGGATTGTTCCCTCCGATGCCAACCTCACCAACCTTGACCTCCCGGGTCTTACGTCGTTGATAGCAAAAGGGATCCAGACAATATTTGAGGGTGGGGGTCATGAAAATACTCCTGTGCGTGCCGGGGCAACAGGGGATTCAAACACAAAAGGGATATCGTTGACAAGCTCCCGGAAGCTGCCAAGAGTTAAAGGACTTTAGACGGCGCGCCTGGCAGTCGCGCCCTACCTTTTCTGGTAGGGACGGACCGCCGGGCCGTCCGTCCGAAACAAAATGAACATCCCCTTCACCAAAATGAACGGCGCGGGCAACGATTTCGTGATGCTCGACAATCGTTCCGGCTCCCTCAAGCTTTCCCGCGAGCAGATCGCCCACCTCTGCGATCGTCATGCCGGCATCGGCGCGGACGGCCTCCTTTTGGTGGAACCTGCACCGGACGCGCAGTCCGATTTCCGGATGCGCTACTACAATTCCGATGGAGGCGAAGCCGAAATGTGCGGCAATGGCGCCCGTTGCTTTGCCCGCTTCGTTCAAAAAATCGCCAAACCCTCGGGCTCGATTCGTTTCCAGACCCTCGCGGGCATCATCACCGCGGACTTTGACGGTGCCCTCGCCCGGGTGAACCTGAGCGAGCCGAAGGATTTGAAATTGAATCAGAAAGTTTCGACTTCAGCCGGCGAACTTGAAGTTCACTCACTCAACACCGGCGTGCCACATGCCGTGATTTTTGTGCCGGACGCCGACAAGGCGATGGTGGGACCCCTTGGGGCCGAGCTCCGCTATCATGCTCATTTTGCCCCCAAGGGAACGAATGTGAACTTCGTTCAACTTCTGGGAGGCAATGCCATCCGCGTGCGCACCTATGAACGCGGCGTCGAGGGGGAAACGCTGGCTTGCGGCACAGGCGTCACCGCCAGCGCCCTGATCGCTCAGGTGCTCCACAAACTCGCCTCCCCCGTGCGCGTGACGGTTCAAAGCGGTGATAACCTGGAAGTGACCTTCCGGCGTGACGACGAAACCTTCCGCGACGTACATCTGAAAGGTCCTGCCGATTTCACGTTCCAGGGCGTGATTGAGATTGATTGAAGTTCTCGTGCAGAGACACTGAGGCGCAGGGTTTCCAGAACCCAAGGCAAACCGCCGAAATCCCAGATCGTCAGTTTCGGGATTTCGACGATCTCCTCTGCACTCTTTTCCGAAATCTGCGTCCAATCGTTGGTTAAAACTCTTAGCAGCTGCGAACATAAGGTTGACGTTTGTAATACATTGTATTACAATGATTACATGACCAAAACCATTTCCAAGATCGGAAATTCTCAGGGAATCATTTTTGATACAGCCTTGCTTGAGCTCGCCCATCTTCAAGTGGGAGACCAGGTGAACGTCACCGTCCATGAAGGGGGCAGTATCACGCTTACCCCACTCCATCCCCATGTTTCTCCCACAGACGCGAGCGCCGCGGCTAAACGCCTAATCAAGAAAAACTCCGAACTGTTCAAGCGGTTGTCGTGAACGAGTCCGTTGTTCATCTCACCGTATCCGCAGTGAAGGCCATTCACGCAGAGGTGCTGGCCGCTCATGGAGGGTCGTCCGGCATTCGGGACGAACCGTTGTTGGAATCCGCAGTGGCTGCCCCACAAGCCACGATGATGGGAAAACCGCTGTTGAAAGATTCCATGGAAATGGCCGCAGCCTATCTTTTTTATATCTGCCGCAATCATCCTTTCGTGGACGGAAATAAAAGGACCGCGTTGGCTACCTGCCTTGTCTTCCTCGAAGCCAATGGTCTTTTAAAATCTGAGGCCCTGCCCGTCGATCCCTGGGAAACGCTGGTGCTCGATGTTGCCGCCAGCCAGCTTGACCGCGAACAAACTACGGCGCGATTGCGCAAGCTGCTGCCGTGAACAGGTAGTTGAGAATATTGAATCGGAAAAGCACCAAACAACAAAGTTTGGGAACAAGAGAGGCCACAAATACTTCATCTGCCTGTCCCCCGAAGCTTTAGCGAAGGAGGATGTTCATCCGTAACTAAACTTCACGTCTCGTATTCGTTTTTACAATTTTGACTAATGACATCGTTCTACGCAAAATCCCTTCAAATGGTCTTGCGGTTGGTTCCGCAGGCCTCGTCCGAAAACGGTTTACCATTCATGTATCGCTCATTACCCGAAAGTTGGGCCATTGTTCGCGGGATGAAAAACGTGGGGTTTTCAAGGCGATTGTCGGGCAGTTGGAAGCCGGCTTATAGCCAATATCCTGGGTGCTCACAAAATGAATAAACGTCTCGTGGTCGAAAAGATCATCGCCCGGCTCAAGTGCGATCTGGAGATCCTTTGTAAAGCAGCACGCAATTCCCACGCGGAAGCCACGCATGAATCCAGCAAAGCCGAGAACAAATATGACACGCGCGGACTGGAAGCCTCCTATCTCGCCGACGGGCAAGTAAGGCAAGCGGAGGAAACGGAACAAACCATCCTCCAATTTCAAAGCCTTCCTTTGATTGAGTTCAAACCCACCGATCCCATCACGGTCGGTGCGTTGGTCACACTGGAAAACAAACGGGACAAGGCACTTTATTTCATCGGCCCGCGAGGCGGCGGAGTGGAAGTCGAGGTGGATGGGCAGGAAATCGTGGTGCTCACACTTCAGGCTCCCCTTGGAAAACTTCTCGTCGGCAGGAAAGCCCACGATCGCTTCAAGATGGGAGAAGGCAGAGGCGCGGTGGAATACGGCGTTACCTCGGTGAAGTAAAACAGGCAGTGAGATCCTTCGCTTCGTTCAGGATGGCAGAAAAGAGCAATTCTGCTTTCGGTTTCTCGGATGGCGAACCCTTTCGATTCAGATGTACTGAATGGGAATAGTCCGCATCCCTGTTCATCCGGGGCTCAAACTCGGCGTCTTTGCACGAAAACCTCTGAAAGCCAAAATAAGTTTATCCCGAACGTGGGGTTCGGTCCGAGATTGCATCCCTCCCCCTTCATGCTAGACTGATTGCTCCCTTATGTTCACCGGCACGTACACCGCTCTCGTCACGCCTTTTCGCAAAGGAAAGGTGGACGAAGCCGCGTTGCGCGATCTCGTCGCGTGGCAGATCAAGGAGGGCGTCGATGGTTTGGTGCCCGTCGGAACGACCGGCGAATCCCCCACGGTCGATTGCAAGGAACACATCCGCATCATCGAGGTCGTCGTCGAAGCCGCCAAGGGCAAGGCGAAGGTGATGGCCGGCACAGGCGCGAATTCCACGGCCGAAGCCGTCGAACTCACGCGCGAAGCCGAGGATGTAGGCGCCGATGCCTCGCTCCAGGTTTCTCCCTATTACAATAAGCCGACACAGGAAGGCCTTTATCTCCATTATCGAGCCATCGCGGAGGCGACGGAACTCCCGATCATGCTCTACAGCATCCCCGGACGCTGCGGCATCGAGATCGGCGTCGACACCTGCCGCCGCCTCTCGAAGGATTGCCCGAATATCATCGGCATCAAGGAAGCCGGCGGTACGCCCGAACGCGTGAGCCTGCTCCGCTCCGTGCTGCCTCCGTCATTCACGATCATGTGCGGCGACGATTCGATGACCCTACCCTTCATGTCCGTCGGCGCCGAAGGCGTCATCAGCGTGGCGTCGAACGTTGTTCCTCGCGAAGTCGTTCACATGGTGAAGGCATTCGCCCAGGGCAAGACCACGGCGGCCCTTAAGCTGCACGCAAAACTCTATCCGATTTTCAAGAATCTCTTCATCGAGACCAATCCGATTCCCGTCAAGGCAGCCCTCGCCATGATGGGCAAGATCGAAGAGGAATATCGTCTGCCGATGTGCAGGATCAGCGCCGCCAACCACGAGGTGGTGAAAAAGACGCTGCAGGACCTCGGGATAATCTAGAAAAAGAAGTCAGGAGACATCCTCCTTCGCCAAGGCTCCGAAGGACAGGGAAGACAGGAGTCGGAATACCAAAATCTCGCGCAGAGACGCAGGGACGCAGGTA
Organism: uncultured Verrucomicrobiota bacterium; assembly: GCA_964475835.1. Classification (GTDB taxonomy): domain Bacteria; phylum Verrucomicrobiota; class Verrucomicrobiia; order JABWAM01; family JABWAM01; genus JABDCI01. Next base: position 44,048 of record CAYYYL010000007.1, on the reverse strand, counting down.
AAAGATTAATCTTAATCCTGTAAATCCTGTCAAAAAAACTCCGCGTCCCTGCATCTCTGCGCGAGACATTCTGATCCCCATCCTGCCGAGGATGGGTTAGAGTTCCCTATTCAAGGCATCGTCCGGTTTGGCAGGAATGCAAAGTAGACGGCGGCCATCACACATCCGAACGCCGCGAGATGGTTCCATCGCGACGGCTCGCGAAGATACAGCACGGCGAAAACGATGAAAACGACGATAGTGATTACCTCCTGGATGATCTTCAATTGAAACGCCGAAAACTGTCCGTATCCCCAGCGATTGGCGGGGACCTGAAGACAGTATTCGAAAAAGGCAATGAGCCAGCTGATCAATATCACCTTCCAGATTTCCACATGACGGAATTTCAAATGCCCGTACCAGGCAACCGTCATGAAGAGATTGCTCGCCAGAAGGAGGAGGATGGTGGTCATATCAAAATCAATCGATTCACTTGGGTTCTATCTGTGGTAGGGTCGTGCCGCTGGCACGACCGCGGCGCCCCCTACCTTTCATGGATCAAAATAGGATGCTCTCATAATGAATCCAAAGCAAAATCCCCCCGAGGTCTGCCCCGTCTGTGGAAACGATGTCCCCCGCAAGGCAAAGGCGTGTCCTGAATGCGGCGCGGATCACCGGTCAGGCTGGAGGGAGGACGCGGCAGCAGACGGAATAGATTCGGGAGACGACGAATTCAACTACGAGGAGTTTGTCGCCTCGGAATTCAACGAATCGGCCAAACCCCCGGGACTAAAACCAGTGTGGTGGATCACCGGGATCGTGATCCTTCTCGCCCTCATAGCGACCTCAATCCTCAGTATGTTGAAATGGTAGAATCCATTCTGTGGAAACAATTTACCGAGATTTCTCCAATCGATCCAAAGCATCGAGGATGGTTTGGAAACGTTGGCCGAATTTTGTAAGACGATATTCCACACGAGGTGGAACTTCGGGATAGGAAATCTTTTCCAGAATTCCAAAACGCATCATTTTCTTCAGTCGTTCATTCAGAACCTTCGTCGTGAGTCCTTCCACTTCGCGTTCCATAGCTCCTGGACGGCAGACTCCACGTCGCACCAGCGCCAAAACTCCAAGAGACCACTTGCACCCTACAATACTCTCCACCATTTCACTTACACTCACTTTTGTCGCAATTTTTTTCATTTTTGAAATGATTCTTTTTGGGGAAACTTACCGAAAGGTACCTACCTTACCAAATAGTGCCCTCTTTTCAGATTTCCAATCCCATGTCAGGTTGGAATGAAGGTATCAAATCACTGATATCCATTAATCAAATAACGCACTATGAAATCAAACGCTATCTTCTATCATGCAGGCTGTCCGGTCTGTGTCAGCGCAGAACAGAACGTGGCTCAAGCTCTTGATCCCAACAAATACAATGTCCAGGTAGTCCACCTGGGCGAGGACAAGGGACGTGTCAACGAAGCCGAACAAAAGGGCGTAAAATCCGTTCCAGCCCTTGTATTGGGAGATCAGGTATTTCACATCAACTTTGGCGCCAGTCTCTCCGCACTGAAGTAATCCAAAGGCCTCTGGAGCGATGCTCAAAGAGCATCGCTCCAGAGACAGCCATTAGCTTTGCATACAAATTTGCACTTTCAGAGATCTCGAAGGACAAGTGCAAAATCCATCTGACAGTCTGTAACCAGAGAAGGGGCTCACGGCGGGGTCGCGACGTTCTTGAGTTTGTAATCTTCCTTCCTCAGAACCGCCACATGTCCATCCACGAATACCGCGTTCGCCTTTCCGGTGTGACGCCAACGGGGGTTGAATAAACCGATGCGCGTATCCTGATCGGGTCCCGGATCCGCCGGATCCTCCGCGGTCGCCAGATCAAAGGATCCGTAAGCCCAGCGGTTCTGGGGAATCGAAAGCTCGGACCATCCATCATCGACAAGGCCGGTCCCGGAAAATTGAGTTGCATCAATGACTAGAATCATTTCACTAGTTCGTTCCGTATGGGGGTAAATATATTCATTTCCCACCAGACTCCGCATGATCCCATAGGTGTTGACGGGATCCGCCCCAGGAACTTTGATTTTTTTTGAGGGACACTCAAAAATGGGAGACAATCCACTTGCCGTTCGGCCATCCGGATTCAGCGTCGTATTGCACGAAAGATAAGGCCCAAGGGTCACATACCAGGGAATGGGGTTCGGACCGGACCCCGGCTGTGCGGCTTCGAGATAAACGTCGTATTCCTCGCCATATAGCGAAATCGCCACCCCCATCTGTCTCAAATTATTGATGCACTGCACTGATCGAGAACTTTCCTTGGCTCCCTCCACTGCGGGAAGAATCAGGGCCGTCAGTACCGAAATAATCGAGATCACGACCAATACCTCGGTAATGGTGAACGCACCTCTCTTCTCACCCAACTTCTTGATAGAGAAGAATTTGAGACATCTCGTCACCTTCTAATATCGACCGAATAAAGAGGGGTGTCAACTGAACCAAGACGAAGGCAGATACCAAGCTCCACCCTCCGAAATTCTGACTCTTGTCTTCTGCCTTCTTCCAATCCTTAGTCAATGCACAATGGTCTGACTCTGCTCCCGCATGAATTGAGCGACGTAGTGGGGACCCAGGGCGCTTTTGCCGCTGGAACCGGAGCATTTCCATCCACCGAAGGATTGCACCCCGGGCCACGCGCCCGTGGTCGCCCCGCCCCGGCGGTTGCAATAGGTCACCCCTGCTTCGATGTGACTGAAAAACCGTTCACGCTCCTCTGAATCCTCTGTGAAAATCCCGGCCGTCAGACCGTATTCGCTGTCGTTTGCGAGGCGCAGCGCCTCATCCAGGGAGCTGATCTCGGCCACGGCGACAACGGGAGCAAAGTATTCGTCCTGAAACAGGGAAGACTCCTTCGGCAGTTGATCCACGATCGCTGGCTCCACGAAAAATCCGTGTTCGAATTCACCCGCCTTGAGCACGCGTCCGCCACACACCACCCTTCCCTCGCGCCGTCCACGACGCACGGCTGCAGCATACACTCCCACCGCACGCTCGTTGATGAGAGGTCCCAGGAAAATATCGCGTCCAAGCGGATCCCCCACGCGACAAGCCTCCGTCTTTGCGATCAACTGATCCATGAACGTTTTACGAATGGCCCGATGAATATACACCCGGGAGCAGGCGGAACATTTCTGGCCTCCCATGCCAAACGCCGATCGATAAACCCCCTCGACCGCATGGTGCAGGTTGGCGGAAGGCATGATGATGGCCGGATTTTTTCCCCCCATCTCGGTGATGCACGGACGATGGCGTTTCTGGCCGAACTGTCGAAGGAGCGACAATCCCACCGCACGCGAACCGGTGAAGATCAGGCCGTCAAGGTTCTGATTCTCCAGAAATTCACGTCCGAGCGCCCCTCCCGATCCGGTGATGAACTGGAACACCCCGGGGGGAAGTCCCGCGTCCCGGAAAATCTCGGCGATTTTCCAGCCACTCAGGGGAGTATCGCTTGCAGGCTTGAACACCACGGTGTTTCCCGCCACCAGAGCGCCCGCCGCCATTCCCGCAGCCAGGGCCATCGGAAAATTGAAGGGGGCGATGACCCCCCACACTCCATAGGGCTTGAGCACGCTGCGCGTCTGCTCCGCCACGCTCATCGACATGGGAATGTCGTACCCACCGTTCTTTTCCATCTGATCGCAATAGTAGGTGATCAGATCCGCTGTCTCCGACACCTCGGCGATGGCTTCAAAGCGATTCTTTCCCACCTCCAGAACGAGAACGGCTGCGAGTTCAAATTGACGCTGCCAGATGAGATCCGCAGCACGGCGCAGCATCACGATCCGCTGCCGCCACCCCAGATCCCGCCACCCGGGAAACGCCCGTCGCGCCCCCGCAATGGCTTGCTGCAAATGGGCCACACCTGCCTGGGAAAAACGCCCGAGCTTCAAACGGGTATCGGTCGGGCTGGAATCGGAAAAGGACGTCCGCGCGGGCTGCTTCCGGCCGTCAATCCAAAGCGGATGAACTCCGCCCAGGGAGGATCGCACCCGCGTCACCGCATCCTCAAAGGAGTGGTGAAATCCCTCTCCCAGGGATCCAAGCGACGCATACGTGATCTTCTCCATACCCTGCCCGAAATGTAACCCCGGAATCAGGCTTTGAAAAGGACGGATGTGACGCTCCTTGTGAATGTCAAATTTGAGAAGAATTTTTCAAATTTGCTTCCCAGTTTTGATCAAATTTATGGGGATCCGAGAGGTTTTTCCTTCATTTTCCAGAATCGGTGCCGACACGTCGGGGTGGCATATCCCGTGCTGTCTTTATGAGCACCATGTCATCCTACTGCCCCCATCCGAGAGATCTGATCCTGGAGTGGTCCGAAGTGATGAAGCCGAAACAGGAGTTGGAGGAATCCACCCCTTTCACCGATCCAAAACTCTACAAGGCCCTCCCGGTTTTCTGTGACTGGAGGATCCGGCGGTATCAATCCCTGACCGAAGCACTCGCGGGCGATTTCATTCCCGCGTGCGAAGACATTATTTCCACTGGCGAAGACTTGCAAAAAGTCAGCTGACCATGCAAGGTGCCAGTGGTTTGAATCTCTCCTCGAGAACAGTTTCACGCTCCAGGAAGAGTGGCAGGGAGACCACATCCCGGAGCGGTTTGTCACGACTCGACGCTTCCGCGTTGCTCAAGCGCCGTGATTCGTTGCGCGCCCCCGTCACCAAGCTCCTTCCGCGCGACCTCAGCCGTGATGAAGTCGACGCCCACTTCAGCCACATGCCCCTCCGTTACTGGAGAAACATCTCCCCCGAGGATATCGTCTGGCACCTGAAGGCATTAAACACCTTTTTCCGAAATCTCCTCGATGACAAGGCGGAGGCGATCGCACCCGTCGTGAAATGGCGGCATTTTCCCAAGCAGAAATATTCCGAGGCCCTCGTCTGCACCTGGAATCGCCACGGCCTCTTCGCCAAGGTCGCGGGATCTTTTGCCATGACGGACATGAACATTCTTCATGCCGACATCTACACCCGCAGCGATCATCTCATTCTCGACCTCTTTCAGGTGTGCGATTCCCGTCAACACAGCATCTCCAGCAAGCCGAAGATGACCCGAATGTCGAACATCCTCAAGAAATCCCTCAGTGGAGTGGACGACGTTCCCTTCTCCGATATCCTCAAACAGGAACACGCCCGCACCCGCGCTCCCAAGAAATACACCCGGTATTTCACCCCAAAAATTGAGTTCGATAACGAAACCTCCAATCACTCGACCATTCTCCGACTCCGCACCCCCGATCGCCAGGGTCTGCTCTACGACATTCTTCAAATCCTCACCCTCAACGGCCTCGACATCGCACAGGCCCGCGTACAGACGAAGGACAATGTCGCTACCGACGAATTTCACATCACCGACACAAGGGGATCCCAGATTACTGATCTCACCCGCATGGACACGATCAAGGACCTCCTCGTGGAAATGATCGGACATCAGGTTGCCCGCGCTTCATAGCAAATTTTCAAATTCTCGCATTTTCCTTGCGGGAATTTTACATTCGTGGCAGAGTGTGTATGTGCTTGATGCGCAAGTGTTTACAAATGCGCAATCCTTCCCGCCAGTCCTTCGGGAAGCTCTCGGAAACTGTGTCGTTTCAACCCTTCAACCCCGAATTCGCGGTTTTCCTCCGCTATGAGCAAACGCAAACAAAAGAATCCCAACGGCAAGCTCGAACACCAGGAACGCCTCGCTCAAAAAAACGACCCCCAACCCCAAAACACCGAGGAAACCGATCCCCACCTCGCTGGAATCAGCTCTCCAAAACTTGTCAACCGGCCCAAATACCGCGGCAATATTCCGAAGATGCGGCCGCTCGTATTTCGCCCCAATCAACAGCATTTCATCGACACGCTTCAACACCCGGACACTAAAATCGTCGTCCTGACGGGGCCCGCCGGCACAGGCAAGACGTTGCTCGCCGTTCGCAAAGGTCTGGAAGGTGTTCTTAACGGTCGATTCGCCGATCTCATTCTCTGCCGTCCCCTCGTGGAAGCCGGTGGAGAGGAAATGGGATATCTCCCCGGTAATGTGGATGATAAGATCGGTCCCTACCTCGAACCGTTCTACGACAAGCTCACCGCCTTCCTTCCGGACCCCACCCTCAAGGCGTTGCTTGGAGCCAAACACATTTCCGCCGCCCCGCTCGCATTCATGCGCGGCAGGACCTTCAGCGAAAGCTTTGTCATCATCGACGAGGCTCAAAACACCACGGTGGAACAGATCAAAATGGCCGTCACGCGGCTCGGTCCGTTTTCGAAGATCGTCATCTGCGGCGATCCCGATCAGACCGACGTGAATGGAATGAACGGCCTGCAATACCTGACCGCCCTGCTCGAGAAGGAGGGACGAAAGGCGAATGAAAATGGATGCCACCTCTGTCGCCTCGGCGTGGAGGACATTCAGCGCAACAGCGTCATCCCCTATCTCCTTACCGCTTTTGTGCAATTCAAAGCACGCATGAAGGAGAAAGAGATGACCCGTTCACAAACCCAGGACGATCGCGTCGCCAGCCTTCTGGAGCGCGCCATCAAACACATTCTCCACAAGGACCAACCCCACCGGACACGCGTTCGTTCACGAGGTCCCTCCTACTTGCAGGGAGATCTCTTCGAAAGACCCCAGGCAGTCGTGTTGCAGAATCAGTGAGCATGAGTTGAGAGGTTTCAGAAACGGGTCCAACAACAACCCCATGCTCCCTTTCTCATGCTCCCTTTCTGAATCGGAGGGCGGCGCTTTGTCGCCGCCTTTACCATTGAAAAAGATTCAGTTCACCTTGGTACGGCCAACTTGTCGCGTCGGCCACCAATGCATGTCGTACTGGGTTGTTTCGGACATATTCCCACTTCTGAGCGTAACTCTCCTCCCACCTCAATTCACGATCCCAAAAACTCGGCTGCCACAAAGGCCGTTCAATCGCCTTCGGCGCACGAAGTGAAACCAACGACTTCCAAAATTGCACCCATTTGTTCAGCGGATGCTCACCATGAACATCAGGAGAAACAAAAAAATGAACATGGTCGGGCATGATCACATATCGACCTACAAGCCAGCCTTTGGAAGCTTTCCAGGCAGTGGTGCAAAGATGTGCCATTTCAGGATGAGCGAGAATTTTTCTGCGTTTCGAGGTGCAGATGGTGACAAAGATGAGCGCAGGGCGGGCTAGATTCTGTGAAACCGGCAAATGGATGGGGATTCGCCTCTGCTTGAGCACCCCTTCTTTTGAATGAGAACCGTCCATTTTGTAAACTCTGAAAGGCGGCGACGAAGCGCCGCCCTCCGAACAGATGATTCCTCTCAAAGACAAGAAGCTAAGGTTGGACACGAATTACAAATGTAGCCGGAGGGCGGTGCTCCGTCGTCGCCGCACCAATTTACAAGCAGTCGATTCCTGCTACATTGGGAGGATGACACGCTCTGTGCTCCTTCCGCTCCTTGGAGCGGCTCTGGCCCTTTTCCTCGCCGGCTGCGCCTCGCCGCAGGCACGCATCAAGGAGCGTCCCGACGCATATGCATCCCTGCCGAAAAAATTCCAGGAGGCAGCCTCCCACGGCGAGGTGATGGAAGGGATGAACACCGATGCTGTTTACTTTGCTCTAGGCCGGCCCGCCCGTACCTTGCATGGCTTGAAAAAAGGGGTGAAGCTGGAGACATGGATTTACACCCACCTCCGCTCCGAGGAGGTGCCCGTCTGGCGCAACGTTTCCGGTCGCACCGCGGACGGCACCCGGATTGTTTACCAGGAATACGACCGGGTGGATCTGCTAAGAGTGAGGGACGCCTTCGAAGTGAACTTCGAAAACGGAAAAGTCACCGGCTGGCAGGAAAAGGATGAGATGTAGGGGTGAGACGCAACTTGCACCCGGATTTAACCATCCTGCTAGTAACGCGTAAAAAGAGTCTTCAACTCCGTCATCTCCTCCATCGCATAGCGCACCCCCTCGCGGCCGAAACCGGAGTCCTTCACGCCGCCATAGGGAAAGTTGTCGACCCGCATGGTCGGAAAATCATTTGCGATTACTCCGCCCACTTCCAACTCGCGAAAGGCCTGATGAATGCGGTCTGCATCCCGCGTAAACACGCCTGCCTGTAGCCCGAATGTGGAATCATTCACCCGTCGCAGGGCGTCCTTCCAATCCTTGTACGATTCAAGCGTCACCACCGGGCCGAACACCTCCTGGGCGCACACCTTCATCGAAGGCTTCACCAGGTCGATCAGCGTGGGACTGAGCAGATTTCCCTCGAGTTTGCCTCCCGCCAGCACACGCGCACCGTCTTTCACAGCCTCGTCGATCCACTGATGAATACGTTTTGCGTTGTTTTCGTCGATCAGGGGACCGCATACCACCTTGGGATCCATCGGATCGCCAAAGGGACATTGCTTCGTCGCCTCGGCAAGCATCGCAGAAAATTTTTTGTAAATCGCTTCATGCGCAAACACGCGTTGCACGGAGATGCAAACCTGGCCTGCATAACCGAAGCCTCCGATCACGGTGCGCTGCACCGCTCGTTCCAGATCGGCATCCTCATGCACCACCAGCGCCGCATTTCCACCCAGCTCAAGCGCCACTTTTTTCCTTCCCGAAATCGCCTTCAGATGCCATCCCACCGCAGGGGATCCGGTGAAGGAGACCATCGCCACACGTGGATCCTCCACCCATTTCTGCGCAATCGAGGAGGCGCACGGAAGAATGGAAACCACCCCGGGGGGAACGCCCGCATCCATGAGAATCCGGCCGAGCGTCAGCGTTGATAGGGGTGTCGCCGTCGCAGGCTTGATCACCAGGGTATTCCCGACAGCCAACGCGGGCGCAATTTTGTGCGCCGCCAGATTGAAGGGCCAGTTGTAAGGCACAATCGCCGCCACCACCCCGATCGGAAACCGCCGGACCATACATTCACAATTCTCGGCGCGTTCGTCAAAATCAACAGGTAGCACCTCGCCGCCAAAACGCGTCAGCTCCGCGGCGGCCAGTTCGAACGTCACCTTCATCCGCTTCACCTCCGCCGACGAAAACATCACCGGCTTGCCTGCTTCGCGCGAAAGAAGATCCACCAATTGGTCGTGACGCTCCCCAATCAACGCGGCGACACGCAAAAGAATTCCCCGCCGCACATGAACCGGGGTTTTCCCAAACGTGCGAAATGCCTCCACCGCCTTCTGCACGGCCAGGGCCGATTGTTTTTCACCGGCTCGCGCCACGCGCCCGATCAGCGCATTTTTGTAGGGAGCCCGGACCTCCTGAACATCGTCACCTGTCGTCCATTCTCCTCCAAGAAGCAGCGGTTGGATGTCACTCATAAATTCATTCTGTGCAGAATCAGAAGAAACCGCAGATTGACGCAGATTCACACAGATTTAAAGAGCAAAGCATGATCTGTCATCCTGAGCGAAGCGAAGGATGATAGCATGGGCAAATTGCTTTCGATCCGATTTTCACTCGAACTCGTCTCAAAACCCCTTTACTCTAAAACAGTTTCCCATGGCACAAACGACTTCCCGCTGGTCAGTCTATCGCAGAACGCTGCGCACTTATGCTCCGTATAAGGGGAGTATTCTATTTGCCCTTGTCTTCGTGCTTCTGAATATCGGTGCCGACCTGCTCAAGCCGTGGCCGTTCAAATTCATCATCGATTCCATCCTCACTCCCAACGGCGACACAGCCTCATACCACAATCTCCATTTCCTGCTTACACTTTGCCTGGCCCTGGTGGGACTGCATCTACTGAGTGGACTTTTCAGCCTGATCAATAGCTACATGCTTGTCCAAATAGGACTCAAGGCGCTCGTTCGCATCCGATGTGATCTCTTTGCACACCTTCAACGTCTTTCCCTCAAGTTTCACGACACCCGGAGCTCCGGCGACTCCATGTTTCGCGTCAGCTACGATGCCCAGGCCATTCAAACCATCCTCAATCGCGGAGTCTCCCCCATTTTTACGGCTGTGATCACCCTTGTGGGGACCGCGGTGATCATGTTCCGCATGAACTGGCAGCTCACTCTGCTCGCCATCACCATCGGCCCCCTTCTTTTCTATTCCATTCATCACTATGCCGACCGGATCCGTCGGGAATCCACTTCAATCTCCGAAAGTGAAAGCGAACTCACCACCCGCACCCAGGAGGGACTCAACGCCATCCGGATCGTTCATGCCTTTGGCCGGGAAGACTACGAGCTCGATCGATTCCAACAGCAGGCCCACCGCAGTCTAAGCGCCAATCTCAAACTCACCATGACCCAGCTCAGCTCCGCGCTTGTCATCGGTTCCCTCATGGGCGTCAGCACCTCCGCCATGATCTATTTCGCCGCGCGTCACGTCATCGCCGGCACCATCCAGCTCGGAGATCTCACCGTCTTCGTCGCCTATCTCGCGATGCTCTACCAACCGCTTCAGTCGCTCACCTACACTTCCTTCGCCCTCGAAGGCGCAGCAGCCGGCGCACAACGGGTATTTGAGATTCTGGACACCAAAGAGGATGTGCCCGATCAGCCGGGAGCCACCACCGTGAAACATGTCGGCGGTGTGGTTGAATTCAAGAGCGTGGCCTTTGGCTACGATGACTCCCGCCTCATCCTGAAGGATGTCTCCCTGCGCATCACCCCCGGCCAGCGCATCGCCTTCGTCGGCGCCACAGGCGCTGGGAAAACCACCCTCCTGAGTTTGATTCCCCGGTTTTATGATCCATCCCAGGGCGCCGTTTCCCTCGATGGAACAGATCTGCGGAGCCTGAAGAAAAAATCCCTCCGCGAACAGATCGGGATCGTGCTCCAGGACACCATGCTGCTCGCAGGTACCATCCGCGACAACATCGGTTATGGAAAACTCGGCGCCACGGATGCGGAAATCGAAAAAGCCGCCATCGCCGCACGGGTAGACGAGTTCGTGAAGGAGACTGCGAAGGGCTATGCCACCGAAGTCGGCGAACGCGGCATCCGCCTTTCCGTCGGACAACGCCAGCGCATCGGCATCGCCCGCGCGTTTTTGAAGAACGCGCCCATCCTCCTCCTCGATGAACCCACCTCCGCCCTCGATCCGCAAACAGAGGTCTCCATCATGGACACCCTGCGTGAATTGATGAAGGGACGCACCACCATCATCGTCACCCATCGCATCACCACCATTCACGATTGCGATCAAATTTTCGTGCTGGAAAACGGCGTCCTCGCCGAGCATGGCACGGGTCCCGAACTGCTGAAACAGGGCGGCGCTTACTCAAAACTTTATCATTCCCAAACAAGGACATAGATAGGCTCTTTGATTTAATGACTTTTATGGAAGGCCCTCTCCTCATGGACTGTCCGGATTGCGGAGCGTCTTTGGTCATGAAAGACGAGAATCATACCTTTTGGCATTGTATCCGATGCAAGGGACAGGCAATTAATCTCGCTCAATTTCGAAAATGGGCTGATCCCAAAGTGGCGAACGCATTCTGGCAAAACGCGACCAGCAGCATTGAAGTTTCCTCTAAAACGTGTCCATCCTGTCATCATCCCATGCGGCCTGCCTTCACTGGCACAAGTGAAAATTGTACTGTCCAAGCATGCTTCCCCTGCCAAATATTATGGTTCGCAGCAAATAGCCTTCAATCTTTCGTTCCGGAACGAACAGATAAACGAGCCTTTGATTCGAAGGCTTTCTGGGAAGCAGACACCTTGGAGTTGGAAGAAAAATTGAAGCGACTGCTCATTCCCTTTTTCCATGGGATTTTATGGGTTTCTTGCATTTTGATACCGAGGAGCGGAATTTCTTACGGTCGCCGCGGGATTTTGTACAAAAACCCCATTATTTATCCGGAACTTCCCCATTTTCAGGCCATTGAAACTTATATCCATCAGGACTGGCGTCATATTTTGATAATTTATCTGAGTGTTCCCTTGGTGAGTCTTTTTTGCTGTCTGGGAAGCTTTTCGCAGAACTACACCACATCGCTTATTTTCCTCAGAGGACACTTTCTCCTGACGATTCTCCTGCTTCTTACGCTGCTTGTTCTCAGCGGCGCCCGGCACTTCCTGTTTCACGAAAATTTCGCCTTTGGCATGACTCTGGTTCTGATCATTGTCTATTTAGGAAAACGACTTTATTGGGATCGTTCGTAGCCACACAGAGCGTCTCTCAAAAATTCTGCTGCGCGAAATGCATCGCCCACACGTTTTTCTCCAACCTTGCCGGGACTGCGTGATCTGATATTCTCGAATCCATGCCCACCAATGTCCTCAACCGCCGCGTCGAACACGACTGGTACAATGGCGAAGTCCCGCCCAATGTGGAGTTCGGCGACGGCTTCTGGCTCGAGACGGCGCAGGTCTTCCGCTTCTGCACGTCGAAGCAAAAACCAGCTGTGAAATTCGGCGAATATTGCTCCGTCTACGCCGGATGCTCCTTCGCCGTGAAGGGAAACGGTCGCTGTACCATCGGCGACTACACGCTGCTCAATGGCGCCCTCATCATGTGCGAAGATGAGGTCACCATTGGAAACTATTGTCTCATTTCATGGAATGTCGGGATTGCCGACTCCGATTTCCATCCGCTCGATCCCGTCCAGCGCAAACAGGATGCCCTTGTGCTCAATCCCTATACGAAGGCTGAGCGTCCCCCCATCCCCACCAAACCCATTCGCATCGGCGACAACGTCTGGATCGGCATGGGCGCGGTGATTTTGAAGGGCGTGACGATCGGCGAAAATTCCGTGATCGGCGCCGGAGCCGTGGTGACGCGGGACGTGCCACCCAATGTGGTCGTCGCAGGAAATCCATCCCAGATCGTCAAAAAGATCTGAAGTCTCCATTCGCAGAATGGATAAAGCTTCAAGCGAAAGCGCGAAGAAGGAGACAATCAACAATGCAGGTGTTTTGTTTGCTCCCCCAAAAGGAAAACCAAGGCGCGGGCTATTTGAGAACGCCTTCCAGTTTGTTGAATGGAACAGGGCTTTCAAGCGTCCAATCCAAAAGCCCTCATTATGCACCTTCAACCCCTGATTCTCGGTCTTCTGCTCTCACCTGTCCTCGGGATCGAACCCGAAAGCCCCGCCTTGGAAATCGGCTGTACCGCCCAGGCCATCCAGGAATCGCCCACATTTATCGGTCTTGATTCCGCACCGGCATTGAAACGGGGAATGAAGATCGTGATCACCGACCTCGAAAAAGATTGGGCATCCTTTGACGTGATTGTCGACGGGACCCTCGTGGTCGCCAAGACGAGGATCTCCGGACTGGAACGATGCCTGACACCCGCCGAGAGCAAACTCAAGGCGGAGCTGGACCTTCTTCGCAGTCAGACCGAACAGGCCCGGCAAAGCGCGGCGCTCCTTGCCGACACCCGCGCCCGCGAAACCCACTCCGTCGTGAGTGTGCTTGGAAATGTTTTCTTCAAATCCGGAGATCCGTCCCCTTCGGTGGGGAAGCAATCACGTCGCGTGCTGGTTGAATTTTTCCGAAGCGGTGCGCCCCAAACCAAAGTGGCACAGACTGTGGCGGATCCCTTGACGGGCAATTTCTGGATCAGCCTCGAACCCGGGGACTATGCCGCCATCTGTTCCATCGATCTTCCGCCAGGCTGGGTCGGGACGCGGCCGCAGAAAACCCAGACGTTCTCCGCAAAACCCCAGTCCGTGGTCAATCTCGCCTTCGAATTCTGATCCGCTTCCCGCGCAAGGGACTTGCCCAGCTCCGATCGGCATGTCTAAATGCCCTCGATGAAAAAACGCATTGTGGTGACGGGATTCATGACCACCTGTCCCATCGCGGGAGTGGTCTGGCAGCACCTGCACTACATCGTCGGCTTGAAGCGACTGGGCTACGATCCCATCTACATCGAGGACACCGCCCGCATTCCCTACGATCCTGAATCGTTTGAAAGCGGGGAGGCCGTGATTGCCAAGGTGGCCGCCATCACCGGCAAACTGGCCAAACGATTTGGTTTTCAATGGGCGTACCGGGCGCGTTTCACCGACCCCATGTCCGTATTCGGGGATCTCACCGAATGTCAGATCGCAAGTGCATTCGCCGAATCGGAGGCAACTTTCAACATCTGCGGCGCCCAGGAACTGCATGACGAGGTGTTGAAATCCCGCTGCCTCGTCTATATCGAAAGTGATCCCGGAGTCGAACAGATCAAGCTCGATAAAAAGATCGAGGACACGATCCAGTACCTCAAACAGCATCACGCCCACTTTACCTTCGGGGAAAACATCGGTCAGCCCGGATGCCCTCTGCCCACGGGAGAATTCACTTGGCATGCCACTCGACAGCCCGTCGTTCTCGATTTCTGGGGTGCACCCTCCTCGAAAGCCAGGCGCCGGGAAACTCGTATCACCAGCATCGCCAACTGGGAGACCAAGGGGAAGGACATCGTTTGGAAAAACCAGATCTACTACTGGTCGAAAACCTTCGAGTTCCTGAAATTCTGCGACACTCCACGTGCCGTCGGAAAAACGGACTGTGTGTGGGAACTTGCGACCGATATGAGTCGCGATCCCGCTTCGAAAGATCTTTTTGCACGACAAGGCTGGCGGACCACCAATCCCCATCCTCTTTCCTGTGATTTCGATTCCTACATCCAGTACATTCAGGAAAGCGATATCGAATGGACTGCGGCAAAGGATCAATACATCCGTCTCAAGACCGGCTGGTTCAGCGATCGCAGCGCGTGCTATCTCGCAGCCGGCAAACCCGTCATCACACAGGACACACTCTTCGGAAAATTCATCCCCACCGGTGAAGGTCTTTTTACCTTCCAAAACATCCATGACATCATCCAGGCGGTCGATGCCATCGCCTTTGACTACGACAAGCATGCGCAACGCGCACGTCAGATTGCCGAAGAATTTTTTGCGGCTGAAAAAGTCGTGGGCAAGATGCTGAAAACACTCGGCCTGTAACTCCATCGCGCATCCCCCTATGCCCAGTCGTCAATTCAAGGAGAATTTTGTGGTGGGAGGCTGTTTCACTCTCAGCATGCTCTTCATCATCCTGCTTCTCGCATCCTTCCATTTATGGTATTTTCTTCCCGTCTTCCTGCTCGGCTGGATTTTTGTGATCATCCAGAGTGTTCGCATGGGCATTTGGAAGAAACGCGAGGATCGTCATGAAAAATAGCTTCATCCTTTTTTTCTGCATCCTGGGATGCATGGCTTCGGTATGCGCCGAGCCCCCCCCGGAACAGGCGCTCTCCCCATTCGAAAAACTGCTCAATCAGGCGAAAGCAGCGCACCCGGACCGTTATGCTTTCGCCCTCCAGCACAAGGCGCAGATCTTTCCGACACCGGATGGACAGAGTTTCTATGTGCTCTGGGTTCCCAAGCCCAACAGTCCCATCATTGTCACACTCCACGGCCATGCAAGCTGGGCGTTGGATGAATTTTTTCTGTGGCAACGGTTTGCAGAAAAACATGGCTATGGCATCCTTGCCATTCAGTGGTGGTTCGGCCAGGGCGAGGAGATATCCGACTACTATACCCCTGAGGGAATCTACCCCATGATCCAGTCCACCTTGAGGGAACTGGGGGTGACCCCCGGTCGCGCCGTGTTGCATGGTTTCAGCCGTGGCGCCGCAAACACCTATGCCATCGCCTCGCTCGATGTCCGTTCCAACACCCACCTCTTCGGGGCATGCATCGCCAACGCAGGTGGGGCAAGCCCGGACTACCCCCTCTACCGCGACATCACCTTCGGCAAGTTCGGCTTCAAGGCATTTGAACAAACACACTGGATTCTCTATTGCGGCGGCAGGGATGATCATCCCGAACGCGACGGTTGCGAGGCCATGCACAACACGCAGGAATGGCTGGAACGTTTCGGCGGCAAGGTGGATCTCTTCATGGAGGACCCGGATGGCGATCACGGAGGGTTTCATCGAAACCCCAAAAACATCGAGGCCGCTCTTGAGGTCTGTGACAGGCTCGTGAAACCCGCCCCCAGGAAATCCCAAATTCCGTGACAGCCGCAGGTGGGATTCATATAGTGTTTTCATGAGTTCGAAACCCATCAAGGGCATCATTCTTGCGGGAGGCCTCGGCACACGCCTGCGCCCCCTCACCCGCATCACCAACAAGCACCTGCTTCCGGTTTACGACAAACCGATGATTTTCTACCCCATCCAGACCCTCGTCGATGCGGGCATACACGACATCCTCATCGTCACCGGTGGCAACAATGCCGGGGATTTCCTCCGTCTTATCGGAAACGGAAAAGACTTTGGACTGGATCACATCAACTACGCCTATCAGGAGGGCGAGGGCGGCATCGCCCAGGCTCTGAGCCTCGCGGAACCTTTTGCGCGGGGACACCGCATCGTCGTCATCCTTGGTGACAATCTCGTCGAAAAGGGCATTCTCCCCGGAGTCCGAAAATTTCAGGAACTCGACGAGGGGGCCCTTGTCTATCTGAAAAAACTTCCCGATCCCCGCCCCTACGGAGTGCCGGTGTTCAAGAAAGGGAAGATCGTCGATATCGAGGAAAAGCCGAAGAAGCCCAAGTCGGAATTCGCTGTGATTGGCATCTACATGTACGACGAGGATGTGTTCGATCTCATCCGCACCCTCAAACCCTCGAAACGCGGGGAACTGGAAGTGACCGATTTGAATAATGCCTATTTAAAAAAAGGCATGCTCCACCACGAGGTTCTCTCCGGATGGTGGGCCGATGCAGGCGAATCCTACGAAGCTCTCCTCGATGCCAATCAGATCGTCGCCCGCACCCGAAAAAATCCGACGTCATGATTTCAACGGTGAATTTTTTGAAACAAAGTTGTAGGGGCGGTCTATGAGCGCCGCTACAGCCATTTCTTGGTGAGAATCAAAAACTCGTGAAACGCAAACAAGGCCTCTTCATCACCTTCGAAGGCTCGGAGGGTTGCGGCAAGTCCACCCAGATCCGGCTTCTCGGCACGCGGCTGAAACGGCTGGGTTATTCCGTCCTGGTGCTGCGCGAACCCGGAGGCACCCCCATCGGCGAATCCATCCGGCATCTGCTTCAATTCAGCAAATCGAACGCTCGCATGACCCACCAAACCGAGCTTCTTCTTTTCTCCGCCAGCCGGGCGCAGCTCGTCCGTGAAAAAATCCTTCCCGCCCTCGCACGCGGCGACATCGTCCTGTGTGACCGGTTTGTGGATTCAACGACAGTCTATCAAGGCCTCGGTCGCAAACTGGACCGAACCTTCATCGCCCGCCTCAACACCTTCGCCACGGGGGGACGAGTCCCCGATCTCACCCTGGTCCTGGATATGGACACCCGGACGGGGCTCGCCCGTGCCCAGAGCCGAACCCGTAAACGCGACCGCATGGAACAGCAACGCCGCTCTTTCTATGAAACCGTACGACGGGGATTCCGTTCCCTCGCACGCATGGAGCCGCGACGCATTAAAGTGATCGATGCCTCCGGAAACATCGAAGATGTTTGCGACTCGATTTCCCGGCAGGTTTCCCCCCTTCTCAAGAAGCGGTTGTAATACTCTTCTGGAATTCGAGACGAGCAGGCTTGACATTATTCGTCTCTCCCGGGATGACAGACGTGGTGGAACGATGCTTTGATCTCCGCAGCCCGATTCCTGATGGGAGAGAACTATCGTTCGGGATTGGCGCCGCGATGAATTTCTTCGTTCTCCTTCTCAATACCGATGTCTGATCTGATCCAGCCCATTACCCAAGCCCACGAGCTGACACCTCTGATCAATGCGATTGCGCCCGCGACCGAAGTCTACATCGACACGGAGGCGGACAGCATGCACCACTACTTCGAGAAGGTCTGCCTCTTTCAGTTCACCCTTCAAACGGGGGACAATCACACCTCCTTCCTCGTCGACCCCCTCGCCCAGCTCGACCTGAAACCGTTGATCGACGCGCTACGGGATAAACTCCTCGTCTTCCATGGCGCCGATTACGATTTGAAATTACTCCGGGAAGGCTACTCCTTCACACCCCGTGAAATTTTCGACACCATGCATGCGGCCCGTCTCGCCGGTCACACCGGACTTGGACTCGATGCGCTCGTGCGAAAATACATTGGCAAAGAAGTGGATGCCGGCGCTCAGAAAGCGGATTGGTCGCAACGCCCCCTGCCTGAGCGCCTGCTGAAATACGCTGTCGAGGACACCGCACATCTGCCGAAAATCACCCAATATTTACGGGAGGAGCTGACCTCCCTCGGACGCATCGAGTGGCATCGTCAGCAGTGCGCCCTCCTTGTCGAAGTCTCCTCCACTCCGAAACCCCGGTCGGAGGAGGACGTCTGGAGAATCAAGGGATCCTTTGATCTCGACCGAAAACAGCTCGCGATGTTGCGGGAACTCTGGAAATGGCGGGATCAAGAGGCACGGGACTGGGATCGCCCCCCGTTCATGGTGTGCCACAACGAGAAATTGATCCGTTGGACTCAATGGGCGGCTGAACATGGCCCCTCCGACATCCCGTCCATCCCCGATATTCCCCCGCGCTGGCGTCGGAAACGGTACGATGCATTTTGCGCCGCGCTCCAACGGGCATGGAGCCTTCCTCCAGAGGACTATCCGGAAAAAACTCCCCGCGGAAAGCGGCCCCCGTTCGACCCGAACTTCTCGCCGCGCATGACCCGTCTCAAGGAGGTGCGAAACGCCAAGGCGAAGGAATTGAATCTCGACCCCTCCATCCTGTCCTCCAACTGGATGCTCGAAGCCATCGCCGGGCGGGCGCCGAAAACCCGGGAGGAGCTTGAGCAGACCGAGCGCTGGATGAAGTGGCAGACGGACATTCTCGGAGCGGGATTTTTGGAAGCGCTGCATCCGGCGGCAAGTTGAGAGTTGAGAGCTGAGAGTTGAGAGTTTAAAAAGGATTCTGCTTCCGACCTCTCAACTCTCAACTGTCGACTTCAACTGAAATGTGGTCCTCCCTCAAATCCCAATCCCTCGTAGCCCGCCTGCTTCAATCGGCCATCGCCAATGAGCGGTTGCACCATGCCTACCTGATGACGGGCGAGGAATCCGAGACGGAATCCGTCGCCCTCGCCTTCGCGCAGGCGCTTAATTGCGAAAAAAACGACGGCGATTTTTGCGGAACATGCGAATCGTGCATGACCATTGCGAAAGGATCCCACCCGGACGTCCACGCCATTCGCGCCGAATCCAAGTCCCGCCGTATCGTCATCTCCCAGGTGCGCGATCTCGAAAAATCGATCTACCTCAAGGCAAGCCGGGCTCGCATGAAAGTCGCCCTCATTCATACCGCCGACCGCCTTCAACCCGAAGCACAGGACGCCATTCTCAAAACCCTCGAGGAACCACCCTCAAAGACCATGCTGCTGCTGTTGACGGATGAGCCCCAGCAATTGAAGGACACCATTCTCTCCCGGTGTCTGCGCGTCCGCTTCCGTCCCGCCCCGCACAAATCCAAAACGGAACATGAAACACAGGTGGAAACCTGGCTCGAGGAATTCACCCAGTCCGTACCCTCGGCAGAGTCCCCCATTTTTCGCGCCTACCAGATCGTCGGCCGTATCCTCGGACTTCTGAAAGAGGTGAGAGAAGCTAAGCTCGCCGACGCGGAAAAACTCCTCGACGATCCCTCCCTGGATAATTTGGAGTCCAGTCAGCGAAAGCTTTTGGAAGAACAACTCGAAGCCCAGGCCCAGGCGGACTACCTGCGTGAACGGGGACGGCTGCTGCGACTCATGGTAGAATGGTACCACACACAAAAATCGAACCACCGTGCGGTCGATGTTCTTGAAAAACTGGCCAAACGTCTCGGTCGGAATGTGAACGAATCCCTGGCATGGGAAATTGCCATGCTGGAACTGACAAATTAATGCCTCTTGCCACAAAGCGAGGGACTCGGCTTACCCCAATGAGCCGGATCAGGTTTGCATGGAACTGATTTCCTACCCTTGCAAAGAACATTCAAATTCTTCGTTCTGAGCGAAGCGAAAAATCTCTTTCTGACGCAATGACCCAGATTTGCTGGAACGGAAAGATCCTTACCCTTCGACGACGCTCAAGCTCAGGATGAAAGATTTCATCCATCATTTTCACGTGAATCGTTCCGGCGGATTGTTTTTTGGATTTCTTGGGTTGCTTCTTTTCCTTTTTGGAGTTTGTTTGAATCAATAGCCCTCGCCTCGGCCCACCCCTCCTCTTGAATGAACAAAATTTTTATTGGACTGGCCCTTGTGGCATGCCTGACCACCGCGGCTCTCTATGGGTTGCGTGACAAGACCTACACGCTCACTTTCACCCAGGGTGAGATTCAACAGAGACTCGAAAGTGCCTTCCCCATGGAAAAAACGTTTTTGGGGTTCCTCAACATCAAGATTCAGAATCCACGCGTCATCCTCCAGGACGGTTCGAAACGTATCGGTTTCCAGGCGGACGAGATCAGCAACCTAAATTGGAACGGAAAACCCCTCTGTGCCACAGCCCTGATGTCCGGGGAACTACGTTATGATGCGACTCTCGGCCAGATTTTTCTCGATGACTTTCGGATCGATGCGATCAAGGCCGAGGGCTTGAAGGAGGAATACGCCTCCCAGCTCAAGTCCACGGCCACCCAGCTCGCCCAGGAATATTTGAAACGTCGGCCCGTCTATACCCTCACCGACACGGATCTCAAAATACAGGCTGCTCGGTTGCTTCTGAAAAATGTGACTGTGGAAAAGGGGATGGTGCGTGTCGTGCTCGGGCTGTGAAGATTCTTTGGAGGGCGACGCTCCGTCGTCGCCTACCCAAATGGGAAAAATGGCGACGACGAAGCGTCGCCCTCCAAGAATCATCCGTGGCTCATCCGCCCCCATTCGTCTTCGCACCTTTACCCGAAGCATTCTGGGCTGAGGAGCGGCGCTTCCATTGATGAGAAGTCTTGACCCCGACGCCTCCCCGGGGTGAGATGGTCTTTTCCCCATGGAAACCAAGGCTCCCGAAAACGAACGCAAGACGCTCGACCAGCGTGACAAAATGACGGATCTCGAGCGGATTCGTCACTCTTGCGCGCACGTGATGGCGACCGCCATCCTGCGCCTCTGGCCCGACGCCCAGTTCGCCTACGGACCGCCTGTCGAAAACGGTTTCTACTACGATCTGGATCTCACCCACCGCATCTCCCCCGAGGATTTCGCCGCCATCGAGGCCGAGATGAAGAAGGAGATCAAAGCAAACCACACTTTCGAAAAAGTGATCGTCACGCGCGAACAGGCCATCCAGGACGCGCGGAGCGGACGCCTCGGGGGGTTGGCGGAACGCCCCAGCAACCCCAGCAAATTCAAACTCGACCTGCTCAACCAGATTCCGGAAGGCGAACCGATCTCCTATTTTAAAAACGGCGATTTCATCGATCTCTGCGCAGGACCGCACGTGATGCGCACCGGAAACATCGGAGGCTTCAAGCTCACCCATGTCGCCAGCGCCTACTATAAAGGCGACGAGAAAAATCCCCAGCTCCAACGCATCTACGGCACGGCGTTCAAAAACAAGACCGAGCTGGAGGCCTACTTCACCATGCTTGAAGAGGCGAAGAAACGAGACCATCGCAAAATCGGGGCCGAGATGGGTTTGTTCGCCATGGATCCGGACTACACCGGGCCTGGCCTTCCCCTCTGGCTGCCGAAAGGCGCGGCCATGGTGGAGGAACTGGAAAAGCTCGCGAAGGAAACCGAATTTGCTGCGGGCTACGTGCGTGTCCGCACCCCGCATGTAGCACGCGAGAAGATGTACCAAACCTCGGGCCACCTTCCCTACTACGCCGACTCGATGTTCCCTCCGATGGAACTGAAGGAGGTTGGCGGTTCCGCAGAGCAGACGGAGCGTTACTATTTGAAGGCCATGAACTGTCCGCATCATCATCGCGTTTTCGCGGCGGAACCGCACAGCTACCGGGATCTCCCCCTTCGCCTCGCCGAATACGGCACCTGCTACCGCTACGAGCAGTCGGGCGAGTTGTTCGGCTTGATGCGCGTGCGTTCGCTCAACATGAACGATGCGCACATCTACTGCACGCCGGAGCAGTTCGCCGCCGAATTCAATGCGGTGAACGAGATGTATCTGAAGTATTTCAAGATCTTCGGTCTGGAGAAATATCAGATGCGTTTCAGCACGCACAGCGCCGAGGGTCTCGGCAAGAAGTACGTCAACGAGCCGGAGCTCTGGAAGCAGACGGAGGACATGGTCCGGCGGGTGCTCATCGATTCGAAGATCAACTATGTGGAGGTGCCGAACGAAGCGGCGTTCTACGGCCCGAAAATCGATGTTCAGGTGTGGAGCGCCATCGGCCGTGAATTCACAATCGCCACCAATCAGGTCGATTTCGCGGTTCCGAAGCGTTTTGGTCTTACCTATCGCGATAAGGATAATTCGGACAAAACTCCTCTCTGCATTCATCGCGCTCCGCTGGGGACACACGAACGATTCATCGGATTTTTAATCGAGCACTACGCCGGTAATTTCCCACTCTGGCTTGCTCCTGAACAGGTGCGCGTCCTCACGCTCGGCGACGAGGAACCGCTGGTGAACTACGCAAAGGGCATCGTGGGCGAATTGCGGGCCAATTTTGTCCGCTGCGAAAGCGATTTCCGGACCGATCCGATCAAGGCAAAGATCGCGGACGCCGAACAAGCCAAGGTTCACACCATGCTCGTCATTGGTGGCCGGGACATGGAAGCCGGCAATGTCAGCGTTCGTCTCCACGGCAAGGGCAACGTGGGTGCCAAGCCGAAAGGGGACGTCATCACGGATATTGTGAAAGCAATCCAGGAGCGCAGAGCCTGATTTCTGTTCCCTGATAGGTCGACATCGATGTTCCATCCAATTGCGGATTTCCGTTATAAGAGTTGGTTCCCTTTTTAAGGAACGTAGCGTTTCCGTTTCCTTTCCCCCGCCTTCACATACCTCCCCCACCCCCTCCTGCAAAGGAGGGGTTGGGGGAGGTATTTCCGGAAATGAGGCACCCTTTGAGCCGTTCTTTATTTTGAACCGACCAGACTCAACCTCGGGGCAGGATAACTGCGAGGTGACTGGTCATTTGCTCCTAAAAATCCGCGTGACAGCCAGCGAAAGTGGTGGTAGATTAGCAACCAAGATCCGTAATGTTTCACTCGAAAAAATTTCATTTTTGCCCGTCTTTGGTGGACGGGAAGCTGGCAGGCAGGTCGCCGTTTGCACACATGCCGGCAAAGACGAGGGATCTGTTGACCCGGACGTGTTTGTGAGTCGCATTCCGTCTGAAAATCGCCACCGGTTGTGAGGTCATCGAGGATGTTGCGTCTTTAAATCGCCCGTGTGTCGTTACCTATTGAATGAATCCCAGCTATAACCCCAAGAATCAGATCCGTGTCAACCATCGCATCCGGGCTCCGGAGGTGCGAGTCATCGATGACCAGGGAAACCAGGTCGGGGTGCTCCCCATCGCCAGCGCCCTTAAGGCCGCGTCCGAACGTGGCCTCGACCTCGTGGAAGTGGCCCCTGAGGCGCGTCCTCCGGTCTGCCGCATCATCGATTTCGGAAAGTACCGCTACGAACAGGCGAAAAAGACCCGTGGCGACGCGAAGGCCTCCCACGCGAACAAGCTCAAGGAGCTCAAGTTCCACGTGAACATCAGCGAGCACGACTACGAGGTCAAAGTCCGCCATGCCAGCGGATTTCTGCAGAAGAGCATGCGCGTGAAGGTCTCCCTCTTTTTCCGTGGCCGCGAAATGCAGCATCAGGAGTTCGGCATGCAACTGATCCGGCGCATCATGCAGGATCTTTCCGAGTACGGACATTCGGACTCGGAGCCCAAGCTCCTCGGCAAAAATCTCCACGTGCTCCTCGTGCCCGGCAAGGCGAAACCGAAGCCTGGCTCCAACGAATCGGCTCCCTCCGGTGCCCAACGCTCCAGCGGAAACGCCAGCCCCAGCGGGGACGGTCCCAAGCCCTTTGGCACGTCGATAAAGATTGACTTGAAGTCCAATCCCGTGAATCATAGCTAGTTCCAAACCGGAGCTGCAGCCAAAGCTGTCGCAGGTAAGAGTTCGGGCCGGGTCCCAGACGTCGTCGGTTGATGATGAAACTCTTCTGCCAGGCTTTTGCCCCGTGGCCCAAGAATTGCATGCAAAAGACCAACAAGGCCGTTAAAAAACGTTTTAAGATCACAGGAACCGGAAAAATCCTGCGCAGCCGCGCAGGCCGACGCCACCTGGCTGGAAGCAAAAAGTCCAAGAAGCGCCGTGCGACCAAGGACGGCGGCCATCTGGTCGATGTGACGGATATGTACCGCGTCACCTCCAACCTCCCTTTTCACCGATAACGATTGGAATTGTAGAGGCCACGGTGAGGCCATGGGTTTGAACCCCCTACAACAAAACATAAAAGAAACGGAGCGAAGCGAAGCTTCCTCCACCAAAGCAGGCTCTGAAAATCCCTGAAGAGGGGATGCCTCAAGGAAAGGATAGACTATGCCCCGCGCAACAAACGGTCCCGCCAGCTGGCGGAGACGCAAACGTGTCATCAAGGCCTCGAAAGGTTATCGAGGCAATCGCAGCAAGCTCTACCGCTACGCTGCCGACGCTCAGGACAAGGCCCGCTATTGGGCGTATCGCGATCGGAAGACCAAGAAGCGGAACTTCCGTTACCTCTGGACGACGCGCATCAACATCGCCGCACGCAGCCTCGGTCTCACATACAGCCGATTCATCGAAGGACTGAACAAGGCCAACGTGGAACTCGACCGCAAAGCCCTGGCCCATCTGGCCGAGCACGATGCCAAAGCGTTCGAGCAGCTCGTCGCCCAGGCCAAGGCCGCCCTGCCCAAGACTGCGGTTTAAGCAGAATTCAGAAGAACCACGGAGTTCACAGAGCCACAGAGATCCGATCTCCGTGCCGCTGTGAACTCCGTGGTTTCTTTTCACCTGTAGCACAACCAGCCCCCGCTGAGAAAATAAACACAGGCGATGGGCCTGTGCCACACTCAAAACGCTTCACAGAATCGGAACTACATAGTTAAATGGTCGTCATGACCCCCGTCGCCTCCTCCCTCGAAGAGCAGTTGCTCGCCCTCAAGACCCAGGCGCCCGTTGATTTCGCAGACGCCGACAATGCCGATGCGCTCGAAGCGGTACGTGTCAAATACCTCGGCCGTCAGGGATCCCTTCCCGAACTGATGAAGCAACTCGGAGGCGTTGCCGCCGCAGACCGTGGGCGCCTCGGCAAACTCGCCAATGAAGCCAAACAGGCGATCCAAACGGCCCTCGATTCCCAAAAGCAAAAACTCGAATCGGTACAGGCCGACGCCGCCAGACAGCTTTTTGACGCCACCCTGCCCGGGCGCCGTCACAAACTCGGACACCTTCATCCCCTCACCCAGATCACCGGACGCATCGTGGATGTTTTCCAGCAACTCGGATTTACCGTGGCCGAGGGACCCGAGGTGGAGGATGAATGGCACTGCTTCGATGCCCTCAACACCCCCGCCGATCATCCCGCCAGGGATCTTCAGGACACGCTTTATCTCAAGGACGGCCGACTCCTGCGCACGCAAACCTCCACCGTGCAGATCCGCATCATGGAATCGCACAAACCGCCCATCCGCATCATCGCCCCGGGGCGCGTCTTCCGTCGCGACGAAGTGGACGCCACCCACAGCGCTTGTTTTCACCAAATTGAAGGCCTCTATGTGGCCGAGAAGGTTTCCGTCGCGGATTTGAAGGGCACTCTCGAGCATTTCTTCCGCGAACTCCTCGGTCCCTCCACCAAAACCCGTTTTCGCCCCCATTTCTTTCCGTACACGGAACCCAGTTTCGAAATCGACTTCTCCGCGGCTTCCCTCGGAATCAAAGGCAAAGAATGGCTCGAAATCGCCGGATGCGGCATGGTCGATCCCGCGGTGTTCAAGGCCGTCGGCTACGATCCCGAGAAATACACCGGATTTGCCTTCGGCATGGGAGTGGAACGCATCGCCATGATCCTCCATGGCATCGACGACATCCGGCTTTTCTATCAGAACGACACACGATTTCTGGAACAATTTTAGCGGAGAAGCATTCAGAAGACAGAATTCAGGAGACAGAAAATGCTCTAGAATTTTCCTCTTTGGCTTAAAAATTCCTCCCGACTCCTGACTTCCTTTTTCCCATGCCCCTTCTTCCCTGGATTCCCTGGCTGCTGCAAGCGGGGATGATTTTCCTCCTATCCAGTGTGCCGGGTGATGGATTTCCTGCAGTCACTTTTGGAAAGGGTTTCCTTCCCGATTTCATTGCCGAGAATCCGGATAAAATGTTTCACGGATTTCTGTACGCGGTGCTCACATGGTTTGCGTTTCGGGCCGTTTTTCGAACCCATTCCAATCCGTATCGAACGATGGCGCTCGCCGTGATCCTGTCCGCGATCTACGGCGCAACCGACGAATGGCATCAATTCTATGTCCCGATGCGTTCCTGCGATATCATGGACTGGCTGGCCGATGTATCCGGGGGGCTTTTGGCCGTGGGGGTCTGCTACTTGATTTACGTCAGGAGACGGCATGCTCCTTCGCAAACTTCTTAAGCGTACCAGCCATCTTGGCAGGGACGAGCGGGTCGTCTTTTTTCCATCGATGGGCTGGCGTATTGAAGGAACAGGAATCTGGAAAGTGGAGTTTCACGGCTGGGTTTTTCGCGACAAGTACAACCCTCTCGCCACACGCCCCCTCTTTGAAATGCTCGGTTTCAAGGAGGAATGGAAAACCATGGAACATCTGCTTTTCGAGGAACGACTCCACCCCTTCCTCGTCGACAACAAACGACGCAAACAACTCACCGTCCGTCTGGGCGAACTCGTCGTCCAACTCCGTCGTACCGCCCCCAACGGACATGTTCGTCACTCCATTGAACTCCCTGATGACGACATGCAGGCCATTCGCGAACGAGCTCCGGCCCCGGATCTTATTCGATACACCCTAAATGACAGGACTGATCAAGGCGATATCCGGCTCCTGGCGCCAACGGGCCTTTCCGTAATCTCCGATCTGGATGACACCCTCAAGGAAACAGGCGTACACGATCGACATCTTCTTATCACCAACACCTTTTTCAAGCCCTTCATCCCCGTCGAAGGCATGGCCGGGCTGTTTCAACAGTGGGCATATTCCCATCACGCCGTCTTCCACTACGTCTCCGCTTCCCCGTGGCAGCTCTTCGGTTCCCTGGAAGAATTTCTCAAGAAACACCAGTTTCCGTCAGGCACCTTTCATTTGAAACCTTTTCGCTGGAAGGATCGGACTCGTCGAAATCTTTTTCAGTCCCCGCAACGTTACAAGCGCTCTACCATCCAGCCCATCCTGGAACGGTTTCCCCGACGAAAATTCATTCTTGTGGGTGACTCCGGGGAAAAAGACCCCGAAGTCTATGCGGAACTCGCAGGTATTCACCCTAATGTGCATCGCATTTTCATCCGGGAGCTGTCGGGCGACATTCAACGGGAGCGGTATCGGACCATCTTCCAGGGATTGCCGCGCACCCTGTGGCAGGTGTTCCAGCATCCATCGGAGATCGATTTCAAAGCTCCGATTTAAGCTTTGCCCCCACTTACCTTTGCGAGAGAATTCCATTCTATGTTCAATAAAGTGCTGATCCTTTCCGCCTCTGCCGGAGCGGGGCATGTCCGCGCTGCCCAGGCCTTAGAGCAAGCGTTCTCTGAAACTCAAAAATGTCAGGAGATCCGGAATATCGACACCCTGGAATACACCAATCCCCTGTTCCGCAATCTCTATTCCAAGACCTACATCGAGATGGTGAACAAGGCCCCGCAGATGCTTGGCTGGCTCTACGATCAGATGGATGAACCGTATAAGAATGAAAAATTGCGCCTGGCCTTCGACAAGCTCAACACCCGGCCCTTCGTCAAGATGCTCCAGGACTACGATCCCGATACCGTCGTTTGCACGCATTTTCTTCCTTCGGAAATCATTTCGTGGCTGAAAAGCAAAAAGCGCTTTCGTAAACCCCAAAGCATCGTTGTCACCGATCTCGATGTTCACGCAATGTGGCTCTGCCGACATTGCGAACACTACTTCGTGGCCCTTCCCGAAACCCACGCCCATCTCCAGACGCTGGGTGTCCCCATCCAAAACATCACCGTCACCGGCATCCCCATCGATCCCGTTTTTGCACAGGCCAAGGACAAGGTGGAAATGCGCCGGAAACACAAACTCCACAAGGATCGCACCACCATTCTCATGTCCGCCGGGGGCTTTGGTGTGGGCCCACTCGAGCAGATCATCCGTCCCCTCCTCCACCTGAAACATCCTGCACAGATCCTCGCCATCGCGGGGAAAAATGCGGAGCTGAAGAAACGCCTCGAAAAACTGGCCTCCACCCTTTCCCCGCGCTCCCACGTGAGCCTGCATGTCGTGGGATTCACCCAGCAAATGGACGAGTACATGGCCGCCTCTGACATTCTTCTGGGCAAACCGGGCGGACTCACCACCTCCGAAGCCCTTGCCAAGGGACTTGTCTTCGTCATCGTCAACCCCATCCCGGGACAGGAGGAACGCAATTCCGATCATCTCCTCGAGGAGGGAGCCGCCATCCGCTGCAACAATCTTCCCGTGCTCGCCTTCAAGATCGATCAGTTGCTTGACCAGCCCGCCCGATTCACCCAAATGCAGGCGAATTCGCGACGTATGTCACGACCTCATGCCGCGCGTGACGTCGTAATGAAGCTCTGCGCTTTGGCAAAATAAAATTTCTCGCGTAAAGGCTTAAAGACCGGAATTTGATCTTTGCGTCCCTGCCTCTTTGCGCAAATCTATCAACCAGTCATGGACCGAACCTCTGCCAAGACACGCATTCAAGAGCTGAGCGCCGAGATCGAGCGTCACAATCATGCCTACTACGTCGAGGGAGCGCCCACGATCACGGACCGGGAATTTGACCGACAGCTCGCGGAGTTGATCGAACTGGAGCGTGAACACCCGGAATTCGCGTCCCCTTTCTCTCCCACGCAGCGCGTGGGGGGCGCGCCCCTCGAGGAATTCCGCCAGGTGACGCATCGCGTGCCGATGATGAGTCTCGACAACACCTATTCCCCGGAGGAGTTACGGGAATTTGTCGTGCGTGCTGAAAAAATTCTGGAGGGACGTCCCATTCACTGGATCCTCGAACCCAAGGTGGACGGTGTCGCCGTCACCCTGCGTTACGAGCGGGGCGAGCTCGTCCATGCCGCGACCCGGGGTGATGGACGCATCGGGGACGACATCACCCAGAATCTCAAAACCATCCGTTCGATCCCCCTTCAACTAGATGGGGGAAGCCTCAAACACACTCGGAAAAAAAGGAAACCGGAGGGACCGGGCCTGTTTTCCACCGACTTCGACGCTCCCACCAGCCTCTCGGTCCTCGAAGTGCGCGGCGAAGTGTTCATGACCCGGGAAAACTTTCAAAAACTGAATCAGGAACGGGAACGCAAGGGGGAACCTCCCTTCATTAATCCGCGAAATTCGACCGCTGGCGCGCTCAAACTGCTCGATTCCCGTGAGGTGGCCCGCCGTCCCCTCGGCATTCTCATCTATTCCATCGCGGAAATTCGCGGCGTGGAATTGAAAACCCACCACGAATCGCTCGCCCTGATCGCCAGCCTCGGGTTCCCCACTCATGCCAAAACGTGGAGCTGCGGGACTTTTTCAGAAATCGAGCGAGCTTTGGCGGATCTGGATCGTTATCGAAAAACACTGCCCTACGACACCGACGGTGGCGTGTTGAAAGCCGATTCCCTACAGCAGCAACGGGAGCTCGGCCAGACCAGCAAGGCCCCCCGTTGGGCGATCGCCTACAAATTTGAATCCGAAAAAGCGGAGACCCGGCTGCTCGATATTCAAATCCAGGTGGGACGCACGGGCGCGCTGACACCGGTCGCCATTCTAGAACCCGTTTTTGTTTCGGGGACAACGGTCTGTCGGGCCACCCTGCACAATGAATCCGAAATTTCACGCAAGGATATCCGAATCGGTGATACGGTGATCGTCGAAAAATCCGGTGAAATCATTCCTGCCGTGCTCGGAATCGTCGCCGCCAAACGTCCGAAGGACGCCAAGCCTTACGTCATGCCACGCAAATGCCCGGAGTGCGGCGGAGAGGTCTCCCGGGACATGATTGCCGGCGAGGAGGGGTCGCATCTGCGATGTGAAAACCTTTCCTGTCCCGCCCAGATCAAACGACGAGTGCAGCACTACGCCAGCCGGGGAGCGATGGACATCGAAGGCCTCGGCGAAGCGCTTGTCGAACAACTGGTCACCCGGAAAATCATCGGCAACATTGCCGATCTTTACGATCTGACCACCGAAAAGGTTGCTGGCCTTGAACGCATGGCGGAAAAATCCGCATCGAATCTGATCGAAGGCATCGCCGTCAGCAAAACACGCGAACTGTGGAGATTGATCTTTGGTCTCGGAATCCGGCACGTCGGGGCCGCGTCCGCGCGTGCCCTCGCGCGCTCCTTCGGAAGTATGGACACATTAAAAATCGCGACGCCGGAACAACTCGTCTCGATCAACGACGTGGGTGACGTGGTGGCGGCGAGCATCCGTGATTTTTTTCAGAAGAACGATAATCTCGACACCCTGCACCGTCTCGAAAAGGCCGGCGTGAACATGAAAACGTCCGAGGTGGAAAAACCGTCGTCAAACGTGCTGAAAGGAAAGTCCTTCGTCCTGACGGGAACATTGCCGACTCTCACGCGCGAGGAAGCGGGTCAGTTGATCCGTCAGGCCGGAGGCGAGGTGAAATCAAGCGTCAGCAAAAAGACCAGTTATATCGTCGCGGGCGAGGATGCGGGGTCCAAGCTGGACGATGCAAAAAAATTCGGCGTCACGATTTTGGACGAGCATGGGTTAAAAAAAATATTGGAAGAAAAATAGGCTCGAAAAGTTCAACGTTGATCATGCTGCTTTCAGAATTTTTACTTCCCGATTGATACGTCCCGCGATCCTTTTTTCTGCACCCTCAAGATCATATCTCGCCTGCAGACGCATCCAAATCTCGGCGCTTGTTCCAAAATAACGCGCGAATCGCATGGCGCTATCCGCGGTGACCGCACGTTTGCCATGTACCATCTGACTAATTCTTAACGGGGCCACTCCCAAATCGCGGGCCACCCGATATTGCGTCAGACCTAAAGGCTCCATAAAATCCTCAAGAAGGATTTCTCCAGGATGAACCGGAGGGAGTTTTTTCAAAAAAATTTATTTGAGATTTCTGAAAAAATGGCAGATGCCCATGGCACTTCGATTTTTTAGAAGTTTCATTTGTGATGATCTACTATTTCCGCGGCTTTCGCCTTTCCCTGACTCCACTGAAAGCAAATTCTGCATTGGTCATTGACCCGGATGCCGTGCTGGCCTGCGCGATTTCCACGCAGACTTCCAAGCCTTTTCCCGGAGGAGCCAGCAGGTCTCGCAAATCCTCAGCTTCATCCAAATAAATAAGTTTCCGTCTTGCGGTTTTTGAATTTCATGGGGCAGTTTTCGTGAAGGAATCCCTTTGAAAATCTTTTCTGTTTCGGCACAGGCAAAACCCTCAATTACTCCTGAAAAATATCATCAAACGATAATATTTAAACAACGTTCGCCTCAAGGAGAGACTCCAATACAAAAGGCCTGACAATGCGGAATCGATGCTGGGCGAGAAGAGACTACAGAAGCTACTAAGTCGGGGTGGCCGCGCGAAAATGCATTTGGCCGAACGGCGAGACTAATGTCCCAGTTTGACAATAAGCTGTAGCGGCGCTCCTGAGCACCGACCGGCGGTCACAGACCGCCGCTACATCACCACGGAGATCAAGATGCTGCCCGTCCTTTGGACAGGCTTTTACTCACCCCTTCACCTTCAGCTGCATCCTCTGCGGCCGGGTGGGATCCCCATGGGGATCGAGGCTGACGATCTCGATCTCCCTGTCTTTTGCAAAATAGTTGAGAAGCACTGCCCGGTCCTCGGGACTGACAGAGCCCAGATCGACGGGATCACCCCACCGGCGCACCTGATCCGCCTGCAACTGCACGCGGGTGACCACCTCCGGATCCGGTTCGGTCTGGCGCTCTTGCTGCTGTTCCTGGGGTCCGTCCACATCGAGAAACACACGGGGTACGGTCTTGTGGCGACGTTGAAGGATGCGGTTCACCAGAAATTGGATTTCATTGACCGTCGATCCACGGCGTCCAATGAGACGACCGGCGTCCTCGCATTTCATGCGAATCCGAACGTTTTCCTTCTCGATTTCCACCGTGAGCTCAACGGTGAACGAGAGCAGGCGCAGAAGTTCGGAAAGAAGTTCTCGTGCCTCCTGAGCGATCGCCTGGGGATCGACCGGGGTCTCCACGGGTTGATTTCCGGAAGCTGAATCAGTCACGGAAGTTTCCATATTATTTTCCATGAATCAGGACGGACGGCTGAACGAAAATCCACCACCGCCGCCTTTGCGTTTGGTTTTCTGGGGAGGCTCCACGGGTTTGTCCTTCGTGAGCCATGTCTGAAGAATGGTGAGCAAATTCTGAACCGTCCAGTAGAGGGACAGCCCGGAGGAGAAGTTGTAGCAAAAAAAGAGGAATGTGACGGGCATGAACCACATCATCATTTTCATGGAAGGATCGGCGTTCGGCGCCTGGGGAGTGATCTTTGTCTGCCAGATCATGGTCACGGCCATGATAAGCGGCATGAGATTGATCGGCATGTGGGTTCCCGGAATGAAGGCGATCGTGTCCGGAAGCGAGAGATCGTGAATCCAGAGAAAGGATGCGCCTCGCAATTCAATCGAGGAGCGCAGCATGCTGTAGAACGCGAAGAAAATCGGAATCTGAACGAGCATGGGTAGGCATCCCGCCAGGGGATTAACGCGGTAGTCCCGATAGAGTTTCATCGTCTCCTCGTTGACCTTCTTCGGGTCATCCTTGTACTTCTCCTTGATCACGTTCATCTTCGGCGCCAGCGCCTGCATCTGCTTCATGCTTCGAGTGCTTATCATCGTCAGCGGCCAGAAAAGGATCTTGATGGCGATCGTGACGCAGATGATCGCCACTCCCCAGTTATGAAACCAGCTGTGAGCCAGCGTCATCGCCCAGAGCAACGCATGAGCGATCGTCTGCCAGGAAAGATTGAGCACCTCCCCCTGACGGTTTCCGAGCTCGGAAAGACGCTTCAACTCTTTTGGTCCGGAATAGACGAGGAAGGTGAAATTGGTCGAAGTGCCAGGTTGAAGCGTCACCGGCCCCGTTTGTGCCACAGCAAGAATGCCCTGTTCCGCAGTACCCCCATTCGTGAGGCTTGTCATTTGATAGATCTCAGCATGGATCTGTGCAAAGGGAAGAGTCGGCGTTGTCAGCAGAGTGAAATATTGGTTCTTCACCGCCGCCCAGTGGATGGAATCCGTCTGACTCCAGGGCCGATGCTGTTTATCCACGAATTTTTTGAGACCTGGAAGCGTTTCATGCCGCACTTTATCCGTCCCAAGATAACTGATTCCCAAATCGTCGAGAGTCTTGAAATTCTTGCCCGGGGGATTTCGAACCCCGTCCAATTTGTCACTGTGCGCTGCCAAACCAAGACCGATCTCCAGGGGAAGTTGGGTCACCCCTGTTTTACTGCGGTTTGAAAGAAGCAAGTTTGCGACAATCTGATAGTCGTTGGTAAACGAAAAATGCTTTTCGATCTGGAGCCCGGATGGGGTCTGAAGGGTGGCAAGAAGCTCATGACCAGAGACCACAAGCTGATAACGGTCATCCAACCTGATATCCCCCACCTCCACCGCCAAAACCGGCAAGGGGCTGCCCATGTTAAGAAGGGTATCGCCTTCGCCAGGGAGGGAATATTCCTTGAGTTGAACCGACCGGATACCGCCGCCTGATTCCGAAAACTCAACACGCATCTTTTCGGTCTCCAGAAAAATAGATTTGGAAGGTGTGGTTTCAGGTTTCAAACGGGAGACCATGCCGTTGACCGCGGAGGCCGGGGCAGGCGCGGATGAATTCACCACCCCACCCCCACTGTTGGTAGGCGCATTGGTGACCACCGCGGTGGGAAACACCTTTGGTTGAGGCCAGACCACATCGAGAATGGGCTGCCAGAAGAGGAAGATCAGTCCCAGAAGGACGACCCACAAAATTGTTTTTCTATCCATGGGCGGGGGACTTGATCAGGGTGGGAGGTTTTGCGGGGGGGACCGGATCGTGCCCGCCCCGGCAGAAGGGATGACAACGGCCAATGCGGCAGAGACCAAGAACCGATCCCCGGGAAACGCCATGAAGCATGATCGCCTGGCGGGTGTATTCGCTGCACGACGGAGTGAAGCGGCACCAGGCGCCGAAGTGGGGCGCGATGGCGTGCTGATAAAACCGAATCAGGGCGAGGAGTGTTCTACGAATCACGCGGCGGCAGGAGACGCGCCTTCCGACAAAGTCGCAAAAAATCGTCGCGCAAAGCCTCGTAATCGGCCCCGGCGGCGGAAGTTCGTCCCATCATAAGGATTTGGTGGGAACCCAACAATTCTGTCCGATGTCTTCGGAAGGCTTCGCGCATCCATCGTCGCATCCGATTTCGCACGACCGCCCCTCCTGTCCTCTTCGGCGAAAGAAACCCCGCCATGATCGGTCGATCCGACGGGGGTGAAGCAAGACAGTACAAAATGATATGGTTCCCGGTATATTTCTGGCCTTCGGTCAGGATATGACGGATTTGACTCGATTCCCGGATCCTCAACGAAGGAGGCAGGGTTTGACTCATACCGGTCTTAACCGACCCAAGGCGCAAATTGTTACATTTTCGGAGTTAAACGCTTGCGACCCACACGGCGGCGGCGAGAGAGAATCGCACGGCCTGATTTGGTCCGCGTCCGGCTCAGAAATCCAAAACGACGTTTGCGGACGCGCTTGGAAGGTTGATAAGTTCTTTTCATTCAGCCGGTAGGAAATACTGGATTCCGCCGCATAAGTCAATTTCGTAAGTGAAGACCAGGGTGATTTCCCCAGTCTTTATTGGCACCCTCACGATTTTCCAACCAAGCATACCCCCCCGCCCTTTCCCTTCTCATTATTTTATCCTCCCTTATTCCCCTCGATTCGCCCATAATCCCCACTCCCATGGAATCATCCCCAAAGTGGACCTGCCATCCCATCGTCTTCGAGGACCCCCATCTGATCGCCATCCATAAGCCCGCAGGCGTGCTGGCCCACCCCAATCGGGAAGGCTCCGGAGCGGTGCGTTGTGCGTTCCAGGGCCCCTATGACATGGAGAGCCGCAAATTTGAGACTCCCAAAGGGCCCCTTTGGCTGATGCACCGACTCGATCAGGAAACATCCGGCGTCCTCCTTGCCGCAAAGTCCTCCGATATCGCTTCCGCCCTCCGGGAAGCATTCGAAACAGGGTTGGTGCAAAAAAAATATATTGCAATCGTTAAAGGGAGGGTCATCCCCCCTCAAGGAAGCTGGAGGGATTGCATGTTCAAACAGGCTGGCAAGGCTCTGGTCCGTTCAAGAATGGGCAGGGGAACCCCAAACGCCGAGCTTCGATATCGCCTTTACCCCCTTCCACCCCCGCCTCCCTGGGCGTCGAAGGTCCGACGGGAGATATCCCTTCTGGAAATTCAGCTGATTACCGGACGAACGCACCAGATCCGGGTGCAAGCCGCATCCCGTCACCTGCCGGTCGCCGGGGACCGCGTCTATGGGGACTTTGCCTGGAACCGTCGCCTGCGTCAGGAAATCGGATTGAATCGGCTTTTTTTACATGCCGCGCGCCTCACCTTTCAGCATCCCAAACTTGCTGGACGCGTGCAGCTTACGTCTGAAATCCCCTCCGATCTTCAAGTTTCTCTCGAGAAACTGGGAATCGATTCCGATCAGGTGTTCAAAAAGATTTCATCAACTTGATGAAAAAATTTTTGAACGTTTTGGAACTTTCGTTGTAAATAGGGGCTTGACTCGTTTTGCCCCCCCGTCTAATCTGGTCTGCATACCAAGGAAAGGTGTGCCATGACGCATGGCATGCTTGTCGGTTCACCAAGGAGAACCGATCCTTAAAACGAACAAACATGAAACTCACAAAAACAGTACTCGGGCTCTCGCTCGCCGCTGTCGTGGGTCTTGCTCCCTCTCTCCGCGCGGATGATACGCCGGTGAAGGGAAAGAAGTCCCTCGAAAGCCGCATTGCTGAGCTTGAAGCCAAGCTTAAGGACGCTGGCGCAGGTGGAGTCAAAGGCTCCGGCATCAAAGTCAGCGGATATGTGGACACATCGTACCTGGTCAACCTCGCCGACCGCGACAACAACGCTGGTGCGGCTCCCGCTTCGGGCGCCTCCGTTCAGAACACGGGCCGTGCGTTTGACCGTCAGTTCAACTCGTTCAACCTGAACGCCGTGAAGCTGACCATCGAAAAAGACAAAGACACCAGCAAGTTCCCCGCGGGATTCCGCGTGGATACGATCTACGGTGAAGACGCCAACGTCATCAGCGGAGCAGGTGGACTGGGTGACAGCACCCTCCAGATCGAGCAGGCGTACATCACGCTCGGCGCTCCGATCGGAAACGGCATCGACATCAAGGTCGGTAAGATGGTGACTCTGCTCGGATACGAAGTGATCGAGAGTCCTGCCAACTGGCAGTTCTCCCGTTCCGACGCGTTCCGTCTCTCCCCTCTCACCCAGAACGGTGTGACCCTCGGATACAAGTGGAATGACTACCTGACCTCCACGGTCGGTATCATCAACGGTATCGATAGCGGCACCGACGGTACCCTCGCCCCTACCGGCGCTGGAAACCGCAACACCGACTTCAGCTTCGTCGGTCGTTTGGACGTCGCTGGCCCCAAGACCTCTCTCGGAGAGTTCAATGCCTTCGTGGCAGCCATCTGTGGCAACGATGCGGCAACCCCTGCTACCCGCACGGGCACCGCTGCAGCCGCAGCTTCCGGCCTCAACGGCGTTGGTTCCTACATCTGGAACATTGGTGGTACCTGGAACAAGCCCTTCGACATCAAGGCCCTCGGCCTCGGTGTGGATTACCTCTATCGCAACGATACGGTGAACACGGCCGCCTTCGCAGCCGGCTCGCCTACTCCGAATGCGACCATCGACGCTTCCGCCCTCAGCTTCTACGGCAAGTGGGACTGGAACAAGTGGCTCACGACCTCCGGTCGCTTGAGCTATTCCGTGTACAAGAACGCCAATCAGCGTAACAACGCTGGTGCGATCGTCGCTGGCGAAAGCCTCGGCGCCTTCGCCGTTCCGACCACCCTCGCAGCGGGTGGATTCCTGCCTCAGACAACGGATACATTCAGCTACACCCTCACCCAAGCCTTCAACGTGTGGAAAGACACGCTGGTTCGCTTGGAATGGCGTCATGACTGGACCACGACCGGAGCGGTCGGGTTCGGCGCAGCCGGCGCTGGTGCGGGTACGCAGCGTGATGATATCCGCCAAGAGCAGGATACCATTGCTGTGAACGTGGTTTACTCGTTCTAAGCACGACTCTCCGAAATATCGGAGAATTTAAGAAACCCCGTCCCGAGCAATCGGGACGGGGTTTTCTTTTTTAGTGGTCCGCGAATTTCAGGGGTGTCACCTCCTTACCCGGTCGAAAAACAGCGTGGCGGTTTCCGCTTTAATAAAATATGGGATCACAGATAACTGAATTACTTGAATAGCTGTGATTTCTGAAATGGAGGGTGACGCTCTGTCGTCACCTTTGATTCATAAGGCGATGACGGAGCATCGCCTAACGAAAATTTTTAAAAACTGTCCCATGCTTCAGTTTTACTAAAAACCTTCTGACTCGGTTGGATCCTTTTTTATAAGGGGCTCAAATGAAGAATCATTCCGAGCCAGTTCAAAGCCGAAGGCAAAGAATCTCTCCTCCAGAGCAGTTTAAATAAAACTGTAGCCGAATGGACAGAATAGGGTAGGGCGCGCCGAAACATTACGAACAGCCCGGCGGTCTGTCCCTACCTTCGATCCAAAATTTTAGACGTCAAAGTACGCCTGCACTTTAACTTTAAATGCTCTATTAGAATCCAAGGAGATCCTTCGCTTCGCTGAGGATGACATCTGCCGCCCGCTGGCTTCTATGGCGCCTGGGGTACAATCCACTCAATTTGATCTGCCTTCAACCAACCTCTCTTTTCATCAAGCGTCGTGATAAAGATGAAGTTTCCCCGTGATTTCTCCACCCGCACCCGGGTTCCCGGAAGGAGAGGATAAAGCGAGGGTGAATTATCGATCGGGGCCACCTTCAGGGAGGTCTGTCCGCTAAGGACGATCGCATCCTTCAACTCCCGATTCTTCATTAACCACATCGCTCCCCCCATGAGGAGCATGGCAAGGGTCCCCACAAAGCCCAGTCGAAGCGCCAGGGAGCGGCTGCAGGAAATCATCCAAACGGCAACAAGGCCAAACGCGATCACCCAGAATGACAACATAAACAATGCCCACTGGTTCAGGGTGAGGAAGCTCATCAACTTTTTCCATCCCTCCGATTCCCTCATACCCACCCCGGCTGCCTCCCTTGCAAAATTCAAATTTGCACGAACATCCGGATCCCTCGGATTCAACCAGGCGGCCCGCTCATACTGAAGAATCGCCTGACCATAATCCCCCTCTCGGAACCGGGCGTTACCCAGATTAAAAATTACCTCCATGGAGGCATTTTTACCCTGGGCAAGGGATTGAAAAAGTTGGGCTGCCTCCGAAAATTTTCCCGATGAAAAAGCAGCGTTCCCCTTTTCGAAAATTTCGTCGGTGCCTTCTGCCCATGTGGACGTGGAAATCACTCCTGCAAGGAGTATGGAGAGATGGAGGGATTTCATAACTTTTTAATAACCTCCTCCACCCTGGCTTTCCAGGCCGCCAGGCCCTCCCCTGGAATCTGCTGACCGGAATAGAGAAGCGCATCAGTGGCTTCAAAGAGGGGGCGGATTTGTTGTTTGAATGAAACATCAAGATCCTCACACGCTTCCACCTCGGCAAATGTCACGGCTTCCGGCGGGCAGTTCAGACGATCACTCAACTTCTCCTGCAGGGCCCTTCGGGCCGCACTGAAGAATGCATGGCCATCCTTTCCAGCCTGAGCCTGCGCCATCAGCTTGAGTTGGCGACGTACCAACCGATTCACCTCCTGATTTCTCGCCAGATGAGGGCTCTCTTGAAGTCGACGATCCCTCCGGACTTTCAGGGCAAGTCCCAGTACAAAAAGCGGGGGAAGGCCCACCCCCGCCCAAAACACAGGCTGGCACATAACGAGTCGAAACGAACCCGGGGAACCGATTTCCAGCTTGTTTCCCACAATATCCGTACGACTGGTACGAACGACACGATGCGATGCCGGTAAAGATGGGTTGGACGCCATCGTCGGAACAGAAGGTGTGGGGCGATCGGGCTTCGCAACCTCAACATGCAGGGGCACCGAATCCGTGGTGAGCGTCACGTATTTCTGAGACTCTGGATTGAAATAGCTAAACGAGATTGAGGGAACCTCATGAATATCCGAAGACTGGGGGATCACCACTTGTTCGAACACTTTTTGCCCCGAATAACCAGCCTCGTCGGTGGGTTCAAACTTCCCACTTGGGGGATAGATTTTGAATTTCACCTTATCCGACAACTGTGGGGCTTCCACACGATCAAAATTCCCGGTTCCAAGAATGGTCGTCTTCAGAGTGATCGGATCCCCTGCCGTGACCTCGTGACTGGATAACCAAACCGGATTCAACTGAAACTGTCCGATGGCGCCTGAAAAATCCGCCGGCTTCCCATTCGCGGGAAGGTCCACCACTCGAATTTGGACTTCTCGTGAGGCCAGGGTAACGTCCTTCTCCTCCTTCCGCTGAAAAAAGCTGTCAAAAAATGGGTCGTTGAAAAAATCATCGAAGGGGGCGGGCCCGGCACGGCGCCCTTTCGCAACCACGAGCAGGGTGCAACCCATCTTGGCTCCAAGGGTATGGTCTCCCGCTTTGACGGCAGCGACAGCCGTATGCCAGGTCAATACGTGCCAGCCCCTGCCATCCACCATTTCATTCGAGCGGTCCGGATTTTCGCCGAGCTTGCTCATGGTAAAAGCGTTGCCGGACAACATGGGAAGGGAGACCCGGGAAATCTCCAGCCCCTGTCGCAGATAAACCTTCAAGTCCACCGGAATCAATTCACCCACATAAAAATCCCGCTTGGGAAAAATAAATTCAATCCCCCCCACCTGGCCCATGGGATCCGTCGATGGTGTCTGGGCGCGGTTTGATGGACCGGGGGCCGCAGCCGGAGGAATTTGCGCAGGAGTCCCGTTTTTTGGGCCCGAAACTCCCCCAGTCACCTTCAAGGTCAATGCGGGCGCCTTTAACAACACTCGATCCGCCTGAACGGTGACTTCGGGAATGTTAAAATCGCCGGACCTTGAAGGAATGATTTGAATCAAGTAGGTGATTCCACCCGTCATGGCTCCATTGATGAACTGAAGCTGGGTCGATTGGCCCACCGATCGAAATTCCAAGCCATCCACGGGAGGAATGACCGGACTTCCCGCCGAGGCCGTCCCCTCCACCATCACATTCAGGGTCGCCGCCTCACCCAGGGCAATCTCCGCGGGTTGCAAACTGACTCGCAATTGGGGCTCCCCAGCGTATGTCCCGGAAAAAGATAACATCCAGAGTACCGCACACAAGGGAGCCCATCCCCAGCGAATCAGACAGGCCCTCCCGTCGCACATATTCCATGGATTCATCCTTGGCTTCATGGTTACCAATCTCTCACAGGGGTTTCCTCATGTTGTTCCTGAAGGATCACGGGATATTTACTCTCCTCGGAACGCAAGGAATCCAGCAATCGCTCCGCATCATCCTTGCTGATCTCCCCTGGTTGGATTTGCAGGGCCTGCCCCTTTTCCTTTGACTCCTGCTTTTCCCCATTCTGGTTGTTCCCGCCTGAGGCTTGTTTCTGCTTTTCAGGATCACGTTTGGCGGGATCCCCCGATTTGGGATCCATTCCCGACTCACCCGCCCTGGGTTTGCCGTCCTTGCTTCGGGAGGAATCGGGTTCATTCTGCTTCTGTTTTTCCTGGGGTTTCTTCTGGGACGACTCCCGGGGATCACCGGATTCATTTTTTGGGGAATCTTGGTTTCGGGAGTTTTCCTGTTCGGGAGAAGAATGGGGTTCTTTTTGCTGAAGCTCCTCAAGTTTCCTTTTTACAAAATTATAATTGAACCGTGCGTCCTCATTTGAAGGCTTCAATTTCAAACATCTTTCGTAGGACTGCAACGCCGATTGCCACTCCTGAAGGGTATGTTTTTTATCGGTTTCGCTTGTCTGCTGCCCAAGACGATATTGAGTGTTGCCCAGATTGTAAAACGCCAACTCCTGCAGTCCGGTTTGATCGGTTTTCAACGCTTGTTCGAACGCCCGTTCCGCTTCGGCATATTTCCCAGCCTTGAAAGCAGCTGTGCCCACATTGAATTGAAAGTCCGGTCGTGCGGGATGTTTTTCAAGCACCCTTTTATACTGTTCCAGAGATTCGTCGAATCGATTCTGCTGATAAGCCCTTTCAGCGCTCGAGGGCGAGGCCCATGCTGGGAATCCTCCCACGTTCATCAGGAGAAGGACCAGGGGAACGATCCCGGCCCTTTTCCATGGAAGCCGAAAGGCCTGACGCCAACCCGGGGAGGAACTCCCTCGTTTGCGATCAGACATGAGGTATTCGAGCATCAAGCAGACGACGGCAAAAGCAAGGGGCCACTGAAACCGCTCGATGTAGACTTTGTTCATCCTGGAAAAAAGGTCCTGCTTCGGAATGGGAGCTAGGCCCTGCTCATAAATGACATTGAATCCCTCGTTCTGCTGTCCCAGCGGCGTATAAAACGCACCCGTGATTTCCGAAATCTGCCGGAGCGTGGTTTCATCCAGCCGGGATTTTACAGGCTGGCCGGAGGCATCTTTGACAAAGGCAAGTTCCCCGGATGGCGCATGAATGGGAATCAATTCCCCTCCAGCCGTGCCCACCCCCACCGTGAACACATGAACTCCATCCTTGGCCGCTTTTCGTGCCGTTTCGATGCCACTGGCTTCGAGATCCTCACCATCGGTCAGCAAAATCAACACCCGGTGATTCGGATTCCCCATCTGAAATGTCCTTTCAGCCTCTTCCATGGCGGAAGCAAGATTCGTCCCCCCTCTGGGGATGATGTTCACATCGAGCGCATCCAGAGACTGGCGAAAAGCGTCATAATCAAGCGTCAGGGGACACTGAAGGAAGGAGGACCCGGCAAAGGCGATCAAACCGATGCGATCGCCATCGAGTTTCTCCAATAGATCCGATACCGCAAGCTTGGCGCGGGTGAGCCGGTTGGGTTTCACATCCTCGGCCAGCATGCTTTTGGAGGTATCGATGGCGATCAGGATGTCGATCCCCTTTCGTTGCACCTCCTTCCAGCGAAATCCCCACTGCGGACGAGAGAGGGCGATCACCCCCAGAACCAGACTTGCCGTCCAAAGCAGCCTTTTGTTTCGACGACGCACGATGGAAACACTGGAGGTCAATCCAGGCAGCAGTTGAGGGGATGCGAATTGGGCAAGAGCGTTTCGACGTCGAATGTCGGCCCGTCGGTATAGGAGATAAGCCACCCCCAGCATCAGGGGAATTGTCGCCAGCCACCATGGATGGACAAATTTGATCTCCATCATGGCAGCCTCCTGAACAGGGTCTGCGAAAGTATCATCTCCAGCAACACCACCATGATTCCCGGAATCATGAACCACGCTGCTTTTTCCTCATACGTCTGAAACTTTTTCAACGTGCTAACG
The DNA here is from genome assembly GCA_964475835.1 of uncultured Verrucomicrobiota bacterium. Taxonomy (GTDB): domain Bacteria; phylum Verrucomicrobiota; class Verrucomicrobiia; order JABWAM01; family JABWAM01; genus JABDCI01. The sequence goes on along the minus strand of CAYYYL010000007.1, from coordinate 1,272 downwards.
GTTTTCTCAAGGCGATCGATCTGGGCGTAGACTTTTTTCAGCGAATCCGTGTCCGTGGCCCTGTAAAACTGCCCCCCCGTCACCTCCGCCACCTTCTGGAGGGTTTCCTCATCCACATCCACCTTGATCATCTGGAGATGCTTGTTGCCGAATGGATCCTGCACAGGCATGGGAGCCTCCCCGCGCACCCCAACCCCAATGGTGTACACTTTGATCCCAAGGGTTTTTGCCACATCCGCCGCCGTCTGGGGAACCACCTTGCCGGCATTGTTCATTCCGTCGGTGAGGAGAATCACGATTTTCGACTTCGATTTGTGCTCGCGCAAACGGTTCACACTGGTCGCCAGGGCCGAACCAATCGCAGTACCATCCTCAATCATCCCCAACTTCAACCGTTCCAGATTCGCAAGCAACCATTCGTGATCCAGAGTGAGGGGGCTGACAAGGTAGGGACGTCCGGCAAAGGCCACGAGACCGATCCGATCGTTGGGGCGTGCCTCGATAAACTTTTCGGTCACGGATTGCACGACCTCCAGACGGCTTGCAGGTTTCCCCCCCAATTTCAAATCGAGCGAGGCCATCGATCCCGAAAGATCCAGAGCCAGCACAATGTCAATTCCACTCGCCTCCACTTCCGTCCGCCCGTGCCCCCATTGAAGCCGTGCCATTCCGACAATCAAAAGAGTCAGGCCCAGAAACCGCAGGGTTGTCAGGAATCGTCCTGCCTGAAAGGGTCTTGCTTTCGCAGCCTCCCGCACAAGATCCGCGCTGGGATATTCCACCGCAGTGGAAACCCCTTTTTTTCCCCGCCACCAAGCAAGCAGGGGCATCAGGAGCAGCAACAAGAACCAGATGGGATCGGCGAATCTCATGGTTTATTTCGCAGCCTCAGGTTTCGGCCGGGTTTCCTCCACAAAACGTTCCGCGCTTCCATGCATCGACTGCATGTCCTCCACGCTCAATTCCCAGCGGGCAAACTTCGCAAGGTCACAATGAAACAGAAAATCGTTCAGGGCTCCGGAGTGCGAAAGCATGGGTGAGTTTGCGTCACGAAGAAGATCATGCAAAAACTCCTCGGTGGTACGATGCGCCGCCCGGACGGCAAATCGCGCTTCGATGTAGTCACGGATCACCGTGGAGACCTTGATGGAAAATTCCCGTGAATTTCCAGGTTTCAACCATTGCAGAGCTTCCCGAAGGCGCTCAAGGGCGATCTCATGGGGCAAGCGTTCCACGACCACCCGACGTCGATTCCTCCAGGCACGGACAAGC
>CAYYYL010000006.1:112644-113861 GCA_964475835.1 uncultured Verrucomicrobiota bacterium | reverse complement strand
AAATTCAATCCCCGTGAAAGGACTTCGTGCTCTTCGTGTCCTTCGTGGTGAATAAAGTTACGGCGACGACGGAGCGTCTCTCTCCAACAGATTTATGACGGACAGCCCGGCGGTCTGTCCCTACCTTCGATATGGATCATGTCATCCTGAGCGTAGCGAAGGATCTTTCTCAAAAATTTAAAACGGAGAGATTCTTCGCTACGCTCAGAATGACAGTTTTTTGAATATCACGTGAAAAATAATGAAATCGGCTCTGTGCTGACCTGATCCGGCATAAAGCCATCATCCAAATCCCTCGCCTTGAGGCGGGGTCGTTTAAAAGAAGTGGATCAATTTTGCCGGCTGAGCAGATAGTCGGCCAGTTGGTGAAGTCGGAAGGCGCGGGATCCGAAAGGCTTGAGTGCCGAGATGGCGGCATGGGTGTAACGTGCCGCCTCCTGCTCCGCGCGTTTCATTCCGAGAATAGAAGGATAGGTGGCTTTACCGGCTTTCGCGTCCTTGCCTGCGGTTTTGCCCAGTTCCTTGCTGGTCTTGGTGGCATCGAGGATGTCATCGATCACTTGGAATGCCATGCCGAGATTGTAGCCGAATTTCGTCAACGCGCGGAGCTGTGCGGAGGAGGCGTTCGCGCTCATCGCGCCCAGACGGATGGAGGAGGTGAGCAGGGCGGAGGTTTTGCGTTCGTGAATGTAAACGAGCTGCTTGTGAGACGTTTTCTTTCCTTCGCCCTCGAGATCAGCGACCTGGCCGGCGATGAGGTAGAGGCTGCCGGATGCACTGGCGACTTCCTTCACGAGCGTGGCATGCGGATAGCGCTTCCAACCCTTGGCTTTGGCCGTGATTTCGAAGGCGATGGTGAGGAGGGCATCCCCGGTCAGGACGGCGATCCCTTCACCAAAAACCTTGTGCGACGTGGGCTTGCCGCGTCGAAAATCATCGTCATCCATGCAGGGGAGATCGTCATGGATGAGCGAGTAGGTGTGAATGCATTCGACCGCGCAGGCGAGGGGCATGGCGCCGGCTTCCGTTCCGCCACAAGCTTCCGCGGCCGCGAGGCAGAGGATGGGGCGCAGACGTTTGCCCCCGGCGAAGAGGCTGTAGCGCATCGCCTTGTGCACGGTGGAGGGCTTGGTCGAGGCTGGGGGAAGGAATCGGTCCAGTGCGGCGTCCACCCGCTCGCAGCGGGAGTTGATATAGGATTTGAGGGAGGTGCTCAC
>CAYYYL010000006.1:0-112544 GCA_964475835.1 uncultured Verrucomicrobiota bacterium | reverse complement strand
GAGGACGGCGGTGGCGGCTTTTTTTCCTGCTTCGACGCCGGGTTGGTGATAGGAGTTGATGCCGACGAGGAATCCGTAAAAACCGACCGCACGCTCGTAGAGGGCGATCAGCGCTCCGATGGTTTTGGCGGACACATCCGGAATGGTCAACGTCATGGACTCACGATTCTTCTCGTAGAGGGCTTCGCGGGTTCCGAGGAAAAATCCCTGGAGGTAGTCGCCCGAGGTGGCGCCGGGTTCCACCTTCATGGACGGGGTGTCCCGGTCTTTCAGAACCTCGATGAAGGTTGCGAAAAAATTAAGAACCCCTTCGCGCAGTTGCTGGATATAGGCGTGCTGGTCCGTGGACCCCTTGTTGCCGTACACGGAGATGCCCTGATATACCGGTTTTCCCGTCAGATCGAGTTCCTTGCCGAGGGATTCCATCACCAGCTGCTGGAGATATCGACTGAAGAGGAGGAGGCGGTCCTTGTAGGGCAGGATGACCATGTCCTTGGTTCCCTTGCCGCCGGTGGCGTAGTACCACATCGTGGCAAGGAGGGCTGCCGGATTGTGGGTGGTTTCGCGGGTGCGGGTGACGCGATCCATTTCGGCGGCGCCTTCCAGCATTTCCTGAATGTCGATTCCCTGCAGGGCGGCGGGGAGGAGGCCGACGGCGGAGAGCTCGCTGGTGCGACCACCCACCCAGTCCCACATTGGGAACTGCGCAAGCCATTTTTCACGCGTGGCGGTTTGCGCCAGTTCGCTGCCTTCCCCGGTGACGGCCACGGCGTGTTTGCCCCAAGTCAGCCCTGCCTTTTCAAAAGCGGCTTTCGCCTCAAGCTGTCCATTGCGGGTTTCCTTCGTGGAGCCTGATTTTGAAATCACCACGGCCAGCGTGTTCGGAAGATTTTTTCCGATTTGAGCCAGTGTGAGATCCATGCCGTCGGGATCTGTGTTGTCGAAAAACCAGACTCGCATGCGATCCTTTGAGGGCTGACCGAGGGCATGGCTGACAAATTGCGGGCCGAGGGCGGAGCCGCCGATGCCGATCACGAGAAGATCGGTGAAGGTTCCTCCGCGTTCGGGGGTGATTTTGCCCTTGTGAACATCCTTCGTGAAGGACTGGATTTGTTTGAGCGTGGAGGTGATGGCTTTTGAGAGGTCTTTGTTTGGGGCAAGCTCCGGGGCCCGCAGCCAGTAGTGACCGACCATTCGCTTTTCATCCGGATTGGCGATGCTGCCTTTTTCAAGGGCCTCCATGGCGGCATAGGCGCGAAGCATGGCGGGCTGGAATTTATCGAAAAAGTCGTCCTCAAACTTCATTCGACTGATATCGAGAGAAATGCCCAGGTTGGGGACGAAACAGAAGTGACGTTGATACCGGTGCCAGAGATCCTGCTTATTCATCATAAAGGGACTGCTTAAAAATCATTTCTTTCGAGGGGCGCTTTCCACCACGGCAAAGGCGCTGTGGTTGTGGATGCTTTCGAAGTTTTCGGCTTCCACCCGAAACCATGCGATGTGTTTTTTCTTCCGGATGCGGACAGCTACATTGCGCACCAGGTCCTCCACGAAAACAGGATTGTCGTAGGCACGTTCGGTCACGAATTTCTCGTCCTTGCGCTTCAGGAGCGAATAGAGTTCGCAACTTGCCGAGGCTTCGATGATCTCGATCAGTTCCTCGATCCAGACCGTTTTGGTGAAGCGGATCTGAAGGTTGACGAGCCCGCGTTGATTATGGGCACCGCGCGCGCTGATGGCCTTGGAGCAGGGGCAAAGAGTGGTGACTGGAACACTTACGCCGAGCATGAAGTCGATGCCCGATTTTTTGGTGTTGGCGATGAAGGTGGCGCCGTAGTCCATCATGCCCGGGGCGTTCGTGACGGGCGCTTTTTTTTGGATGAAGTAGGGAAAATCGATCTGGATGTGGGCGTTTTCCGCGTCGAGACGGGTGCGGATCTGCCGGACGATCTGGGGAATGTTTTCGACGTGGACGATGTTGCCGTGCTCGTTGAGAACTTCCACAAAGCGGCTCATGTGAGTGCCCTTGAAGTGGTGGGGCAGATCGACGGACATGGAAATGGTTGCGACCGTGTTTTGAGTCTTTTGGGCAAGGTCGAGCACCACAATGGGGTAGCGCAACCCCTTCACCCCAACGCGATCGATGCGCACGCCACGAATATCCCGCTCATTTTGTTTGTCCTGCATAAAGGAAAAGGACCTCCAGAATAACACAGCGTTGCTTCTTTGCAATCCGCTCGTTACAACGAAGCATGATGGATTCGTTTCCTGTAGCGGCGGTCTGTGACCGCCGGCCGGCGCTCGTGGAGCGCCGCTCCAGCTATGTAAAGGCATAAGGAACGTGTGAAATCGACATCCGGCCCCCTGCCTCACAAAATCTCCACTCTTGTCTATGCCTTCAACGAAAGGCAGGAGTTGTTGATGCTCGAGCGTCTTCGCGCGCCTAATGCCGGGCTTTGGAGTCCCTTTGGGGGGAAACTGGACGTTGCCCATGGAGAGTCCCCTCATCAATGCGCGGCGCGGGAAACGCTGGAGGAGGTTGGGGTTTCATTCCAACCGCGCGACTTTCATCTTACCGGGATGATTTCAGAAGCCGGGTACGAGGGAAAGACCCACTGGCTGATGTTCATGTTTGAGTTGCGGCCGAAATTGCAGACCCTACCGCCTCCCGGCCCCGAAGGCCGGTTTGAATTCGTTCCGTTGGATGAAGTGTGCCGGCGCCCCATTCCCCAGACGGATCGGGAAGTCCTGTGGCCTCTTTTTCAAAAGCACCGGGGTGGATTCTTTGCCGTAAGCATTCAGTGTGGCAAAGATGAGGTCTTTTCCTGGAAGATCGAGGAACTGATGGCGGCGACCCCGGTTTGATTTCCTCCGAAACCTTTTCCAAGCCCCGGTGTTGGATCCCTTACAACCTATGAAACTCAAACATATCTTTTTTTGTGGATTGGTGATTGGTTCCCTGCAGCTTGCGACGGCGTTTGCCGAGCCTGGTGAAGAGGGGGCTGGTGGGGGGGATCCCGCTGCCGACAAGGCGGCCCGTCAACAGAGGATTCATCAGAAAATGCTCGAGAAGTACGATGCCAACAAGGACGGCCAGCTTGATGATGCTGAGAAAGCCAAGGCGAAGGAGGATCACGAGGCTCGCAAGCAAAAGCGTCACGAAGCGATGTTGAAAAAGTTCGACACCAACGGGGACGGAAAACTCGATGATGCGGAGAAGGCTGCAATGAAGGAGCAGTTCAAGGCGAAGAAGGCGGAGCGGATCAAGAAATTTGACACCAACGGGGATGGCAAGCTCGATGATGCCGAGAAAGCCGCCGCCAAGGCCGCCTGCCGTGAGAAGCACGGGGGTAAAGACGGAAGCTCGACTTCGAAATAGGCTTCGTTCAGGGTGTGGGGTCTGATTGTGAACTCAGACCCCACCATCGGTTTGCCCCTGTCGCAAAAAGTGCGTCTCTGGCGTCGGAACGCCGAGCATCGAATCCGGGATCTCTTGCTTTCCGTGCTGACCCGGTGCATGGGATCGGGAGGGTGCGATCCAGGGGAGGTTGTTTCCCATGCGTTAAAAAACGGGGAGCGCATTCTGGTGCTTCGAACGGGCAAAGCCATCGGGGATGCGGTGATGTCCCTCGTTCTTCTGCCGGAGATCCGGCGTCTGTTTCCAAAGGCACGCATCGATTTGCTTTTGCGGGATCAGGTGGTGCCGCTTTTTCTCCAGGGAACCGGGGCGGATCGGGTGCTATCATTTTATCCCAAGTTCCTTCCTCATCTGGGTGAGACATGGAAACTCCTTCGTCATTTACGGCGTGCGAAGTACGATGTGGTCATCGCGTGTGATCACCCGTTCAAGTCATCTTTCACCACGCTTTGTCTGGGGCTTTGGACTGGGGCTCCTTGCCGGGTGGGGTTTGCCAATGAGGAGAGTCGTCGTTTCCTGAGTGTGCATGTAACTCCCCGGGAAAAGGTGCCCATGGTTCAGAACCTTCTGCGTTTGTTGTCACCTTTCGGGGATGTGCCTTCCATGGCCGCTCCGCGGTTGCGGCAGGAGGAAAAACCAGGGCGAATGGAAACGCAGGCTCCGGTGTTGATTTTCGCGCCCAACCACTGGCGCAAGAGCTGGCCATTGGAGACGTTTTTGCGCGTGGGAAAGGCGCTTATGGAACGGGGTGCGGAAGTGGTGCTGGCATTCGGCCCGGGCGATGCGAGGGCCGGGGATCCCATGGTGCAGGATTGGCTGCGGCAGTCCCGGGGCAAAGCGTGCGTGATGGAACCTGGATCGCTGGTCCAGTTTGCGCAGCGGATTGCGGGGTGCCGGCTGTTTATTTCGAATGATTGTGGACCGTACCATATCGCCATCGCGACGGGGGTGCCTTGTGTGGCGGCATTTGTGACGGCGGAGGCTTGTCGGGATTTTGGTTATGAGAAGGAGGAGACGTGGGTGGCGGTGTATCATGAGGACCCCCGACTTGCGGAGAATCGGGTCATCGAAGCGGCGGCTGGCCTGTTGAAGATGGGGCGCCTTGATTCTGCTATTGACGGACGCAGTCTGGGATGACATGCGTTGCGTTAGTCGGCATATGGAAGATCACCCGAAAATTGTGGAACGCTCTGCCGCGTGGGGATTTCTCCTCACCAATCTCCTTTTTATTCCCGGACTCGGGTCTGTTCTCGGAGGGCGAAAGGTTGGCTATCTTCAAATGCTCCTCTCTCTTCTGGGATTTCTGATGGCGGCTCTGTGGATGTTTTGTCTGACCCAGGAGTTGCTTGATATGGAGCGGGTGCCGCCCAATGGTGGGTCGAGATTGGTGGTGGGGCTGGTGGGGTTGCTGCTTTTTGGAATCGCCTGGATCTGGGGGCTCATTACGGGAATTAGTATGTTGCGACGTGCACGACCGCCAAACATTCCTCCTGTCCTTCGTCCTCCGGAAGTGAATTCTTAAGAAATGGATCAGGAGAGATTCTTCGCTTCGCTCAGAATGACCCTATCAAAAACAATCCATCAAATATGGGGAGTCCTGCAAAAATCCCTCTCGATGTCATTCTGAGCGAAGCGAAGAATCTCTCCGGGAATCTGGAAGCAGAACCTTGAGATCCCTCACCGCCTTCGGCGGATTCGGGATGACAGGATAAGGGGAGTCCACTACACATCCACAACACAAAAAGTAATGGGGTGTTCTCACGCGAACCATGAAGTTGCCCCCGGTGCTTGTTGCATTCGGTTTTTTAGCGAACCATCCGGATCCGGGTCGTGAAGCGCCGTGCTTTTTTGCTGGCGGAGATGGCGGTCACATCACGACTTTCGTTGGCGGTGAGCACGAGGGTTTCCCATGCGGTGTCGTCTTCAATCGAAAAACCTTCGGCATCCCGGAACACGGTCTGCACTTGAATCGTGACGTCCTGATTGACCCGGTTTCGAATGGTTGAAAGTGCTTTGAGTTTGCCGCGTCGCGTGGGGGTCTCTTTTTGCTGATCCACGGCGATCACATCGATCAACTCCTTATCCAGGAGGACGGCGGAGTTTTTGGATTCCACGGAGGAATTGGCGCCGGAGGGGATATAGGGACCTTCCGAGGCGCAACCAAACATCAGAAGGAGGGAGGCAATGAGGAGGGAGTGAATGATTTTCATGGGTTACCTTTCGATCAGGAGAATGAGTCGGGGTTCCGCCGGGTTGGGTTGATCCACGGTTTCAGCACGGAGGGGGGCTCCGGTTTGGGTTAAAAATTCAAAGGTGAGCGGGGAGGTTGTGTTGCCTGGGGGAATGGGAAGGATGTGGATGGTGGCGGGAAGCAGGTCCCATGTGCGGGTGTCGGATTGGGGTTGAATGGAGGAGCCGACGCCTTTGGTGATCAGGCCCGCTGCGGTGGCGCCGAGACCGGCGAGGGCGACGGTGGAGTCCCCGGCTGCCGCTCCGCCGATGGTGGTGCCGAGACCTCCGAGGGTGAGGGCATCTCCTGCGGTTTCCGTTCCCTCGCGGGTGTCCGCCTTGTCTTCGTTCACAACATCCATTTGGCGCTTTCCCCGTGCCTTGGCGTTTGCCAGCAGATTTTCCGCAATGGGAATTTCCACCGGAGTGGGATCTTTTCTGAGTCGGAGTCGCTCGGCGCGGGAATCACCCGGGTGGTAGTCGAGAAGGTCTCCATATTTTCCCTGAGCCGTCTTGGTGGGACCGAAACCCAGCAGTGCCACGACCAGCGTGCGATCTCCGGCGGTGGGAACGGGCATGGATTTTCCGGCTTTGAGGGCCCGGGAGCGTTTCCAGCAATCGGTGGCGTCGTCGTGCTGGCCCAGGCGTTCATCGCACCAGCCCTCCAGCCAGAGGGCTCCCGCCCACATCGGTTGAGTGGCGTTTGCGGCGTTGCCCTGAAGTGAAGTGCTTTTGAAGCAGGCGCGGGCGTTGCTCCAGTCGTTCTCCCGGAGATAGAGAAGGCCACGCAGGAAATAGACCATGGCCCGCTCGTAGGGCTCGCCCTTGAAGCGTTTGATCTCTTCCGCTTCGAATGCGCTCATGGCTTCACGGGAACGCTCATCGGCTGGACCCAGGGCTTCGATGGCGGGGATGACCTCATCCAGGGCTCGTTGAGCTTCCGTCCAGTATCCCCGTTCCATGGCGGCGGAGGCCAGTCGCATGCGGTTGAGGGTGGCCTGGCTTTCCCCCTCCCAGTAAAGGCGCTGATAAAAGGGCTTCAAAGGGGCGGGGACATTCAATTCCTGACTCATGCGTTCCGCGGTTGCCAGATCCCGACGGGTGGGATCTTCCGCGGTGGCGCAACCGGCAAGCAGGAAAATAGCCGATAGCCAATAGCCGATCGCCAAAAGCTGGTTGAAAATTCTTAGCTGTGGCTCATCCGCTTTCATCATGCAGATTGAAATCCATTTTTTTTCACCATTGGCTATTGGTTATCGGCTATCGATAGATGGCGTCTTCCACGCCTTCCTTTTTCAGCTCATGAAATCCCTCCCAGAGCTCCTGGGATGTTTCGGCGTCGATGAGACGGAAGGTGAAGAGCATGTAGTCGCTCTTGCCCTCGGAGGTGGAGGTGGAGAGGCTGGAGATCTCGCCGGTGAGAAAATAGTCCACGCCGAGAAGTTTGCGCGGGTTTCCACGGGTGACTTCGCCTTCGCCTTTGAGCGCTTTTTCCTTTTTGACGGCTTCCAAGCGATCGCGGGCTACAAAACGGATCTGTCCGTGTGCCTTTTCGTTCAGCAGGGCTTTCATCCGGGTGGTGAAGATCTCCTTGTCGATGGCAAAGCGGGTACGGTTTTCGACGGGAAGAAGGCCGATGGTGGGAAATGAGTTTTTGGTGCGCTGGAGTTCTGATGTTTCCAGAAGCTTGCGCGTCATCTTGTCCGTGGCGGCGATCAAGTCCTGGGACTCAATCCCGGTTCCGGAAATGGTCCCTTGGGCGGAGGGATCGACGTATTGAGGAGGCGGAACCTTTTCTGAGGCGCATCCGGCGGCGAACAGAGCGGCAAGGGCGAGAAGGGCGAAATAACCAGAATTTTTCATAAAGAATGGATAGTGATCAGACGCTCCGGCGTCCATTTTTATTCAAGGGACTTGAAGCTCTGGACTCATTTGCAAAGCTATGAAATTGCTTGGGATGACTGGCGTGTATCTTTTGCCTCTATTGAGAGGGTCCAAGCGTGGCCCTAGATGTGCTACCAAGAACGATTCAGTATGACTTGGCTTCTTCGCATTTCAAAACCGGAAGTTTTTCAGGATCAAAAAGACGAAAAAATAGGGATGTGTCTTCATTTTTTGAGAGCCACTGATTCGCCTGATTTTTGTCTAAAATGACCGGCATCCGGTCATGCACATCCGCAACCGATGCGTTTGCCGCCGTGGTCAGGACTGTGAAGGTGCGCAACAGCCCCGCAGGCCGTTCCCATTCGTCCCAGATCCCCGCCAGAAGGAGGAAAGGATCGGATTTTTTGAAGAATCGATAGGGGATCTTTTTGGATCCTGCTGCCGCCTTTTTCCATTCGTAAAATCCGTCTGCCGGGACCAGGCAGCGTTTTCGCCGGAAGGATGCTTTGAAGCTGGGTTTTTCCCCCACGGTTTCGGATCGGGCGTTGATGATCCCGGTGACCGGTTTATCCTCTCTCGACCAGCTTGGAATCAGTCCCCATCGGAGCAGGGTGCAAAATGGAGTTCCGTTCGCGTTTAAAACCACAGGTACTTCCATCGTGGGGCAGACGTTTTCGCTGGGGGTAAAGGCAAACGCGGGATCGAACTGAATTTCGGGGAACACTTTATGAAGGAACTCCACAGGGTTCTTTTTCAGGGTGTATCGGCCGCACATGACGCCGAGTATATCCGGGGATCGACAAAAGAAAATCCCCGGATGAGGTCGGGCGTGCTATGGGCGGTTTCTCCATTGCCTGGCATGTTGTGGCTCTGTTGGATGCCAACACCTTCTATGCTACACTGACGACGCTGAAAATGGTGCGCGAGGGGGGACTCGAACCCCCACGGTAAAACCACACGCACCTCAAGCGTGCGCGTCTGCCATTCCGCCACTCGCGCATTTTTTGGGGCCATACGAAGGGCCACAGAGGACCCCTATAGTGGGCAGCCGGGGAGCGATCTGCAAGCACATTGTCATCGGTCTTCTGTCGTCGGTTGTCAGAAGAACCTCTGAAAATGGACAACTCGACTAGGACTTCTTTTTTTTCTTCAACCGGGCGGCCAGTTTGGCTCCCAGACGCTGCAGAGCCGGAGAGGAATCCATTTTATCGAGGTGAATGTTCAGCAGACTGTAGCTTTTTCTGTTCCCTAGAGCTCGCTGCCAGGCCCGTTCGAATTCCTGCGGGGTACGGACGGAGCATCCCCATCCATTGCCCACGACGGAGGGAAGGTTTTCGTAGCGCCATTCGGAGATGTCGTTAAATGGGCCCTCGAGGATGAACCGCTCCGTGGTGTAACCGTGGTTGTTGAGGACGAGGACGATGGGGTTGAGTCCGGTGCGACAGATGGTGGAGAGCTCGGTGCCGGTCATCTGAAAGGCGCCGTCGCCGACGAGGACGATGGGACGCAGGCCGGGGCGTGCCATCTGGGCGCCAAGGGCGGCGGGGACGCCGAAGCCCATGGAAGTATAGTAGGCGGGGGCGAGGAATTCGGTTCCCCGATGGATGACGAGGTCAACGGCGCCGAAGAGGCAGGTGCCGACGTCGCTGATGACGACCATGTCGTCGCGCAACAGATCGTTCAACCGGCTGAAGAGGTGGTTCAGCGTCATGAACGAGGGAGTTTTCCCTGTGGCGATCGACTTGGGTGGATGGGGGATGGGGAAGTGGCGGGTTTTGATCTTCGAGCGCAGGAGCGCCTTCATGAAGTCCCCGAAATGGATTCCGCTGTAGCTGTGGCGGCGGATCTGGATTTTTTCCGAGGTGGCCTCGATGCATCGGGAGCGTTCCAGCTTGGCGGTGTAGATGCCGAGGTTCATGTCGGTGAGGAAGGTGCCGAGCATAAGGAGGCAGTCGGATTGCTCCACGAATTTTTGAACCTCGGGGCGGCCCATGGCGCCTTCGTAAATTCCCAGATAGCGGGGATGTTTTTCGCTGATGACGGATTTTCCGAGAATGGTGGCGGCGACCGGGATGCCCGTCTGATCGACAAATTTTTCGAGTTCCGAACAGAGTCCGTAGCGGTGGACTTCCACGTCGGCGAGGATCACGGGTTGTTTGGCGCGATCGAGCCACTCGGTGATTTCCGCGATGGCTTCGCGGAGCGCGTTGCGATCGCTTGTTTCGCCCGGTTTGGCCCGGGGAGGGGCGTAACGGGGTTTGACGTGAACCATGTCGCGCGGAAGCTCGATGTAGACGGGGCGCTTGAATTTCCAGCAAGCGGCGAGGGTTTCGTCGATTTGCCGAAATGCCGTGTCCGGGTCGTCGAGAACGACGGCGGCGGCCGTGAATTTTTCAAAGATCTCCTTCTGAGTGGAGAAATTGCGCACCTTGTGGTGGAGCATCGGATCATTGACGCGTTCCCCAAGGCCGGGGGAGCCGGTGAGCACGATGACGGGGGATTTTTCCGCGTAGGCACCGGCGATGGAGTTGGCGACGTTGAGTCCGCCGACGCAGTAGGTGACGCATACGGCGCCAATGCCGTTCACGCGGGCGTAGGCGTCCGCGGCATAGCCGGCGCAGTCCTCGCGTGTCACCCCGACCACCTTGATCGGGCTCTTTTCGAGCATTTCATAAAATCCGAGCACGTAGTCGCCGGGGATGCCGAAGACGTGACGGACACCGTAGGCTTGAAGTCGTTGGATGAGGTATTGGCCGATGGTCATGGGAGGATGGGGTTGGGGCAGAATTCAGGAGATGGAGGACAGAATCAAGAGCGAAGACTTGTGTTTGATCGATCTGGGAGTCCACCATACTGGTTCATGAAAATCTTTATCACGGGTGGCACCGGCTACATTGGATCGCGGTTGATTCCGCGATTGCTTCAACGCGGGCATTCCGTCCAGACATTGGTGCGTCGGGGATCGGAGTCCAGGCTTCCGTCCGGTTGCACGGCCGTGGTGGGAGATGCTCTGGATCGCACCACGTTTGCAGGATTCGTTTCCGGAGTGGATGTGTTTATTCAGTTGCTGGGGGTTCCTCATCCGAGTCCGTCGAAAGCGGAACAGTTTCGTGCGGTCGATCTGGTGTCGGTGCGTGAATCGGTGGCGGTGGCGGCAGGGACGGGAGTCCGGCATTTTATTTATGTGAGTGTAGCGCATCCTGCTTCGATCATGAAGGCCTACATTGACGTCAGGAAGGAGGGTGAACGGATGATTCGTGAGGCGGGATTGAATGCGACAATTCTTCGTCCTTGGTATGTGCTTGGACCCCGTCGCTGGTGGCCGAAATTGATTCTGCCGCTCTATTGGATACTGGAACGGATTCCCTCCACGCGGGCGTCGGCATTGCGGTTGGGATTTGTGTCGATTGATCAGATGGTGTCCGCGATGATTCAGGCGGTGGAACAACCTTCGCAGGGAGTGACAGTTTTGGAGGTTCCCCGGATCCGTGAAATGGGTTCCCTTCGGATTTGATCTGTCTGTCCGGCTCAATCATAGTTGGAGGGTGAACGAGGACCTGTTTCAGAGTGCCCCTCCTGCGTCTGTGTCGACGCGGGATCAGCCTCTTGCGGCACGAATGCGGCCGGGGAACCTCGATGAATTCACCGGGCAGGAGCATTTGCTCAGTCCGGGCAAGTTGTTGCGCCGTGCCATCGAAGCGGATCGGATTCAGTCCGTCATCCTATTTGGGCCCCCCGGGGTGGGGAAGACGTCCCTTGCTTCGATCATTGCGACGACCACCCGGAGTCGATTTGAACAGTTGAGCGGAGTGGAGGCATCCGTGGCCGATATCCGCCGGGTGATTGCCACGGCGGCACAACGCAAAGCCAATACGGGGACGAAGACGATTCTTTTTCTGGATGAGATTCACCGGCTGAACAAGGCGCAGCAGGATGTGTTGCTCCCGGATATCGAAAGCGGGGCGATTTCATTGATCGGAGCCACCACGCACAATCCGTTTTTTTTCGTCATCAACGCGATGGTGTCACGTTCCCAGGTGTTTGAACTCAAGCCTCTGACGGAGGCGGACATCGCCGCGATTCTTCGACGGGCGGCAAAGGATCCGGAGAAGGGGATGGGGGAGGTCAAACTGGACCTTCATCCGGATGCGATCGCCCATTGGGCGAAGGTGAGTGATGGGGATGCGCGCAAGGCATTGAATGCCTTTGAGATTGCGGTGCGCACGACCCCGCCGAACCCGGATGGCAGGATCGTGATCGATCAGGGGGTCGCGGAGGAATCGATTCAGAAAAAAGCGGTGCACTACGATGCGGATGAGGATGGGCACTACGATACGATTTCCGCGTTTATCAAAAGTGTGCGCGGGAGTGATCCCGATGCCGCTCTCTACTGGCTGGCGAAGATGATCTATGCCGGGGAGGACCCACGTTTTATTGCTCGACGTCTGGCGATTCTTGCGGCGGAGGATATCGGTCTGGCGGATCCGATGGGGCTTGTCCTTGCAAATGCATGTTTCCAGGTGGTGGAGTTGATTGGCATGCCCGAGGCCAGGATTCCCCTGGCTGAAACCACGGTCTATCTGGCGACCGCGCCCAAGAGCAATGCGGCATATCTGGGTGTCGAAGCCGCCCTCAAGGATGTGGAGTCGGGGCGTTTGCAGGAGGTGCCCAAGGCGCTTCGAGGATCGAATTACAAAGGTGCCAAGCAATTGGGGCATGGGGTTGGCTACAAATACGCTCATGATCACCCCGGACACTATGTGGAGCAGGAATATATGCCTGAAAAGCGAACGTACTATCGTCCAACAGAAATGGGCCGTGAGAAAAAAATTAAGGAATCTATGGAATTGCTGAAAAAATCAACGATCAGCAAAACTAATTAACGGCTTGACATAGATGGTCGGCGTGCTAAAGAGGAGGGGAATTCAGCCGATTTTGTAAGAAGACATGGATGCGCCCAAATTACATTCTCTGAAGGTGATTCCGATTCCGGATCGGCCTTCGATCAGCTCGGTTCAGCCGAACCATGATCGTCAGCAGAATCATCAGGGGCGTCATCCGTCGTATGCGCAGCGTCACCGGTTGCGTCGCAGCCAGATGTTGCGTGTGGAGGATATACTCCCTCAGGGTACGGGGGGTCAGGTTAACGTGGTGGCTTAATGGGGCCGTCAGAGTAGCCTTGAAGAAGGGGGCTGCGGAAAACGGACAACCCGGGACTTTTTCTCACGAGCGGGTGACAACCGCTTTCCAGGGGCCTTTGGGCACTTCGGAATCGTCCACAAATCTCCAGGAGGTATGGCAGGTAGTGCGGATTCGTAGAAAGTCGCGAATGGCAGGGGAGATATCCAGGCCGGCGAGTTGCTGTTCGTGGGCGCGGGGAGGCTGGCCTTCAAAGACATAGTCGTAGTCGTCTGTGAAGATGGGGCCTACATCCTGCCACTGGCCGTAGCAGACCCGTCCATCGTACGTAATCTCGATCCAGCGGTTTTTGCACACCGAGCGGGTGCGGGCTGTTTTTTTGAAGAACTGGAGGATGCGATTGTTTTCCAGGTACTCCGGGTTCTTGATATCGTTAAAGGGGAGGGCAACGTAAAAAGGGTTTTGCTTGGGGCGGAACTTGGCGGGAAAGAACCCCTTGCGGAAGATCGGACTATCCAGGCCTCCGAAGTTTTCCTTCCAGCGGGCATCCCAGGCGCTATCCAGGTTCGAGGACCAACCCGAATTGGGCTTGGCACGTTCACCAATCCAGAAAACGGTGGTCAAAATCGATTTATGGACGGGGGCTTCCTGAAGGATGTTTTCGATTTCATCCTCGTCATGAATCACCGTTTGAACACGCTCGGGCGTTGGACGCGCCGATGCGATCTGCGTGCCTAAAACCAACACTGCCAATAGGTTGCAAATAGTTTTCGGATTCATGGGCCGGGGTTCAATAGCCAGATATTCTATATGTCGGCACCAAACACGCAATCATTATCTTTTGGATCATGAGCAAAACATGTGAAAATTCACAAGTCAAGGCGGCATTAAAAATGCCTTCTAAGGTGGGGTGATAGCTGGCTAGCTGGCTACCCGACATGGATTCGAACCATGACTAAAGGCTCCAAAGGCCTCTGTGCTACCGTTACACCATCGGGTATTGAAAAAGCGGGAGGTATGATGCTGGAGCGTGTGCTTGAATGCCACAAGAAAAGGGGGTGTCGCAAGATCTTTCGTGAGGGCGATCGTATCGAATGTGGTTGAAATAATCACGGACTGGGAGCATATGCTAGTTCCGATCAGAGGTCATCACGTGGAAAATCCTCCTCCTCCTGCATCTCCTGTTCCGACGCCGCCTCCGCCCGAGAAGCCGAAGGTTGTTGCGAAAAATCTTGTCACCGCGGCGGATGATCTTCCTGTCATTGCAGCTCCTCCAGTGAAGCCGGAGTCTGCCGCCCGCATTCCCGTGGTCGACAATGCGCCTGCCGCAGCGGCTCCTGCTCCTGCGAAAGGCCGTGCCGTCTGGATTTATCTCACCTTGATTCTGGTGACCGCAGGAATTGTTTCCTGTGGGGTGTTTTTTGCAGTGAGGCTGGCTTTTAAAGGTTATGAATCGGAGCCTCACGTGGTGGTCAAGCAACCTCCGCCATCTCTTACGGAAAAGGATGTTTCGGATCGGGTGAAGGCGGCGACAGACGAAGCGATGAGGGAGCAGGCGACCCATCTTGCGGGGGTGCAGGATCAGATTCGGGATCTCAGTCGAAAGCTTGACGAGTTAAAAACGAGTCTTGAAACCGTTTCGGTGAATCAATCCAGTCCGGATCCCCGCATCAATGAACTTTCCGAGGCCTTCAATGCCCTTCAGAAAAAAATGGAAAAGTACGGTTTGCAGGTGCAGGAACTGCAGAACCAGATCGGTTCCGTGGTAAAAAATCAGGAGGCGATGACGGAATTCATGAATAAAAGCGCGGCTCTTGCAGCCGCTGCCCGGGCCGCGGACGGGGTGACCCGTCCGAAGCATGGAGATTCCAAACCTGATACCGTCAAAGCGGTCCCTGTCGAATCCAACGACCGCTGAAGTGGGTGTTTCCCGGCTGGCTGCTGTCAGTTTACCGGAACGATGGAGAAATCTGAAATCACGGCTCTGGCGGGTGCCGAGGGGACTCCACTCACCAGGGAGATTCCTACGATCAGGGTTTGGGGACGATTGGGAAGATTGTTGTACCCGAGAAGGGTCCAGGTGATCCCGTCATTGGAAATATAGAATGCCATGGAATCGCCCTGTCGAACCAGTCCGGCCCAGATATTCGGGTAGAGTCCGGTTTTTGCGAGCGGGGCCACCTGGATGTTTTGTCCCTGATTCAGGCGGCCGGCAGCGACATATTTACCTTGGGGATCTGCGCCAAGAATTTCCATCCGGGATGTGTTGAGGAGGGAATCCCGGACCATCAGGGCGACCATGCCGGGGGAGGAAAGACTTCGGAAACGAACGGTGACCTCAAAATTGCCCGTGACGGGACGCTGTTGCAGCCAGATGCTGTCGGTGATGCTGTAGCCCGTGCCGCCGCCAAAAATTTCCCAGGTACCGTCAGGAAGGATGCGACTGGAGCCCGAGGAGTTGGATCCCACCGCCACGCCTGTCAATCCCACGGCTTGAAGTCCATCGGTATTGCGAACGGTGACCGTCACGGCAGCCGTCGATGTGAAGATTCCATCGGTGATGGTGTAGGTGAAGGAATCGGTTCCAGAGAATCCGGTGTTTGGAGTGTATCGGACCTGGTTGTTAAAAACGGAGGTGGTTCCGCTTGTGGCTTTCGACACGCTTTGAATGGTTAGGGGATTGTTGTCGGGATCTGTGTCATTGGCCAGGACGTTGATGGTGGCTGTGACGCCCAGATCCGTCGTTGCGGTGTCGTTTGCGGCCACTGGGGGTTGATTGGGTGGAATGATTTTCAGAATAACAGGAACCTGAAGAGTGCCGTTGGTGGGATCATCCGAGGTAATGGTGAGGAGGTTGGTGTAGCTGCCGAGAGCAAGGGATCCGACCGAGAATTTCAAGCTCACCGGGGATGAGGTTTTCCCGGTCGTGGTGCCATTGGGAGTGAGTACGTTGACCCAGGGATTTGTGGGCGCGAAGCGCACTGCGAGATTCGCGTGAAGGAAGCTTTGATTGAAGGCGGCCTGAACACCCCGGGTCATGGTGGCATCCTGGATGCCCACCGTGCATGCTGCAGGTGTGTCGACTCGGAGGTATTGCATGAGGATAGTTCCGTCGGATTTGAGGATCAATTCGCAGTCCGCAAGTCCACCGGTGAGGAAAAAGACGACGCCTTTGAATTGAATCACGAAGGTGTTGGAATCGACGAGCTTGTAATAGGCGGAGGAGGTTGCTGTGAAATTCAGATCGTCCCAGAGGAAGGCGATCAGATTTTCAGGAGCAGCGGTCGTGGGCAGGGTGGTGTTGTTGTACCCGCTTGAGGCGCTGGTAAAGCTGATAAAGCCGTTCGAGCAGAGTCTCAGGGAGGGGAAGTTAGTGCCGAAGAATGGAAAGCTGAAACCGATATTGATGGGGCCTACATTGGAGTCGTCCCCGAGTCCTGTGATGGTTGTGCCGGTCGTGGAGATATCGATCCATGAGAAGGTGGGGCCGCCGGGGGTGTCGGAGTTGGACAGAAGATAACCGTTTTGTCCGATGAGTGGGTTGGAGATAGACCAGTGAAGCGCCACGGGGCCGGCGTTGCTGATGTTCATGGTTTGTGTTCCTGTCTGGCCGGCGGAGAGATTTTGCAGGAAGGAGGCGGGCTTCACGTTGATACGGGGAATGCCGAGAACAAAATTCACGGGGCCGGGATCCGGGGGAACCGTGATGATGCGGGAGGGACTATCCGGGAACCCGGGCGCCTTTGCAGTCAGGGTGTAGGTTCCATTAATAGCATTCAGGGTGTAACGCCCTGCCCCATCCGGTACGAGGGTGCCAGAAGATGTGCCGCTGTACACGATGCTGGATCCCGGTATCGGCAGGTTGTTGTCCCCATTGAGGACGGTGCCGGTGATGGGGGTTGAGGTGTAGATGTTCAGGGTCACATCGCGGGTCCAGGAGTTGTTGCTGGAGTCCTTGATTTTCAAAAGAAGGGGGATCTGAAGCGGGGTGGTGGCTGAGGGGGAGATCTGCAGGGTGAAGGGCTGGTTGCCGGAGGCCGTGGCGCTTGCGGCCATGGTGCCATAGGTTGCGTTGGTCTGAATGAGCGTGAGGAGACCGTTTGGAGTGACATGGGAAAGGGTGGCGGTCACCAGATTTGCGTTCTGACCTCCTGTGTTTTTTAAGGTGATGTTCACGTTGATCGTTTCTCCGGGATTTGCAATTCCATCGGAGTTTCCGGAGGGGTCGCTGATCTGGACGTTATCCTGAATCACGAAAGGGCCGCTGAGGGGGCGAAGAGTTTGGAAGACGTTCAGACGACCTCCGGTGACACATTTTCCCGTGAGCGAGGGGATGGGATCGACCCCGGCGAGAATGCGTGCCTTGATCTCCGAAGCGCTGAGACCGGGGGCGAAGGCCTTCAGAAGAGCGCAGGCTCCTGAGACGTGGGGAGTGGCCATGGAGGTGCCGCCAAGATATTGATAGGTGCTTCCGGGGCGGCAGGAGAGGATGTTGACTCCCGGGGCCCCTAGATCCACCGTGGTATTCCCATAGTTGGAAAAAGACGCGAGGTTGTCATTTTCATCGGTTGCGGCCACCGAGATCACATTGGGGCTGGAATAGGAGGCGGGGTAACCCGGACTGGCGTCCATGTTGAGCGCCGAGTTTCCGGCGGCAGCTACAAAAAGGATGCCTGCCGAATTTGCGGCATCAATGGCGTCCTTCAATGCCTGGGAGAAGGTATCGCCGCCCCACGAGTTGGAGGTGAGAAGGACGCGCTTCGCGGTGGCAAAGTTGACGGCATCGATGGCATCGGCGGTGGTGCCGGAGCCTGCGGAATTCAAAAACTTGAGGGGCATGATGCGCACCTTCCAGCAAACGCCAACCACGCCTGTGGCATTGTTCCCAGAGGCGCCGATGGTGCCGGAGACATGGGTGCCATGGTAGTGATCATCCATTGGATCATTGGAGTCGGAGTAGAAATTCCAACCTCGAACGTCATCAATGAATCCATCCCCGTCGTCGTCGATCCCGTTTCCGGGAATTTCGGCGGTGTTTGTCCACATGTTGGGGGCGAGGTCGGGATGCGTGTAATCTGCACCGGTATCGATCACCGCGACCACCACGGAATTTGTGCCGGTCGTCAAGTCCCAAGCTTCCGGGGCGTCGATATCCCCGTCCACTTTTCCACCGGTTTGTCCCGTGTTGTTCATCCCCCAGAGGGCTGAATAGCTGGGATCGTTGGGGGTACTTGTGGCTTGAACGATAAAATTGGGTTCGGCATAGGCAACCGCACGAAGGGCCTGGAAGCGGTCCATGGCTTCAGGCACGGAGTCGATCTCGTGCTGGGCGAGTTGCACCAGATACAAGCCGGAATTCATTTTTTTCAACACGCGGGCGCCGAGCTTGGTGTTCAGCGCCTCCAGCTCCTGTTGCGAAACGCCGGGTTTGAGTTTTACGAGCACATGATCGGCCACCATGGCAATCTGATGGTACGCCTTGTCCATCGAATCCACAGACTCCTCCAGACGGATATAGGAATGCTTGAAGTCAGCCTTGACGATGGAAACTCGGGTGGAGTCACCATTCGCAGAGCGTCGTGTTTGAGCGCTGGAAAGAACGCGCGCCCCAGGAAAAATGGGCTTGAGGGTGGAACTAGTCCCGGAGCTTGCGGGGGCGGCCTGGATGGTCCTGCCGGTTGAAGGAGTGGGAGTAAATTTCGCGGAGCCTGAAGAGGTGGCAAGGACTCGTGGCCCATGAGGTAGGGGGGCAAGCCGGTTTTGCAAGGACGTCGTGCGATTCAAGAACAACAGTGACCCGATTCCAAGTGCCCCTAAAAACAGGATGCCGAGGACAAGGTTTCGAAAAGTTTTCTTTTTCATGTGCAATTTGAAAAGTGGGTGTCAAATCACCCTGACCATCCTTGTAAGGTCGGCATTTTAAGCATCCCCTTTATCAGAAAAGCACTTGCCAAAAGCAATGTTTATTTTTATCACTTCTCGCAGAAAGTCATTCTTTGAGGACCTGGGATCTGAGATTCGGCCATGTTTCGTGGGTTTTAATTTTTGGGATGGTTTGATGGCAAGGATGGTTTTTGTGGAAGCCCTTGACGTAGCCATATTTGACTGGCCACCGGGAGCACTTTTTGCCAAAAGCTGACCATGCTTTCGCGATGCTATTCAGCGGCGGTTTGCGGTCTTGATGGGGCCTTGGTTGAGGTGGAGGTGAACACGGGGCAGGGGCTTCCGCAGGTGGTCATTGTGGGTTTGCCGGACAAGGCGGTGACGGAGTCCCGAGATCGTGTGAAAACGGCGTTGGAAAACAGTGGATTCCGGCACGTGCGCACGCGCACGACGATCAACCTGGCGCCTGCTGATTCCCGCAAGGAGGGGCCTGTTTACGATCTGCCCATGGCGTTGGGTATCCTATCGGCAACGGAGCAGGTGGTGATGCCGAAACTTTCCGACTATTTAATTGTCGGGGAACTTGCGTTGAACGGGGCTGTAAGACCCTCCCGTGGGGTCCTGTCCGTTGCCATGCTTGCCAAGGAAAAGGGCAAGGTGGGAGTTCTTGTTCCCCTTGAAAACGCAGCGGAAGCCGCGATGATTCAGGGGGTGGAGGTTTATGGGATTGGGAATTTGCGCGAGTGTGTGGACTTTCTATCGGAGAAGCAGCCGCTCACACCGGTTCAACGCAACATGGAGACGCTGTTCACCCAAACGGCGTCGTACGATGTTGATTTTTCGGATGTGAAGGGGCAATCCCATGCGAAACGAGCCCTTGAAGTGGCGGTGGCAGGAGGGCATAACATTTTGCTGATCGGTCCTCCTGGAAGCGGAAAGAGCATGCTCGCGAAACGCATTCCCACCATCTGTCCCCCATTGACCCTGGAGGAGTCGCTGGAGACGACGCGCATCCATAGTGTGGCGGGGGCCTTGAATGCGGCGCAGTCGATCGTGGCAACGCGCCCCTTTCGTGCTCCGCATCACACGGTGTCGGACGTGGCCCTTACGGGAGGGACGACGGAGCTTCATCCAGGGGAGGTCAGTCTTGCCCATCAGGGGGTTCTTTTTCTCGATGAGCTTCCTGAATTCCGTCGCGCAAGCCTTGAAGCTCTGCGCCAACCCCTCGAGGATGGCGTTGTCCGCATTTCCCGTGCAACAGGAACGGCAACCTACCCTTGCCGGTTTATGTTTGTCGCGGCGATGAACCCATGTCCTTGCGGGTTTTACGGGGATCCCAAGCGTGAGTGCCGGTGCAGTCCCTCGCAGATCCAGAAATATCGGGGCAAGGTTTCAGGCCCGCTTCTGGATCGCATCGATCTTCATGTGGAGGTCCCGACCGTTCAATATGCGGACATGACTCGAAGGGATATGCCTGAAGCTTCCTCAGTGGTTCGTGCCAGGGTGCTTGCGGCACGGGAACGGCAGTACCAACGGTTCCGCAAGAGTGGTCGGATCAATGCGCATTTGTCACCTCGCGGGATCCGGGCTCACTGTGTTCTGGATGATGCGTGTCAGGCCTTCCTCAAATCCGCCATGGGGGAGATGCATTTTAGCGCCCGTTCGTACGATCGCATTTTGAAAGTGGCTCGTACGATTGCCGATCTGGATGCGAAGGCTCAGATTGAGGTGACCCATCTGGGCGAGGCATTGCAGTATCGCTCCCTCGATCGTTCGCTTTGGACGTGACGCTTCTTTTATTCCCCATCCGGTTCCCGGCCGTGTTTGCGGAGAACCGGGGGAAGGAGGGATTGACTGATTTTTTTGAGAGCCTGGGTGATGCCCGTCTGTTTTCTCTCCTCGAAGGGTGAGGGGGGACGTTCGCGTGATTTCAACCGAAGTTGTTGCTGCTGGCCGAGAGGAGCCGCTTTTCGGCTTTGCTCCAGTTCCTTGTCCACGGCGGCTTCCACGCGACTAAGGGGGTCGGCGGGGAGAGCCGGCTCGGCTGGATTGGGTCGCTCCTGGGGGGGTGGGGCGATCGGGACCTTGAGTTTGCGCGAGCGTTTGGGAATGGCTTCGAGAAGTTCGGGAATCTCGGAGGCCTGCACCCAGGTCTGGGAGGTGTGCTGCCAGATCCAGAAATCGGGGGAGATCCTGTTTTCGCGCGCCCACGTCATCAAGGTTTCCATCGCCACAGGACCGCAATACTGCTCCTCGGCGATCTTGATGGTATAGAGCGACATCGATTTACTCCCGGATTTGTCCCGTTCCGTGGATGATGTACTTGTAGGTGGTGAGTTCTTCCAGTGCCATCGGTCCCCGGGCATGGAGCCGGTCTGTGCTGATGCCAATTTCGGCGCCCATTCCAAATTCACCTCCATCGGTGAAGCGTGTGGAGGCGTTGTGATAGACGGTGGCGGAGTCGACTTCCGTCAGAAACCGTTTCGCAGCGTTTGCGTCGGAGGTGACGATGGAGTCGGAATGCGCGGAGCCGTAGTGATTGATGTGTTCGATGGCCTGGTCAAGGGAATCGACCACCCGCACCGAGAGAATCAAATCGAGGTATTCCGTCGTCCAGTCGGCCTCCGTGGCCTTTTGAACAAGAGGGCTCTGCATCGATTCCCCATGGTCAGTGAGTAGTTGTTCGCTGTGGGGATCGAGTCGGAGCTCCACCTTTCTTTGAATCAAGTCCTTCACGATCAACGGAAGAAATTTTGGAGCGACACTTCGATGTACGAGCAGAGTCTCCAATGCGTTGCACACCCCGGGCCGCTGGCATTTCGCGTTCACCACGATTTTTTCGGCCATTTTTAGATCGGCATCCTTGTCGACGAAGACGTGGCAGATTCCATTGTAGTGTTTGATGACGGGTACCGTGGCGTTTTCACTGATGGCGCGGATGAGTCCTTCGCCTCCGCGCGGCACTATGCAGGAGAGATAGCGATCCATCCGGGCCATCTCCTTCACTGCATCCCGATCGGTGATGGAGACGAGTTGGATCGAATCCTTGGGAAGCCCCGCCTTTTCGATGGCGCCGGCGAGGGCGTGTGCGATGGCGACGTTGGAATGAAGGGACTCGGAGCCGCCTCGAAGGAGGCAGGCGTTACCGGCCTTGAGGCAGAGGGATGCGGAATCCGCAGTCACATTGGGACGCGATTCGTAAATGATGCCGACAAGTCCCAGGGGAACCCGGATCTTTTCGATGTGAAGACCATTGGGACGGGTCCAGTCCTTCAAACACTCACCAACAGGATCGGGAAGCTCGGCCACGGTTCGTATGCCGTTTGCCATGGAGGTGATGCGTGAAGCGTCCAGCTTCAGACGATCGAGCATGGCGGGGGAAAGGTTCGCAGCCTTTGCTTTCGTCATGTCCTTATCGTTGGCGGCGATGATTGCGCCCCGGGATGATTCCAAGGCATCGGCCATGGCTTGAAGGGCGTGATTCTTCGTCGCGCTGGAGACTGCAGCGAGCTTTAAAGCCGAGGCTTTTCCCCTGCGGCCCATGTCCTGGATTAATGTGGCGACGTCACTCACGGTGTTTGGAATGATAGGTTTGAGGAGGGCTTTCCGCAAACTCTAAGTCGGCGAAAATCCTCCTGATCAGCGGGCTCCGGAGGGAAGGAAGATCGTTCCAAGGCGCTCACCTTTGACGAGGCGAAGAAGAACATTGGGAAGATGCCCGTTGGCAATGACAAGCGGGCGCCGGGTGGCAAGGACGCTTGTCGCGGCCAGCACCTTGCTCCGCATGCCGCCGACGGATCGTTGCGAACCTGACCCGCCTGCCTGGAGGCGAATGCCGGGGGTGATCCGGGCAATGGTGGAAAGGACTTTTGGCTCGGATTCGCCGGGTTCCTGCACAAGGAAACCATCCACATTGCTGAGAAGGATGCAGGCGTCGGCATGAACCAAGCCGTGAACCATGGATGCGAGCTGATCGTTGTCACCAAACTTGATTTCGTCGTAGGAAACGGCATCGTTTTCATTGATGACGGGAACAACGTGCCGTGAGAGAAGATTGCGGAGTGCCTGGCGTGCGTGATGCTGGCGTTGGGGGTTCCGGAAATCCTCGTGCGTGAGGAGGATTTGGGCGACGGTCATTTTTCGACGGGTAAAGGCCCGCTCATAACCGGCCATGAGGAGATTTTGTCCGACGGCAGCACATGCCTGCAGGTCGGCGATGTGGGTGGGTCGGTTTTCAAGCCCAAGACGGGCCATGCCTGCACTGATGGCACCGGAAGAAACCAGAACCACCTGTCTTTTCTGACGGTGCAGGGCCTGGATCTGATCGGCCAGATGGCGGATCTGTTGAAAATTCAAACCCCCGTTCGAATTGGAAAGCACTCCCGTTCCGAGTTTGACAACCAGGAGGCGGGCTTTGATCAATGGGGCTCGGGGAGATTTCATGGGAAAAAGCAGCCTTTCATTGTCGTTCAATCCCTCCAAAAGATCAAGTTGGATGCACCCGCAACGCCTAAGGTCCCGCCACGAATTTCCACTCAAAATCAAAGCTCTCGTTCCGGACGAATTGCCAATGAAGACAAAGGTTGGGGATTTTCCATCCATAGATGGGGGAGCATTCCGATGGAAGTAATTCCAGTGCAACATCTTGTGGAAAAATTAAGGTGCCATTGGGAAGGGCTACGACATGGCGTTCCAGGTGAACTTGTTCTCGCTGGATTCTGGGAGCGAGGTGAATGTAAAAGTCGTAGTGATGAGAACCCAGGCCGACGCATTCATCGGTTACGGTGAGGATGTTTTCTGTTTTGTGGATGCGGAGGGACCTGCGGTGGGTAATTTGGGATGTCCGGTATCCGACGTGTTCTCCGGTGAAAACTGTTTCCGCGGTTGAATCGGTCCATGAAAGGAGCTTGGCCTGGGTGTGATCTGCAAGCATGCGCCAGTCTGTCAGGGGATTTTGTTCGAGTTGATCCACCTGCAGCGTGTTATGCATGGCGGTGGAACGGAAACGGTCGCGCTCGGGGAGATTTGCGGAGTAACCAAAGGTGCCGGAATCAATCACCAGGGGAATTCCGTCGACCCGAAGGGTGAATGAGAGTTTGTCATTGTGGGCGTGTCCTCCCACGCCCTCCTGGCCATTGGGGCCGCAGGAAACGTGGCATGCCAGACGGCGGGAACGAAGGATGTAGAGGCCGGAGGAGCGGAAGGCACACGAGGAGGCTGCGTCCTCGGAGGGGGAGCGGGCTTCAAGAGATGGAGGAAGATGCATTGTTCCGCTGTCATCGTCCCCGATCTGGGGGTCGATGTTTTCGTTTCCACGAATCAGAGTGTCCACCCGCAACATCTGCTGGGCCTTGTCCTGAAAATGGGGTGAAAGATCGAGTTGATGGTCGGCGTGAAGCGCGAGGACAACCTGATATATCTCGACGACAAAATGATGGTATGCGGTGGACGCCTCGGAATGAAACCCGTTCTCATCCGTCTGAAGGTTGATCTCTTGTTCCAGTTTTTCAATCGCAAATTTCCGCCACGATTTGGATTCCCGAAATTGGGGGATGAATACGGAAATGGCCAAAAGGCCCAC
Source organism: uncultured Verrucomicrobiota bacterium (assembly GCA_964475835.1). Classification (GTDB taxonomy): domain Bacteria; phylum Verrucomicrobiota; class Verrucomicrobiia; order JABWAM01; family JABWAM01; genus JABDCI01. The sequence goes on along the minus strand of CAYYYL010000006.1, from coordinate 88,407 downwards.
CAGATCGGCGAGGTAGTGGTTGGTGCGGCCGGTGGGTGTCCATTCAAGGTGCGCCCGGATATAGCGGCCATGGGCCAGGAGGGAGTGGAGAATCACTTTTGCGGCATCAGTTTTTAAAAAGGCGAGTCTTCCACTTTCCGTGGATAGAATCACCGAAAGTTGGCGACACCAGTTCACGGCGCGAAGAGCGGCCTCCATGGCGTTTAACCAGTGGGGACCCCATTCCGGGGGATTCAGACGGATAAATTGGGTGACATGCTTGCTCCATTGATCAAGGAAAACCGGATCACCGGTTTGCCGGTATGCATGGGCCAGGGGCATGGCCCATGCGAAACGCCCGATTTCCCACAAGCGACGGATGTCGGTCATGCCATCCCTTGCGGGATGAAACACTTTATAGCGGGAGAAGTGGGTGTCGGAGGTCCAGATTTGACCTGTGAGTGGATCCTGGTGCCAGAACGCCGGGGTTTTAATCGAACACGGTTTGCCGAAAATGATGATGAACCCGTTCTGGATGTGCGAAGCGGCTTCGAGAGCGGAAGGGATGTGGGCGAGGTCGGTGCGCAAAAATCCGGGACGGGATCCTGTCCATTCCTGGAGGCATTGACTGGCCCGATCGTGAACGGGGTGCCACGCATGGACAAGGTCTTGATCGCCCGGTTGAGTGCGAAAAATAAGAGCGTGGGCGAATGAAAGTCCGTGTTTGAACTCACGGCGGAGACGATTCATCACTTTGGCGGCAAGTTTCATGGTGCAATTCTGCGTCAGGGTGGGGAGGGTGGGAAGATTTTTTCGTAAATCTGAAAGGTTGCGCCCGCATTTTTGTCGGCGTCAAACTTCTCAAACGCCCAGTGAAATGCTTGATCCCCCAGGCGAAATTGCAACGCCGGGTCGTGGATGAGTTTAACCACGGCATCGGCCAGTGCCTGGGCATCTCCGGGGGGCACCAGAATGGCGGTTTCATTTTTTTTCACCAATTCACGGACGCCATCGAGGTCGCTGGCGATGGCGGGTCGGCCCATGGCGGCAGCCTCGATCACAGGTCGCGCGAAGTGGGGAACAATGGATGGGAAAAGGATGAGGGTGGAGTCGATCATCAATGCCGGAACATCCTGTCGTGGTCCCATGGCATGGATGTGGGGTCTGAAGGATGGAAGTTTTTCCAAATGAGTGTCGAAGGTCGTGTCGGATTCTCCAGCGAGGAGTAGGTGGATTTTTGGGATTTGGGAGTGGATCAGAGGAAAGGCCTTGAGAAGGATGTCGAATCCCTTCACGCGGGTCGATCCACCCAGGAACAGCAGGACGGGGGCATCTGCGGGGATGTTGAGTTCCTTTCGAATTGTGCCACCCGGCATGCGCCGGTTGAATTGCTGAAAATCGACAAAATTGTGAATGACGTGGAGTTGATCTCCGGAGGCGCATCCCAGCTGGGCGGCATCGTGTTGGGAGATGGCAACGATCTGAGAGGCCAGGGTTCGAATGAGCCTTCCGAGGCACCGTTTGCGAAACCCGACATATCCGTCCGACAAAGGTTCCCGAATGTGCCACACGATGGGAAGACAAAGGCTTTTTGCCGCGAGGGCGGCCACCGCGAGGGTGGAGGAGTTTAAATGGACAAGGGTACGATCGGGTTTCAAAAGGCGTCGAAACGCGGATTTCAGCCGAAAATAGAGAGGGATGGAACAAAGAAGCCTCCAGACCAATCTGGGTGATTTGAGGAGGGGAAACCAGACGAGCTGGGTGTGGCTCAGGTCCGGTCCCCGGATGATTTCAACGGAAAATCCCTCGCGACGGTAGAGATCGGCTGCGGGGCCATCCTTCAGACAGATGATGTGCGGGGTGTAACGGTTGCGGTTAAGTTTACGAAGGAGAAAGAGAAGGCTGAGGGGGGCCCCGCCAAGGGCGCTTTCATGGTGGACATAGATGATGGTTTTTGTGTCCGTCATAGCGTCTTCCAAAATTCGACGGTCTGGCGTCCGATTTTTTCATGGGTGAAGCGCTTGAGAACACGGTCCCGTCCGGCTTTGCCCAGTCGCTCACGGGATTGCGGATTGTCGCGAAGCTGGCGCAGGTGATCGTTCAGGGCCCTTGTGGATTTTTCCGGGAAAAGAAGTCCCGAGTCCCCGATCACTTCGGGAATGGCGGCGGACTGGGAGCCAATCACGGGGACTTCGCATGCCATGGCTTCAATGAGGACATGGCCGAACTGTTCCTTCCATGAGGGCGTGACGTAGGAGGGAAGGACGAGCACGTTCATGATCTGGAGGTAAGTGGGAACATCGTCGTGGGGAACGGCGGGAACGTGCACGCAATGAATTTGCTTTTGAAATTCGGGAAGCAAGGTCTCAAGGGGCCCAGATCCAAGGAGAAGGAGGGAAACATCCGGGCCAAGAGATTCTGCCGCCTGCAACAGGATTCGAAGGCCTTTTTCCTCGACCATCCGGCCCACGAAACCGATGACGAAGGGACGCAGACCGAGTTTTTCCCTGAGTTGGGGATTGGATTTTGGGATGTATTTCTGGGGATCAACTCCCAATTGGGGAATGACGGTGGTTTTGCCTCGAAACCCATGCTTTCGCAGAAGATCGACGGCATCGGAATTGCCTCCGATGGCCCCGTGGGAATTTCGTAAATTGAATCGCTCCACGTTCGTCCAAGGAAATCGCAGGGGGACCTCCCAGTTGATCCAGGTGAAAAAACAGGAACGGGTTCCTGGACTGAGGAGGTTTCGTTCCCAAAGTGCCTGGGCATAAACAAAGGCGGTAGTGCCTTGTTCCACGTGCAACACATCTGGAGCGGAGGACTTCATGCCCCGAGTCAGATTTGGAGCGAAGAAATATTGATCCTCATGTCCGGTGCGCCATGCGTGGGTCACATGGATTTGAAAACCGGGATGGTTCTCCGGTTGGGGATGGTAGGGATGTTCCCAACTGGGCCAATGGTGGGGAAGATGAAGATCGATTTCCATGTCATCCGGCCGGGCCACCGCCTTCCACTTGGCTCGATTGTCCTCGGCGACATAGGCGTGTCCGATGATGAGAGAGCGCATGGAAGGGGATCAAGTCAACTGGGGGGGATTTGAGGCTTTGTGGCCTCGGCGAACAGAAACCATCCAAAGCGGGAGTCCACCCATGAATCGATTCGAGCGGCAAGGGAAGGTGTAGTTTTTCGGAGGATGGGGGAGATTTTTGGGATGGCATCCGATCCTGCTTCCTGCAGGATCCGGAATCGGACGGGGTTGAAATCTGCAAGGACATCCCGGAATTCGTTGCGAGTGTAGTGTCGTGCGATCGCACCATCGGTGAAGGTCTGATTGACATCCTCCAGACTCATTCGCAACAGTTTTCCCCGCAACAGACCGTGCTGAATTCCGCCGATGATCCAATAGCGAACACTGGTGCGATGGTAGACCATGCATTGGAAGCGTCCCCCAGGTTTCAAAACCCGATGGACCTCCCTGGCAATGGTTTCAGTATGATGGGAGTGGTGGATGACGCCCCAGGACCAGACGTGATCAAAACAGGCGTCAGGGAAGGGGAGTTTTTCGCCGTCCGCCTGAATGACATTTGCTCGGTTATGCGACTGATCAAATCGTTTGCGGGCGAGGCGGGAGGCGCGGGTGGTCAGATCCATGGTCACGACGCAGGCACCTGCCCCGGCGAAAAGGGATGCGTGGAGCCCCATGCCGCAACCGATTTCGAGGACGCGCTTGCCACGCATCTCCGCCCATGGAATCAGTTGAGAATATGGAGCATCCGCGGGATGCGCGGGGTGTCCGAAGGGCCGATGAGCTTCGATGGCGCGCTGATCACACTGTTGGAAAAACTCGGGGGATCCCTCAGGGGCGCGAATCGTCTTTTCCCAATCGTAGGTCATGGGGTTTTCGGTCCACCAGGAACGGTTTTCCTTCTGACCGCGATCCGGGGATGGTGTGGAGACGGGGAGACTCATCGCACAATCGATCGCAACCTGCTAACTCTTGCTGAATTCGCGGTAGGCATCGAGTTTGGCCAGGGCGGCGCCGCTTTCGAGGATGTCCCGCGCCCGTTCGATGCCGGCGGCAATATCCTTGGCCTGACCGGCCATCACGAATCCCAAACTGCAGTTATAGAGGAGGAAATCACGTTTGGGCCCCTTATCCTTCCCGGAAAACAATTCCTGGATGATGCGGACGTTTGTGACCACATCGCCTCCCTGAAGATCCATGAGCTGTGCCTTCTGGAATTTGAAGGGTCCCGGGTCCACTTCGAGCGTTTCGACATTTCCGTTGGAATGAAGCTGGGAGATTTTGGAAGGTCCGATGGTGGACATTTCATCAAAACCCGATTTTCGATCCGGCGCATAGCCATGGACAACCACGGCACGTTTGATCCGCATCTGTTTGAGCACATGTGCGTAAAGATCAGTGATCGCGGGTGTGTAAACCCCGATGACCTGGGTGTTCGGACGGGCGGGATTGACCAAGGGACCGAGCAGATTGAAAATGGTTCGTTTTCCCTGTTCGGCAAGATGCTGGCGCACGGGTTGGAGATATTTGAAGACCTTGTGATAGTCCGGAGCAAAGAGGAAACCGATTTTCAGTTTTTCAAGCCCCTGACGCAGACGGACCGGGGGCATCTCGATTTTGATTCCCAAACCCTCCAGAACGTCGGCACTCCCGCACTTGGAAGTGATTGAGCGATTGCCGTGTTTGGCAACCGCAATTCCAGCAGCGGCAAGGATGAATGCCGCCGCGGTGGAAACATTGAAGGTGTTCATGCCATCGCCGCCGGTGCCACAGGTGTCGAGAACGGTTCCTCCGAGGAGACTGCTGTCAATCTGCGGATCCACGGCCAGATCGCGAATCAGGGTGGCAAAGGTGGCGATTTCCTCCGGGGTTTCCCCCTTTCTGGCCAGACAGAGCAAAAATTCAGCCTTGGTTTCGACGGGGACGTTTTGTTCGAGCAAATCGTGAATGGCTTGCTCGATTTCCGGCGGGGTGAGGTCCTGTCCCTCAGCGGCGTGCTGACTGAGAAGGTGAAGTTGATTTTGGGAGGAGAGCACGAGCAATCAACTACTCAAAAACGGGAAAGGAACCAAGTTAAAAGCATCACTTCCCGGATGGCGTCGGCTTTTTGAAGATCATGAACAAAATGCCAAGCGAGGGGAAGAGGACCAAGGCGCCTGCGCCAAGGGCAATCAACAGAAGTTTGAGAACATTATTCGGGGCTGCGCAATTATAAAAGGTGAGGTCAGGTTCAAGGATGTAGGGGAATTGAGCCAGGCCCCACCCCCAGATCACCAGGGTGACTTGCACGATGGCGAGAATGCGGGCCTGGTTGAAACGACGGCGTGCCAGGGCCGAGATAGCGGCTACAGCAACGAAGGCCGTAATGAGTTGAAAGGGGATCGCCCATGTGGAATGGGCCAGGCCCCGTCTGATTTCAGGGGCCCCGTGTTTTGAGAGGATGAAACTGATGGCAGCCATGATGCCCACGGCGACGGCGGATGCTAGGGCACGAAGGCGAAAGTCGTTTTTCAGATCGGGATCGGACGCCTCCACGGAAAGGTAGACGGCGGCAAGAAAAGCGAAAAGACAGAGGGTGAAGATTCCTATTGCCCAGGGAAAGGGAGCCAGCCAGGAGGAGAAAAAATCGGGGGTGATGCGTCCGGTCTCGGGATCCCCGCGGATGCGTCCGGAGGCGATCGCCCCAATGCAAACACCGAGCATGAGTGGGGAGATCACACTCGCTACAGCGAAGATCCGGCTCCATCGTTTTTGAATGTCATCCCGGGGATCATCATGGGAACGGAAGGTGAATGCGGAGCCGCGCAGCACGATACCGATGAGAAGGAGGGCTAGTGGGATGTGGAGGGCCGTGGAAATGGCGGAATATGCCGTGGGAAAAGCGACGAACATGAGTACAATGGCGAGAATGAGCCAGACATGATTGGCCTCCCAGATCGGGCCAATGGCTTGCTCGATCAGGCGTCGCTGTTCCCGTGCGCGACGCCCGCCCGCAAAAAGATCCCACACGCCCCCGCCGAAATCTGCGCCGGCGCCGAGGGCGTAGAGGGTGAGCGAGATGAGAATGATGCCCGCGATCCAGATTTCCCACTCACCCATGGGATACCTCTGTTTTCGAGATCGGTGTGTCAAAGACCTGTCGCTTCAGGAGAAAAACCACGACCACGGCGAGAAAAAGATAGAGAAGGCTGAAGGTAAGAAAGGGGATCATGAGTTGGGGCATGGGGGTTACGGCGTCCCGGGTGAGCATCACGCCATAAATGATCCAGGGTTGGCGTCCCACCTCGGTTACGGTCCAACCCGCCTGGATGGCGAGGATTCCGAGGGGACTGCAGGCAATCACGAGTTTGAGAAACCAGGCGGAAAAAGGCCAGGTTCGGTGTTTCATGCTCAACCCCATTCCAAGGAGGGTGGTGACAAGGAGGATCACTCCGCATCCGACCATGACTTGAAAGGCGATATGGACGATGGCGACCGGGGGCCAGTTTTCCTCCGGAAAGTGATTCAGCCCTTTCACTTCCGCGTTCGGATCATTGTAGGAGAGAATGCTGAGGGCCTTGGGGATTTCCAGCGCGTAGGAAGTTTTTCGGCGGGCAACATCCGGGATTCCTCCGATTCGCAGGGGGGCTCCGCGTTCGGTTTCGAACTGGCCTTCCATTGCAGCGAGTTTCACAGGCTGGTTATGGGCCACTTGTTTGGCGAGCAGATCCCCACTGATGGGTTGAAGCAGGGTTGTGACGACGGCGAGGATCCAGGCAATGGCAAAAGCTTTTCGGTGAAACGGTTCAGCGGGGGTACGCAGGAGCTGCCATGCGTGGATGCCCGCAACAACGAAGGCCACCGCCTGGTAGGCGGCGACGGTCATATGCAGCGTCTGGGTGAAGGCGGCAGGGTTGTTCATGGCCGCAAGCGGGTCGATGTGGACCGCTCGCCCTCCCGCGATATCGAAACCGGTTGGAGTGTTCATCCATGCGTTGGCGATGACGACAAATATGCCTGAAGCCACTCCGCTCAGCGCAACCAACACCCCGCAGAACCAGTGGATGCGAGGAGAGACGCGATTCCAGCCGTAGAGATAGATTCCCAAGAAAATCGCTTCGACGAAAAAAGCAAAACCCTCGAGTGAGAAGGGCATTCCGAAAATGGGTCCTGCGTAAGCCATGAACCCCGGCCAGAGGAGTCCGAGTTCAAACGAAAGGACGGTTCCCGATACGGCTCCCACGGCGAACATGATGGCGGTCCCTTTTGCCCAGCGTTTTGCCAAAATCAAAAAAGTTTCGTCACGCGTCCGGAGCCAGCATCCCTCCGCCACCGCCATCAACAGCGGCATGGCTATGCCAACGACAGCAAAAACGATATGAAAGGCGAGGGACATCGCCATTTGAGACCGGGCTGCAAGGAGATCGGACATGGACTCCCATCATAGGGAACGGCGGCGGAAAAATCCAAATGGATTTGGATTCAGTTTTTCCTTCGCAGCCGGGTCAGTAAAAATTCCACCTTCACCATCCAATCCTCGAACTCATCGGTTTGTTCCCAGAGATCCCGGAGTCGGGAGTGATCTCGCACCTGTTCCACGGCCCGGATGGCGGTTTGGGGCCAATCGGGCTGAGGAATGATGACGTGGGTTTTCAATACGGCACGGACCCGATCCGGTAGATTGGAGGCGGGTTGATCCAGGAGGGTGGCGGCGAGTTCTGCAGCTACGAGAGCCTGGGAGGCTGTGGAAGAGTGAAGATATCCCCCCTTTGGCAGTGGGAGAATTTTTGAGGCAAGGCTTCGGAACGACCGGCGGCTTGGGCCCGAAGCTTTTATCAAAGTTTCCGTGATTTGAGATTCGGAGGGATCCTCCAGAAAATCCTCCAACCAGTCCCCGGAGGGCTCGTCATCGAAAAAAAAGCCGTTTTGTTCCTTTCCCATGGTCGTCCTGCGCTTTTGAGCCAATGCCGGGGAGGACTCAAGCGGGAAGATTGCCATAAAAAGATGACCTCCTTTTTGGTTTTGCATTTTTGGTATTTTTTTCACAAGGTGGGGAATCATGGCATCCATTGGCGAAACTTTGCGTGAGGCGCGGAAGAAAAAAGGGATTTCAGATGAGGTTGCCTCCAAGGCACTTCGGATCAAACTCGACCGCCTTCGCGATCTGGAGGAGGATCGTTACGACCAGTTTCCAGCCCATGTCTATGTGCGCAGTTTTTTGCGCCATTATGCAGACTATCTGGGGATCGACAGTGCCCCATTGATCCAGCAATTTTCGGAGCAGGTCCCCCAGCCGGAACCCAAGGCCATTTTTGATATCACCGAGGATCAGCGGGCCCGTTCGCCGGTGCAGCGTCATGTGAGTGTTCCGACAACAGCCGCTCCTTCTCTCTCCTCGACAGGGCGTACCGTACTGATTGCGGCACTTGCGGTGATTGGGGTTGCCGCCGTGTGTGGTTATTGGATCATGAAGATGCCTCCGACCCCTGCGCCCCTTCCGCCGCCTTCGCCTGAGGTTTCGAGTGCACTTGCAGCGCCGGAAACACCCCCTTCCGATTCCGCCGAACCTCTTTCCCAACCATCCATGGCCCTGCCCTCTCTGACCTTGAGCACCAACGCGGTTCCCGAGCTGCATCGCACTCCATGAAGCGGTCGGTTCATTTGTTGAGCCTTGGTTGCGCTAAGAACCTTGTCGATTCGGAAGTGATGCTCGGAGTACTCGCGAAAGCGGGCCATGTCATCGAGGCGAGTCAGGAAAACGCGGATGTGGTGATCGTGAATACCTGCGGTTTTGTGGAAGGATCGAAACAGGAATCGATCGATGCCATCCTCGAAGCGAATCAGTTGCGCTCGATCCGTCCCGGGCAGAAACTCCTTGTCGCCGGTTGCATGGCGCAGCGCTATGCCAGGGATCTTCAAAAAGAGTTGCCGGAGGTGAGTGGTTTTATCGGAATCAACGAGGTTCCCCGAATTCACGAGATCATTGACCAGTTGGATCGCCCGGAGAACTCGGGTGCAACACCTGAGGCTCCGATTGCCGCGCCACCCTCTTTTGTAAGCCGCAAGCCGACCTATCTCTACGATTTTTCGACTCCCCGTTATCAACTCACGCCGTCACACTATGCCTATTTGAAGATTGGCGAGGGTTGCAATCATCCATGTGCCTTTTGCTCGATTCCCATCATGCGGGGGCGTCATCGAAGTCGAACCCTCGAGGATGTCGAGGCGGAGGCCCGTTCCCTGGTGGGCCGCGGGGTGAAGGAGTTGCTTTTGATTTCACAGGATACCACTTATTTTGGGAAGGACCTTCAGATATCAGATGGACTTGGGCAGTTGCTGAAGCGCTTGAACTCCATCGAGGGCGATTTTTGGATTCGTGTGCTCTATACACACCCCGCGCACTGGAATGAATCGTTGATGGACACGATTGCCGCGTGCCCGAAGGTTTGTCGTTATATCGATATTCCCCTTCAGCACATCCATGATGACATGTTGCTGCGCATGCGCCGGGAGACCTCCCGTGCGCACATCGAAAAGGTCATACGGGATTTGCGTTCACGGATTCCCGGGATTGCGATTCGAACCACGTTCATTGTGGGGTTTCCAGGGGAAACGGACGACCAGTTTGAAAGCTTGTGCGGTTTTGTGAAGGATGCCCGCTTTGAGCGACTGGGGGTGTTTGAATATTCGCAGGAGGACGGAACCGTAGCTGGTCGGATGCAGAATCAGATTCCGGCAAAGATCAAGAAAGCGCGGAGGAAGAAGTTGATGTCGCTCCAGCAAAAGATTTCATCCGAGATCATGAAGGCAAAGGTGGGGGAAACGCTCCGGATCCTTGTGGAGCAACAGGGAGGGAAACTTGTCGGGCGCACGGAGTCGGATGCTGCGGATATCGACGGCCGTGTATTGCTTCGGGGCAGGGGGTGGCGTTCAGGTGAGTTTCACCAGGCACTCATTGTGGATTCCCATGAGTACGATCTGGTGGCCGAGCTTGCGAAGGCGTAGGATCCGACCGTCATGAATCTCCCCAACCGGATCACGCTGTTGCGCCTCCCGCTCGCGGCCGTGTTTTTTGTTTTTTTCTTTGATCAGCCGCTTCCTTACATTTTTCCATCCCTTCGGCCAACCCCATTTCACCACACCATTGCGCTGATCTGTTTCATCATCGCATGTGTTTCGGACTGGTTGGATGGTCATCTGGCACGGAGGACCAATCAGGTGACCAATTTTGGAAAGTTATGGGATCCGATTGCCGACAAAATTCTCGTCACCTCAGCCTGGGTCACGTTGGTGGCAAACCACGCGATGCCTGCATGGATTGTTCTGGTTCTCCTCGCCCGGGACTTCTCTGTTTCGGGGCTGCGAATGATGGCTGCACAGAGGGGACTGACTCTTTCAGCGGAACGTGGGGGAAAGATCAAAACAATCACCCAGCTTTTTACCATCGGTTTCCTCTGTACCCACTACGCCTTGATTCAGGATTTTGGAATGAATCTTACCACGCCAGGGTATGGTCTCTTTGAAGTCTGGGTGCTCTATCCCGCGTGCGTCTTTACGAGCCTTTTTTCGGGTTGGGAGTACTTCCGAAAACATTGGAAGCTGGTCTTGGACTAAATGCTTTCCATCGATTGGAAAGTGCTTTCGATACGCCTTTCAACTCCAGCGCACCTTTTCCTTGTATGAATTGGGTTTGGTTTTTCGGACGAATATTTCTAATGTCCAGATTTTTGCTTGAGTGACTGGGGCAAGAACTGATGTTATATTGTTGGAAGCCCTTTCAGAGGCCTGTTGGGGCGTTTTATGCCTTCCCTTATCCTGATTTCGGATGCCACCAACCGGCAGGCCTACCCTTTGCCTAAGGCGAGCTTTACTCTGGGTCGGGATCCGGCATCTCAACTCTGCCTTCCGAGCACCTCGGTTTCGCGCAGTCATGCGACGATTCTTTTCGATCAGAATGGCAATTTTATCCTGCGGGATGAAGGTAGTACCAATGGCACCTATTTGAATAACGAAAGAATTGTCCGACATGTATTGAAGGACAAGGATGTGATCCGGATTGGAGACTATTTGTTTCAAATCGATCTGTCAGAGAAACGAAAGCTTCCTGTCGCCTCGAAGCCGAGACTTGTGATCCCTGCGGATGGTAAAATGGACGAGGGTGGGGTGACCCAGGTATTGCCGCAACCCGGCGATCGCGGAGCCAAGGGAAGGCGCCGCATGCTTTGGTTTGCAGGAGGTGGGGGCCTAGTCCTTATTTGGGTGGTGGTGACCCTGGTTTTGTTTCAGATTGCAGCCAGGAAAAAGAATGGAGAACAAGCCTCGGGGAAAGCGCCCCAGGTTGTGGCGGCGAAGGTCCCCCAGATTGTGTCTCCCATGTTACTTTTGGGGGGAAAATGGACCTGGGCTCCCAATCCGGAGGCTTGGGATGTTTTGAGTTCTCTTCTTGTGAAAGTGGATGCCCTCACTTTGGGATCAGGGGATCCGGAGGGTGACAAGCAGAAGGCGGTGGATGCGTTTCATGAGGCCTGGCAGCAAGGGGTGGTGGTGTACGAACCTGTGTTTCAACGCGCCGAAATGGATGAGCAACACCCCGACCGGCTTCACCTGGTGCTTGAGGATGCGTTCACGAAAGTGACCTTCTGGGACTATAACAGCACGGTCGTTCCTGAAAAACAGCCGGTGGTGGGAATGTTTTACGCTCCAACCCTCACGAACACGCTTTACTATGTCAGGAACCCAAAGCTGACGGCAAAGATTCCCAAATTCAATGGTGAGGAATTTCCCTGGCGGATGGGTGAACATGGCGTGGAGTGGTCGGTGGTGGGCCTCCGGGTGAACGTGAAACGGGATCTGGGGCGGTTTCGCTGGTTTGTGATCCTGAAACCTCATCCGGTTCCGATGCGCTTCTCCATTCACACCCTGGAAGGGGATCTCTTTCGAAATATTCCGAAGGACTATCCGATGAATGTCTATCCAGCGGAAGTGCTTGCGGAGGTGTTGTATCTGGATTCAGACAAAGCCCCATTACAAATCCGGGTGAATGCGTCCCTGCCCTGGGATGACGATCCCCAGGCGATCGTCAATCTCCTCACCCTTCACTTTAAGGATATTCTGGCTCACAAACCCCGGGATCCCACCGAGATTCCCCATGTCTTCCGTCTGGAGTCGGCCGATTCGTCCAAAACGGCAAAATAACTTTCCGACTGTCTTGTGTGCTGTGCCTTGAAAGTTTTTTGGGCACGTGCCACTATCCGGCCCAATTCAAATTCCCATGAAAGCACTCTTCCGCCACGACCATCGCCGCCCTGATCAACTTCGTCCCTTCCAGATTCAAACGGATATCGCGCCCCACGCCGAAGGGTCTGTGCTCGTCTCCTCGGGGAACACCAAAGTGATCTGTGCGGTTACCATTGAGGAAAACATACCCCGATGGATGAAGGAGCAGAAGGTAGCCGGGGGGTGGTTGACGGCCGAGTATTCGATGCTTCCATACTCCACGATTGACCGGAAGGCCCGCGACATTTCACGGGGTAAACTGGATGGACGCTCCCAGGAGATTCAACGACTGATTGGTCGAGCCCTTCGTGCCGTGGTGGATCTTGAAAAACTCGGACCCCGCACCATCTGGGTCGATTGCGATGTGCTCCAGGCGGATGGCGGTACGCGTACCGCAGCGATTACCGGTTCGTTCGTGGCGCTCAAGCTTGCCGTGGCTCACCTGATGAAAACCAAGGGGTTTTTGAAAAGTCCCATCCGGGATTCCGTAGCCGCCGTCAGCGTCGGTATCGTGAAGGGGGTCCCTCTGCTGGATCTTGCCTACATCGAGGATAGTGATGCGCAGGTGGACATGAATGTGGTGATGACGGGAAAGGGGCAGTTTGTGGAAGTTCAGGGGGCCGGGGAGTCGTCCACTTTTTCACCCCAGGACATGAATGCCATGCTTCGTCTTGCCCGGGGCGGAATCAAACAACTGCTCAAGGCTCAGAAAAAGTATTGTTAGTCTTCCCTATTTCAGCTGGTGGCAGAACATGGCGTCACGGAGTTTGGGTTCAAACCACGTGCTTTTCGGTGGCATGATCCCTCCCTGATCGGCGATCGACATCAGATCCTCGATTCCCGTGGGGAACATCGAAAACGCGATTTCCCACTCGCCTGTGCGCACGAGTTTCTCGAGTTCGTCCGTCCCTCGAATCCCCCCGACGAAGCTGATTCGTTTGGAGGTGCGTGGATCGTCGATGCCCAGCAGGGGATGAAGGACGTGCTTCTGAAGCAGGGAAACGTCAAGCTGTCCGGTGGTATCCTCCTGATCGATCAATTCCCGGCGCCACTGGAATACATGCCAGATCCCGTCGAAAAAGACGCAAATCTCATGTTTTCGCGTCGGTTTGGGCTGATGTTGAATATGAAAAGAACCACAATCCTTCAACCGTTCCACAAATCGATCTAGTCCGAGTCCGTTGAGATCCCTGACCACGCGATTGTAGGGCAGGATTTGCATCTGGTTGTGCGGAAAGATGACGGATAGAAAGGATGTGGAAGTGGGCGTTTTCCGTTTCTTCCATACGCGCACCGCTGCGGCACTGCGATGATGTCCGTCGGCGACATACAGGGCGGGGATGTTCGCGAATTCCTCACGGATGAAAAGAAGGTCCGCGTCCCTGGAAATCGTCCAGGATGTATGGCGGATGCCATCGATCGCGGTGAAATCCACATCGGGCTTTTCACTCGTCTTTTTTGCCACAAATTGATCCATCGCCGCCCGGGCCTTGTAGGTCAGAAAGACCGGTCCAGTCTGGGCATCGAGGGCTTCGATGTGGCGCACCCGGTCATCCTCCTTGTCCGGACGTGTCAGCTCGTGCTTTTTGATGATGTTCTTTTCGTAGTCCTCGCAACTTGCAGCGGCCACCAGGCCGATTTGTGTGTGTGGTCCCATGATCTGCCGGTAAAGGTAAAAACACGGGCTTTTTTCCTGGAAGAGAGATCCATCCCGGATGAGCTTTTCAAAGTTTTCCCGTCCCTTTGCGTAGACCCGCTCATCGTACAGATCGATGGAGGGATCCAGATCGATTTCCGGTTTTGAAACATGGAGAAAACTGTACGGATTGCCCTTTGCCATCTCGCGGGCTTCGGCCGACGACATCACGTCATAGGGGAGCTCGCAAATGTTGGATGCAAGATTGGGTTTAGGTCGAAGTGCCGGAAAAGGGAGGATGGAAGCCATAGAATGAATCCACACCTATAGGCAAAGCCCCGTGGTGCGACAAGTCTGGAAACGCCCGAATCAGTTCAACAACTGGTCGGCAGAAACTCCGCGCAATTCAAAGAGTCGACGGATGGTTTCCTCGATCAAATTATTCGGGCAAGAAGCTCCAGCGGTGATGCCAATGGTGATGGTGCCGGAGGGCAACCAGTTTTCGGTTTCGATTTCCGCGTGTTTGGCCATGCTGAAATGAATGATTTTCTTATCGGAAATCATTTTGCTCGAGTTTTTGATGAAATAGGTGGGAAGCTTGACTTCACCCATTTCGGCCAGGTGGGAGGTGTTGGAGGAATTGTATCCCCCGATCACCAGAAGGAGCGCAAGAGGCTCGTTCAGCAATTTCTCAAGCGCGTCCTGACGATCCTGGGTCGCGCCGCAGATCGTATCGAACACCCGGAAATGTTTGGAAAGATTTTCAACCCCATGGCGGTCGCTCATGGCTTGGCGGATGCGTCGCTGGACTTCCTCGGTTTCCCCGCGCAGCATGGTGGTCTGGTTTGCCACGCCGACGGCCTGAAGATGGAGATCCGGGTCAAATCCCGGGGAGTAGGCGCCCTTGAATTTTTCGAGAAGCTCCTGTTTGTTGCCACCCTTGCGGATGTAGTCACAGACGTAGTCGGTTTCGGCGAGGCTGAACACCACCAGATAGTGGCCGTTGCCGTTGGCGGCGAGGGCGCGGGAGCTAGTGGCCTTGGTCTCCTCGTGCCATGCCTTTCCGTGGATGATGGAGGTGACGCTCTCTGAGGCGTACTGGCGCACGCGTTTCCAGACGCTCATCACATCGCCACAGGTGGTGTCCACGGTTTGACATCCAATTTTTTTCAATTTCTCCATCGTGGAGACTTCGGCGCCAAAGGCAGGGATGATCACCACGTCCTCGCTCGTCACATCCTCCACTTGGGCTTCGGGGTTTGGTCCGGTGAGGGTTTTGATGCCCATGGCCCGAATCTGGTCGTTGACCTCGGGATTGTGGATGATCTCTCCCAGAATGAAGAGACGGCGGTCACGAAAAACCTTGCGGGCGGCGTAGGCGAGGTCGATGGCGCGTTCGACGCCGTAACAAAATCCGAATTCCTTGGCGAGGCGGATGGTAAGGCCTCCCGCTGAAATGAGCCCTCCCTGAGAGCGGATCTTTTCCACCAGCTTGCTTCGGTAGTGCTCCTCCACCTGGGCTTCCACGGTCTGAAGCACCTCCGGGGTGCGAAGATTTACTTTCTTGGGAGTGGGAGGGAGGGCGGACGTGGTCATAGGTAAGGGGGGAAGTGGCAACGCACCATGAGACCCGATTTTGATGGGAAAGACAAGCCTGCTTTCCTGTGTCCCGTTTCTCCCTCGATTTGACAGGAGACATGGAAATGGGAAGGGTTCTGACCGGGGTGGGTTTGACATTTTTTTTACAAATCCCTTACAGTGCCCTGACAACAAGCAACGCCTTCCGGCGTAGGGTACTGTCATGAAATCATTCCTCCTTTCGGGCCGGGTCATCATCATGATCCTTTGTGTAACCCTTCAATTTTCTGGGAAGGCCTTGACCGTTGATCCCGGAGTCCGTCAGGCCGAGGCTTTTGTGGAGGAGGGATCCTTTCAAAAAGCACTTGAGATTTATCAGAAATTGAGGGCGGATCCGAAGCAGTCCGTCCTCCCGGAGCGGGAGCTTAAAGTCCGGATTGCCGACTGTCAGTGGCGGGCGCGCGCGACCACGACGACGGACGACCCTACAATGATGCAAAAGGCCGAACAGGCCTTGCGCGGCATCGCAGGGGAGGAAATACACGATGTCACCTGGGCGGCGGCCAATGAATCCCTGGGGGACTATTTCTGGACCCGCAAAGATTTGAAGGATTGGGGAAGCGCCTATCCCTTTTACCAGTCGGCCCTCGATTTTTGGGCAGCCTCGTCGGAGCTTCCCCTCGCATCGAAGCGCTTTCTGACGATCGTCCAGCATGTCATCCCGCCACCCAACCAGTATTACAACCAGATTCCGATCGGGTGGCTGGACCAGGCTCTCCAAATCTCGCGGGACAAAAATGAGCAGGCACAATTTCATTTTGCGGCTGCCGAGACATTGATGCGTCAGGGTGGCGATGTCCGACTTCAGCGAAGGGTGGGGAAGGAGTTTGAGGCTGCGATCGAATTGGGAAAAGGGACTGATTGGTATGACGATGCGCTGTTTCAATACGGTCAGTATCTCGAGTCCTACGGTGAATATCATGTGCTCGAGAATGGCAGCGCGGAATGGAAGCCTGATTTTGTTCGAGCCCTGGAGCTCTACAAGGAGCTGGCCACCTCCTTTGTGAAGGGAAAATCCCGATATGTGGATCAGGCCCGCCGGCGGATGGAGGATATTACCCGGCCCCAGGCACAGATTCAGGCGCCATCAGTGTTTTTGCCGGATTCCGACCTGTTTGTGAATTTGAGTTGGAGGAACGAGAAAAAACTTCACGTGTCGATCTACGAGTTTGATGTGCTTCAACGATTCCCCGGAACGATGGAGGCCACCCGCGAGGAGGAGGTGATGGATCTCACGAAATGGTTGAATGATTATGCAACCCGGAGAGGTCGGAGTGGGTTGAAGTTGGTGAAAGAACTTGCGTTTGAACCGGAGGAAAGCCGGCCCCACCAGCCTGGACAGAAGGCATTTGCGCTTCCCAAGCTCACCCCAGGTTCCTATCTGGTCACGGTGGATGGGGAGGCTGGGAGCAAGCCATCGGTTGATTTGCTGATGGTGAGTTCGTCTACCCTGACGATCATCCCTGCGAAGGCGAGTGCTTTGTTCTACGCGGCAGATGCTTTGACGGGAAAACCTGCTGCAAACGCCCAGATCTCCATTCTTTCCACGTTTTGGAATGATGGGAAGTGGCGGCAGGAGTTTTTGACGGGAACCACGGATGCCACGGGGCTTTGGAAGCCGAAACTGAAAACACCGGATCCGCGTAATTCGAATCATCAAATCTGGGCCGTGGTGAAAGCAGGGGCCCATGCTGCGGTGGCGCAGGCAAATACTGGATCCTATTTTCGGGATGTTCATTATCAAATTGATGTGAGCACGGACCGTCCCGCCTATCGTCCGGGAGACAAGGTTGAGTTTCATGCCTTCATTCGAAATCACAACGGCTCCATCTACTCCACCCCTCAGGGGAGCTGGGTTCAGTGCGAGGTGTACGATTCCCTGGGTAAGTCGGTGTTGAAAAAGGAAATGGAAATCGATGGCTTCGGATCGATTCATGGGGATTTGACTCTCGATGGCAAAGCGGCCTTGGGGATGTATCGAATTGATTTCCGAAAGTGGGATCCCGAGGCCAAATCCTCGCGCGAGCATTGGGGGAGTGCTCAGGTCTTTCGCCTTGAGGAGTACAAACTCCCGGAGTTCAAGGTGAACGTGTCGACCCAGGGGAAGACGTTTCTTGCGGGGGACAAGGTGTCCGTGGATATCCACGCGGAGACCTACTTTGGATCGCCGGTGGGCAGTGCGCAGGTCGAGGTTCTTGTCCGGCAGAAACCGTACATGATGAGTTATTCGCGGCCTTGTGAATTCGCATGGTACTATCCCCAGCGTCAGAATCCCTATCAGTCGTATCCCGGTACAATTCTCAAGCGGGATGTATTGAAAACGGATGCGACCGGATCGGCCCATCTCGATTTTGAAACGACAGCAAATGGCTATCAGGATTTCGAATACGAAATCGAAGCTCGGGTGACGGATTCCAGCCGTCGCGAAATTGTCGGGACGCAGTCGGTCCGGGTGACGCGCCAGAGTTACTATGTTTTTTTCGACGTGCCTCATCAGATCTACCAGCCTGGCAGCAAAGCCTCGGTGGATCTTAAGGCCAAAAATGCAAATGAAGAGCCGGTGGAAGCCTCGGGCAGGGTGGTGGTGAAGCGTCAGTTCTGGGTGGAGGGAGATGCCTCAGCTTCCCAGGGCATGAATCGGACCCAATCCGGCGTCTTTCCATGGAGGCGCATGGCGCAGCCACGCATGGAAACAGAGCAAGTGCTTGCCCAGGATTTTCGAATCCAGAAGGACCGAAATTCGAGCTTTGAATTCACGCCGGCGAAAGATGGGGTTTATACCCTGGAGTGGTCATCCCGGGACAAGGATGGTGTTCCGATTCAAACTTCAACCTCGGTGATTGTGTGTTCCCGTGAAGGCCGGGATCTGGCTTATGCGTGGGGCGGGCTCCAGATTATTCTCGATAAGGATACTTATCATCGGGGTGAAAAGGCACAGGCGGTGATTGTCACCCCTCAGCAGGACTCCTGGGTGCTCCTTACGACAAAAGCCCTCGATCTCTACAGTTATCAAGTCATTCATCTCGATGGCACAGCCAAGTTCGTCGAAATTCCAGTGGGGGATGAGCATGAACCCAATTTTTTCATTCAAGCGCTCAGCATGCGTGAGGGACAGATGTTGATCGACAGCAAGGAGGTGATCGTTCCCCCTGTCGAAAAATTTCTGAATGTGCGGGTGACCCCCGATAAGCCGGTGTATGAACCTCGTGAGAAGGGCCTGCTCGATGTGTTCGTCACCGACTACCAGGAAAAGCCCGTCGCCGCCCGTGTGGTTCTTTCCCTGGTGGATGCCTCCGTGTTTTATATCCAGTCCGAACTGACATCCGATATCCGCGAGTTGTTCTATGGAGAAAAACGGGGAGATGGATGTCCCATCCAGAGTTCGCTTCAGTTCCGACCTTATCGGAAGTGGGTGCAGGATAAATCCGGACTGTTTCAAGACGAAGAAGAGCTGGTGGCGAAGAATGAGCGACGGGATCGCGGAGCTGTGGGGTATGATAAGCGGCAGGAGATGGATGCTGCCGGTGGAAGGTTTTTTGCCCTGGGAAAGGTGAATGCCGTCTCGGAGGTTTCCAACGTTTATCCGGCATCGGCAGCCGCACCCGCGATGAAGCGTTCGCTGAGCGACTCTCTGGCGGAGAGCAAGGAGAAGACTCGTGGGGGAAAGGATGCCCCCGGGGAATCGGGGCTGGCCCAGATTACAGTGCGTTCGGATTTTCGAAATACGATTTTGTGGAATCCCTCGTTGCAGACAGATGAAAAGGGGCATGCCCAGGTGGACTTTGTTTATCCAGACTCCTTGACGTCCTGGAAGGCGTCCGCCCGTGTGGCCACTACAGGTGCGGTGTTTGGAAATACCTCTGCGGAAACGAAAACCTCGAAAGCCCTGGTCTGCCGTCTTCAGGCGCCTCGGTTCTTTACCGAGAAGGATGCCTCGTTGCTCTCGGCGGTGGTGAACAATAATTCCGATAAGGTTCTTTCCGTCAAGGTGACCTTCCAGGTGGAGGGGCTTCAGGTGGAAGGCCTTCTTGAACAGACTGTTTCGGTGAAAGCCGGCTCGGAGGCACGAGTCGATCTTCCGGTTAGCGCGCGCGCGACAGGAATGGCCAAGGTGAAGGTATTTGCCCAGGCACCGGGACTTTCCGATGCGATGGAACGGAGCTATCCCGTGCATGCCCACGGCATGGAGCGGTTTCTGGCTTATGCAGGAACCCTGGCTGCAGGCTCAGGCGATGCATCGGTTTTCTCGATGAAACTTCCGAAGGAGCGTGTGGCTGCCATGACGGAGTTGAAAGTGATGCTTTCGCCCTCCATTGCCACGACATGCCTCGATGCCCTGCCTTATTTGATTCAATATCCCTACGGTTGTGTGGAGCAGACGACCAGCCGGTTCCTTCCGGCAGCCATTGTGGCCCGCTTGCTCGAACGGATGAATCTCGATCCGGATGAAATTGAAGGACGCATGTTTGGTGGAATCGATAAGGCAACCGCTTCTGCGACTCATCAACACGAGAAGGGAAAATTCAGCAAACTCGATGAGGTGATGAATGAAGGACTGGATCGGCTCGCCGACATGCAGCATTCCGATGGAGGATGGGGGTGGTGGAAGAAAGGAGAGAGTGACCACTATATGACCGCCTACGTGGTTCAGGCCCTGGGTATCGGTCGCGAAGCAGGGCTGCCAATCCCTGGCGGGATGTTTGATCGTGCTGTGGATTTTCTCCGACTCGAAATCGTGGAGGAGGAGACTTCCTCCGACATGCTGGCTTGGATGCTTTATGCGGCATCGTATTCCAACAGTTTTAAACACGAAATGTTCCAGAAACAGGTGGAGAATCTGTGGAAACAGCGGAGCAGTCTCAATCCGTTTACGCTCTCGCTTTTTGCACTCGCCATCGAAAAAGTGGATCACACACGCGCTCTCGCCTTGATCCGCAACCTTGAGAACGGAGTGCAACGGGATAATGGAGCCGAGATGACAGCGGTTACTGCGGACCGGCACACCACCCCAACCGCTCACTGGGGCCGCGGAGGGATCGTTTATCGCTGGAGCGATGGAGCGGTGGAAGGAACGGCTTTTGCATTACGCGCGCTCCTAGCGGTGGATCCGCAGAACGCGCTGGTGGAGCCTGTCATGACCTGGCTGGTGAAAAATCGTCGGGGTGCCCAGTGGAGTGATACGCGGGATACCGCCATCGTCGTGCTGGCCCTTACCGACTACATGCGTGTGACGAAGGAGACGACCTCGAACGTAGCGTGGAAGGTGTTGGTTAATGGAAAAGAGATCCGCGCGAGGGAGATTTCGGGAGGGAAATTGCTCGAGCCCTCCGTGGTGCTGGTTCCCTCGGAAGTTCTGAAGGACGGGGATAACGAAATCCGGATCGTTCGGACAAAAGGTGGCAAACTCTACTACTCGGCGTTCCTGTCGTACTACAGCCTGGAGGATCCGATTCCGGCGGCAGGGAACGAGGTGTTTGTTCGTCGTGAATATTTCCACTATGTGGGACGCCCCACCCTACTGAAAGGGCTCGTCTACGATCGGGTGCCCATGAAGGATGGTGACACCGTTCAGAGCGGTGAGCGGATTGAAGTGAAGCTCACCATCGAAACCAAAAACGATCTGGAGTACATGTTGTTCGAGGATTTCAAGCCCGCGGGTTGTGAGGCGGTTCAGATTCAAAGCGGTGGAGAATTTTTCATCGAAAAGGTGAAATCTGAGAAATTACGGGTGGAGGGAAAGGAGGAGTTGAGCGGTGACCGTGCATGGGTTCATTCTGAATGGAGGGATCGCCACGCCGCCTTCTTCATCTCGAAGCTGAAGCAGGGAATCCATGTGATGCACTACGACCTGCGGGCCGAAGCACCTGGCACCTATCACGCCCTGCCGACAAAAGCTCAAGCCATGTATGTGCCGGAGATCCGTGCCAATAGTGATGAAACCCGGATGAAAGTGGAGGATCGGAAGCAGGATTGATTCCGGCGTCACGTCCTCCCGGGTTTTGGGACCGGGAGGTTGATGGCAAGCGAATGTCCGGGAGATGACGGAAATGTTGAATTTTGTGGGGCGAACGTTCAATTTGATGGAATTCTGTATTCCAAATAAATTTTCGTTTCCCATTTCATTATATGCCTACATCTCCTGCCCGCCGTCCTGTTGTATTGATTGTTCGTGATGGATGGGGAACGAATCCCGATCCTGCGCATGATTCCTTCAACGCCGTCAAACTCGCAAAACATCCGGTGGATGACCGCCTGATGAAGGAGTTCCCCCGTACTTTGATCAAAACATGTGGGCTTGATGTGGGGCTTCCGCGTGGAGTGATGGGGAACAGTGAGGTGGGGCACCAGAACATTGGTGCCGGACGCATTGTGGATCAGGAGATCGTACGCATCGACAAGGCGATCGAAAACGGAACCTTCTTCAACAATCCCGCAGCCATGGGGGCGGTGGAGTTTGCAAAGAAGAATGATGGCAAACTTCACGTTTTTGGTCTGGTCTCCGATGCCGGAGTTCATGCGACGATTGATCATGTGATCGCATGCGTGGATCTTGCGAAACGGCATGGGTTGTCTCGAGTATTTGTTCATGCCATCACCGATGGACGGGATACCCCACCTATGTCCGGAGTGGAATATCTGCGCCAGGTGGAGTCACGCCTTGCCAAATTGGGAGTGGGCCAGATCGCGACAGTGTGTGGGCGTTACTATGCCATGGACCGGGACAAGCGATGGGATCGGGTTCAGACTGCCTATGACTGCATGGTTTACGGGAAGGGGAAACCGGTTCGCAGCGCCGAGGAGGCATTGAAGACGTACTATGCCAATCCGAGCATTCCCACGATGAAGGGTGATGAATTTGTGCCGGCATCCAATATCGTGGATGGTCAGGGAAAACCTCTTGCCCTGGTTGCGAGTGGGGATGCGATTATTTTCGCGAACTTCCGGGGGGATCGTCCCCGCGAATTGACCCGTGCGTTTGTGGAGCCGGAATTCAAGGGATTCGCCCGGTCCGAAAAGCTGGACCTCTATTTTGCGACGATGACCGAGTACGAATCCGGTCTGCCGGTGCATCCCATTTTCTTCAAACCGGAGAAGATGCATGACATCTTGGGCATGTATGCCAGCCAGTTGGGATTGAAACAGTTTCGGTGCGCGGAAACAGAAAAATATCCCCACGTGACCTTTTTCTTTAACGACTACCGGGACGAACCGTTTCCGGGGGAAGACCGGGTGATCGTGCCCTCGCCGAAGGTGCCCACCTACGATCTTCAGCCCGAGATGTCCGCGGAAGGGGTTTGTGCTGAGAGCGTGAAGCGGATTGAAAGCGGTCAATTCGATCTGGCGGTGATCAACTTCGCCAATCCCGACATGGTGGGGCATACCGGAACCCTCAAGGCGGCGGTGGCGGCAGTGGAAAAAGTGGATGAATGTGTCGGACGGATTGTGACCGCGGTTCAAAAGATGGGTGGTAGCCTCGTCGTGACGGCCGACCATGGCAATTGCGAACAGATGTATGATCCCGTGAACCAATGTCCCCACACCAGTCACACGTTGAACGACGTGGCGTTGATTGTGGTGGACGAGCGTTACAAAGGAAAGAAACTGCGTTCAGGTGGACGTCTGGCCGATATCGCACCGACGATGCTGGCGCTGATGGGATTGCCTCAACCGAAGGAGATGACGGGGGTTAGTTTGTTGGGTGAGTGAGGGGGTAGTTCTTACCCAAAGGTTCGGCAATAATATGAAAGCACCCCTTCTTTTAATTTCATTGTTGGTTGTGGTCCCGCTTGCAAGTGCAATCGATCTGCAGCCCATCGCGCACCAGATTGTTGGTGACAGTCGGACCTACGTTCGAGACGTTGCAGACCGGCGAAGTAGCGTCTGGACGGAGAATGTCCAGAAAGCCAATGAGATGCTTCGATCGTTTGGATTTCAGAAGGAAGGATTTGCTCTTAAGAAGGGGGAAGTTCTTGCAATTCTTCTCAATGACAGGATTGGGGAGGATTTGATTCAGATTACTCGCAACAAAACCGCAGGACAGATTTTTGCCGATTACGCTGATTCTGGAATCGAATTTCAATTGAAGGCACTTGAAGTAGGTAAGAAATATACTCACCTTACGGCAGTTGTTTTCACGGCTGGTGATATCCCAAGCCGCATTGAAGTCCGTGGCATGATTGCGGGTGGCTTGTCAGAGAAGAAATAAAAATCGAGCCGGACAATCCAGTTAACGCGAATCTGGTGATGGCGCTCTGATTGATAATCAAGATCACGCTTGGGCGATGTGCCGGCGGTAGGCTGCTCAAAATTGAACCCTGGCATAACCAGTCACCAGAATTATCCTCTATTGGTTTTTAGCGGTACTCAACCAAAGAAAGCGCCGCGATCCTTACAACTTCTGATGGATCTTCTCGATCTGGTAGACTTCGATGAGGTCGCCGGGTTGGTAGTCGTTGAAACCATCGAGACGGATACCGCATTCGAGACCGGTTCGCACTTCATTCACGTCATCCTGGAATCGGCGCAGGGTGGAGACGGAGCCTTCGAAAATCACACTGCGGCGTCGGAGTAGGCGGACGCGTCCCTTGCGGTCGATGCGCCCGTTGGTGACGAGGCAGCCGGCGACGTTGCCACCCTTGGACATGGCGAAAACCTGTTTCACTTCGGCGGTACCAAGACTGGTGAGCTTGATTTCGGGATCGAGCATGCCGCCCATGAATTCGCGAACGGCGTCGATCAATTCGTAGATGATGCGGAAGAGCTGGATCTGGACGCCTTCATCCTTGGCGGCATCGGCGGCGGAATTGTCGACCTTCACCTGGAAGCCGACGATCAACGCCTTGGAAGCGGTGGCCAGGAGCACATCTGATTCGGAAATCGGTCCCACCGCCGTGTGGATCACTTCCACATTGATTTTGTCCTGCGGCAGTTTGGAGATGCATTCCTTGATCGCTTCGACGGATCCCTGCACGTCAGCCTTGAGGATGATCTTGAGCGTTTTGCGATTGTCTGAAGTGGTGGTCAGCAAGTCTTGAAGAGTAAGCCGCTTCGGTCCCTCGAGTTTCTGGGAGCGGAGTTGCTCCTGTTGCTGTTCGCTGTGCTGGCGGGCTTCCACATCGGATTCCAGCACCTGGAATTCCACGCCTGCGAGAGGAACGCCGGAGAGTCCGACAATTTTGACGGGAGTGGAGGGGCCTGCGGACTTCACCATTTTTCCCTGATCGTCGATGAGGGCCTTCACTTTGCCCCAGTGCGGACCGACGATTAGAGCATCGCCCACGGAAAGTTTTCCCCGACGAACCAAGACAGTTGCGGTGGGGCCACGGCCGGATTCCACCTGCGCTTCGATCACATTGCCGCGAGCGGCGCCTTCAGACTCGGCCTTGAGCTCCATCACCTCGGCCTGGAGGGCGATCATTTCGAGTAGTTGATCGATGCCGATCTTTTTGGTGGCAGCGACTTCCACGGTGATCGTCTTGCCGCCCCAATCCTCAGGCACAAGATCATTTTCCTGGAGCTGCTTTTTGACGCGATCCTTCATCTTTTGGGCTGCTTCGAGATCCATTTTCGTCAGCGCCACGATGATCGGAACGCCAGCGGCCTTGGCATGGTTCATGGCTTCAATCGTCTGGGGCATCATGCCTTCGCTGGCAGCGACGACGAGAATGACGATATCCGTCATGTTGGCTCCACGCGCACGCATGGCGGTGAACGCCTCGTGGCCGGGGGTGTCGAGGAAGGTGATGATGCGGGGGGCGGCTCCTTTTTCGGATCCGGCGAGCTTCACGGCATAGGCGCCAATGTGCTGGGTGATCCCGCCTGCTTCACCGGCCGCGACATTCGCCTTGCGAATGGAATCGAGAAGGGTGGTCTTTCCATGATCGACATGGCCCATGATCGTGACCACGGGAGGGCGTGTAAAAAGGGACTCTTTCTTCGGGGTGGGAGGGAGGGGTTTCGCCTCCTGCTTGGGTGCTTCTGCAGGCTTTGGCGCATGTTCCCCGCGGCGTTCGAGCTCGAGTTTGAATCCGTGTTTCTCGCAAAGCTTGCGGGCGATTTCCGCTTCCACCGGTTGATTGATGGAGACGAGAATCTTCATCTGCATCAAATCGCTGATCAGCTGGAAGGGCTTGATCGCCATGCGTGCAGCCAGATCCTTTACAATGATCGGTGGCTTGAGATGGATGATCTTGTCGTCGGGTGGCTTGACCTTGGACGTTTCGACTGCGGAAACGGGCGCGCTTGCGGGGGCTTGAACGGAGGGTGCAACAGGTGCGGGGAGGACAACCTCCGGGGTCGGGGGAGGAGTCACAGATTTGGTTTCGGAAAGGGGGGTGGTAGGTTGGGGTGGCGTTGCTTCCTCTGATTTGGAAGCCACTTTGCGCTTGGTCGTCTTGGGCTTTTCAGCCACGACCTTGGCTTTGACCGCTTTTTCAATGGAGGCGGTTTCGGTGACAGCCTTTTTGGTGGGAGATTTTTTGGAAACAGCGGCCATAGTGCTTATTGAGAAACGGAGGAGGTGTCGTTGACCTGGGCAGTACCATCAGGTGTCTGGGAAGCGGAGGAACGTTGTGCGAGGTCAAAGATGGCTTTTGCCTGATCGCTGGAGATTCCGGGAATCTGTTCCAAGTCACTCGGTTCGGCGGACTGAATGGCATCCACGCTCGAAAATCCGGCGTGAACAAGGGCGGAGGCCACCTTCTCGGGAATCCCCAGGGTCTGGGAAAGGAGGACGGAGATCTGACTGAGTTTATCCTCGAAGGCAACTTCGGTCGATTCGTCCTTTTCAATGGCGACATGCCAGCCCACCAGTCTTGAAGTCAGACGCGCGTTCTGGCCACGTTTGCCCACGGCGCCGGAAAGCTCATCGGCTCCTACGCGAGCGATAAGGCGTTTGTTGGGCTCATCCAGAACCATGGCTTTGATTTTGGCCGGCTTGAGGGCTTCGGCCACGAAATCCTTGACGTTGGGGTACCAGCGAATGATGTCCACCTTTTCGCCATTGAGCTCGCGCACAATGTTTTTCACCCGGACCCCGCGCATACCGACGCAGGCGCCTACGGGATCGACCTTTTCATCCCGTGTGGCCACGGCGATCTTGGTGCGAAAACCCGCTTCGCGGGCAATGCTCTTGATCTCAACCGTCTTATCCGAAATCTCACTGACTTCGAGTTCAAACAAGCGGCGGACAAAATTGGGATGACTGCGGGAAAGAATGATTTCGGGTCCGTGAATTTCATTTTCCACGGCGAGCACGTAGGCGCGGATCCGATCGCCGAGTTGATACTCCTCGGTGGAGACTCGCTCGCGGCTGGGAAGTTTGGCTTCAAATTTGCCGAGATCGATAAAGACGTCCGAGCGCTCGAAACGACGAACCACGCCGTTGACGATGTCGCCGACCCGATCCTTGAATTCGATGAAAATGCGTTCCTTTTCAGCGGAACGCTGACGCTGCATGATCGCTTGTTTGGCGGCTTGGGCGGCAATGCGGCCGAAATCACGGGGATCCAATTCAATCGTGGCTTCATCCCCGAGCTGGGCGTCGGGTTTGGTCCGGCGGGCGCGCATGATGCCCACTTCGGAGTGCGGATCCTTGACGTTTTCAACAACGATGAGATTGACGGTGGCGCGAATGCTCCCGTTTTTCCGGTCGATGGTGACTTTTAGCCCTCGCGAAGGTTCGTCCTTGCGCTTTAATGCGCCCGCGACGATCCCGTCCTCGATCGCTTTGATCATGGTCTCGCGATCGATACCTTTTTCCTTTTCGTAATAATCTAGTAGTGCAATCAATTCACCATTCATACGGGAAACCTTTCAGGGAAATAAAAAAGTGGGCTTTTCGACCCACTTCTTCCTTTCACCAAGCCTTGCGTTAAAAGGGTTTATAACTATAGGGTTCGGAAAGAGCGTCGTCAATACCTTTGATTTTAAATGGAAAGTGATCTCTTTTAGCTATAAGGCCTTGATTTTGAACACTTTTTGGCTCAAAAAATAGCCTGTGATTGGAATCTTTGTAAAGGGAGGAATGCTGGCATGGTGCATCCTTTTTACCAGCTTGCTGGGCATGGCGATCTTTCTGGAGCGCTATGTCTATTACCATCGTGCCCAGATTGCCCTGGCTGATTTTATCAAAGGGATCCGCAATTGCATTCGCAGGGGGAACTATGTGGAGGCTGTTGCCATTTGTGAGGATGCCCCGGGTCCGGTGGCTGAGGTTGCGAAGACGGCGATTCTCCGCCATGACCGGACGCGGTCTGAGATCCACGAGGCGATTGAAGGGGTGGCAATCCAGCAGGAGCGAATTTTGGAGAAAAACCTGCCCATTCTCTGGAGTGTGGCCCAGACGGCTCCCTTACTTGGGTTGCTGGGCACTGTGATCGGGATGATGCGTGCGTTTCATACGATCCAACAGCAGCAAAAGCTGATCACCGCCACGGACCTGGCCGGGGGGGTGTGGGAGGCGTTGATCACTACAGGAATGGGCCTTGCGGTGGCGATTCCGGCCTATCTCGGGTATAATCTTCTGGTTTCGCGCAAGAGCGAGCTCGTTCGGGACATGGAGCTGTGCGCCACGGATCTGATGAATGTGTTTGCCGAGGTGGAGCGTGAGCGTCGAAAGGATGAATTCGACCTCTCGGAGTCCTGATTTTTTCGTGATTGGAATTTGCTTTGAAGGCTTGGGTTTCCCAAGGCTTCTGGTGTAGGATGGTGATATGCGTCTCGGGAGTCATCAAGTGGTGGAAAAACGGCTGGTGGACCTTGTTCCCGTGGTTAATGTGGTGTTGCTTCTCACCTTTTTCTTTCTTTTGAGCTGGTCGTTTGTGCTTCAGCCGGGGGTTGAAGTCAGGCTCCCCTCGACGCCCCTTTCCACAACGACCCAGCAGGGACGACACGTGGTGACACTCAAACCGGTGTCCAGGGATGAAGTGCTGATTTTTTTTGACGATGATCGTGTGGATCTGGAGCATCTCCGTTCCCGGTTGAAGCGTTCCGCGGAGGAGTCTCCGGATGAATGGATCACCTTGAATGCAGACGAATCCGTTTCCCATGGGCACGTTCAGCAGGTCACAGCGCTTGCGATGGAGTTTGGGTTGCATATCACCATCGCGATGCAACGAACTCATTCCACGCCGCTTTCACCGTGAAATCCAGATTTCGAAAACGCGGATCGTTTCCGTGGAAAATGGCGGGCCTCTGTTTCCTTATCGCGATTGTCTGGCACCTTCCACTTTTGAAGCGATGGCATCCCAAGCGCCCGATTCCCCTCAAGTTTCATGCGGAGCAGCCGGATGCCATCGTCACCATGGGGGTTTACGGGGAGACGGGAAATCTGCCTGCGTGGAATGATCCCATGGTTTTTGCCCTCCCCTCAGGGGTCGGTTTTTCGTCGAAGCTTCGAAGCTCTGTGGGCACCCCGAAGCTTTCGGCCGAGAGTCCGCTTCCCCCTGTGGTCTATCGTTCGTTGGAGATCGAGGGGGGGGGATCGTTTGAGGGAGTGGAGCACCTTCTGATGGTTAGCAGCCAGGGGCCGGATCGGGAAGTTTCTAAGGATTTGGGTCCCAGCACTTCGGCGCTTCAGGAGGGGTCTGTCTGGCGTGTCAGTGGCCCCATTTTGGAGAGGTCTCCGACCACGTCCTCTGTGCTTCCTGTAATCGTTTCACCTGAGGCGCTGTCGCCGACGGTGTTGGAGATTGCGGTGAATCCAAATGGTGTGGTGGAATTGGTCCTTGTTCAACAGGGATCCGGGCTTGGAAAGGCCGATGATGCCGCGGTTCGATTCGCCCGAGGGATCCGTTTTTCCCCTGTGGCGGCTGAGGGGGATGGAGTGCCTTCCTGGGGGCGACTCAAGGTTGTCTGGCGTGTGGAGGCGCCAGTTACGCGTTTGTGAGCATATCTGACAATTCCATCACCCATGATTGACTCGGAACGTTTTTTTGTTTTGTATCTGTTTCTTATTCTTGGGCCATTGGTGGCTTTTTGGATTGTGAGCGGTATGAGAGATAGGAAGCTTAGGGCGCCTCAACCCTCGCGCTCCATTTACCGATGTCCGGAATGTTTGCGCTTCTATGAATCAGACGAATCACTGGAGAAACTGGGTTGTCCGATTTGTGGCAGGCAGAACGAACGATTAAAAATTTAAACTACAAAGTCATTTTATGGGAATGTGGATCGGCAGAAATCGCAAGGCACGTGTCAGCTACGGATTCGATGAAATCGCTCTCGTTCCCGGCGCCGTCACCATCAATCCGAATGAGGTGGATACCTCCTTTTCGATCGGAAAGCATACGTTCAAGGTTCCCATCATGGCTTCGGCCATGGATGGCGTGGTGGATGTCCGTTTTGCCATCGGAATGGGAAAACTGGGCGGTGCTGCGGTTTTGAACCTGGAAGGTGTGCAAACACGTTACGAAAATCCTGAAGAAGTTCTTCAGCAGATCGTCAAGGCGGACAAGGAAACAGCCACCAAGCTTTTTCAAAGTATCTATACCAAGCCGATTCAGGAGAAGCTGATCGTCAAACGGATCCAGGAAATCAAAAAGGCTGGTGTGAAGCCTGTCGTCTCGTCGATTCCCCAAAGGGCGGAACGGTTTGGAAAAATCGCCCAAGATGCCGGGGCCGAGATCTTTATCATTCAGTCCACGGTGTCCACGGTGAGGCATGTTTCCAGTGAATATAAGACCCTGGACCTCGCGAAATTCTGCAAAGCCATGAAGATTCCCATCGTGATCGGGAATACGGTGGGTTACGATGTGACGCTTGAATTGATGAAGTGTGGTCCTTCAGCAGTTCTCGTGGGAGTGGGGCCCGGCGCAGCATGTACCACCCGGGGCGTCCTTGGGTTGGGCGTTCCCCAGGTTACTGCCACGTGTGATTGTGCGGCTGCTCGCGATCAGCATTTCAAGAACACCGGCCGCTACGTCCCCATCATCACGGATGGTGGCATGAGCAAGGGTGGGGATATCTGCAAGGCGCTCGCCTGTGGTGCGGATGCTGTCATGATTGGCTCCGCGTTCGCCCGTGCTGACGAAGCTCCAGGCAAGGGTTATCATTGGGGAATGGCGACACCTCATGCTAATCTTCCCCGTGGCACGAGGATTCGTGTGGGGGTGACGGGAAGTCTGAAGCAGATTCTTTTTGGTCCAGCGGAACTCGACGATGGGTCCCAGAATCTTGTGGGTGCCATTCAAACCTGCATGGGTAATGTTGGGGCAAATACGATTCGTGAATTCCAGCAGACGGAAATCATCATTGCCCCGAGCATCAAGAGCGAAGGGAAGCTCTTTCAAATGGTGCAGAGCGTGGGGATGGGAACGAAGTAAGAGAAGTTTCACTCTTCGAAACGGAGGGATTTGAGGCGTGGTTGATCGATCCCCTTTGGTGGTTATTTCAAGACATCAACCCTGACTCACCCTGGTCCCGGGGTGACTCGACAACCAACGAGTTTAGCAAGAAACCTCAAGGTGTGCCATTGAGTTGTTTCAATGGCTCACCCTGTGGGAAAGGTGGGGTGACCGACGGGGCTCGAACCCGCGACAGCCAGAACCACAATCTGGAGCTCTACCAACTGAGCTACGGCCACCGTCACGGAAAGCGTGATCTCAAAATCATGAGACCAAATCGCCTCCAGTTCAAGAACGAAAACTTAGTAGAACCCGGTACTCAAATAGTCGCCATTGCCAGACATGGGGCCAGACCGGAAAAGAGTGCCCGTGGTGGGCAGCACCTGCATGAGATCAATGGTCTCAGGTTCGAGGTGCATGAAGGTTGTGTTCGGCTCATTGACGGTGCCGAGATCGTAAAAACCACTCGCCAGGCGCATTCCGGCGCGATAGGGGCCACGGGTCAGAAGACCCAGACTGAGCTGATCAAAACTGGTGATTCCTTTTTCCTCACCGACTTCCCAAATGGTGCGGGGAATCTCAAAGACAAACGTGGCGATATTGGTCAAGCCCCGGGCAATTTTTTTAATCGCGTAAGGTTCCACCTGGGGGCGGGTTCCGTCCGGATAAATGATGTCAGCGGAGAGTGGAAGGAGCGTGCAAGACAGAGCAAGAAGAAAGGTCAGGCGGAATTTCATAAAAGCCTCCGGTTGAATGCATTATCAACTGACAGAAAAAGATTTGGATTACAAGCTCTTTTATGTTTCTTGAAGGAGCTCCCGCGAGTTTTGTAGATGGCCGCTTGAGAAAGGCCGAGGCTTGCGAAGGACATCTCGCGCATGATCTGGATTCAAATCACTCTCGGACTTCTGCTGTTAACCAGCTTGATTTTGAATGTCCTCGCCACATGGCGGGGATGGTTGTTTCATCGGCGCCGGTCTCTTCCGAATCCCGATCAGGACAAGCCTCCGGTGACTCTGATGATTCCGGTGTGTGGAGTGGAGGGGGAGGGACTGGCGCATTTTCAAAAATTTTGCGAATTGGATTGGCCCCGTTATCAGGTGATTTTCACGGTGCTGGATCCGGAGGATGGTTCCCTGCCCATTCTTCGTCAGCTGGTTTCGAATTCGAAATGCACCATCGATCTTCAGGTTGGAGGTGTTTCCGTTGGGGTGAATTTGAAGGTTCGCAATCTTCTTAATGCGTGGCCGCTTGTGAAACATGACTGGGTGGTGATCTGCGATTCTGACGTGGTCGCCGCCCCGGATCTCCTGAACGGCATGTTGTTTCCATTTCAGCAGGACGAAAGAATCGGATTGGTGCATTCGCTTTATCGTTGCCTGGAGAGTCCGACGCTTGCTGCTGCGTGGGAGAACGTGTGGATCAACTGCGATTTCTGGGTTCAGGGGCTTCTTGGAGACTGGATCAAGGGGACGGACTTTGCGTTTGGAGCCGTCATGGCGGTGCGTCGGGACACGCTGGAGTCGATTGGAGGGTTCGATGGGTTCAAAAACCATCTGGCGGATGACTATCAACTTGGTAACCGGGTTGCCAGGTCCGGCAAACGGCTGGTGTTCAGCTCACGGGTTGTCACCCTTCAAGGTGGCGCATCCACATGGAAACAGGTCTGGAAGCATTTGATGCGTTGGTCTCGAACCATTCGGGTCTGTCAGCCGGGCGGGTACGCCGGCAGCATCATCATGAATCTGACCTTTTGGTCCCTGGTGGCGATGGGGTTTCATCCCCTTTTTATTCCCGTGGGTTGTGGGTTGTTGGTTGCGCGCATGGTGATGGCGGGAATGTGTTCGAATTGGATTCGGGAGCGGTGTGGAAGCCCTGCGGGGATCTGGCTGGTGCCCTTGAAGGACCTTGCCCAGGTTGTTCTCTGGGCGTTTGCGTTTCGAAATGCTCCGATTGAGTGGCGAGGGGCATGTTACAACCTTCATCGGGATGGAACGCTTTCCCTGGTCTCATCAAAATAATTGTCAGGAAATGGGGGAACGTCGTAAAATTCAGACTCCTCACCTGCGAACAGCTATTCCTTTTTGATCGCCCCAACGACCCATTTTTTAATTCATGTACCTGGGCTATTTAATCTCTTGGCTACACCCGATTCTAGTTCACTTCCCCATCGTTCTCCTCCTCGGGGCGTTTGGGGTTGAGCTGGTGGGATTCTTTCGAAAGGATCCGTTTCTCGCAAAAGTCGCCAAGGGTCTCCTGGTTTCAGGCTGTGTGATCTCACTGTTTGCATTCGTGAGCGGGAACTTTGCCGAGGTGTTTGCGGTGCGTGGAGGGACTCCTCATGATCCTGTCGATCTTCATGCACTATGGGCTATGTGGACGACATGGATGTTTATTATCCTTACGGTGGTGCGTTTTTACGTGGAACCACGCAAAGGCAGTCTTCCCTTTAAGGGGTATCTTGCGGGGCTTCTTCTGGCATCTGTTTTCCTGGGTTATACGGCACACCAGGGGGGGGCTCTTGTGTTCGAACACGGGGCCAATGTGAAAGCGGTTCACGACGCCCATGCCGTGGACATGAAGGATTTGAGGGATCTCTATCAGGAGCAGACGGTTGAGAGCATTGTTTACTCGGAAATGATGCATCATATTTTTGGCTGGCTCGTTCTTGCGCTCAGTTTTTTTCTCATCATTTCCAAATTGTGGCCTGAAAAATCAAAAAAGTGGTGGAGGGGCGGTCCCTATGTCCTTTTTGCAGGGGGCGTGTTTCTGATGATTTTCAGCGATACTGATTCATGGCCGCTTTCCCATGCCCGTCCCATTTATGACAAGGAGGTGTTGCAGCATAAGATTTTCGCGACGTTGATGCTCGCCGCCGGTGCGGTGAGTTTTATGCGTCGGAAGCGCTCGACCTCCGGAGTACCGGGAGAGGGATATCATCTGGGCCTAGCCCTGCTTGCATTGGTTGGAGGAGGGCTTCTTTTCACCCACGTCCATAGTGTGGCGCCCTATTCCAATCGGGCCATCGGAGTCTATCTGCATCATCTGACGATGGGATTTATTGCGCTCTGTGCCGGATCCGCGAGTCTTTGGGAGGCGTTTCGCCCGAAGGGTCCGAAATGGCGCGGTTATCTGTGGCCGTCCATTTTGATCGTCGAGTCGATTCTTCTTATCTGTTACAATGAAAACATTCCATGGTTCGCACGCCCTTTTACGAATATGGAAGTCG
Source organism: uncultured Verrucomicrobiota bacterium (assembly GCA_964475835.1). Taxonomy (GTDB): domain Bacteria; phylum Verrucomicrobiota; class Verrucomicrobiia; order JABWAM01; family JABWAM01; genus JABDCI01. The sequence goes on along the minus strand of CAYYYL010000006.1, from coordinate 54,301 downwards.
GCGCTATGCACGGTTCGCGATTCGATCTGCGTGTCACGACGCAGCCCGACCAACCCCAGCCGGGGCGGCCTTGTCAGCTCGATTTTGAAATTTTTGACAAAACGCTCCAGAAGCGCGTTTCTGACCTAGAGATCCAGCATGAGCATCCTCTGCACCTGATCATCGTCAGTCGGGACCTATCCTTTTTTGATCATGTTCATCCCGAGCCCCGACCGGACGGCACCCTTTCACTCTCCTACACGTTTCCCCATGGAGGCGATTTTCTCCTGTTCGCGGACTGTATTCCCAAGGGGCAAGCCGGTCAGTCGTTTCGTGTTCCAGTAACTGCCGAGGGCCCGGCCCCCCAGGTTGTCCCCTTGATCGAATCCGTGTATGAAACGATGCATGCCGGCTCGAGGGATATTCTTTTTTTCAATCAACCCATGATTCTTGCTCCTGGCCAACCCTCCCGGTTGCGATTCGTTCTTTTTTCCCAGGAAAAGGGGTTGTCGGATCTTGAGCCTTTCCTGGGATGCTTCGGGCACTGCGTGATTGTGAGTGAGGACGGTTCCTACTATCTCCATACGCATCCCGACGATCATCAGCATGGAGGAGCTTCGGGAAAGTCTGCTTCCTCCTACGATGAGCCGGTTCCCAATGCCACGGACGGCCTGCCCCAACTCGGGGATCTGCGCCGAATGATGTTTAACATGGGCATGACTTCGCCCAGCATGAGTTATGGCGGTCCCGAGGTCTCCTTCCCGGCCCTTTTCCCAAAGAGCGGTCTCTACAAAGTGTGGGGACAATTCAGGCAGGGAGGGGAAGTGATCACCGTGCCATTTGTCGTGCGTGTTCCGTAAACTCACGGAAGAGGTTTGAGAATTCAGGGAATTTCTTCCACATCCGTTCCGGATGGAATTGAACGCCGATCCAGAAGGGATGATTCGGATCCTCCACTGCCTCCACAATGCCATCCTCGGAGCGGGAAACTACCCGCAAACCGGGGCCGCAGAGACTCAATGCCTGGTGGTGGCTGCTGTTGACCTCCAGTTTATGGGAGGATCCAAAGATCCGGCTCAACTGACTCTTGGGTTCCAAAAATACGGGGTGTGCCGGTACCGATGGGTTTTCATCGGCCCGATGCTGGAGAACCGGGGTAACCTTTCGGGCCTCTTGCCACGCCGGGATATCCGGAATGAGAGTTCCCTTTGCAAAAACATTTAACATCTGACACCCACGGCAGATTCCCAGAACAGGGACCCGATTTTTGGTTGCCCATTCCAGAAGGTCAAATTCGTAGGTCTCACGCTCCGGTTCAATGGTCCCAAGGGTTTTTCGTTCCGATGGCGACAAGGGGTGATCGTAAAATCGCTCGCTTAAATCTCCGCCCCCTGTGAGTAGAACTGCGGCGGGGCTGGCCTGTCGGAAGTCATCCTCCAACCGAAGGACCAAGGGTTCGGCATCGTGGGCACGGATCGTGTCGACGTAGGGTTTGATTTTGTCCTCGCCCGCAGTGCTGGTGATTCCGATGACCGGCTTCATGAAGACCGTGGGATCAAAACGGTTCCAATGCCCTCGGTGGGCCGAAAATTTCACGTAGCGCGATGGCCTGTCGAAGTTGGGAAGGCGAACGGAAAAGGAGGCGATCCCATCGGGCTGCTGCGGGTGCATCCGCAACCTGTTCCGTCTGCGCGGAGGTCGTGATGGTGTCCCACTCGGCATCGAGATCACGCCGGACATCCTTCATCGACTGGGTGACTTCCTCCCGGATGCTGGTGAGATGAACGGGTTGAGTTTCCTCGGAGGGAAATTCCTCCATGCTTGAGAGCGTGAGATGTCTCTCCTCCTCCTTCGCTGGGGGGGTGAATTTGGGAAGGGTCGGTGGTTGTCGTTGAGGCTGTTTGCGTGGAACGAAACGGGGAAGCTGTGGGGGGCTGGAAACGGGAGGACGGGCTTTGGCCTGTTCTTGAATTTCCCCCAGAAACCGGCGCATTTCCTCTGCCAGATCCATCTGCGGGGCTGCCTGGCCGGCATTCGGCGCGGGTTGTGAAAGTGGAAATCCGGTGGGAGAGCTCGAGAAAGGCCGGGTATTTTTTGATCCTTCAGCCCTCCTCGACATGGCTGAGATGCCTGCGACGATGAGGAATACGATGATGCCAACCAGATCGAACCCTGCCGCGATCGGCAAATCGAATTCCAGATGGAGAAGGGGTGTAGGCATGAGGCCTGTCAGCCTTGCTTCGGTTGATTGCCTTCACCGGCGATGCTGCTGCGCATGGCCGTGTCGGATTGAATATTCTGCATGCGATAGTAGTCCATGACGCCGAGCCTGCCGGACCGAAACGCCTCTGCAAGGGCTCTGGGGACCTCGGCTTCGGATTCCACGACCTTGGCGCGCATTTCCTGGGTGCGGGCTTTCATTTCCTGTTCGAGGGCGACGGCGGTGCTGCGACGAACTTCGGCGCGGGCTTGGGCCACACGTTTGTCTGCTTCAGCCTGCTCTGCCTGAAGTTTGGCGCCCACGTTCTCGCCCACATCGACATCGGCGACATCAATTGAAAGAATTTCGAAGGCACTGCCGGAATCGAGTCCCTTTTCGAGGCAACGCTTGGAAATCATGTCCGGATTTTCGAGAACCTCCTTGTAGCTTCCTGCCGAACCGATGGTGGTCACAATGCCTTCGCCTACACGTGCGATGATGGTCTCCTCTGTGGCGCCGCCGACGAAACGTTCCAGGTGGGTGCGAACGGTCACCCGCGCCTTTACTTTAAGTTGAATTCCGTCCTTGGCCACGGCGTCAATGGTGGCTCGGCCCTCCTGAGTCTGGTTTGGACAGTTGATCACCCGGGGATTCACGCTGGTCATGACTGCTTCGAAGACACTTTTGCCGGATTGCTGGGTGGCGAGATCGATGGCTGCTGCACGGTTAAAATCGAGGGCAAGACTGGCCTTTTCGGACGCAATAAGCGCACGGACCACCTGGGTGACGTTTCCGCCTGCCTGATAGTGGGCGATCAATTGATCCACGCTGAGGGGAATGCCTGCTTTGACGGCGTTGATCCGATTATCCACGATGAGGCTGATTTGAACGCGCTGGAGCTTCATACTGATCAATTCCATAAGCCCAACCGGTGCTCCGGCCACCATGGCCCGGATATAAACGGAGGCAAAACTGATGAAAATCACCAGAAAAACGAGAACGGCGATGACGGCGACAATGGAAAGGATGGCTGGAATATTCATGAGGTTTTGAGATGGAGTCTTCTTGGCGGGTGGGGTTTTTGATTACAAGTTCAAACTTGGCGGACGGACACACGATTTCCTTCGACGGCGACAACCTGGATCGTGCTGTTCTGCTCGATCCATCCGGATTCCGCCACGACATCAATTCGTTGATTCGCGATGGTTGCGGTGCCGGCTGGGCGGAGGGGGGTGAGGGACGTGCCTGATTTGCCGATCAACCATTGGAGATCCGTGGCTGTTTTGCTTTCTGCAAGGTCAAATTGGGTGACCATTTTACGACCCATCCGGGTTTTGGGAAAAAGGGAGATCCAGAGGGCGAGAGCTATTCCGGAGCTGATGATCAACCCGATCAAGGCCTTGTTTCCCGCCTGGGCCCCGAATTCCATGTAGGTCAGAACCACTGCGGCAAACAGAAGGATGCCACCTAGCGTTCCAGCCACCATTCCCGGGAGGAATACCTCCAGACAAATTAACACCACACCGACCGCTGAAAGAAAAATGATCCAGGCCATGGGAAGGTTATATCAGGTTCCAATGCGACTGTCAGGCTTTGCCCACAATCACTTGTGCGCCACGAACGCTTTTCACCACGATGGGGGTGTTGGCCTGAATAAAATCTCCCTCGCTGACTACGTCCACTACACGATCTCCGATTCGTGCCGTGCCGCTGGGACGGAGCATGGAGATGCTGAAACCTGTCCGTCCGACCAATTCCAAGTGGGTTACGGCGGTGGTATACCCCGCGCTGGTGTTGAGTTGTGTCTGAAGAACCAGTTTGCCCAGAGGACCCCGTCCCTGGGGGAGATAACGCCCGGTCATATAGGCCAGAATCACAGCTCCACCCAGTGCCACCGCCAGTTTGATGAGGGGGATTTCGATTGCCGGGAGTGTGGGAGGGGTGAATGGTCCGTGAAATTTATCTACCATGGCCCAGAGCAAAGAGACGAGAATGGCGATGGTGCCGAGGAAACCGGGAAGGATGTGGCCCGGAAGGATGAAGATCTCCACAGCGATGAGAACCAGACCGAAAACGAAGAGGAGGACCTCCTCAAATCCGGAAAGTCCCGCTACGTAGTGCCCGAAGAAAAAAATGGCGAGCGCAGCGACCCCTAGGATGCCGGGAAGGGAAACGCCCGGGGTTTTGAATTCCAGATAGATTCCGGCAATGCCGACCAGCAGCAGAATGGGAGAAATCATGGTGATCCATTTGGCCACCTGCTCGGCGCCCGTGGGTTCAATGCGACGGGTTTCCTCCGGGGGGTAACCCAGTTTTTTCAGAAGGTCTTCCAGCGTGGGGCTGGCACCGGCAGCCAGGAGGGGTTTCGGCGGCTTGCCGTATTCCGTCATGGCCTCCGTGTCGGTGAGGGTGAGGATTTCCCCTTTCTTGACGATTTGTTTTCCATCGATTTCGAGTCCGTTGGTGACCTTGACCATGGCATCGAAGACGTCGGCGTTGTGGCCGTTGCGCTGGGCTGCGGCGCGAATGCGGGCCGCCAGGGCGGATGAAAACTTTTTCTCAATCGTGCTGGGAAGGTCCTGCGCTTCTCCGGTGGGTGACATGGTGATGGGGGCGGCTGCGCCGATCACGCTGGAGGGGGCCATGTAAATTTCCTTTGTGGCCACGGCGATGAAGGCCCCGGCCGAGTAGGCCTTTTTATTAACGTAGGTCACCGTGCGACCTTCAAAGTTTTCCAGGAGGTTCATCACATCCATGGCCGCGTTGACCCGGCCTCCATTGGTGTCCATGTCGATGATAACGAGATCGGCTCCCTGCTTTCTCGCCTCGTTAAGGCCCCGGCGAACAATGTAGACCGTGGTGGATTCGATGTCATCCCGGATGGGGATGATGCAAGCTTTGTGTCCAGTGGCGTGCGAGGAATCGGGAAGAAGGGCCGAAAGAATAAAGCCGAGGAGACACCAGCATTTCATGGCTGAAGGCTATCAGAGGGACGGGAGGAGATCAAAGCTGTTCGACGACGGTGAACGGCGATCGTCCAGCCATTGGAATCACTTTGGGAGAGGATGATCTCCTGGATTTTTTGATAACGCTTCTCAAGATACGCGGGGATCCATTCTAGGAGTTTGGTGGTGGAGTTGGGTTGAACGAGCCAGGATGTGGGAATCCGAACATGGACGATCACATCCGGGGGATTTTGCTCCATGGAATCCATCAAATGTTGCTGCATGGGGACGGCATAAGGTTGGGACTCCAGGAGGGGGTACATGTAGATATAGGGAGTTGCCGCGGGATGATTGGAATAGAAATAGATTTCAGGTTCGGAGCCCAGTACTACCAGCTTCTCACCGGGTTTGAGGGATTGTTGAAGAGAAAGCCCGATCCTGCGTAACTGTTCAAACGGATTGTTGGGATAGAGTTCCAGGATGGCTGATGCTGGGGACGCAAAAAGAACGCTTCGACTGAAAATGATGGGGGCGAACAGAATCAGCGCGATGAAGGAATTCCATCGCAATCGTGAAAGGGCAAGGCCCGCTGCGAGGGAGATTCCGGGAATCAGGAAGAGGAAGTAGTGGGGCCGGAAAAGCCATCCGGGTGTGGTGGCGACGAATCCGCAAACCAGCCAGAGGATGAGGAGAGGGGCGGCTACGCTTCGCTTCCGAATGGCGATCCAGATTCCCACTGAGGCAGCGAGGACAAGGGGCCCCAGTTGGAGGAGGACGGGCCTCGATTGGTTGATCAAATGCCGCCACCCTTCGGCGGCTCCGCCACGGATTCCGTAGTGCCGAGCATAGGTTACGCACCAAAACCAGAAGGAATTCCACACGCCTGCTTTCCACATCCAAAGTCCCATGGCGACAAGAGGTAAAGTGACTCCCAGTAAGTAGATGCCCAACGAACGAAGGGCCGTCCTTGGGGAAACCTTTTGTTGCATGATAAAAAGCCATGTTCCTCCCAATAAAACGAAAACAACCCCGTGCTGCTTCATGGTCACGGCCGTGCCGAAGCAGAGCCCGGCGGCCAGGATTGTAGGGGTTCCCGTAGACCGGGCTGTAAACCACGTGCCAGCCAGAGCGAAAAAAATGACAAAGTGCTCTGCGTTTGCCGTCATTCCCAGGACCGAGGGACTGATGCTGGCAACTGCGAAGGATGCGGCAGCCCAGCACGCAGCGTTGGAATCCGCCACCCGGCGCACGATTCCATGGACAAGAAGGCAGCTGACGGCGTTCATGACGAGGAGCGCGGTGCGAATGCCGGTGTCGGTCTGGCCAAATAATTTTAAAATGACAGCGTAGGCAAGATGGATGCCTGGAAACTTCATGGCAAAGACATCGTGAAAGGGGGGAGTTCCGACAAGGATGCGTTGTGCCATGCAGGCGTATTCCCCTTCGTCACGCTCCAAAGGCATCCCTGAAAGGTGCCAGCGAATGCCGCCGCAAAGGAGAAGCACGCCAAGGGTCAGCAGGAGGGGAGTTGAGGCGCGCGGTGGGGCGTAGGTCACGCTGCCATTGATCGGAAATTTCGTCCGCCGTTCAATCCTGAAATCGTTCGTTTTCCACCCCCTTTCCCAGGAAGTGTGGTAATCTGATCCGGTACGTTTGCCATGCCCTCTTCCTGTGACATCCTATTAACGACCCTGAATGCACGGTATATCCACTGTGCCTTTGGTTTGCGTTACCTCCAGGCGAATCTGGGGGAAATGCAGTCGCGGTCGTGGATTCTGGAATTCACGATCCATCAGCGTCCCCTCGAGGTGGCCGAGATGATTCTCAGACATCAGCCCAAAGTGATTGGGATCGGAGTGTATATCTGGAATATAAATCAGACGGCAAGTCTGGTCGCCCATCTCAAGCGTTTGCGTCCGGATCTGATCATCGTTTTGGGCGGGCCCGAGGTGAGTCATGAAACGGAGGAGCAGGACCTTGTGAAGCTGGCGGATTATGTCATCACCGGAGAGGGGGATCTGGCGTTTGCGGAGTTATGTGGCAGATTGCTTGCCGGTGAAAAGCCGGAGGGCAAAGTCATAACGGCAGTGCCTCCGGATTTTTCCCGCCTGGTGTTGCCGTACGATCTCTATACCGATGAGGATCTGGCTCATCGTGTGATCTATGTCGAGGCATCGAGAGGATGTCCCTTCGAATGTGAGTTTTGTCTTTCATCGCTGGATATTCCCGTGCGTGCAGCCCCTCTGGACGGATTTCTCCAGGCGCTGCAGAAACTTTATGATCGTGGGGCAAGGCAGTTCAAATTTGTGGATCGCACCTTTAACTTGAACATTCGCGTGGGCACCTCGATTCTGGATTTTTTTTATGCTCGTTATGAGCCCGGCCTCTTTGTTCATTTTGAGATGATTCCCGATCGTTTGCCGGATGCACTTCGGGAATCGATCCTCCGCTTTCCGGAGGGCGCTCTCCAATTCGAGGTGGGGATTCAAACTTTCAATGAAGAGGTTTCGGGGCGAATCAGCCGGCGGCAGGATCATGACAAAGCCGTGGAAAATTTAAAGTGGCTGCGAACGGAAACCGGGGTGCATGTGCATGTGGACCTGATTGTGGGCCTTCCGGGAGAGACGTTGGAAAGCTTTGGCAACGGGTTTGATCGTCTTGCGGCACTCAGACCGCAGGAGATTCAGGTGGGGATTCTAAAAAGGCTTCGAGGGACTCCGATCAAGCGCCACGATCGAGAGTGGGGTATGGTGTACAGTCCGGAACCCCCTTTTGAGATTCTTCAGAATCGTGATATCGATTTTTTCACGATGCAGCGCATGCGTCGATTTGCACGATATTGGGATCTTGTGGGGAATAGTGGAAACTTCGTTGAAACCGTCCGATGGTTTTTGGAGGGGGGCTCCCCATTTGCGACTTTTCTGCGATTGAGCGACCAGCTTTATGAAGAGTTGGGGCGCACCCATGAGATTGCCAGGTCCGAGCTTGCACGTTGCCTGCGTCTGTTTTTGATTTCCGAGGGAAAAGCCGCAGGGGAGGTGGAGGCGATTCTGGAGCGCGACGCACGAAGGGCGAAGAAGTCCAAATCGAAGGCGGATGCGGGACCGAAGAGACAGGCTCGGCATCGGACTCTTGTGGAGGGGGAAGGGGCGGGAAGGATCAACTCTTCACCTTGAACTTTTTGTCCGCTGAATCGAAAACGAGATGGTCCCTGTTCTGTTGATACCAGGCACGGATTTCCTCGGTTGAACCGTGTGCCGTGGTGTGTTCGATCAAGGCTTGGAGGGCTTGGTCCTTCAGATATTCCTGATCGGGTTTCCGGGAATCGAGAACATGAATCAAATGTTCCAATGCGTCGACCTTGCCGTAGCCGATGGCGATAATCGCGAACGTATCCGCCTGCCATCCGTGTCGGTGCTTGGATCTTTGCCACGTCTTATCCACGGCGTCGTCGAGCTGGATGCCAGGCAGGTTTTCCACGACTTCGTACGTGCTTGCGGGGTTCAGGCCGTGCACCATGTGCTGAATCAGGGCATCGTAGGTGGACGGATCTTCGAATGAGGCAACGGCGCGAAGCCAGTCCTCGGGAAGAAATTCCTGATGGAGGCCCTGGATGAGGGTTTCCCTGGCATCATTCTGCCAACTGTTTTTTAACAGGATTTCGGCAAGGGACGGGGCCGTTGAGAGGGAGGCCAGAATCTGCGGTTTGCTTTTTTCCGTGCTCAGTCGGTCGATCGCACGAAGGAGGTGGAAATTATAGGGGTTATTCGATTTAAGTGCGTCGAGTAGGATTTGGATGTGCTCCTCTCCGAGCCGTGTGAGCATGCCGATTTGCGGATCGGAAGGGGTGTAGGTGGTTTGATTTTGGGAGATTTCGATGATCTGGGCGACGTAGAGACGAAGATTCTCGTCGGAAGGTTCCTTTGGAAAGTCGATTTTTTGAAGGGCGCTTGCATTGGCTCTCACCCGGGGTGATGCATCGGGGGGAGTCGGTGGCCCTTCCATTTCCTCCATGGAGATGGGGGGAACCATGCGTTCCTCATAGCGATACGCGATGCAGAGGAGCCCGAATAGAAAGGTTCCCAGGAGGACGATTTTAACGGAACGATATTGGTCTTCCGTCATGGGGATTTGGAAGCGAGGCGTGCCCTGAGTTCCTGGGCTCTCCGGCGGTGGCGTTCCGCTTCCTTCAACATGTGGGCCCGTTCGTATCTGGGGGTGGACGTGAGTTTTGCCTGGCGAAGAAGGGCGGCTGCCAATTCCTCGGCTTCACGGGCGGCGGCAAGAAGGGCGTCGGAGGACGAGGTCACACGATGGAGGGAGGGGGAAGGACTCGTGTCAACGATCTCTCAGGGCTGGTGGTTTTGTTGGGCGGCACGCACCCGCTCCATTTCGAGCTGTTCGGGGTCCTTTTCCTGGGGGCCGAGCGTGCTTTGTCCGGTGGGGATGATGGCACCATGGGCTTTGAGAAGATTTTTAATTTCGTCGGTCGAGGCAAGGGCCAGAGGGACTTTTCCTCCTGCATCAGTGCCACTAAATGGGTTGGCAACCTCACCCGCCCTGCTTGTAACGACTGCGGCCCGGGCAGACAGGGGGGCGTTGGGATCCGCTCCTTTTTCGAGAAGCAGTTTGACGATCTCGGGGGAGTTGTTGATCACCGCCCAATGAAGGGGGGTGGCATCATAGGTGTCCTTGGCGTTGACGTCGGCCCCTGCGGCTACGAGAAGTTCCGAACCTGCAATGTTTTTTGAACGGGCCGCGACATGGAGGGGGGTGAGTTTGGAGAATCCCCTTGTGGCATGAACATCGGCGCCCTTGGAGAGGAGAAGTTCGAGGCACTGCTTGAATTCTTCCATGCGATCTTTATTGCCTTCGGCCATTGCCTGCATGGGGTTTTCAATGCGTCCGGTGGCTGCGGCCAGGAGGGCTGTCTGTCCATCCTGTCCCATTCCGTTGATGTCAGCGCCATGATTTAAAAGCAGTTCAAGCATGGGTTTGTCGCCGTTGGCGGCGGCTACAGCGAGGGGGATAGGGCTTCCCAGATTGGCATCTACCCCTTTGGCAAGAAGGGCTTCGACGACGGCTGTTCGGCGCTTTTGAACGGCCGTCCGGAATACCTGTTCTCCCACATTTCCGGCAAGGTCGGCACCTTTGGCTGCCAGGAGTTCCACCACCTCGGTGTGGCCTTTCTCCGCTGCGGCCGCGATGGGGGTCTGACCGGAATAGGGCTTTGCATTCAAGTCAGCGCCCTTTTCGATGAGGAACTCGACTACTTCGGTCCGACCTGCTAGGGCTGCGGAATAAATGGGGGGGGTATTGCGTCCCCATGAGTTGCTCTCTCCCTTCACGGGAGCGCCGTTGGATTCCAAAAGGGCGGCAACCTGGCGGGTTGAGGCGTAGTTGAGGGGCATGATGTCACCATCCTTCGCACGGGCCTTAACGTCGGCTCCTTTCTCAAGGAGAAACTCGACCACGTCTGCATTCCCCCGTTCCGCAGCAAGGTGGAGGGGGCATTCCCGGTAGACGGATTTGACGTTCACATCAATGCCCTTTTCCACAAAGATCTCGGCGATGGGCCGGGTGGACGCGAGGTGAAGGCAGGTCACACCATAAGTGTTTTTGGTCATGGGATCGGCTCCCTTGGCAAGGAGTTGTTCCACCACCTCCTTCTGTCCGAGTCGGGCCGCCATCTGGATGGGGGCTTCGCCACCATATCCCTCACTCACGTTCGCGCCCTTTTCAAGCAGTTCCAGAGCGGTGCTGCTTTGTCCCTTTTCAATGGCGGTGATGAGCGCGGTTTTTCCGTTTGCATCCCGCGCATTCGGATCCTTTGAAACTGCATTTGCCTCCTCGGAATCGGGTTTGTGGCAGCCTGCAACCATCAGGATTCCACCCAGGACCAACCATGGGAAACGCAGTGTCTTCATGGGCGGCATGTTGACAGAGAAATCATTTTTTTCCAGTCCGGACTCCATTTTGGAAGTCATTTTTATGTGAGATAGTTTACTTTTTTTGTCTTGGAAGAGGGGTGTGCAAAAGTTGCTTGACACCCAAAATTGTGCTATATTCCGATACGACCTGAAGAATGGTGCGAAATGGGTCGATAGGATATCAATGATGGATTCTTCTTCGCAAGCGCTTCGACGACCATGGAAGAAGGATGGGAGGGGGTTCACTCTCACGGAGCTGCTTGTGGTCATGGCCATTCTCTCGGTTTTGACATCTCTATTGCTTCCTGCGGTTTCGAAGGCCAAGGCGAGTGCCAAAACCATTCGATGTGCGGCGAATTTGAAGACGGCGATGATTGGCATGATGCTCTATCTGGATGAGAATGATGGGCACTATCCTGGGGGACAACTTTCCGGTGCCGTGGAGACCATCGATGTCACGGGAGGCCCTTGGAAACTGTTGATCCCGTATATTTATGGGCCCGATGCCTTGAATGGAATGGTGAGTGGGAAGGTTCCCAAGGAATTTGTCTGGGCATGCATGGGGGATACTCACCAAACCACGTTCAGTGAAAAAGGGGTTTCCTACGCAGGGGTGGAGCAGTGGCCCGGGAGTTATGGATACAACTACAGCATTGCCTGGGAGTTCCTGAATCAGCCTTTGAATCCCGAAGGTTTTCCGTATGTGGGACTGGCGTTACCTCCGGAGCAGATCGGGGATGTGGTAATTTTTTCAGATACCGTGGATGCCCCATTCATCTATCCCGGGGTGGATCCGGCGGATTTTTTTCCAGCGCCTGCCAATAATCTACGTGGCATTAACGATGATGGATATTTTTACGATTCACCCCTGGGTGGACTCCAGAGCCGGGCTGCGGAACGTCACCACGGTGGAATCAATGTCGCTTACGGAGATGGGCATGTAAGTTGGGTGGCAAAATCCAACATTGCCAGGGTTCGCACGAACTGGCCCCTGTTGTAACCCTTTCTGGAAACCGACCCGATTCTATTTGGATTTAACCGTCCAGCCCTGTTTGGCGTCGGCGGTTCCTGAATAGGTGGCTTTGCTGCGGTCTTCCTGAACGGAGTCGAGGGTCACTTCGCCCACCAATTTCTCATCGCTGAACACAATATTGCCCTGGTCGTCCTTGATGTCGGAGGTCTCGTAAAGATTGAGTTTGTCCCCATTTTTATACCCCGCCTTGCTGCCCACCGAAACGATGAGAGTTCCCTTGACGGGAACGGCAAGGACCTTGCCGGGAATATTCTTGAGGGCATCGGCAGCCTGTTTTGCCTGGGCTTCGGCTTTGTTAGCGGCAGCGGCTTTCATTTTCCGACGGCCGGATACCGGGAGTTGCACGTCAGTAACATTGGCCACGATATCGTCAATGGCCTTGACCGTGGCTTTTCCCAGGGCGCTGTTCATAAATTCGCTGTTGCTGAAACCTATGTTGCCCCCATGGCCGTTGATCCCGACGCCGACGTCAAATCCAACGCCATCCTCTGCCCCCTCGGAATGGCCGGAAGTGATGATCTTTCGGGTAGCTGCATCGACGAACCTCCAATCGATCCGGACGTCGGAATGGGACGTGGTGATGCCAAGGTTGCCCCCGCTTCCGGGGATGAATCCCCCGAGACCGATATTCTGCGATTTGGATCCAAAGCGCGTGACCTTGCCACGAAACATGAAATCAGCTCCTGCGAAACCGCCCTTTTCCACCCGTTCATCCTTGCCAACATACCCGGCTTCACCCAGCTGGACTTCATCGACGAGGTCCTTGAGCGCCGTGGATTCCAGAACCTGAAATTTGTTGAGCTTCGTCAATTCCGTAATGAGCATTTCGGCGAGACCCTCCCCGAGGGCGGGTTGCCAGGCTTGAATCTGGGAGATGTCGCCATCGAGGGGGGCGACAAAAACCGTGGGTAAATCATCCCCGGCTTGGACCGATAAGAGGGGACAAGAGAGGGTTATGAACAGCAGAAGACGGGGAAGCCATTTCATGGGGGTACTTTTACGGAGCTCCCACGTGAGGGACAAGGCGAAAGTTGGAGGGCAACGGCTTTCCTGTGGAACCCGAATAAATGAATGCATTCGGGAAACGGAGATGGAGGTTGTTAGCCTGCCCTGGAGTGCAGGGCGAGACGGTTGCCCTCGCTGTCAAGGATGAGGGCCCGGTATCCGTATGAACCAATCGGATGCTTTTCCTTGATCACTCGACCTCCTTTTTCGGGTACAGCTTGGAGGGCGGCATCAAGTCTCCCTTCCACCGAGAGGTAGATGAGCGGGCCCTTGTCGGAGGGCTTGTTGTCTTCACTATGACAGAGACATGCGGACACCCCCTCCGTGGAACCTGGAAGTACCCCGTACTCGAATCCTGTGCCCGGAGACTGATGCTCCACGGTGGTGCCTAGAATGGCGGAGTAAAAATCGATGGCCCGATTAAAATCAAGAACGGGAATATCCGCCCAACAAAAAGTGTGCGTCATAGGGAAGCCTCAGAGGGGTGCTTATAGCAGGAGGATTCGACCTCCGTCGAGCATCCACTCACGGCGGGAAGGCACGGTATTAGAAAGGCTGTTGGAACCTTCAAGGGTCACGAAGTCAAATACCGAATCAGGGCTACCAGCCCCGCAATCGCGATAATCGGAATGATGATCCAGGTGAGCCGTGACTTCCAGGTGTTCCACGTGGAAGGGGGAACCTGGGCTTCCACGACGGGTTGAGGTGGTTTCGTTGTGGGATTGGCAATCCCCTGGGGTGTTTTTCCCTCCGGGGTGAGGGAGACCTTTAAGGTTTCTTCAGGGGTGGGGGCGGGTTCCAAAAACTCCTTCACCAGGACCTCGGATGGATATTTGGTGCGCAGTTCGGCAAGGGTTTTGCCCCGATCCAGCCCCTTTCCGCTCCAGTAACGAAATCCGATATCCTGGCGCAAATGACGGTGGGCTCCGGCCTGGATCGCCATGCGATAGAAACGATCCGGATCACTCTGCTCGACGGAGTGAAGGGCGATGTACCGCTCCTTGGCCAGTTGATAAAGCACGAGGGGACGAGCTTCGTTGAGAGGGCGGGGCCCCGCCGAAGCCCCTTTTTCAACCACCCAAAAAATCCACATGTTTACCGCGCTGTAAATGACGGGCGTGACTGAGCCCTGAGGGGTTTGATAGAGAGAGGCCAGATTTTCCGACTGGACGCCTCCATCAGTGATGCAATGGGGGATCTGGCCCTCCGTGATGGTTTCTTCACCCTGCCAGTCAGTGATGGCCGAGGGATTCCCTCGTGCCTCCTCCATCCGTTTCCGCGCCATGCCACCCTCGTCGGTCTCCGTGGGCCAGTTCATGTACTTGATACGCATCTGGGCGGGAGCCTTGAACTGATCGCTATGTTCCTCGTAATATTTTTGGATTCGTTCCTCCGTGAATTCCGCAAGATCGGGGAGGCGTATCGATTGAAATTGGATGCCACCGTTTCTCTGTTTCGGCAACTCGGGCAAGGACGCCAGAGATTCTGAATACTCGCTCCGAACCCGGGATTTCATTTCCGGAGGATCGAAGACGCCATCCTCGATGGCGGCTTGAAACAGGAGTTCTTCATCGATGGCGTTCTGAAGCGCCTTTTGCCGGTCCGCTTTTGAGGCTTTGTCGAGATTTCCCATGGAGGCTCCCATGAGCGTGTCTTCGGAGTTTTTGGCGCTCAGAACCTCGAGGGTGCTTCGGTCCCAGTCAAACTGGGTGACGCCACCCTTGCCCACACGGGCGACGATCTGTTTCTCGAGTGCCGGCGGGATGACGGCGGGATCGAGTTCCTGGTCCGAGGGGATGTCAAAATAAGGTTCGGCAAAGGAAGCCGAAACGAAGAGCAGGAAAATCCAAGTTGAAAAGAAAGGGACCTGGTTCATGACGCCGGTTTATCACGACTCCATCCTTCTTGCATCAAGATTCGCGTGCTTGGCAATTCGGGACTTGAAGAAAGGGATGTCCGTGAAGAAGGGGAAGGAAGACAATCCAGCAATGACAAGGGGAGCTTTCGGCGCTCCATTAGTTTCAGGTCCCGGAAGCGTGTCCCTTGACGAGTCCTGCGAGTTGTTCCACAGATTCCTTCATTTTCTGCACCTGGGAATCCAGCTCCTTCGCCGCTTCCACCGCCTCCTGGGTTGAAGCGGAGTTTTGTTGGGTGAGTTTGTCGATGTCGCAGATGGATCCGGTGATTTGCTCGATCCCCTGGGACTGCTCTTTTGAGGCGGTGGTGATTTCCCGGGCAATTTCATCGGTTTTTCGGGAATGCTCGAGGAGGAGTTGTAAATTGTCGTGAACTTTCCGGGAAAGGGTGGAACTGGTTTCGATTTTTGTCGCGGTGTCCCTGGCGGCCTCGGCGCTGCGCCGGGCCAGGTTGCGAACCTCGTCAGCCACAACGGCGAATCCCACCCCCGCATCCCCGGCTCTCGCGGCCTCCACGGCGGCATTCAAGGCAAGGATGTTCGTCTGAAATGCAATTCCCTCCACCGATGCGACGATTCGGGACATGTCGACCATGATTTTGTTGAGGTTTTCCACGTCCGCAAAACTATCTTCGGTGGATTTTTTGGTGACATCCATCTGGGCCTGCCAAGTCGAGGTGGTCTCCAGATTGCGTTTGGTCATGCTGGAGATTTCCTCAAGTGAGGCGCTGGCTTCCTCCATGGATGCGGCCTGTTTGCTGGCCCCTTCGGCGAGTTGCTGATTGGATCCCGACATTTGGGATGCCACCCCGGCGGCAGAGTGGGCTATGTCGCTCATGGAGTGGGCTACCCGGGCAACGACACGACTGGTACGTGTCATTTTTTCCCGATTCCAGATGACGAAAAAGAGAATGAGCCCCAAGGTCACAAGCGCAAGGCACTTCATTCGGAATTCCTTTTTTAGAGCGGCAAGGGTTTTCTCGAGTCGCTCCAACTCTGCCGGGTAGAGCAGTTGCCAGTCCTTCAAATGGGGAATGGGAATGTTGGTGGCCAGGGCAAAAGTTTTCTTCTCAGGATCGTTGGCGAGTTCCTTGTAGGTTTCCGGGAGGTTGTTGAATCGGCGGTCGTAGACGTTGAGGGACGCTGTGGGGCTCTGGAGCATGAACCTTGCAGGGAGGTCAGGAATCTCCCAGCCAGCCGCTTTCATCCGGGAAAGATCCTCTTCAGTTACTGGAATGAAGGGACGTCCGACGAGGAGAGCTTCAAGGACATTGGTCCGGACGATGACGCTGATCACTCCGAGGAATTCCCCGGTGGTCCGATAGCACGGCACTGAAAAAATGACGCCGGAAGCGTTTTTGGCATCTCCGTGGGCCTTGGATGGATATTGGGCATTATCGCAGGTCCGCATGGCGGGGGAAACGATGAGGGGAATTTCATCCATTTCCTTGAAATGGAAGGACCCCATCTCCTTTTCAAGACGGGGAAGAAGCTGGTCAAAATAGCGGTACTCCTCATCCTCGACTTCCTCGGGGGCATCAGGGTTTTTCTTTTCCTCCTCCGATAGGGCGCCCGCTTCATGAGTGTCATCCATGATCAACTCATCGTGCATAAAAAATGGGGTTTCCCCGGTGGTCGACTGAAATCCCCGTAGAACACAGTAGATTTCCGAAACACTCACATTGGCCGCGAGGTTGTTATACAATTGTTGAACAGTCTGCATCGTTTCCTGCGTGTAACGCGAGGAATCGTATTTTTGAGGATACCCCTTGGGAAGATTTCCTCCCTTCAATGAGCGGATGCCGGGCAGCAGGGAGATGGTTCGGGCTCCTTGATAAATTTGTAGGACCGCCTGCCGGAGGTGTTGGGACATGGTATCAACCTTGTGCTTTTCCTGCTGAAGGAAGGCTTCGCGCGCAGAGGCCGAGGAGACTTGAAGTTCATGAGAGAACCACCCCCAGGCTGCACAGAGTACCCCAACGACAAGGAGGAACTGAATACCCAATCGTATGTTCTGAACAACCCAGGAGGTGATTCTCTTAATCATGAAAGAGGTAATTCCAAACAGTCTGAAGCTATGAATCGGCAGGACAGAATGAGAATCAAGTCTCATTAACATTTTAAGCCCATTTGACAAGAAAAGTTGTGTTCTAAACAAGAAAGGATCGTTTTCGGAGGTGGTGAAGGTCGCCGATTTCACGGTCGTGGGTACCTTCCTGCTTCAGGAAAACCACGAAGCGATGCATTCACCCATGGCTGAACACCATGGATTTCTTCCTGGGTTGGTAAGGTTCCCTTGCTTCCTCTTGATATTGTCAGTGCACGATGTGGAGGCGGTTTCGAACCCATTTGGCCCCCGATTCAAGTGCGATCCGCTCGGCGATCTGGTATTGTGAGATGTCATGCACAGATCCTGAAAGAGTCACGACATGATCGTTCCAATCGACCCCGATCTGCAGTCCTTGAAGATAGGGACTCAATTGCAAGCGATCGTAAATAACTCGTTCCAGATCCCTTTCTTCCGGGGAGGAACCCTCTCCGGGGGGTGAATTGTGACGGGATTTGAGGAAAAAGGAGGGATCAAGGGTGAGACGACTATGAATGGCGATCACTCCATAAATTCCTGAGATGAGATTGACACACTGGCGCCCCTCCGCCTGTGATTTTATTTTTCCAAGCAGGATGGCGTTTCCCTGTGCGATTTCAATCTGAAGGAACCGCGAGTCGAGTTCAGGATGGGCATCCAGCGTTTTCCAGATGGTAGACTGGATTTCCTCATCAGCGGGGGGATAGGGAATGTGGATTCGAAGGAAGTTTTCTACATTTCTGACGCCGATGGTGTTCAGGGCGTCCTCTTCGGCAAAGCACCGGGCAGCCAGGGTTTCGACGGTACCGGTGAGGGTTGCCACACTTTTCTGGACGAGGACCCGGACTTGCTCTCCCACGCGACTGTCTTCGGCAAGGGTGTCGAGGATGTTTCTTTGTAATTGGTCATCGGTGGGTGCGGGATCCGGCGGGGTGATATCCGCACAGGTGATTCCCGTGGATTCCACGGAGAGAACGCCACGGGTCCAAGCATCTGAGCATGCCTGCCATTTTTCCTTTAGATTGGAGAGAGCGCCTGCAAGGGTCACACGCCCGTTATGGACGGTCACCTGAATCGGTCGACCCCAGAGACGCGGATCCCAGAAAAATCTTTGACGGATGTCCTCCGCGATTTGAGCGTCCGAGGGAAGGGTGGTGTATGCGATTTGAAGTTCGTTGCAGACGGAGTTGACGCCGGGAATCGATTTCGCAAGGCGTGTGGCAAGCTGGTAGTCGTGGTAGGTATTTACGATGCCCGTCATGGCTGCCGTTCCATGGTAAATCGTGACATCCAACCCGCCGTTGTCGTGAGTCTGACCCAGATGATTCTCCAGAACCTTCTCCAGGTCCTTGCGCACATCCGCTTCGGGACGGGGCTCGGCAGGGACGGTCAATTGATTGACGATGCCTCGTACTCCGGGAATGGTTTGAATGAGTTCCACGGACCGTTCGCGCCCAAGAAGAGTGGGAATTCGTCCCTCAACCCGGACGATGCCATCTTTTGCTTGAATCCGGGTCGTTCCGGATTGAACGCCCTCCTGTTGAAAGCGTTCCTGAATTTCCCGAACCAAATCACGGTCCGATGGGGAAGTTTGACGGGATAGGATCTCACCTCTGGCCGCGCCGCCTGATCCAAGCAGGGCGCAGCCGAACACGGCACTTGCCAGGAGATGATGAAGAGCGCTGTTCATGCACAGCCTCCACAGCCTGAATATAACTGGTATGTCCAAACCCGCCACCCCGATCATGGCGATTTTTCAACAGGAGTTGTCCGGACAGAAGGAATCCGGACCCCCGTTTTGAATTTAGTGACTTACTTCGTGATGGCGGAAGCAGTCAAGGACATGATCGTTAACCATTCCCACCGCCTGCATGTGAGCGTACACGACGGTGGGGCCCAGGAATTTGAAGCCGCGTTTTTTAAGATCCCGGGCCCATGCCTCTGCTTCAGGGGTGAAGGCTTGGTAGTCCTTGAGTGTGCGCAATCTATGGATGACCGGTTTGCCGCCCACCCATGACCACATGTATTTCGAAAAGGAACCGAACTCCTTCCGGACCTGGATGAAGCATTGGGCGTTGTGGATCGTTGCCTTGATTTTGGCGTGATTGCGGATGATACCCGCATCCTTAATAAGGCGTTGGATCTCCCTGTTTCCAAATTTGGCGACCTTGGTGTATTGAAATCCGGCAAAGGCTTTGCGAAAGTTCTCCCGTTTATGGAGCACGGTTCGCCAGGAGAGGCCGGCTTGAAAGGCTTCTAGCACTAAAAATTCAAATATTTTCCGGTCATCGTGAACCGGGACCCCCCACTCGGTGTCATGGTACTTGAGATAGAGTGGATCGTCGAAGACGGGCCATGGACAGCGCTTTGGATGGGGGGAGGCTTTCATGGGAGATGATGAGGGGGTGCGGCAGAGTATCGAACAATTGAGGGGCTGTCATGCGGAATTCAAATGGTTCAATGGGAGGGAATGGCTTCTATTGCAATTTTTCCTGATGCCCGTTACAAGGGCACCACGAGTTTAACCCTTCACTGTCCATTTCTATGAACCGGAAATTTCTCCTTCTTGCCCTTGCATCGGTCCTGTTTGCCGGATGCGGAAAAAAATCAGAAGAGGCTTCGTCTCCGGTCGTGCCAACACCCCTCCCGACTCAGGCTGCGCCAGAGCCGGTGGCTGCCAGCACGCCGGTTCCCGAGCCTGCGAAACCCGTGGAACCGCCTCCCGCCCCGAAGGCCGCATTGCCCAGTGCTGAGGATTTTTGTTATCAGGTCCGTTACAGCGACGATCCCGGGGCGGTGGAGAAATGTCTGAACGATGGAATGAATCCCAATGTGACCAACCGGGATGGTTTTACTCCCCTGGTTGCTGCTTTGATGCTGCGGGGGGAGATGTCCTCCAAGATGGCGAATTTACTCCTCGACCACGGGGCCGAGGTGAATTTCAAACTGAACGATGGTTCGACGGCGATGTTTACTGCGGCGACCCACGACGACTTGAGTCTGGTTTGTAAAATGATCGAAGCAGGGGGAGATTTGAATATCTCGGTTGCCAATGGGACCACGCCCTTGATGATTGCGGCCAAGGATGGCACCCCCGATGTGGTGAAGTTGTTTGTGGAAAAGGGAGCGGACGTGAATGCGAAGGATTCACGAGGCAAGAATGCCTGGGCGATCGCCTTTAATATGGCCTACAGCATGGCGGATCAGCGCCATAAGGAAATAGAATCCATTCTAAGGCAGAAAACGGATCGAAACGACATGGAAGCGATCCTTCGTGGGGACAAGTCCCTGGAAGGGTACTTGAATGTCGACAAATGGCTGAAGGACAACCTCCCGCCCAAGTCTCCGTGAGCGAATCCCCTGGTATGGATCCCTCGGAGAAAACCCGGGTGCTGGATATTGCAGGAAAATCCGAGAGGAAGTCCGGCCCCGCCATTCCCGACGGGGTGTCGAAGCCCCGATTTGTGTTTGCGCTCGCCGCAGCTGTGGTTGCGGACCTGTTTTCCCTTCCGGAGAGCGTAGCGCCCTTTCTCGTGGTTGTCCTGGACCTGGTTTGGCTCCTGGTGCTTTGGGTCATCCTGGGTCCGAAGTGGGAGCTGTTCGTCGCCCTGCTGCCGGAGGCGATTCCCGGGCTGAGCCTGTTCCCGACATGGACAGCGGTGGTGCTTTGGATCGGGGTGAAGGGAAGGATTCTGCGCCAAGAAAAGCGATGACCATGGGTTCTGAAATTTCCAGCTGGATTCTATTTCGATTATTGTCGGCAGCCTGGAAACGGCAGGCGTTGAATCGATTGCGTCACATGGTGCATCATTCTCGTTTGATGCTGGGGGTTATCCTGGCATTCATCACCGGTTACTGGGTTTTTTTTACCTGGCTGTTTTATCGGGGTTTGCAATTTTTACACACAGGAGTTCCTGCGTTGGGGGACCTTCTCGTCGCCCGAATGTTCTATCTGCTCTTTGGTTTGATCTTTTTCATGCTCGTGGTCAGCAGTGTGATCGCGGGGTATGGAGTTTTTTTTAAAAACCGGGAGACCGCCTGGATTCAAACCCTTCCTGTGAGCCACGGGCAGCTTTTCCGATGGAAATTTGTGGAAATGTCGTGTCTGGCATCCTGGGCCTTTGTGTTCCTGTCAGGGCCTCTATTTCTGGCGTATGGGTGGGGGATGAAGCTTCCTTTCTGGTTTCTTCTTTGTCTTCCCGTGCTCTATGCCCCTTTTTCCCTTCTGGCAAACACTCTCGGCGCCGCGGTGCTTCTGGCCCTGGTCTATTTGTGGCACCAGGTCTGGGGGCGACGTGTTGTGGTGTTGGGAGCGATATCGATCCTGGTGGCAGTGGTCCTTTTTTATCGTCCCGTGGAAATTCGCAGAATGACGGAGGCGGAGATCGTGCCCCTATTAAACATTCTCCTGAAAAACACGCGCCTGGCGGTGGAGCCGATTCTGCCGAGCTACTGGCTGGCGACGGCGGTGTTGGGCTTGGGGGAGAGGGTTTGGCCCAAGGTGTTTTTCTTTTTCAGTCTGGTGTTGAGCTACAGTCTATTGGGCGGGTGGCTGCTCCTGAGGTACTGCGGCCTGTTGTTTTATGAGAATGCCTCGCGGGTGCAGGATCGGCGATTGCATGGACGGGCTCATTCCAATCGGGCGTATCGGAGCCCACTGTCCATATTGGCGGGGGTGGTTCATGGGATGTGGTGGCTGAAGCTTCCGGTCCGCAGTGTGTTAAAAAAGGATGTGATCACCTTCTGGCGCGACACCGGCCAGTGGAGTCAATTCGCCATTTTCTTCGGACTTCTCGCGTTTTATTTTCTCAACATTCGAAACTTCCGATATCAACTTGAAGAGCGGTTTTGGGTCAGTGTGGTGGCGTTTCTGAACCTGGGGTCGCTATCCCTCATTCTCTCCACCCTGACCACGCGCTTTGTTTACCCGCAGTTCAGCCTCGAGGGCAGGAGTTTATGGCTGCTGGGGCTTGCGCCGGTCCGGCTGAAGTCGTTTATCTGGGGTAAGTTTTGGGCGAGCACTCTGTCCTCCTGTTTCATCACGCTTTGCCTGATGTTTTTTTCATTCCAAAGTTTGAATCTTGATCCGGAGTTGAGATGGTTGATCGGATTCAGTATCTGCATGATGAGTGTGGGGCTCAGCGGGATTGCGGTGGGGCTTGGAGTGCTTTTTCCTAATATGCGGCAGAGTGCGGCCCAGATTGTATCGGGATTTGGGGGGACGTTTTGCCTTGTCGTCAGCCTTGCGTATATCGCGATCTCCGTGATGATGGTGGCCATCCCCATTCATATCCGGTTCATGGCGGGTTTATCCCTCGATTTTCATTTTACATCCATCGTTGGCGTGATATACACGATGACATTCCTGATCGGAATGATGGCTGCCCTCATCCCGATGTATCTTGCCCAAAGAAAACTCAAGCATTTTGAATGTTAACCCTTACTTCTTTGTTTCTTCATGAAAGCATCTGAATTCATTGACACGGATCTTCTTACTGAACCCTCCAAAGCGGATGTCCGCTCTGAATCTAAGAAGGGATCACCCATGGATCGAAACGGGCTTTCAGGCAATCCGTCCCAGGGCCGTGCGGAAATCGACGCCCGTGTGGAGCAGGCGCGCCAGCAGATGCTTGAATTGCGCCGCCAGCAGGAGGAGTTGGAACGCGAGCGTCAGGAGCTCGAGGACCTGCGCCGGCGTGAAGAGGATTTCGAAAAGGGCAAGGCGGAGATGCTTGATGAATTGTCCCGTGGAATCATCGCCATCGAGAAGGAGGAGTTTGAATTAAACAAGCGTGCGGCGATGTTGACCGGGTGCCGGGAGGTCTATCAGGATTATGTTCACCAGCTTCAGGATATTCGTGAGACCGAATGGAGTGGGGATGATTTGAAACCCCGTCTGGCCAAGGCCGTTTCGGTGCTGGAAGCCGCCCGTGCGGAACTTAATAAAGGGCGTGCTCAACTCAGTTTTCTCGGTGATGGACCCATCAAGATGCAGGCGGATTCCCAAAGTGTTTCGATGGCCGAATCCATCCCGATGTCCCGCTCTGAAGGGGTTAACTTCAAGGAGGAACTCCTTCGTGGTCTGGCCCGACACCTGCCTTTGATTCTTTCGGGACTTGTGGCGTTGGTGTTTGTCCTCAGCCGTTCTCATTCATGATTTGAGTTGATGGGAAAGCCCCGTTCACGCGTTGCGGAAGAGGCTTTGGAGGCTCAACAGAAGGCTGCGGAGCTTCAGAAGAAGATCCGTCATCTTTCGAAGCAGATCGCTGCTCCTGAAAAGCATTTTGCGCCCAAGCCCGACGAACGCACCCAGTCCAATGCGGAGCGTTTCCGGCGTTATTTCAGCCTCGATCGGGTGGGGGTGGTGGAGAAACGAAAACCGACCCGGGCCGAGATGCGGGCTCAAAGAAACCGGGCCATTGTCTGGATCATGCTAGCTTTTGTCGCCTTGATCTGGATTATCGGACGTCTTTCGCGCATGAAGTGAATTGTATTCTTGATTCTGTGGGCGGACTTCTGAATTCTGTCGTTTTCCATGAAACCCCAAGGCATTGATGTAACTTATGTTGCCCAGCTTGCCCGGCTGCAGCTCTCACCGGATGAGACCGCTCGTTTTCAATCCCAGCTGGGGCAGGTTCTTTCGTATGTCGAGCAGTTAGGATCCCTAAATGTGGATGGGATTGAGCCCACCGCCCATGCCTTTCCGCAGAATAATGTATTCCGACGGGATGAAACCCGCCCCTCCCTGTCGGTTGAGGACGCCTTGAAAAATGCCCCTCAAAAAATGAACGATCTTTTCCGGGTTCCGAAGGTGGTGGAATGAGTCTGCATACGTTGACGGTGGCCGAAGCGGCAAAAGGGATCCGGGAGAAGCAATTTTCGTCCACCGAATTGGTGACAGCCCTGTTGCAACGGATCGACCAGGTGGAGTCCCGTGTGCAGGCTTTTTTGAGCGTGGATCGTGAAGGGGCGTTGAAGGAGGCTGGGAGGCGGGATTCGGAATCGTCGACCAGACCGCTCCATGGGGTTCCCATTGCGCTCAAGGATATTTTGAACGTGAAGGGGCAGCCCTGCACTTGTGGATCTCAAATTTTAAAGGGGTATATCTCCGTTTATGATGCAACGGTGGTGACGCGACTGAAAGAGGCTGGGGCGGTGCTTTTGGGGCGAACCAACATGGATGAATTTGCGATGGGGTCTTCCACGGAGAATTCCTCCTTTCACCCGACCCACAATCCTTGGGATTTAACGCGAATTCCCGGGGGGTCAAGTGGTGGCTCTGCGGCGGCGGTAGCTGCCGATGAATGCCTGGCGGCTTTGGGTACGGATACCGGAGGATCGATTCGTCAACCTGCGGCCGTTTGTGGTTGCGTGGGGCTGAAGCCCACGTACGGACGCGTGAGTCGGTTTGGGTTGGTGGCATTTGCCTCCTCCCTGGATCAGATCGGACCTCTGACCAAGACAGTGGAGGATTCGGCGTTGTTATTGAATATTCTTTGCGGGCGCGACGTGATGGATTCCACATCCCTTCCTGTGGATGTGCCTGACTTTACCATGGTCCTGGGTCGGGGGGTGAAGGGGATGCGGCTTGGATTGCCAAAAGAATATTTTGTGAAGGGAATGGATCCGGAGGTGGAGAGTGCGATCCGGGCGGCGGTGGACGGACTCGAGAAGCAGGGGGCCCAAATCGTGGATATTTCCCTGCCGCACACCGAGCATGCCGTGGCCACCTACTATGTCATTGCCACTGCGGAAGCGAGCGCCAACCTTGCAAGGTTTGATGGGGTTCGCTACGGCCACCGGGTGACTGAACCGGGCGATCTTCTGGATCTTTATGGACGTTCACGTGCCGAAGGATTTGGAATCGAGGTGAAGCGCCGGATCATATTGGGGACCTACGTGCTGAGTTCAGGGTACTATGATGCCTACTATCTTCGGGCACAAAAGGTTCGCACCCTGATTCGGAGGGATTTTCAAGAGGCATTTGAAAAGTGTGATGCCATCCTTACTCCAACGTCCCCCACAGTGGCGTTCAAGATGGGTGAAAAAACCACGGATCCCCTTCAAATGTACCTCGCGGATATTTTCACCATTGCCACCAATCTTGCCGGTATTTGCGGAGTCTCCGTTCCTTGCGGATTCGTAAAGGGTATGCCCGTGGGATTGCAGATTCTGGGGCCCTCCATGGGTGAGGAGAAGATTTTGCAGATTGCGAATGCCCATGAGAAGGCTACAAGCTGGCATAAGGAGCGTCCGAAGTTATGAGCAACTACGAGGTGACCATTGGTCTGGAGGTGCACGTCCAGCTTAAGACGCAGACGAAGATGTTTTGTGGCTGCATCAATGAGTATGGGGGAGCCCCCAATGCTCATGTCTGTCCCGTTTGTCTTGGAATGCCCGGGGTTCTCCCTACGCCCAACGAACAAGCCGTCCGCCTGACCGCCCTTACCGGCCTGATGCTGGGTTGTACCATCAATCCACAATGCAAATTTGATCGGAAAAACTATTTTTACGCAGATATGCCTAAAAATTACCAAATCTCCCAGTATGACAAGCCTTTGTGTCTGGATGGGGGGGTGGAATTGATGCGGGAATGTTATCCCAAGGATGCGCAAAAGGATGTGGAGACGGTCAAGACGGTTCGTTTGGTTCGAATTCACCTTGAGGAGGATGTGGGGAAGTCCTTTCATTTTGACGATTCCACAGGGGTTGACTTTAACCGTGCCGGGACGCCTTTGATGGAGATTGTGACCCAGCCGGATATTGGGAGTCCGGAGGAGGCGTTTGCCTTTTTGAGCACGCTTCGCAATGTGTTGCTTTATGGGGATGTGAGTTTTGCAGACATGGAGAAGGGGCAGATGCGGTGTGACTGCAATGTGTCGATCCGGCCTGTGGGCCAGAAAGAGTACGGGACAAAAATCGAGATCAAGAATATGAACTCGATCAGTGGTGTCCGACGTGCCCTGGCGTATGAGATTGTACGACAGGAAGCGGCATTGTCCCGTGGGGAGAAATTATCCCAGGAAACCCGTCGCTGGGATGATGATTCGGGGACCACACAGTTGATGCGAACAAAGGAGATGGCGCACGACTACCGCTATTTTCCCGAGCCTGATTTGATGCCGATCGACACCACGGTCTGGCTGGCTGAGGTGCGCCAAGCGGTTCCGGAGCTTCCGAGTGTGAGAAAGCAGCGCTTCATTCAGCAGTTCAAACTGACGGACTACAATGCGGGGGTTCTGGTGGCCGATCTTCTCCTTGCGAAATATTTCGAACAGGCTGCTGCCAACGGTAAAAACCCGAATGGGGTGGCCAATCTGATCGTAAATGATTTGTTAAGGGAGCTTGGCGGGGCGGGCAGGACACTTGAGGAATCCCCCATCAAGCCCGGTGATCTTTCGGAGCTTGTGGAATTGACGGACAGCGGAAAGATCAACAGCAAGCAGGCCAAGGATGTGTTTGCGGAGATGTTCCAGACAGGAAAAACTGCTGCGAAAATCGTTGAGGAAAAAGGGTTGTCCCAGGTGAGCGATGCCGGGTTGATTGAGAAATTCTGTGAGGAAGTGATGGCGGCCAATGCCAGGATTGTAGCGGATGTACGGGGGGGCAATGCCAAGGCGATCGGTGCCCTGGTCGGGCAGGTGATGAAGCTCTCCAAGGGAAAGGCGAATCCTGCGATGGTGAACGAGGTGCTTAAACAGAAGCTTTCCGTTTGAAGATGGGTCCAAAAACAAAGTAACTGATCTCCGTGCCATATGTCTGAAGAACCCGATGCGTTGTTGGATCAAAAGATTGGGAATTATCAGATTTTTCGTCGACTGGGCAAGGGGGGGATGGGGATTGTCTATCAGGCCCGCCAACTGACGCTGGATCGTTTTGTAGCGATCAAATTTCTTTCGAGCCATCTTGCTGAAAACGAGGAGTATGTGCAGCGCTTTCTTCGTGAAGCCCAGGCTGCGGCCCGTCTTTCCCATCCGCACATCATTTCGGTGTTCGATGCCGGTTCCCAGGATGGGGTGTACTATTTTGTGATGGAATATGTGGAGGGGCAGAATATTGCCACGCTTCTCAAGGGGGGGAAGGTTTATGGTGAAGTCGAGGCCGTTGGGCTCATCCGCCAGGCCGCAGATGCCCTTGCATATGCCCACCGGGAGGGAATTGTCCATCGGGACATTAAGCCTGAAAATTTGATGCTTGGTGGAGAGGGGCGGATCAAGGTTGGGGATCTGGGGCTTGCCAAATGGACAAGTCAGGGGGATGGATCGCTGACTGCTTCGGGGGTGGTTTTGGGGACGCCTTTTTATATTTCTCCGGAGCAGGTCCGTGACAGCAAAAACGCGGACCACCGGATGGATATCTATTCCCTGGGGGCGACTCTGTTTCACATGGTGACGGGACAGCTTCCGTATCAGGGCCAGTCCGCGGTTGAAATCATGTCGAAGCATCTGACGGAATCGACTCCTTCCGCCCGGGCGTTGCGTTCGGATTTGAGTGAAGGATTTTGTGAGGTGTTGCTGAAGATGATGGCAAAGGATGCGAAAGATCGTTTCCAGTCGATGTCGGAGGTGGATGCTGCCCTTGCAGGGATCGGTAAGGAGGATCCAGGAGCCACCACCCGGGTGGAAAAGCCGTCCGAGTCGGCGATGATCAGCCGCAATCTGATTCCCGTTCTGAAAAAGAAAATGAAGGAGGGGGCGGAGTTGCCCTCGATGTCCCGCACGATCACCATTATCAACAAATTGACGTCGGTGAGTGACGAGGAGTCCCTGGCGGAACTGACGAACACGGTGTTGAATGATATCGCCCTGACGAACAAGCTCCTGAAACTCGTCAATACGGTGTTTTACAGCAGCTATACAGGGAAGATCAGCACGATCTCCCGCGCGATCATGGTTCTTGGTCTTGCACAGGTGAAGAATGCCGCGCTATCCCTGATGCTTTTTGAAAATCTTCAGAATCAGTCGCTTGAGAACGACGTCAAGGACGCGACCATGCATGCGTTCATGAGTGGATCCATTGCCCGCGATGTGGCACTCAAGATGGGGTTGGTGAATGCCGAGGAGGTGTTCATTTGTTCCGCGTTTTATAATCTCGGCAGACTGTTGATCGCATTTCACATGCCTGAGGAGCATCACAAGGTGGTGGAACTTATTCAAGCGAAGCAAAAGACGGAGGACGAAGCCACCGTGCTGGTCCTTGGAGCCACCTATGAGGAGATTGGAGGGGAGATTGCGAAGGAGTGGAACTTTCCCGATGACATCGCCTATGCGATGAAAGGATTTGCCGGAGCCAAGATTCCGAAGCCTGAGACGATGCAGGATCAAATGCGCGGGGTGGTCTGTTTCTCAAACGAGCTCTGCCAGAAACTTCAGCACGCCAAGGATCTGGATTCCCGGAATGAGGTGTTTGCCAACATGTCGGAGCGTTACAAGAACTGTGTTCCGATCGAGCCAGGGCAAATGGGAGGGATTCTCAACGCTTCGGTGAAGGAAGCGGGGCGATACGCGCGGGTGCTTGATATCAACATGGCGGAAGGTGGGATTTTCAAGCGCATGGGGATTGTGTTGCCGCAGTCACCTGCGGAGTCGAAGGTTGTCCCGCCGAAAGCACCGGCTCCTCCTTCGAAGGATTTGGACATGCAGATTGCGACGGATCTGGGACTGTTGATGGCTGGGGGCGATGCGGATGCCTCGAGCAGTCCGGATGCCATCCTGAGTCGAGGAATCCAGGATGTCACCGAATCCTTGTTGGAAAAATATTCGATCAGTCAAATCCTGCACATGGTGCTGGAGGTGATGTACCGTGCCCTCGGGTTTCAGCGGGCGTTGATTTGCATTCGAAATGCCAAGCGCGGGGTGATGGAGGCCCGTCACGGGTTTGGGAGCGATATCGATGTTCTTCTCAAGCTTTTTCAATTTCCGATTCAAGGGTCGTCCGATCTTTTCAACCAGTCCCTAAAACAGAACGCAGATATCATGGTGAGGGATATTCGGGAGAAGAAGGTGGAGGCATTGGTTCCTGAATGGTATCGAACGAATGTGGCTGCGGGGACCTTCATGCTGCTCCCCATCGTGGTGAAGCAGGTTGCGATTGGATTGATCTACGTCGACAAGGTGCACGCCGGGGAGATTCACTTGACGGCCGAACAGATGAACTATCTGAAAACCCTTCGAAATCAGGCTGTTCTCGCGATCCGCAATGCGGCTAGTTCCTGAGTGTCCGGGGATCGAAGATGTCCCGCAGGTGATCTCCCAGAAGGTTTAGTGAAAGTAGCGTCAGGGCCATGATCCCTCCGGGAAACATGATGAGCCACCAGTAGATGTGCACGGGATTGATGGCGGCGGCGCCGTCGGAAATGAGCGATCCCCAACTGGATTTGGGGGCTTGGATGCCCAACCCCAGAAAACTGAGAAGCGATTCGGTGAGAATCACGACAGGAATGGTCAGGGTGAGATAGACGATGATGATTCCGGCAAGGTTGGGAAGCAGGTGTCGCAACAGGATTCTTGAAGTCGGGGAGCCCAATGCCTTTGCGGCAAGAACGAAGGGTTGTTCCTTCAATGAAAGTACCTGTCCCCGAACGATGCGGGCCATGGTCAACCACTCCATGATGCCGAGTCCCACAAAAAGAAGGATGAGGCGGGCGTTTGAAGCAAGGCCTGGAAGTTCAAGGCGATTAAAAAAGAGACGGGTCTGTTTGTCGAGGACGGTGATCAATACGATGACGAACACGAGTCGGGGCAGGGAATAGAGCACGTCCACGAATCGCATCATGATGGAATCGAGTCTTCCCCCGTGGTATCCTGCGATCATTCCGTAAGCCACCCCGACGGTGAGGCTTACAAGGGTTCCAATCAGTCCAACGGCAAGGGAGATGCGTGCACCGAACAGGATGCGAGTCAGGAGGTCGCGTCCGTGCAAATCGGTTCCGCACCAGTGGTTCCAGCTTGGGGGTGCGAATTGGGTGTCGCTTGTTTGTTCAAATCCATAACCGGTGAGGGAGGGGCCGAAGATGGAGGCAAGAACCATAAGGGCAACCACCACAAGGCAAAAGACCGCAATCGGTTGATGAAAGAGGCGCTGAAGGGGGGGCGAAGAAGTCTTCATGTGAGTTGAATCCTCCGGTCGAGATGGGTGTAGATCCCATCGACGATGATGTTGAATAGAATCAAAAACGCCGAATAGACGATCACGGTGCCGCCCACCATGAAGAGATCACGATTGAGGACTCCGTTGATGAAAAAGGGGCCGACACCTGGAATTTTAAAAATTTCCTCAATGACGAGGGAACCGGTCAGGAGGTTGGCTGCCAGTGGGCCTGAAAACGAGACGACGGGCAGGAGCGCAATCTTCAGGGCGTGTTTAAGGATTACTTTGAATTCAGGGACGCCTTTGGCCCGGGCGGTTCGGATAAAATCCTGATTCAGTACATCCAGCATGCTGTTGCGGGTAAGCCGTGCCACATAGGCGGAGTACGGAAGGGCCAGGCAGATGGAGGGAAGCACCATGTGGCGCAGGCTCTCCCAACCGGCTGCGGGGAAGAGGCTCCAGTCGAGGGCGAGAAAAAGAATGGCCAGGGGGGCAAGGACAAAGTTGGGAATCGCCACCTGAAGAATCGCAGCGATCATGGCGAACTGGCCGATCCAAGTGTGGCGACGAACGGCGGCCAGGGAGCCCAGGAAGAGTCCGAGCCCAAGGGAAAGGACGAGGGCGATGCCTCCGAGCGTCATGGAGACGGGTAGGGTTTGTGCAAGGATTTCGTTCACCGTGCGGTTGCGGTATTTCGTTGAAAGACGGAGGTCGCCGTGGAGGACGTCCCGGAGATAGTCGCGATATTGCTGCCATAGCGTGCCATCGAGATTGTATTTGGAGAGCAGATTTTTTTCGATGGCAGGAGGAAGTTTGCGTTCTTTGTCGAAGGGGCCTCCAGGCATTGCGCGCATCATGAAAAAGGTGAGCGTGATCACCACAAGCAGGGTGATGGCGCCACCGAGGAGTCGACGTGCGAGGAAGTGGAGCATGCTAGTTCTTTTTGCGAAGGTATTTCAACGGATGTTCATCAAGAACGTTGGGTTCAATGCCTGATATCCGGTTTGGATCGAAAAATTGGATCCCGACATAGAAGTAGATCGGTGCGATGGGGGCCTCGTCACGGATGAGAAGCGTTTCGGCTTTCTGAAATATGCCCGCCCTCTGAACGGGGTCGAGTTCCCTGGCGGCGTCCCGGATCAGTTGATCGTATCGGGGACTGGACCAACCGGTTCGATTATTTCCTCCCCCGGTGACAAACATGTCGAGAAAGGTGTTGGCATCGTTGTAATCCCCCAGCCACGAACTTGCGGCGATGTCGTAATCGAGCTGGCTCATGGAATTGAGATAGACCTTCCACTCCTGCTGCGCGAGCTGGATGGTGACGCCCAGTTCCTTGTGAAGCATGTCCTGAACTTCCGTGGCAACTCCCTTGGCCACGGATTGATCGGCATAGAGCAGGGTGATGGTGGGAAATCCTTTGCCGCCCGGAAAACCAGCTTCGCTCAAAAGTTGTCGTGCTTTGTCCGGGTTGAAGTCTTCTCCGGGAGGGGATTCATACTGACGGGTGCCAGGTGGAACGAAATGGGTGGCGATGGGTTCCCCCGCGCGTGTCACCTTTTCCACGATCCGTCTTTTATTGATGGCGAGTCCTATTGCGCGCCGGACTAGAGGATGGTTCATCGGGGGGCGGGTGACGTTAAATCGATAGAAGTAGGTGCCTAGAAACGGGGTGGAATGAAAGTCGGGACGATTTCTCAACGCATCGAGCAACATGGCGGGGATAAGGTTTTTATCGAGGATGAGATCGGCCTGACCGGTGGTGTAGATGTTGAACGCGGTATTGGCTTTGTCCGTCGGGAGAGCGTCAATGGTCTGGAGTTCCACGTGGGAGTGGTCCCAATAAAAGGGGTTTGCCCGAAGGCGGACGCGCTGGTTGATGCGCCATTCTTCAAGCATGTAGGCTCCGTTACTGACCAGATGGCCGGGTTTGATCCAGTCGTCCCCCCATTGTTCGACAACGGAGATGGGAACAGGGGCCAGAGTGGGGAAGGCACACAGATCGAGGAAGAAGGGGGTGGGATGCACCAGGCGAACTTCAAGCGTCCGGGGATCAATGGCATGCACCCCGACTTGGTTGAAATCGGTCTGTTTGCCTGAATTAAATTCCTCGGCTCCCTTGATGTAGTAGAGCTGGTAGGCATATTCCGCGGCGGTCATGGGCTGGAGGGTGCGCTTCCAGGAGTTGACGAAATCGTGGGCGGTGACGGGCCTGCCATCAGACCAGCGGGCATCAGAGCGAAGATGAAAGAGATAGGTCTTCCCGTCAGGGGATATATCCCACTGCTCGGCAACCCCCG
This sequence comes from uncultured Verrucomicrobiota bacterium, assembly GCA_964475835.1. Lineage (GTDB taxonomy): Bacteria > Verrucomicrobiota > Verrucomicrobiia > JABWAM01 > JABWAM01 > JABDCI01. The sequence continues at coordinate 21,819 of CAYYYL010000006.1, read as the reverse complement.
GGATCACACGTCCGGCCGGATCCCTGGCGGCAAGGCCCTCGAAAAGGGCGGAGACAATGCGTCCCTCCAACTGACCGGTGATCACCGCGGGATCCAGGGATTCTGGCTCTGCCCCATTTAAAATGACAAGATCCGCGCGGGGTGCCGAGGGAAAACATGCGGTGAAAATGCAGGATGCAACAATTCCGAGGATAACCGCTTGCTGAAAAAGTCGGCTGTTGAGGGCTGATTCGCGCGGCCTTGAGCACATGCTCCACTACTTCAGTTTTTGGTACCGGAAAACAAGCAGAGTTTTAACTTGTCGTTCGATGTGCTTTCCGTTTCGCTTGAGCGCCTGATGAACTGGGATAAACCGAAGAAGAAGCGCTGGTTGAATGCGCGGGTGATCGCGTGGGCCTTGTACGACGTGGGGGCGACGGTGTTCTCCATGGCGGTGATCAGTCGGTATCTCGGATTCTGGATTGTGGGGGAGCATCACGGCTCGGTTCTCTCCCTCAATGTCGCCATGAGCGTAAGCATGCTTCTGGCGGGGATTTTGCAGGTGCTGTTGAGTCCCATTTCGGATGAATGGGGACGCCGGAGGGTGTTCATTGTGAGCTTTACGCTCATCAGTGCGGGATCGTGTGCCGCCATGAGCGGGGCTTCTGCGCTCAATGAAGCACTATTTTGGTTTATTCTGGCGAACCTGGCATTTCAATCGGCGCTGGTTTTCTATTTTGCCATGTTGGGTGACGTCTCCGATGAGCGTCACAAGGCCCGGATTGCGGGAATTGGAACAGGGCTGGGATATGTCGGTTCGATCATCGGACTGCTTCTTGCGAGAAGGTACGCCAATGAGGTGGAAAAAATATATTCACCCATTTTCTGGCATGTGGCTGTCGCGATGCTGGCTTTTGCGATGCCGCTGTTTCTTTTTGTTCGTGAAAAAAAGGGGTTCATCCATTTCAATTTTCGTCAAAGCCTTCAAAACAGTGTGGGCTCGTTTGTGACGACGCTTCGGCGGGTGGCTTCCCATCCCGAAATGCTCTACTTTTTCCTGGGATCGCTCCTTGCGCTGGATGGTCTTCAGACGGTGACCGTCAATATGTCCCTTTATGCAGAAGGCGTGGTGGGGCTCGATCCGAAGCAGGGCCTGAGCCTTCCGTTGACCTGGAAGGATCATCAACTGTTCAATCTTCAGGTGTCCGAACTTGATGCGTTTCTGATTGTTTCGATCCTTTTCGCCATTGTTGGAGCTCCCATCGTGGGACATATAGCGGACAAGATCGGTCGTTTCCGGATGCTTCAAATGGTGGTGGGGCTCTGGATTTTTGCCCTTGCGCTGGCGATGTTCAGTGTGCAACGGAAGCTATTCTGGGTGACGGGTGGATTTTTTGGCCTGGCATTTGGGGGAATGTGGACCGCGAGTCGTGCTTACCTTCTGGATCTCTGTCATCCCGAGGAGCGTGGACAGATGTTTGCCATTTACGGTCTTGTTGGAAAAGGGGCGGCGTTGATCGGACCTCTTACCTGGGGCCTGGTATTTCAGCTTTTTCACACCACGCTGGGGGATCGAAAGGCGTACCGTCTATGCCTGGGATCTGTGCTGTTGTTGACCCTTTGTGGGTTTCTGATTTTGAGGAAGGCCCGTCCGAGGGCTGAGCGTGTGGCGACTTATTGAGAAAAGGTGGCAAGCTGAAGGATGCTGCGGCGGATCTGGATGTCGCTTACGGGAATCCCGGTTCGCACAGCTCCGATTCGGTTCGCCAGAACGAAGCGGGCCTTCCCGGCTTCGGCCTTTTTGTCCAATTTCATGGCGTCAAGGATGGCGGTTGTTTTCAGCCCGCGGGGAAGTTGAGTGGGGAGATCTGCCTCACGGATCAGGTGGATGATGCGACGGGTTGCGTTGTCGGGAAGGTGGGTGATTTGGGCGGAAAGGCGTGCGGCGGCGATCATGCCGAGGGCGATGGCTTCCCCGTGCAGGGTGCGGTACTGTGCGGCGGCTTCGATGCCGTGTCCCAGGGTGTGTCCGAAATTCAGGATGGCACGCAATCCCGAGGTTTCATATTCATCCCGGGAAACCACGTTCGCCTTGATTTTACAGGAGCGTTGAATGATCCACGCGAGATCGGAGGGATTTCTTGCAAGGATCTGCTTCATCCGGGCCTCAAGCCGGTGAAAGAGTTCGGGGTCGGCGATGACGCCGTACTTGATCACCTCTGCCAGACCTGCGCGAAACTCCCGTTGAGAAAGGGTTCCTAAAAATTCGGGATCAATAAAGACGAGGGACGGCTGGTGAAAGGAGCCGATCAGGTTCTTGCCCTCAGGAAGGTTCACACCGGTTTTTCCGCCAATGGCGCTGTCCACCTGGGCGATGAGGGTGGTGGGCACGTGGACGATTCGGATACCGCGGAGGTAGGTGGCTGCGAAAAAACCGGCACAGTCCCCGATGACACCACCCCCGATGGCGATGACGATCGATTTTCGATCCAGTCGGGCCTTGATGGCGGTGGTATAGAGACGGGGAAGGGAGGAAAGATTTTTGGTGGGTTCACCGCCTTTGAGAAAGGTGAGGTGAGTTCTGCGGGTGCCGAGTTTGCGTGCAAGGGATCGTGCCGTTTGGTGAAGTCGTGTGTCGGAAACGATAAGAATGCGCGTGGTGGCGTCCCGAAATAGAGGGTGTTTTGGAAGACGTGCGAGGAGTCTTCCTGTTTGGATGACGATGTCGTAGGAGCGTGTGCCCAGGTGGACCGGAATCGTGGAAGCCATTCCATGATTGGAGCGATTTGCAGAATGATTTCCAAGATCCAAAATTTTACATTTGGCAAGATTTGTCGAAAAGTGTTGCTGTTAAAATCAGTTTTGGCTTGCGGCGGAAGTCGGACTCGGAGTGATATACGATTATGCAAAATTATTTCCGGTATTCGGTCATTCCGCAGCTTCCAGCCGTTCTCGAACCGTTACGGGAAATCGCCTTCAACCTTTGGTTCAGCTGGAACTACGATGCGGTGGATCTTTTTGAGGAACTGGATCCTGTTCTTTGGGAGTCGTGTTATCACAATCCCGTAAAATTGCTTCAAAAAGTGCGCCAGGCACGTTTAAGGGAAGTGGTTGAGGATGATGGCTTTATGCGGCGCATGCACGAGGTGTCGACCCGCTTTCACAACTATTTGGCGGGAAAGGACACCTGGTTTTCCAAACAAGCCTCGGTGGAATTCAGCGGACCGATCGCCTATTTTTCGGCGGAGTTTGGTCTTCACGAATCGGTGCCGGAGTATTCAGGCGGTTTGGGAATTCTCGCGGGAGATCATTGTAAGGCGGCGAGCGATCTGGGGCTTCCTTTTGTGGCGGTCGGGTTGCTCTATCGTCACGGTTATTTCAAGCAACGTCTCGACAAGGACGGGTGGCAGGAAGCGGCTGAGATGAATATCGATTTTAATGAACTTCCGATTCATGAAGCGCGGCGTCCGGATGGTTCGATCGTTACCGTGGAAGTGGATATTCTTGGACGACCGGTAACCGCCAAGATTTGGGAGATCAAGGTGGGGCGCATCCCCATCTATTTCCTGGATACGGACCTCAGTCAGAATCGCGAGGAGGATCGTCTGATCACCGCGGAACTGTACGGCGGGGACATCGAAATGCGTATCCGTCAGGAGATCGTGTTGGGAATCGGTGGAGCCCGGGCTTTGCGGGCTTTAGGGATTCAACCTTCGGTCTATCACATGAATGAGGGGCATGCGGCGTTTCTGGGAATCGAACGCATCCGCCAGTTGATGCTGGATCAGGGGATTGAGTTTTATCCGGCATTGCAGGTGACCACCGCTTCTGGGGTGTTCACGACGCACACTCCCGTGCCGGCGGGCAACGATGCTTTCCATCCCGATCTTGTGCGTCGCTATTTCGGTAATTTCATCAAGGACCTCAAAATCGACATCGAGGAGTTTTTGAAGTTTGGGCGCCCGTGGAACTATCAGCCGACGGATCCGTTCAATATGACGATTCTGGCGTTGCGGATGTCGCGCCGCGCAAATGGGGTGAGCGCCTGCCATGGAGAAGTTTCCCGCAGGATGTGGACGGGGGTCTGGCCGAACACTCCGGTTCAGGAGGTTCCGATTGGGAGTGTGACGAATGGAATTCATCTTCACACCTGGCTTGCCCCGGAGATGAAGGCCCTTTACGCAAAATATTTTGGGGAAGGGTGGGAGGATCAGATTGGGGATCACGATTTATGGCGCCGGGTGAGTGATATTCCTGATGAGGAGTTGTGGAATACGCATTTGCGATTGAAGCGCCAGCTTGTGGATTTCGTGCGGATGCGCGTGCGCCAGCATCGCGAGCGTCTGGGTGAATCCTCGGACCGGCTCCGTTCGGCGGGGCTTTTGCTTGATCCTGAAGTGTTGACGGTGGGGTTTGCCCGCCGGTTTGCGACGTACAAGCGTGCTCTTCTTTTGTTCAAGGATATGGATCGGTTTCGTGCTTTGTTGAACAAACCGGATCGGCCGGTGCAGTTTATCTTCGCAGGCAAGGCTCATCCGCGCGACGAGGCAGGCAAGCGATTGATCCAGCAGCTTTACAAGATCGTCAATGATCCTGAGTTCCATGGCAAGGTGGTGTTTGTGGAGGACTACGACACGAATGTGGCTCGCCACTTGGTCCAGGGGGTGGATGTCTGGCTGAACAATCCCCTCCGTCCTTTGGAGGCAAGTGGAACCAGCGGACAGAAGGTGCCGCCCAATGGGGGAATCAATCTGAGTGTGCTCGATGGATGGTGGTGTGAGGGCTACAACAAGAAGAACGGCTGGGCGATTGGTGAGGACCTCATCGATGGTCCTCCAGATCTTCAGGATGAGGTGGATACGAAGTCCCTCTTTGCCATTCTCGACAAGCAGGCGATCCCCCTTTATTACGCCAAGCCTGATGGCCGTCTTCCCCTGGCATGGATCAATCTCATGCGGGAGTCGATCCGCTCCGTCTCCCCGGTCTACAATACCTGGCGCATGGTGCAGGACTACACCGGGAAGTATTACGCGCCTGCGGCGCATCGCGGGGCCAGGTTAAGTGCCAACAATTTCGCTGACGCAAAGGAGATTGCGATGTGGAAGGTTAAAATGCGTGACGCGTGGCCTCAGGTTTCGGTTGCCCAGATTTCATGCGATCATCAAAAGCCCTACGAAATCCTGGTGGGGGAGAAGATTGGAATTCAAGCCCGGGTCTTTTTGGGCAATATCGGACCCGAAAATGCCACGGTGGAAGCGTACTGCGGTGAGGCTCATGATGGACAGTTGACGAATCCCCAGATTGTCCAACTCCAGATGAAAAGCAAGGAGGCGGATGGAAGCTACCTGTACACGGGATCCATCGATGCTTCCGAAAGTGGGGCCTATGGATTCAATGTGCGGGTGATGCCCTCTCATCCCAGCCTGACCCAGAAGCATGAGTTGCGTCTCATGACGTGGGGACACGCCTGAGTGGCAAGGTGATCGTTTGAGATTTCCACCGCAGGGACGCGGTGGGGTCCTTGGAAATGGGGTTTCCTGTCAGGAGATGCTCATGCCCATCACTTCGTAACCGCAATCCACATAGAGAACCTGTCCTGTGATGGCGGCTGCACCCTGGCTGGCGAGAAAGACTCCTGTGGCCCCGAGTTCGGAGGTTTCGACATTCCGTCGCAGGGGGGAGTTGGCTTCGTAGTGTTTGAGCATCTGGGTGAATCCTGAAATGCCTCGCGCGGCGAGGGTGTTGACCGGGCCTGCACTGATGGCATTGACCCGGATTTTCTTCGGTCCGAGATCGTAGGCAAGGTAGCGTACGCTCGCTTCGAGCGAGGCTTTGGCGACGCCCATCACATTGTAGTGGGGGACCACCTTGACGGAACCGTAATAGGTCATGGCCACAACGCTTCCCCCATCCTTCATCAGAGGGGCGGCGCGACGGGTCATGGCGACGAGGGAGTAGGCGCTCACGTCGTGCGCCACACGGAATGCTTCGCGGGAGGTGTTGACAAATTCGCCTTCAAGGGCGTCCTTGGGGGCAAAGGCGACACTGTGGAGAAGAAGATCGAGTTTTCCGAAAGTATCCCCCAATTTTTTGAACACGGTGTCCAGCTCGGCATCACTGGTGACGTCGCAGGGGATCAACAAGGTGTCGGAACCGAAGGTGCTGACAAGTTCCTCCACGTTTTCCTTGAGGCGTTCCCCTTGATAAGTGAAGGCGAGTTTCGCCCCGGCTTCATGCCAGGCCTGGGCGATGGCCCATGCGATGCTGCGTTTATTGGCGACTCCGAAGACGACGCCGAATTTTCCGGAAAGGGGTTTTTCGTTCATGAGAGGTAAAGGTAGTAAGGTTTTGCGATGAAAGGGTCAATCACAACCGGGCGGGGGATTATGCGGCGAAAGATGCCATGGGGATGGCTTCCTCGATCAGGAGAATGGGAATGTTTTCACGAATGGCATAGGCACGGCTGCGGTCGGCCGTGATCAAGCCACCTTCGATCGGTTCCGTCACTATTTGTCCCGCCTGATTTTTGAGGGTTCCCTGCTGGATCGCTTCATTGATCTGGCGGATCCGGATTTCGTCCAGGGGTGTCAGGCTCTGTCGGGTAAGGGGACAGCAGAGAATTTCGAGAAGTTCGTTGGGAATCATGTGGAGAGGGAAAACCCTAGCAGGTTGCTGAAAAAGTGACAACGGTGGCGTTCGTCGCCACGATTTTTTGATTGATTTCCATCCATTTTCTTCCTAAAAAGGTGAGATGTCGATTATTCGCAAAGTTCAGGATCGTTTTGGCATCTTTGGGGAGCTTGTGTCCTTTTTATGGGCCCAGAAGCTTTGGTGGATCATTCCCATGGTTGTCGTGCTGGTCCTGTTTGCCTTCCTGTTGATTTTCGCTCAGGGAACCGGTCTCGCGCCGTTTGTTTACACGTTGTTTTGAGATTTGTGGGGCAGGGTCGGTTTCGGATTCTCCGCGCGATGTGAACGATATGTGGGCCCTCGGCTTATCCATGGAGCATGATGCTTCCGCCGCGCTGGCGAAGGACGGTCGCATTGTCGCTGCCATTTCCGAGGAACGTTTGTCGCGAAAGAAGGGGCAATGGGGGTATCCCTGGCGTTCCATTCAGGAGTGCCTGCGCATTGCTGGGATTCGGCGGCAGGATGTGGATGTCTTCAGTGTCGCCTTGAACAAGTTTCCAGCGTGCTATTTCCGAAAGCCGGGCTGGTTGGAGGAATGGGGGGAGCGGTGGCATCGGGTGCGTCGCAAGCTTAAGGGGCGTCCCGAGGAGGTCACGGTGACGATGACGGATTTTATGCGCGAGGTGCGATCCCGGGGACAGGTTCTCTCGGATCTCTTTAACTGGGTTCGTTTCCGTGAGGACGGATTTGTGAAGGCCAAGGTGCGTTTCGTCGATCATCACCATGCCCATGCTCATTCTGCCGTGAATTTCAGTGGTTTTGACAGGGCACTGGCGATTACGGTGGACTGTGTGGGTGCCTGCTGTGTTCAGGATGAAATGGAGGCGCATACGCTGGAATCCGTGTTCCTGCAACATCTGGTTCCCCTCAGTCATACAACCAGTCTTTGGGAAAAGGGGGGATTGCGCCGGCTTTGCACCACGGATTTGAATGGTTCTCCCGGGTCGTTTTATGGAAGCGTGACGGAGGCGCTGGGGTTTATTTCGCCTCGACATGAGGGGAAGGTGACGGGACTGGCAGCCTGGGGCACCGATACCCATCTGGATGCTCCCTTTCGGAAAACACTCCGCATTTCCGAGGATGGCACCCACTTTGTGAGCGATCAGATTTGGCACGGTTGTCTCAATATCAGCGAGGCGCGGAAAGCGGTGATCCGGAAATCGATCCAGGGTCATTCCCGTGAGAATATCTCCGGGTCGGCTCAGCGAATCCTGGAGGAGGCGATATTGGGACACGCAACTTGGGCGCTCAAACAAACCGGCGCCCGTCACCTTGCCCTTTCCGGCGGGGTGTTCGGAAATGTGAAACTCAACCAGCGATTGATGGAGCTTCCCGGTGTGGACCGGGTTTTTGTGTTTCCCGCCATGAGCGATGCCGGGCTTGCGGTGGCGGCGGCCCAGATCGCAACGGAAGGTTCAAAAATTAAAGTTTCAAATTTGAAGATGGAGGACGTGTATCTGGGGCCTGGATTTTCCAATGAGGAGGTGGAAGCGGTATTGAAGGGAAGCGGATTTTCCTATCAACGCCTCGAGGTTCGGGACCGGGCACTGCGTGCGGCGAAATGGATTGCTGAGGGGCGCGTGCTGGGGCTTTTCCAGGGACGCATGGAATTTGGTCCCAGGGCTTTGGGAAATCGAACGATTCTTGCCGCTCCGACGGAGGCAAGGATCAATGATGAACTCAACCGGCGTCTGAGTCGTTCCGAATTCATGCCGTTTGCGCCCAGCGTGCTGGCCGAGCGATGTGATGAGATATTTGAAGACTACAGGAAGGGGGACCACGCGGCGGAGTTTATGACGGTGACATTTACCGTTCGCGAGGCCTGGAGAAATAAAATTCCTGCGGTGGTCCATGTGGATGGCACGGCGCGACCTCAGGCGGTTCATCGTGGCAAGCATCCGCGGTATTGGGAGATCCTCAAGGCATATGAGAGTCTTACGGGATTGCCGGTGGTGGTGAATACCTCCTTCAATGTTCATGAGGAACCGATTGTCTGTCGCCCTGAGGAGGCTGTGAAAGCGTTGCATGAACGCCGGATCGATGCCCTTCTCATAGAGGATTTTTGGGTGACAGTCTGACTTTCCCGTGCCACGTTCGTGTGGCGCCCTTGAATACCCCTGTCGATATCTATGGAGATGCGTCGTTCTATGACGCGTTGTACGCCACGCTCACCAAGGATATCCGCTTTTACCACAAACTGGCTGTGGAAAAGGGCGCTCCGGTGCTTGAACTTGCCGTGGGAACGGGGCGTCTTGCATTGCCGATCGTTCAGGATGGCATCTCATTGGTCGGGCTCGATGCCTCGGCGTCCATGCTTGCCGGGGCGCGTCGCCGGATGGCGCCCTTTCGGAAGCATTGCCGGCTCGTGCGGGGGGATTACGGGCGTTTTCGAATGCCAACGAAGTTTGCGTTGATCTACAGCGGATTCAATGCGCTGCATCACGCCTATCGGTGGCGTGATTTTCTATCCGTCCTTGATTGCGTCCGACGTCATCTCAAGCCCGATGGTGTATTTGCCTTTGATGTGCTCAATCCCCGGCATGATTTACTCAAGCCGGGTGAAAGGATTCCCCAGCTTCACGAACGATTTTATGATGAGCGTACCCAGGAGGTGTGCGAGATCTGGGAGACGTACGAATACGATTCCCTGACGCAGATCAAGGTCTGCCAATGGGAATGTCGCTGGACGGGGGGGATGAAAACCCACGTGAAGTTGAAAATGCGAGTCTACTTTCCACAGGAGATCGAGCAGATGCTGGACAGGGCGGGATTTCGTATTCTTCACCGTTGGGGCGATTTCGATGAGTCAGGTTTCAGTCCGGTCTCTCCGAAGCAAATCATGATCTGTGCCCGGTCGCGGATTGTGTGAAATCGCGGATGACCCAGCGATCCCAATTCTGGATCACCGTCTCAGGGGTAAGGGATGCGAGAGGATTGCATTCCTCAACAAAGTGGAGGTCCGTGTCGAAAATCGGGCCGTGCTGGGAGGGATGGGTGGGGCCGAACAGGGAGAATGTGGGGGTGCGAAGGGCTAGGGCAAGGTGCATGGGGCCTGAATCCGTGGTGAGCATGCGGTCGGCGTGCTGGATCACGCTGGCGCTCTCCCGGATCGAATAATTTTCGGCAACAAAATGTCGGATGGGATGGTACATGGGGTGACGTTTAACAATGTTCAAGGAGTAGGGGTCCCCCACAAACACCGCCGCCCAGCGGGAACGATGAAAGATATGGTCGGCAACCACAAAGAAATGGTTGAGGGGCCACCATTTCCGGGGATTGGTTCCGAAGGCATGAATGACGACATAACCCTTGTTCCCCGGGATCTTTTGAAGCCAGGGTTTGATTTCATTTTCATAGCGCAGGGCGTCCCCTGGCCTGAGGAAGATTTCCGTGTGCAGGTCATTCACGGGGATGCCGATGGATTCGAGAATGCGTTTCTTATGAACAAGAAAGTGTTCCGGAGGATCGCTGCGATAGATGGTGTGGGTGAAGAGCTGGGAACGTTTGCTTTCGCCCCAGCCCACACGCTGGGGGGCGCCTGTCCAGCGAACGAGCGGGACGATGTCGGGATCGTTGGCGTGGAGGACGATGGCCAGATCAAAGTGGGCGCGTCGGAGGGCGAACAGGGTGCGGATCAGTTTACGCCCCTTCCCATAGTACGGAAGCAGGGTGTTGATGTGGGGATTGTGTTCCAGAAGGGACATGCGCCGGTGGTGGGCGAAAACCGTGATGTGGGCGTCAGGATGGTGCTGTCGGACGGCGCGGATGAAGGGGGTGGCCATCGTGGTATCCCCGATGGCCGTCGTGCTGACGAGCAGGATTCGCATTCATCGTTCGTGGCATATGGGAGGCGAAGTTTCAAAGGCTAAAAATCGGAGGCTTGGGCTGGTATCGTTGCCTGATCCATCGCCATGCAAAGGGCTCAACTGGTTTGAAATTGAAGTCGCCCTTTTTGAATGCCTTGGTCATTTCCCTTTTTAGGTGTTTTGCAGTCGCATTCGTCATAGTCCCGCATAGGGAGGGATGTCGATTTTGCGCTTTCAAGTTGGATGAAAATGCTGAAAATGCCCCCATGAACTTCCTCGGCGTTGAGTGGACCCAGGCGTACCTTCACCTTCTCCTCAACCACTTTCCGATCACGGGGCTTTTGGTCGCATGGTTGATTCTGTTTGGAGCTGCATTGTTTAAACAACGGTCCGGAGTCAGTGTGGCGTTATGGGCGATTATTCTCTGCGCTGGGCTTGCCTATCCTGTCATGGAGACGGGTGAGCGTGCCGCCGGCAAAATGTATGACGGTCTGGATAAGCAGGAACAGCACTGGTTGCATCAACACGGGGAACGGGCCGAAAAGGTCTCAAAGGCGTGCTACGTGCTTGCGGGGCTGGCCCTTTTGGGGCTTGGAGTCCGTGCTTTGAATCCCAAAACCGATAATGTGGTCGCATGGCTTTTGGTGATGTTGACGGCCGTCTGTCTTGCCGGAACGGTGTGGGTGGGGGAAGCCGGCGGAAAGATACGGCACACCGAATTTCGTCCTGTGGTCGTTGAGCAGGTACCGGTGAAACAGGTTCCTGCGAAATAAAAGGATTCTGATGTGAATCTCCCGGAGTGGCATGCTCCATGGAGAAATGAATTTCATGAAGGCGTCCTCTCGAGAAGTTAAACTACCCGCGCTCATGTCTGCTGCCGTCTATCGTGGAAAGCAGCGTGTTTGTGTCGAAAGGATTCCCCTTCCAGAAATTCGTTCCGGGGAGGTGCTGGTTCGCATTCGGAGTTGTGGGGTTTGCGCCACGGATTTGAAAAAGGTTGAATACGATCTTCTTCTTCCGCCCCGTGTTTTTGGTCACGAAATGGCAGGGGAGATTGTGTGCGTGGGAAAAGGTGTTCGCGGGTGGAAGTTGGGGGATCGTGTCGTGGTTTTTCATCATATTCCCTGTGGACGGTGTTTCTACTGTGAACGGAAGGAATACGCACAATGTTCCGTGTACAAGAGAACCGGTACAGTTGCTGCGTTCGAACCTTCGGGAGGTGGTTTTGCGGAATATATCCGGGTCCTGCCATGGATTGTCCGCGAAGGAATGGTTCGCATTCCAAGCGGCGTGACTTTTGATGAAGCATGCATGCTGGAGCCGGTGAACACGTGCCTGAAGGGAGTGGATCGCCTGGGATTGCGGAGAAACGATGTGGTTCTCGTCTTTGGACAGGGTCCGATCGGTCTGATTTTTACGCAATTAATTCGCGCTCGGAGCGGACGCCCCATGGCCCTTGATTTGATTCCCCGTCGATTGAAGCTTGCCCGGAAGCTGGGCGCCTATGACGTGCTGGATCCTCGGTCTCCCAAGTTCGCAACCTGGGTGGAAAAAGCCACCGGAGGGCGTGGAGCGGATGCCGCGATCCTGGCGGTTCCTTCCGAGGTGGCATTTCAGCAGGCGTTGAAGGGGATTCGACCGGGGGGAAGGGTGATGCTTTTTGCTCATACGAAACGCGGAGATTCCCTTTCATTTGATGCCGGAACGGTCTGTGTGGATGAGAAAACGATCCTCGGAAGTTACAGTTCCTCGATCGACATTCAGCCGGAGGTGACGCGTCTCGTGTTTTCCCGCAAGGTGAAGATGGCACCCTTGATTTCCCATCGATTCCCGTTGTCCAGGATCCGTCAGGCTTTTCATCTTGCATCACACCCGACGGCGAAATCCTTCAAAGTGATCGTGAATCCCTGATTTGGATTTGCGTTGAAGGCTTTTTTGAGGGAGACTTGACTTCCCAACAAGTAAAATGAGTTTGATATGATTCCAAAGGAAATGCGGGCGGCAGTGCTTTATGGTAAAGAGGATGTCCGGGTCGAAAGCATTCCCGTTCCCAAAGTGGGGGTGGGTGAAATGCTGCTCAAAGTGGAAGCGGCGCTCACGTGTGGTACGGATCTAAAGGTGTTTCGACGGGGATATCATGCAGCGATGATTCAGCCGCCCAGTGTGTTTGGTCATGAGTGCGCAGGCATCGTGGCTCAAATCAAGCGGGATCCCTCCTATCCCGTTCCTTTCAAGGAGGGGGATCGCGTGATTGTCGCCAACTCGGCACCTTGTGGGTTCTGCTATTTTTGCCGCCGCGGGCAGGAAAATTTGTGTGAGGATCTGCATTTTCTAAATGGGGCCTACGCCCAGTTTCTCAAGATTCCGTCGCGATTTGTTCATAAGAACACGTATCGCATACCCACGCATCTCACCTTCGAAGAGGCCGCCATGGTGGAGCCCCTTGCATGTGTGATTCATGGGCTTGAGGAGACGGCCCCACAAAAAGATGATGTGGTTGCGGTTCTTGGGCTTGGACCCATTGGATTGATGTTTGTGGCGTTATTGAAACATCGAGGGCATGAAGTGATCGGAGTGGGGCGGCATCAAGCCCGTCTGGATCTGGCTCGCTCCCTGGGAGCGGATCATGTGGTGGTTGCTGACGAGGATGGTAAATGGTTTTCAAAACTCAAAAAAACGCGGCTGGACGTGGTGATCGAAGCGACAGGTCGTCCCGAAATCTGGGAGAAGGCGATTGAATTGGTACGAAAGGGCGGCACTGTCAATCTGTTTGGGGGGCCTCCCGCGGGAACCAAGGTTTCCCTGGATACCAATCGGATGCATTACGATCAGATCACGTTGAAGTCCTCTTTTCATCACAAGCCCGCATCCATTCGGGCGGCTCTGGAAGCCATCTCCGGGCGCGTCGTAAGGCCCAAAAATTTCATCACCGAACAACGGTCCCTGGACGAGCTGCCCTCCCTGTTAAAGACCATGATGGCGACCAAGGGACAGGTGAAGACGTGGATTGTCCCGTAGGCAATCCAAACGTGCTTGTAGTTCCGTGCGTTTCGTCATAAAGAGGCTCATGCAACTTAAAATCGTTGGTTTTGTCCTTCTTCTTTTTCTGGTTCTGATTTTTCTCTCGGGAACGACCTACACTGTTCAGCCCGGATATTGCGGAGTGGAGGTGACGCTGGGGCACGTCTCGCCTGCACCCAAGTCGGAAGGGTTTGGGTTCAAGATGCCCTTCATCACCCGGATCATTCCGGTAAGCGTGCGGCAGGGAACCCAGGGTTTGAAAGCTGAGTGTTTCTCCTCCGATCTACAACAAGTGTTCATTGATGTGACGGTTCTCTACAAGATCCCCGAGGGTTCGGTGATCCGCATCTATCGGGACTATGCCGGAAATCCCTTTGACAGTCTGATCGCTCCTCGTGTGAACGAAGCGCTTAAGGAGATCACCTCCTCCAATACGGCGGAAGGAATTGTGAAGAAACGCGAAGAAATCAAGTCGCGTTCCCTTGCCCTGGCTCGTGAGAAAATTGGCGATATTCTTGTCATTTCAGATCTCGTGATTCAGAACATCAGCCTTTCCTCGGAACTTGAGCATGCGATTGAACAGAAAATGGTGCAGGAGCAGGAGGCAGCGAAGGCGAAATTCATTCAACAAAAAGCGGAAATTGAAGCCAGCACGGCCATTATTCGCGCGAAGGGTGAAGCAGAGTCGATTCGCATTCGTGGCCAGGCCTTGAAGGAGACTCCCCAACTCATTGACCTTCAAATTGTGGAGAAGTGGGATGGCAAGGCCCCGTTGGTCATTGGGTCAGGACAGGGCGCCAACATCATTCTGCCCATCGATGGCGCTCCCCGTGGCGGTCGCTAACACCATTCAATGAGATGGCTGATTCAGTCCGATGGTTTTGGATGGTGTGCGGGATTACCGTTGGTTCAACTGAAACCGGATGGGAACATCGACCAGAGAACTGATGGCCACAGGGCCGACCCTTGCGGGATAGAAACGCCATTGACGAACTGCCTTCAGGGCGGCCTGATCCAGTAAGGGGTACCCTGCACTTTGTTTGAGGTTGATCGAAGTGGGGCGTCCCTCCGGATCGACTTCAATCCGCAGGAGAACCGTTCCCTGTTGTCCGTTGGCTCTCGCCTGTTCGGGATAAATGGGGGGAGGATTTCGGAGGTATTCCGGTTTGCTTTCCGACTCGGTTCCATGATCCGAGTGAAAAGTGGTTCGATCAGTCCCTGTTTTCTGTGAAGGGTTGTCATCCGGAGTCCGGTTGATTTCTGGTTGAAGGATCGGTTTTGACTCGTAATTTTGCGAACGGGATGGGTTCAATTCCTGTCTTGCGACAAACCTTTCCGTTAGTGGAATGGGGGTGTTTTCGATTGGAATTTCGGGCGGGATGGGAAAGGGTTCGGTGGATTCCGCCGGCGATTTGGGAGGTTGGGGTGTTTCCAGGGGTGGGGCTGCAATCAGGTCAACTTCGATGCTGCTTTTCCCGGCGGCCATTCCAAAATCTGCGGGCTGGGTGAAAGCAAATCCCATTCCGAGGAGAGCCAGCCCGTGTAAACCAAGGGCGACAACAAAACTGTACAGGTGATCGCGATGGGAATGTTTCACCGGATGTTCGCGCATGATGAAACCATGGAATGAAGATCGACGTTTACTTGCTCTGGGTTTGGATGGCCACTTTGGCGATTCCCAATTTTCTCACTTCATCAAGGATCTCGATGGCTCTGCCGAAGAGCGCGTTTTTATCCCCATGAATCACCACCTTGGGGTCCTGGTGGGAGGCTTTGAATGCTATCAATTGTTGTGAAAGGGCGATCAAAGTGGAGGGTTCCTTATTGAAATAAATGTCGCCTGATTCGGTGATGGTGATGGCGGCAAGCTCTGAAGGCTCCTGGGGAGCGCTGGTGGTGGCCGCAGGAAGGTGAACAGCAACGGCCTGGTTTCGAATCATGGAAAGGGAAACCATGATGAAGGTTGCCAAAAGAAAAAACATGATGTCGATGAGGGGGATGATTTCAATCCGCGCTCGACGACGATGGCTTGGAGGTGGGATTTTCATGCGTAGGAGGAGGTTGTGGGGTGAACCGTTTCCTGTCCGGCCACGGAATGGGATCGCGCACAGTGCAGTTCAAGATAAGTCGAGGCATCCTCGATTTCGTGACGAGCCTGCTCAAGACGTGAATTGAGGTAATTGAAAGGGATGAGGGAGATGATGGCGATCCCCAGTCCGAATGCCGTGGCGATGAGCGCTTCGGCGATTCCGCCGGTGATGGCTGTGGGTGCCCCAAGTTCGGAGGTGCCGAGGAGTCCGAATGCGTGGATCATTCCTGTCACGGTGCCCAGAAGTCCGAGTAGGGGGGCGAGGGTGATGATGGTATCCAGGGTGGAAAGGCCGCGATTAAAACGAAGCAACTCCTGGCTGGCTGCGTGAAGAAGGGCCCCGGAGAGGGATTTTTCCCTGTGGGTGAGGGCATACACCAGGGTTCTCACCACGAAGTCCTCACTGTTCTGTCCTGCGGTGACGGCGGCCTGGAAGTCCCCCTGTTCCACGTGAACCAGAAGCCGTTCAACCTGCCCGGGTTGCCGCCGTCTCTTTTCCCGAAAACTAAAAATCAAACGTTCAATGACGCAGGTGAGGGTGATCAGGGAGGTGACGAGCAGGGGCCACATGATGGGACCGCCTTTGATAAAGATCTGAAGCATGGATTTTCTTTCTATTTGGGACGGGTTGCAAAGAAGAGCACGATTCCAAGAGCCGCCAGGAGGAAGATTCCTCCGGTGGTTGTGGTGAGAAGGAGATCCCGGGTGTTCTTGTTGTGAATGAACATCCACTTATGGAGGTTGCTGAATAGATTCGCCTCCCATTGCTTTTGATTGTCGGTGTGACGCGTGACGCTGCCGGTCACTGTGGAGACATAGACCCGGGTGCCTTTTCCATCGGCTACATCAAATCGGTAGACAGGCAGGATGCGAAAGATGTTGATGTATTCCTTGTTGAAAGAGCTCAGATAGTCCGTTTTGGTGACGGACATCCCTCCCAGGAAATCCGTGGCGATCTGATGGGCGTACACTTCATCGGCGGAGGCATCAATTTCCCCCGTTGTCGTGTTGACGTAGGTCGGGATTGGCGCTGATTGAAGAAAGACCTGGTACCAGGGAACTCCCGCAATGGTGCGAACATTTACGGCGATGACGTCGGCTTCGTTGAGTGGAGGTTGGAGGCTGGCGCGAAAACGTTTCTCGGCTTCCGAAAGAGGGATTTTGATTTGGTTCAGGGCCAAAGCACCCCCGCCAGGCTTGGCCGGCGGGGGTGGAGGCTGGGTGCGGCTCATGAGGTTGTGGAGGACGCCACTGCCCGCGGACATCAGAATGCAGAGACTGAGGAGCAGCCCGAGCCAACGGTGCAGTTTGCGTAGATTCCGTTTCATAAGTCACCCTTGGTTTTCAGGTTAGTAGGACCATTCAATTCCACCGTATAAGGCGAAGCCGTCCGCAGGTTTGAATGCGGCGGTGGTGGGGGTTGCGACCTCGGAGGTTGAAACCGCCGAGGCATAGGTCGTGTCGGTCAGGTTGCGAATTTCCCCGAACACTTTCATTCGATTTGAAAATTCCAGACCGGATTTCATGCCCAGGGTGGTGTATCCGTCGTTCTGGAGATTATTCGCCAGGTCGACGAAATAGGCTTGGGGTGCTGTTTCCACGCTAAAGGCATAGAAGAAGCCGGATGGATGATGGTAGGAGAGTTCGGTCGTCCAGAAGTGCTCCGGCATTGCGGGGAGCCGCTTGCCGGTGTAGGCACCGTGGCTGACGACATTAAAATCGGACCATGTGTAGTTGGTGGCGATTTTGACGAAGTCCCGTTTTTCAGTTTCCTTTTCCTGAACGAGGAGACCGTCCCAAAGGCGGCAACCCCAACCGAATTCCACGCCGGTGTGACGTGTTCGGGGAATGTTACTCAGAAGGGAGATTCCATTGGGTTGGGTGTTCTGGAAGAGCTCATCCTCGATTTCGGCATTATAAATGGCGACATCCCAGTTCATGCGATCCCATTTTCCCCGGGACCCAATCTCCATTTGATAGCTTTTTTGAGGTTGGAGATTCACGAGACCCGAGGTGCCCGTAAGAGCCTGTTCGCTAAACGTGGGAGGCTCGATGGCGGCGCTTAGATTCCCAAAAATCTGAACGTCCTTGCTCAGATCGTAGATCAGGCCGAGTCGGGGGCTGAATCCGGAATAATTCAATTCACCTGATTGATTTCCGTTGCTGAGAAATCGATCGGTCAACACGCGGGAGCTCCAGTCAAATCGCGTTCCGACCACTGCCTTCCAGTCATCCACGAAGGAGTAGGTGTCCTGAACCCAGGTTCCCATGTTAAAAGTTTCGTCCACCTGCAATTTGGTCAGGGCGCCCCGGCTCCCACCCACGTTGGCGTAGTTGGCGTCCATGATGCGCCCATATTGGGGGGTGACACCGAATACGAGCTCGTTGTCATGCTTGCCGATGGGGGATGTGTTGATGTAGCGAACCTCCGTTCCTGCATCATTAAACTCGTTGTCGATGAAGGCAAAAGAGAGGGGGTGGTCAAGATCGCGCCATTGCCAGTAGAGGTTCATTTCAAGGCGCTGATCGGGATCAATGCGATGCACGGCGCTCAAAGCGGGGCGAAGCGCTTCACTGTCACGCCGCTGATTGAGCGAAAGATTGGCGGCGCCCGCCGATTCCGGAGCCAGTTGAAGTTGGGTTTTGGTCAGATCCCCCGCCAGTTCATCCCGGGCGTTCATGTACATCATGTAGAAACGCATATCGGTATCCTCAAAGAGCTTCCACCCGATGTTTCCATAGAAGCGTTGACGCTCCATGTCCTGATGACGCCGGAACGCGTCCTCCCTCTGGCCTGTTCCACTGACGTAGTAATCGACGCCATTGGCGAAGTGCTGGCCTGAGGAGATCTGTCCTTTGACAAAGCCAAAGCTTCCAACCTCGGTGCGAACCTTGAAGGTTTCGGAGTTGTAACCCGTCTTGCTGACAAAGTTGATGCCTCCGCCAAGGGCGCTGGACCCGAAGGCGAGTCCGTTCGCCCCTTTGTAAACTTCCACATGATCCAGGGCGAGAAGTTCCACGGTGTCAAAGTCGCTGAACCCGTCGGCGTTCGAAAGCAACATGCCGTCCAGATAGAGGCGGATGCCACGGAGGTGAAAGGCGTTTCGAATTCCAGAGCCACGGATGGACAGAGTGTTTTCATCGGCGGATCCCTGACGGGGTTGAACATAGACCCCGGGGGTGAGCTGGAAGACATCCTTCAGGTTGCTGGCACGAGTGTCGTTGATGTGGGTGGAAGTAACGAGTCCCACACTTCCAGGGGTGTTCCACATTTGCCGGCGCGCAGCCTCAAAGGGGTCGGATTTGACCACCACTTCGGGAAGGCGTTCGGGATTTTTGGTTACGGGCTTCACATCAGCCCCCAATAGGACGGACATACTGCATAGACAGGCGGCGCCTGTCAGAAAGAAACGGCGATTCATGTTATCTCCTTGTCGTCGGCGCACCTTTCTTCCCAGGGGAAGAAACGGCCACCGGCATGGTCAATTTACAATCGTGACACGTGCACACGCACGGCACAGAACACTCAACGGGTTTGGACTAACCGAGGAGATGCCGCGGGGGCGGGGGAACAGGAGATTCGCCACGAATCACCAGCAGGGGTGCGGGCGGGGTGGAAAACCAGAAAAGACGAGGTGGTGAAAGGACGATCAGACGGGGTTCATTCAACAGGTCCTTCTTCAACTGAATTTGCTGAAGTTCCTGCTTTTTCTCCTTTTCCCTGCCTTGATCGATCTTTTTGCACATGGTGCAGGGATGTTCTCCATCGAAAGTTTGAGCCACAGCCTGCGATAACGAGGACTTTTTGGAATAATCCACCACCATTTTAGACCAAGCAACCGTTTGAAGCAGCAGCCAGTGTCCACCCGTGAGGTTTAAAATGGTGACCGCAAGGAGCAGTCGGAGAAAAATGTTCGATGCGTGCTTGAACACGCGCGGAACGTAGATTTTCGATTGTTGAAAAGCAAGCGGAAGTTGTTCGAGAGGATTCTCAAACGCTTAATGGGATAAATCAGAGGAACCTTCCGGTTATAAAATGGGGGGCTTATTTTTACAGGACATTTGTTTCTGGAAATGTGGGTGAAGCTGGGGCGGACCTGAATCGTCTTGTCAGGTGTTTGGCTTCAACGCATACTTGCAGCATTGCTTTTACGGACAGGTGGCAGAGCCCGGTTTAATGCGCCTGACTCGAAATCGAAAAGAGTCTTTTTTGCCACGTTTGGCTCTGATTGTCTTGAAGGTCATTCTGCTCGTGGTTCGATGGTTTCATGCGTATTTGCGTTTTGCCGCGATTAGCGATTTTTGGCTGTAAAAAGGCCATATCGTATAGAAAAGCAGTATAGAATTCCTGATTGCCTGAGGCTATATAGCGATATGCCGCTTTCCTTCATGCTTATCGTGAGAGCAAAGCTCTAGCTGCAACCGTTCCTCTCTAGATTTTGCGCAATGTCACAGCAGTGATCATGATACTCATTAGTAGAATACAGACGGCAAAGACTCGTTGAAAGTGGCGATGGGGCAGCTGCTTTTTGAGAGTTGAACTCAAGACGAATCCGCTCACTCCGCCGAAGGCAAAAAGGACGGTTGTTGTCACCGGAAGTCGTTGCCCCATTATCAGATGCGTGCTCACAGAAGAAATACTGATCAGAGCAATAACAATGAGAGAGGTCGCGACGGCTCGCCGCACGGTCAAGCCGCTAATTAAAATGAAAGCTGGAACGAGGATCAAACCGGTCCCTATACCCAGCAGGCCAGAGACGATGCCCGCTCCGAAACCAATGGTTCCTATGGTTACAACCCAGATCTTTTTCCTCATCGCTGCCTTTGGCACATTTAATTCCGAAATCTCCCTCTGAGATAGGAGCAAATGCAGAGCAAACACGGCGACAGTTCCTGAAAAAAGGAGAAGCAACCATGTCTCTGAAAAATAGCGGCTCATGAAAGCGCCAAAAGGTGCGCCCAACATTCCCGTTGCAGCGGCGAGTAGTCCGGGTTTGAGCGCCATGCGATGCCTTTTAGCGCTTCCCAGATTGGCCAACACACTCATGGCCGCAACTCCACCAATGGTGACCATCGAGACGCATATCGCTTGATGTGGTCGTAGTTGAAGAAAGTAAACCAATAGAGGCATTGCGACGACAGACCCGCTTCCCGTTAAGCCCATTAAAAGACCAGCCACGCATCCGCTCACCACTGTTTCTAAAATGATACTTTCCATCTCAATATGAAACAATGACGCGCAATTTTAGAGAACTGGAAGAGAACGACGGCTGTAAAATATGATATAAAGCTCTTCAGACCCCAGAAGCCTCGCGCCTTATGCGCGAGGTTCAGGGTTCCTTTATCTCAATGAGACTTCATCCCTTCAGTTTCACCTTCTGATTTGGTGGTAGCGCAGCAAAAGGCGGAATCATCTCCGCATTCTGAGCAGGAGTGAGTCAACTTCGTTTCTTTAACTTGCGTAGTCATTTTGCCCTTGCACCCAGGACAGGAATCGAAGGTCATCGCTTCGTCCTTTGTTCCCTTTCCAGGCTTGGTTGCTACTTCTTTTTTCTGAACGATGGTCACAGCTTTGCACTTCTTGCACGCCATCGCAATGGTGTCGTCATCTTTAACAGCCTTGAGCTGTTCCGTTGTTTCGACTTGTTTGCCGTACATGGAAGGCTTGGTACCCTTGCTGTAATCATATCCGGCAAAGCCAGGCTGCATTCCGATCCAAAGTACAATGGCCATCAATGGAGCTAGTTTCATGTGATTCCTTTTTGTTGTTGGTTTATGTTTCAAAAAATAAAACGCTGCGCGCGCGAAAAACCCTCGTCCTTTTAAATCGCATCAGCGCCACAGAAGCGCGGCGCTGATGCATCCGTGTATTCATTCGGTCACCGTCACCGTTCCACTCCAGATCTTTCCTCCTTTTTCGGCATAGACGATTGCCATCTGTCCGATTTCCTTCGCCGTGCCCGGCGAAACGGCCACCAGCGCAGCCTTACTGTTTTGCGTTGAACGATCCGCGGGAACGGTCATTCGCAGCCCTCTTGTTTCGATGCGCACCAGAGATGCGCGAGAGTTCTGACTCGACGTGTCGGCGTCTCCCGCAAATGCTGTGCCCAAGAGGGCCAGCCCGAGAGCAGTGCCGAGGATGATCGTTTTCATTTTGGGGTCCTTTCTTGTTCGGAGTTTCCTCCTACTTGTGAAACGCCGAAGGCACTGGATTACCCTTAAGAAATATTTGTC
>CAYYYL010000005.1:119068-124922 GCA_964475835.1 uncultured Verrucomicrobiota bacterium | reverse complement strand
GAGAACAATCCGTTTTTTCTTTTTCTGGGGCGCATCGATCCGAAGAAGGGGTGTGACGTTCTGATTCGAGCCTTCGCCCAGATCTGCCGGATGAACCCGTCCCATCAGCTCGTATTCGCAGGTCCCGACCTTCAGGGATGGCGCCCCACCCTGGAACAGCTCGCGGCAAGCGAGGGAGTCCGGGACAGGATCCTCTGGACGGGAATGCTTCAAGGGGACCTCAAATGGGGGGCATTGCGCCAGGCAGATGCCCTCGTCCTCCCATCACATCAGGAGAATTTCGGACTGGCCGTGGTGGAAGCCCTGAGCTGTGGCACTCCCGTCCTGATCTCAAACAAGGTCAACATCTGGCGCGAAATTCAGATGGACGAGGCCGGATGGATCTCCGATGATACAGCGGCCGATTTTCAACAAATTCTGATTCAGTGGTTGCAGGCTTCGGAATCTCAAAAAGTCACCATGCGCGCCAACGCCCGATCTTCGTTTCTTCGCCGATTTCAGGTGGATACCGCCGCGCGTCAGCTCCTTTCCCATGTCCATGCTTCCCCATAGTGATCCCCGTACCGGCCCTTCCTTTTCCCTCGGAAACCGCATCGCCCGGGCAATCTGGAACACCGTCTGGTTGCTGATGTTCCGTCCCACCCCCCGCCCGCTTCATGCGTGGAGACGACTCCTCCTCCAACTTTTCGGCGCACGGATTGGCTCTGGATGCCGGATCCATCCCGGAGTCCGTATCTGGGCCCCTTGGAATCTTGAATGCGGCCGACTGTCGGCCATCGGATCCCATGCGACTCTCTACAATCAGGACAAGATCACCATCGGCAACCATTGTGTCATTTCACAGGGAGCCCACCTCTGCACCGGTTCCCATGACTACCAATCCCCCACCTTGGATCTCTGGACCAAACCCATCACCATCCAGGACCACGTCTGGATCGCTGCCGAGGCATTTATTCTTCCCGGCACCCTCATTGAGGAGGGCGCTGTCATCGGGGCACGGTCCGTGGTCACCGAAGCCATGCCTGCCTGGAAGGTTTGCGCGGGCCATCCATGCCGCCCCCTCAAGGACCGAAATCGGTTCCAGGTTATTAGTTAGTGTGATACGGGTCCGAATTTCGGTTTGGTTTTCTTTTGGGCAGAGGCTAGGGTTTCATCGCTCGCAAAACCTCCCTTTTTAAGTTAAATTGGGTCTGTTTCATTCGAAGCGCCATCCCCGCTTCCAGGTGAAGCACCTTTGCGGGGATATCCATTATGCGCCTCATCGTTTGGGGAATCAACTATGCGCCGGACGCGATCGGAATCGCGCCCCACTCGAAGATTTTATGTGACTTCCTTCATGGAAGAAATCACGACGTTGAGATGGTCACGGCCTTCCCCTACTACCCGGCCTGGAGGAAAAGGGCCGAGGATCACGGCAAGCTTTACAGGACTGATGAGATCGACGGGATCCCGGTCCATCGTTGCTGGCACTACGTTCCTCATCACGTCACCTCTTTCAAGCGAATCATCCACGAAGCCAGTTTTGTTTTCTTCTCCTTTCTCCGGCTTCTCACGCTGCGACGGCCCGATGCCTACATGGTCATCTCCCCCCCTCTCCTCCTGGGAGCTGCGGCCTGGATCCTCTCCCGAATCAAGGGCGCCCCCTTCGTCTTCCATGTGCAGGACCTGCAACCCGACGCCGCCCTGGGCATGGGAATGCTCAAGCCAAGCCGCCTCACCCGCATCCTCTATCGCTTGGAATCGATTGCCTACGCGAAGGCAGCCCGTGTCAGTGGAATCACCGAAGCCATCACCCAGGCGTTTCGGAGAAAAAAAGTTCCGGATCACAAAATCATCCTTTTTCCAAACAGCGCCCAACTTCCGACCATCGGAACCATGCCACCCATAAACCGGTTCCGCCGGCGGCAGGGATTTCATCCCACCGATTTTATCGTCACCTACGCAGGAAACATCGGATTCAAACAGGGGCTTGAGGTGCTGATTGATGCGGCCAAAATCGTGCGAAACCCGCGGATTCAGATTGTCATCTGTGGTGATGGGGCACGACGGGAATATCTGGAGGATCTGGTCCAAAAGGCGAATCTCTACAATGTCACGATGCTCCCGATCCAAACGGAAACCGCTTATCAAGAGATGCTTGCTGACAGCGACCTTTGTGTGATCACCCAATTGAAGGGCACCGGTACATTCTTTCTCCCGAGCAAGATGCTCAGCGCTCTTGTACACGGAAAACCGATTGTCAGCGCCGCCGATCAGGAGAGCGAGCTTTCCCGGGCCATCGCGGAGTCGGGCTGCGGGATCAACGTCCTCCCGGACGATCCCATCAAACTCGCTGCGGTTCTCGAATGGCTCGAGACCGATCGCCCACAGGTCAAATCCATGGGAGCCGCCGGTTTCAACTACGTGAAGCGATTTGAACGCGCCCTGGTCCACACGCACTTCCTCCTCCAACTTGAGAAGCTGGTGGCCTCCAAAAATTCCCCCTCCTACATCAAACTTCCGGAAACCCGCTCGCACATCCCCCTTCTCACCCCGGTCAACCCCGCGTCGAATATTGTCCGCCGTCGTTGACACGTCTTCCGTCTTCGACTTTGCTAGGTCCCATCCCCTCCCACCCAGGGTCAGGACCCATTTCCCATTCCCCTATGCCGACCGCGCCAAAAGGGCGTTCGAACCCCCTCTCATTCCTGCTCCTCCTGCTCGCCTCCATGGGAGGGATCTCGGGTGCGCCCGCTCCGGAACATCCCCCTATTCCCATTCGATTTCATCTCGAGGAACCAAGGCTGGTCACTCTGGTCATCGAGGACAGGCAGGGGCGTCGCATCCGAAATTTGATTAACGAAACCCCATTCCCCGCAGGTGACAACACCATCTGGTGGGATGGACTAGATGAAAGCGGCAGATCCGGCGAGTGGCACCACGGCATTTACGAGGTTCACGGAAACCGGGTTGAGGCAGGCCCCTATCATGTTCGCGGAATAAGTCGAAAACCCGTAGAGCTTCATTACGAATTCACCCTCTACAACCCGGGAAATCCACCATGGAACACTGCGGACGGGAAAGGCGGCTGGCTCGCCAATCACACCCCCCCTTGTTCCATCCTGTTCGTTCCTCCTGATCGGATCCTTGCGGGAAGTTGGTTGACGGAAAACGAACACGGCATCGTGGTTCTGAATCCCGAAGGTCACAAACTTGGAGGTCAGATCTGGGCGGGTGGAATTTGGACTGGCGCGAACTGTCTGGCGCGTGATCCCGGTCCCACCCCCATCCCCGGACACCGCGCCTATCTTGCCTCCGTATGGGAAAACGAACTTCGCCTCCAATGCATCCTCGACACCCCCGGACAACAGCCTTCGGATTCACGTCTCGGAAGCGGCCGCGATCAATCCGTACTGCACCCGCCATTTCATTTTTCCACCAGGGAATCATCCTCCGTCACCGTCCGTGAATTTTTTTGGGATACTCATTCCAAACCCTCTGTGCGCGGCCTTGCCGCCTGGAACGGACGCCTTTACTGTAGTCTCCCCTCCCTCAATGAAATCATGGTGGTTGACGCCAGGGAGCACAAAGTCGTTCATCACCTCCCTTGCAAAGATCCAGGCGGCCTCGCATTCGATTCCAAGGGGAATCTGCTTGTCCTCAGCGAAGGACGACTCCTTCAGTTTTCACTTCTTCCCGACGGAAAACCCGACCCCGCATCCAGCCACCTTTTGATCGCAACCCGGTTGCAAGCCCCCCAGGCCATCGTCCTCGACCATCAGGGGCTGATCTACGTCAGCGATCACGGAAAGCACCACCAGGTCCTTGTATTCCACCCGGACGGAAGTTACCTGCGTTCCATCGGCAGGGAAAACACCCCCCATGATGGGCCCTACGATCCCCAGGAGATGCACTCCCCCAGAGGACTCGCCATCGTGGAACAAAATGGAAAGGAAACCCTGTGGGTCGCCGAAGAAAACTTTCAACCCAAACGGATCAGCGTCTGGAGTCTGGAGGGAAATCTGATCAAGGACTTCCAAGGTCCCACCGTCTATGGGGGGGGTGGATTTCTCGATCCCTCGGATCGAAATCGATTTTACCACGATGGCATGAGTTTCCAGATCGACTGGTCTTCTGGTAAAAGCCAACTCTCGGGAATTTATCACCAACCCAGCCCTTCCGCCTGCACCCTGCCGGAGTGGAAACCATCTCCGGAAACGCCTTTGATGGTGAGCAACCAGCTTTACATGGTCAACGCCTTCAGCGGGGCGGCCGTCACCGGCACCCCCATCACCGGCATCTGGCATATGCGCGAGGGCATCGCCCATCTTGTCGCCGCCGCAGGAAGTGCCCAAGGGCTCAATCTTTTCTCCAAGGCTTATGTGGATCTTGAGAATGAATCAGTCCTCAAATCCAAAAAGGGCAGCTTCGTCTGGTCGGATGAAAACGGGAACGGAAGGATGGATGCCTCGGAACTTCAATTTCTCGACACCTCCTCATGGGGAGGCGTCACCCTCGATTCCACCCTCGCATTCACTCTGCCTGATTCATCGCGTCTGGAAGTCCGTCGATTCACTTCCAAACATGTCCCCATCTACGATCTTTCCAAAGCCACCAAACGATTCTCTCCCGCCTTTTGGATGGAAAATTCAGGCGGCGGACAAATCCTCGATCTTCCCGATGGGTGGAGTGTTGCCACCACGGGTCCCATCCAGGGATTCCGGGATGGGAAACTCCTCTGGACCTATCCCAACCCATGGCCGGGGCTCCACGCTTCCCACTACGCTCCCATTCCAACGGAACCCGGGCTCATGGTGGGAGCCACTCGATTCCTTGGCCCTCCTGTTCGAATCAATGGACAATATCTTTGGGGCATGAACGGAAACATGGGCAACGCCTACCTTCTCACCTCCGACGGGCTCTTTGTCGCTACCCTCTTCAAGGATGTCCGCATGGCGCAACCGTGGCCTGCAACCGTGAAACGGGAAATGCGTATGAACGATTTCTCTCTCGGCACGGAGAGCTTCTTCAATACCCTCAACCAGACCGAAGGCGGGGGGATCTACATTCAGAATAACAATCACATCATCCGGGTGGATGGACTTGACTCACTGCAACCCCTTCCCCGCTTCGACCTGGAAATCACCCCCGAACTCCTCAAACAATGTCAGGACTATTCGATGGAAGTCGCCGCCCGTCGGGTGTCGGAAAAAGGCAGGGACAAGCTTTTCGTGTCATGCCGATCCACAGCACCCCGGGTGGACGGAAATCTCGACGATTGGAAGGGAAGCGAATGGGTCCGCATCGACACCAAAACCGAGGCGGCCTTGATGATTTCCGGCGACCGACTCTATGCAGCCTTTAAAACGGGGCATCCCAACCTCCTCGACAACCAGGGGGACTCCCTCCCCCTTCTCTTCAAAAGCGGCGGGGGATTCGATTTCATGCTGGGATCACAAGCCCCTGGTAAAGAAGAACGATCCCAACTGGTGGAAGGCGATAAGCGAATAATCGTGAGCCTGGTTGAACACAAGCCCGTCGCCATGATCTACCACGCCGCGAGCCCCGGATCCCCCCATCCCATCTCCTTCAGCGGCCCAGGCCGGACCGTCGAATTTGACCGGATCGAGGAAATCTCCGACTCTTTGAAATTCGCCTCGGGAAGAGTTGAGGTTGAGGAGTTCCATGCCGGGAATTTTTTTGGCAACAAAACCGATCGTTATTCAGGTTTTGGTTATGAAATCTCCCTCCCCCTTGCACTCCTTGGACTCGAATCCAAACCGGGCGCCACCCTTCGGGGTGACGTGGGAATCCTGATTGGAAACGGTTTTCAAACCATTCAACGCGCCTACTGGCACAACAAGGCCACCGGACT
>CAYYYL010000005.1:61640-119058 GCA_964475835.1 uncultured Verrucomicrobiota bacterium | reverse complement strand
TGCTCACTCCTCAGCTCTGGGGAACGTGGATTCTTGACGCGGAATGATCCTCAATCAAAGACCGTATTTGTTCGCGAGATAGTTCTCCACCGTCTGCTTGTCCGCGGCCGACAGGGCCCGGTCATAGATGAGGATCTCCGCGATATCCCCGTTGAGGAAGTAGTGTCCCTCCGCCTGGCCGATGCTCATATTCGCTTCGATCATGGGCATATTCGGATCGGTGGAAGCTCCCCCAATGGATTGTCCATCCACAAAGTGGGTGCTGGAAGCCCCATCCTTGACGAATTCGATGACGTGAACCTTGCCCACTCCGGGCTGGAAGGGATTGGAGAAGCTGTGGATAAACCCGGGTTGCACATGCATATCCATCACGCCCCCGAGGTACCAGTAGATCCATTTATCCACGGGTCCACCCCCTTCATCGCGCGAGAGAAGAGCCTGAACGGAGTTCATATCCTTCGAAGACATGACCACGAAGAAGGTCATATCCTTGAAATTGAGCTCAGGTTTGCTGGCGATATTGAGGAAGTCATTGGAACCATCGAAGCGCACGGCTGGCTTCCCGTTGATGACCGCGTCCACCCAATGAGGACGTGAGGAGGCGATCGATTGCGCCGCGTTATTTCCGATACCGGAGATATCCGTCCAGTCGGAGACATATCCGTTGGCATCCTTGGTAACCCCATCATCCGCTTTCAGCCAAAGTTTCATTCCATCCTGGGGCAGATCAAAAACACCCACATTTTCCGCAAACATCACCCTGGCCGTCGTGCCGGATGCGGTCGCCGAGATGCGATCGGTCATCTTGATGACCGCCGGAGGCAAGAAGAACACCTGGGCGGTTCCGTTCGCATCCGCACGCACGCTGAGGGAAACCACTTGCGATGTTCCGGTGGTGGATGCCGAAACCTTTCCTCCACCCTGCTGCACCACGAAGGTCAACGGGGCACGCGCAAGGAGGGTTCCATTGGAGGAGGTCACCAGCACCTTCAACGCCTGGGGCAGGAAGGCATTGGTGCCCGAGCTGACTTGATTATTTCCACCGGAGATCGTCAACACAGGAGCAATCCCGTTAAAGAAATCCAGGGGAAGTTTGTCCGTTCCATCCGAAATTCCATCACTGTCGGTATCCGCGTTGGTCGGATCCGTTCCCTGGGCGAGTTCGACATTATCCAGCACACCATCCCCATCGGCATCTGCAATCGTCACGACCGCAGCGACGGACTGGGAGGACACCTTGCCGCTCAGATCAAGGGCGGCCACGGCATAGCTCAATGCCACACCAAACGTGGCGGTGGTATCGGAGAACGAGGAGCGACTCGATGAACCAATCTGGGTTCCATTCCGGAAGATCCGGTAGCCGACCACTCCGACGTCATCCGTGGAGCCCGTCCATGCCAGATCCACCTGGGTTTTTGAAACCGGCACGGTGGACAGATTGGTGGGCGCCGTCGGAGGCGTGCTGTCGGTCGCGGGAGGAGGAGGCACCACCACGGCTGGACCCGCTTTCAATCCATATTTCACCAGCAGGTAATCCTCCACCGCCTGCCTTTCAGAGTTGGGAAGCGCGCCGCTGTAGGCCAGGACCTCCCCGACATCTCCATTGAGGAAGTTGTGTCCCTCAGCCTGCCCGATGAAAAGATCCGCATCCGTGGTGGGGATCGAAGGACTTGTGACCGATCCCCCCAGTCCCACGCCGTTCTTGTAATGGGAATACATGCCTCCCTGCTTCACCAGGGAGAACAACGTCATCTGTCCATTTCCCGGAGTGAAACCCGACGAGAAGCTGTGGATGAATCCAGGCTGCACATGCATGTCGAGCATTCCAGACGTAAACCAGTAGATCCACTTGTTCACAGGCCCACCACCCTCATCCTTGGAGAGCAGCGCCTGGGTGGACGATGTATCACGGAGGGAAGCCATGATGAAGAATGTCATGTCCGAGAATTCGAGTCCGGGCTTGTTCGACACACGCATGAAGGTCGTGTTTCCGTCCAGACGAATCACGGGAAGCCCATTCACGCCATTGGTCACGTAGAGGGGTCTCGCAGCGCCCGTCTGCCAGGCATTGTTTCCCTTGCCCGACTGATCTGTCCAGGCATCCACTCGGCTTGCAGCATCCCGGCTCACACCTGCATCCCCTTTCAACCAGAGTTGCAACCCCGTTTGAGGAATCGTCACCGCCACCGGAGCTGGTACAGGAGCAGGAACCGGCGTTACCACCACAGGAGGAGTGTTGGTCACCACCGGGGTTGGGGTCGGGGTTGGCGTGGGTGTCACCGGAGGGGTGTTGGTCACGACAGGGGGAACGACAACAACGGGAGGCGTATTGGTCACCACAGGGGGAGGCACCACCACGGGAGGTGTATTCGTCACCACAGGCGTAGGCGTAGGCGTAGGTGTCGGGGTTGGTGTTGGCACGGGGGTGGGAACTACAGGGGGAGTATTGGTCACCACAGGAGGCACGACAACCGGAGGAGTATTGGTCACCACGGGTGTTGGGGTCGGCGTGGGAGCCGGAGGGTTTCCCGTAATCGTCACGGTGGTTGTGTTGGGTGTGGACACGGTATACCCGGGACCGATCACCGGCGTGATCACGACGCTCTGGGTCGCCACATTCAGAGAGTGACTCAGAGGTACTACGCGAGTCGTAACTCCGCTCGAGTTCGCGGGAATGGTTGCCATACCGGACAACAAGGTATAGTCGAGTCCATTAACAGCCGTACCCCCAATCAGGAATGCCACCGTCAAAGGATCCGCTGTCGCTTTGCTGCGCATGATGGTGAAACTTCCACTTCCGCCTGTAAGAACCGATGTGGTCGGATCGTAGGAGCGGATACTTACCGTCACATTGCCAACCACATTGGTTGAGGGAGTAGGTGTCGGCGTCGGGGTGGGAGTGGGCGTGGGGGTTGGTGTGGGTGTCGGTGTCGTCGCTGATTTTACCACCGTGAAATCCAAGGCAGCTGAGGCGCGGCGACCATCGGGCATCTGGATTTCAGCCTCCACAAAGTTGGTTCCCACCACAGTAGGGGTGAACGTGAAGGTTCTTCCGAAAGCGGGCTCCTTGCCGGCAGTCTCCCACACCACGTTCGCCTGGGTGAGATCAAATCCGCTCGCCTGTACAGTGGCAACAACCTGATTGCTCACCGTCACCTGGGAGGCAACTCCCGTGATCGTCGGCGTGATGGAGCGCCAAGCCTGGTTTTTCAGACTCGTTTTGGTAAAAAGGAATGCGAGACTTGCCAGACTTCGGGCCTGGTTCACGTTCACAAACTCGGTGTTCACGTTATACGAATCCGCCCAGCGATCGTAGTACGGGAAGGCCGAAACATTTCCATCATCGATAGGGAAGCTCAACGCCTTCAGTTCATTCCCTCCCGCGGAGGTCTGGTACTTGCTGTTGAACATGAAACTGTTCTGGAGATTTCCAAGGGGAATTCCGGAGGGAGGAAGAATGCGGCGATCATTAACCGCGTATTGGTGCACTATCTCACGCTGGCGTTTCCAGCCAAGGCCTGTGATGAAGCTGACGTTGTTGGGATTGCAGCCAAGTTCAAAGTTCAGGTTCTGGATGATGGCATCGATGTATCCATTATTCGCATCCAGCTGGTAGGCCACCGCCATGTCGAATGCCTGGTCACTGGAGAAATACCATCCTGTCTGCAGGAAGCGCTTGATTTCCGCAGAAACCGCGCTGCCATAAGCACAATTCGTAGTGCGGGAGAGAAGCGCCTGTCCTGCATTCTTGACCTCGGTCTCACACTTCGCGAGATAGGCCGCATTCATCTTCGCCAGAGGAAGGCGTCCGCTTCGTGCGGCAAAGGCGTAGGTACGCACCGCGCAGCCATAGCCCTCGAACATATACCACCAGGACCACTGGCGGGTCGCTGGATCATTCGGATTCGGGAACCACTGCATCATTTTCTGCTGATAGTAGTCATCCCCCGTGGCGGCAAACATCGCCGCAGCCGCCCAAACCAATTCGTCATCATGTCCAAAGCTGTGTCCGTAGTGGGTCAATTTCTGGTACGAACCATCCTTTCCATACTTCGCGATCGCCCTCTCCAGAAAATCCCATCCCGCCTTGGCCTTCAAAAGGTAACGATCCGCTTCCACAGGATAGTTTTGACGGAACAAAGGAGAGGATCCGATCTCCGCAAGGGCCGCCACTGCGGAAGCGGTGACCGACGTGGTCTTGGGCCACACCACCTGGGGCGAACCGTGGTCCGGCGTCACGTTGTATTCGTATTTGCGATCATAGGGATAGACGAGGAAGTAGAATCCCCCGTCCGAATCCTGCATCTTGGCCAGAAAATCGGCCTCCCACTTGGCCTCCTGCAACACATCGCTCTTCCCATCCCCACTCTCGGGAATTCCTAGATTATCCAGGGCCGCCACTCCCGGAAAGGAATCCACGGCAAACGTAAGGGCGTGGGTGAACATGGCGCTGTTGATTGTGTATTTGCTGTAGTCGCCGGCATCATGATGACCCCCGGAAACATCCATAGGGCCTGCATTGACGTAGGGATACATGCATGCCGAGGGACTCGTCAGCTGAGGAGCGGTGAATTTGGGGTTCGCGGCGAAATCCGCCGTGGCACTGGTGATGAACTGCCAGTTGACCGAAGCCGCATCCGGAACCGTCGCAGGCGCCGTATGGCAGGCCCCATGGACGAAACGGGTGAACGGAAGATCATTGCTCGTGCCGCAACGTTGATGGTAAATGCCAAGCTCATACGCCCGAGCCGCCACACCCGCGATCCCCTCATTGATCATAAACGGATAGGACGCCCCCATTCCAGGCACCATCAGCCAATACTCGCCCGGCGTCTGGAACGCCGTGAAATCCGCCTCGAGCATTTGTTGATAAGGCACCGGCGTGCACGTGAAGCCAACATCCTTGCGAAGCGTCAGCGTGCCGGAGAAAACTTCCGCGCCCGTGCTCACACTCACCAGTTTGAAGGTGGTGATGCCCGCAAGATTCATGTCACCGAGAGACCCCAGCGTGTAACCCACCATCGCCTTCTTGGAAAAAGTCGGCATGTACCCGATCTGGTTCACGTGAATCGCCGGATTCAAGCGCATCGGATCCGCGATATCCGTGAATTGCATGCTGGAAGGCCACAGCGCTCCGCTCGGATTGGTCACCTGCACCGTCTGGTTACTGGCGATCGGAGTTCCGAGAACGAGATAAATCGAACTCAGGATCCGCAAATCACGCGGACTCAACGGCGCGTACAACACACGCCGCTTGAAACCGATCGATTGCACGGTGATTGTCTGCGTGCCCGCCTTGACCACAAATTCAGCGGTGGAAGGAAGGTGCAGCTGATTGCTCGAATCCACAAAATCCCACATGGTCACATGACCGGGATCCAATGGCTTCGTATTCACAACCACCAGCTCCAACATGGTGGGTGAAAGAATTCGGAGACCGTTCGCTCCAACCGGGGGCATCTCAAGAAGATTCAAATCAATCGAGGACGTCGCCGCCTGGACCGAAACCGCGAGGAACATGCTCAGAACAAGTCCCAGACGAGAAAGGATGGTTTTCACACCCTCTCAACAAGCATCACCCAAGCCAACCTATCATCCCTTCAAGGAACAACCCACCAAACAAACTTGAGAAAACCCCCTTCCTTCGAAATCTTCGTTTTGAAAAAAGATCTCAATTCAGAGAAAAAAACATCCTCAAAAATCATGCAATTTCTGCAAAACCTCGGAATTGAACCAAAAATAATCTGAATGAGTTCGATTCACTCCTCATTCCTTGAGACAAAACACAAAAATGGCGCCAATTTGCATGCAAATTTGCATATGTCCATATTTTTACACTAGAATTATCGCAAAAACTAATTGACTCCTCATTTATACATATAAAGTCAATAGTTTAAAGGCGACTTTTGTATGCAAAATGCAGCGTGTACAATTTTCAGACCACTGCAACTCTTGCGTGGACTTCAAAAAATCACCTTTTGGATTCGATTGTGGCGGACCAACTGCTTGCTGCTTGACCAAGCAATTTGACCTGAAGGACTTAGAAAAGACTCCCATTGTTGAGAGGGCTAGGATGTTTAAAAATCACGTCTAAAATCAGAAGCCGGTAGCCCACCGGGTACTTGCGGCAGATCCGGGCGCAGAGACGCGCCCGGCCCTCGCATGTTTCCATGCGCAAAATGCCTTTGCTTAGAAATGATGAGACGGGCGAAGGAGGCCTACCCGGGTTTCCACACAAAAAAATTTCGAAAAGGAAATTTCGCCTTTACTCTGAATTTTTCTCGGCTCCACTTTTTTTCGCCTCGCGAAGGCTTTCCAGCTTGGTCACATCTCCAATCCAAGTTAGCGCCCCACAACGCGTGCACATGTGGGCCTGTGTCTCCACGTTGCTCGTGGCGAAGGTCCAAAACTTCGCTTTTTTTGGAACAAAATAGTTTCGTCCCGTACTCTGGATCATCCCTTCCACCAATTCATCGTGATGACACACCGGGCAAAACAGGGTCACCTTTTCCACATCCTTCTCACTTGGGTGCACCACCACCACCGCATCCAAATCCTGTTTTAAAAATCGTGTCGAATCTCCCACCTTTCGATAAGTAATTTTCCCGTCACGCATCCATCGATAGAGCGTCGGCTCCCCCACTTGAAGGTAGTCCGCTGCTTCCCGGATCGAAAACCAACTGGGAGCCTTTTGTCCTCCATCCTTGTGTGTATCCATACCTCAATTTGCATTAAAAACAAAGAAAAAGCAATGTTTTACTTGTTTTTAATAGCTTTTGATAGTAAATGATAATTATATGAGCCATTCGAAACTAAATGACAAACACTGTAATTCATGGCCTAGCCGCATCAGCCTCCTTTTGTCAACTGGATTAACCATTCTAATTTTTCTTCAACCAAGCTGTATTCATACCACTCGATCCCGGGAAAAAGCTCGACGCGTATGCTGCCATAATAACACCCATTACCTTGGCCTCCTGTGCAAAGATTTTGCCAAAGAACACAACGGAAAATACCCTGACAGGCTTTCACAACTTAAAGATTACCTCTCCTCGCCCATTCCCGGAAGAAACTTTCTTTGTCCCGCGGATCACAACCACTCCGCAATCGAATTGACATGGGAAAATTTGAATGAATTTTCCTCCTATCGAATCGTCCCCCACCTCACAGAGGCCTCGGATCCGAATACTCCTTTGATTGTGGAGAAGCCGGGTTCCCACAATAAAAACGGGGGATGTATCTATTTTATCGAAGGGCATGCCAGTTACAGAAGTTTTACATCCCAAACGAACCTTTACCTTCATTCTTTTGGCAAGCCATGAAACTTCCTCCAGACATGCCTGAAACAAACAAAATCAAGAAAAGGAAATACACGTGTCTCGCGTGTTCGGTCGGGCTTCGAACCAACCGCTCTACGCTGAGTAAATCGCACGGGACAACGATTTTGGCACGCGAGACACCTGTATTCCCGCCCCTCTAAATTCAACCCACGCCCCCATGATCAACTCCCACATCGGCTCATCCCGCGTTCCTCCCCCCATTCCAACCCCAAAAACACCACAACTCCCTTTCCATGGAGTTGACTGGCTTCAAAAACTCTTGGCATGTAATCCCTTCTATCTCCTAAGCGCCGCGCTTCTCCTCTACGGAATCGCTCACGCGTCGGATAGAAGAGCATTTTTCGAAGATCATCAGCTCCAACTCAGTTTTAATTTTTTGTCACTTCAAATCTACGAAGCTTTGCTGGTTGGAACATCCGTTTTGTTATTTCGGCGAAAAACCCACTATGATGCCACCTTGCTGACTTTCCTGGAGGCGGGATTTCTGATGATTCCCTTTCTCCTCGTCAGTCAGGCGGGTTTTCTCGGAAATCAAGCGCTCCTCCTCGTGATCGGTATCGGAGGGCTGCTCGCGCTCATCCGATTGGCATGCTTTCGCCAATTCTGTCCCTCGCTCCATTTTCCAAAGATGCTCCTGACCTTTGGCCGGCTTTTAATTATTCTGAACGTCGCTCTTCCCCTGATTTTTCGCCACTTGAGCAAAGACCATCTGGCATGGGTCCCGAACGCCCAAAGTCTCGCATGGTTCACCGTTCTTCCTGCTTTGAGTCTCATCTTCCTCTGGCTTCCTGTAAAAACGGAGTCCAGCAAGATCTTATCGGAACGCACATGGATTCCATTTGGGTTGGCAACCCTCTGGATAGTCGGCACCGGAGTTCAACTCTGGTGCATCGGTTACGTCTATGATCTTGGTTTCGGCCTTCACTGCATTGCCCCGACTTTATGGATCTCCGGATGGATCGCTCACTTCCGCATCAGTCGCCGGGATCCCCAATATTCCCTTTCCACCACAAGAACCCTGCTTTTCCTCCCCTTCATCGTTCCATGGCTTTCCGTCACCCATCCCGAAACGGGGATTTTCAATATTCTAATGTTGTTGAATTCCATTTTCTGCGCAGGCCATTTCGTAAAAGCCAAAATCGAGTTTCCGCGACAACTCGCCCTCCTCTCAACCGCGTGTTTCATCGCAAGTTTTCCAGGCACCTGGGGTGAATCAAACCGTATCGAATTACTGCTTTGGGGTGCAGGATTCCTGTTAATTGCTGAATCGTTTGTCGCACCTTCCAGCCCCACCACCCTCTTTGCCAGCTTCGGAGTGGCCGGCGCAAGCGCACTCCTTTTTCGAAACTCGGACATGGTTTCCCTGATTGCCTCCCAAAACGGTTTTGCCTTCTTTCTTCTCCAAAGTCTGCTTTGGAACAGGTCCGATCATCAACAAAATCGCATCATCCGAACAATCGCAACCCTCTTCTGGGTCCTTATTTCACTCTTGGGAATGGACACGTCCCATCCCCTTCATAAGATCATGCTGACCACCTACGGCATGAGCATGCTCAGCCTGGGTTTACTTATCCGCATTATCTGGCAGCGCTGGATCATGATCGCCGCCCCCATCGGGGGTGCTGGTCTCACATTGCTTCCCCATCTTTCAACGGTCTCTCTGCCTGGAAAAGGCATCACCTCCATCGTCCTCGGATTCCTCCTTTTTGGAGTGGGAACCTGGGTGGCTTGGACACGGAAAAGAAAAGATTGTGCTTTGGATTTGATCCAACCGGAATCCTGAATTTTTAATCCTTTTCGGCTTATGACAACAATGGCATCCCCAACCATTCTCCAGAAAAATCAAAGACGCGCCATAATCCTTGGTATTTTTTGGGGCATCAGCATCACCATAGTCACATTCATTGTATCTGGGATTGCCTACCTGCTCCTAAAAGCTGTGGTAATACATTCTTCATGGAATCCTTCGTATCAACTCATTCTCGCTTGGCAAATATTTGAGTTCCTTATCCTTGCCCCTGGGTTTGGGGCCTATATGGGAATAAAAGTTTACAAAAAATGCCGTCGAACAAAATCCGACAATCGGGCAATCAAACCTTTTGCACGGAGAACAAAATTTTTGCTTTGTATTGGAACATTTGTTTTGACCTTCTCCTTGATTCTAAACCGAAGTTTGTTTTTTTATTTGTTTCAAGTACCAGTGATATTTTTTGTCATTTTAGTTTGGGCCCTTCAAATCGATTTGAATGAAGCGCAATTAAAACAGCCTAAAGTTTACGAACCTGTTGCTCAAACCCTCGCTCTCTATTGCCAATCGGATCAAAATTTCATCCCCGAGTATCTAAGCTATGCATGGCTCCCGGAAGAATTGAATGCCATTGGTCATGGAAATGGCCGCGTTCAACCGAAAAATGCCTTTATTGAGATGGGAGGGGGTTTCCATCATTTTGGCTATAGCCTCAAACGAAATGAGCAATAATCCAATTCGTTGACCAATGTCTGGGAACTTTCGTTCCACTCAGAAGAATCACCGGATAAATATTTGATGAATTT
This sequence comes from uncultured Verrucomicrobiota bacterium, assembly GCA_964475835.1. GTDB lineage: Bacteria > Verrucomicrobiota > Verrucomicrobiia > JABWAM01 > JABWAM01 > JABDCI01. The sequence goes on along the minus strand of CAYYYL010000005.1, from coordinate 109,165 downwards.
GCGTTTGCCGATCACGGAACATTTGGAAATGGATCAAATTTTTGAAAAAGTCGCCAAAGGATTTGATCGAGAACTTTTAAAAAATCCCAAGGACGAAAGGTCCAAAGATGGAAAGTTTCTACTCAATCTGCGTTTTGAAAAATTTCGTGAAGCCGATCAAATGTGCCAAAAATGGATCCACGACAACCCAGCCGGTGGGTATCCCCGTTTTACCCATGCTCATTTACAATGCCGGCTCGGAAAAAGAGACTTTGCTTCCAAGGAATTCGAGGAATGGGTGTTTTCGCATGGATCCTTTTCGAATTACATTCTCTTGTTTTTATTCGAAATGCGCGAAATGCGCGAGGCACAGGCCATCGAAGCTGCAAAATCCGCCTTTTCATATCCGTTGGAGGACAAATCCGCTCCTGTCAATGAGTTTTATCTGGGGCACAATGCTGCCGTCTTTACCTTTCAACCAGGCGACTTCAAGCTTTGCCGTTTAATGTGTGAAAAGTTATTGGCCGACCCGCGTCAAAAAGAAAACTATTCTCGTCTTCAGATTTTAAAAACTCTTGCCGCCGCATCTGCCATGCTTGGAGACGCCTCCCAAGCCAAAAACCTGCTATTCGAACGGGAAAAACTTTTAAAGAATGAATACCAAATTGATGAAGACCGTGATCGCGACAAAAAACTCACTATAGCCATTAAAACCGGAAATTTGGCTATTGTCCGAAACTATGACAATTGGAAAGACTTTCTCGATCATTTTTATTCTCCATTTGATACCGACGAAACCGGTATTCATGGGCGTGAAGATATCCCCAATCCCTATCCAAAAGTACAATCCGTGGAACGCTGACTCCCTGATAACAATCCCCAACTTGTTTTTTTCTTTTTTCCCCTTCAAAGATCCCAAGTCCCATGAATTCATCCCCCCAGTCCGTCTACCAGTCCATTCTCACCAATGTTGAAACTGTAATCCGAGGGCAATCCCGAACCCTTCGTAAACTACTTGCGGCATTTGTCACGGGCGGTCATGTATTGTTGGAGGACTATCCAGGCACCGGAAAGACAACCCTGGCCAAGGTCCTTGCCCGTTCGTTGGACGCGAACTTCAAGCGCCTGCAATTCACCCCCGACCTTCTTCCTTCAGATGTTCTCGGCGTTTCCATTTTTGACCCAGGCAAACACGAATTCCGATTTCATCCGGGCGCCATTTTCACCCACATTCTCCTGGCGGATGAAATTAATCGCGCTTCACCGCGAACCCAGTCCGCCCTTCTCGAAGCCATGGCTGAAAATCAGGTGAGCATCGATGGACAGTGCCACTCTTTGGATCCCCTTTTCTTTGTCATCGCCACTCAGAATCCCGTGGAATTTCGAGGCACGTATCCCCTGCCGGAAGCCCAGATGGACCGTTTTGCCATCCAGCTCAAACTGGGATACCTCACCCCGGAGGAGGAGGCCCGGTTGCTCTCTGCTCAGACGAAAGGTCACCCCATCGATTCCATCGTCGCCTGTTCCACGCGCGACCAAATCCTGGCACTCAGAAAGGCAGCCCAGGAAGTTCGTATCAGTGACGAATTAAATCGATACATCGTGGAATTGACCGGTGCCACCCGTTCCGCGCCAGGGGTTTTGCTCGGCGCCAGTCCGCGCGCCTCTCTCAATCTGATGAAAACAGCTCAAGCACTGGCTCTCTTTGATGGCAGCGCTTTTGTAGAGCCCGATCATATTCAAGAGATTGCCACGGATGTGATCGCTCACCGCCTGGTCCTTGATTCACAGGCCAAATTCTCAGGACTCACGCCCGAAAAGGTTGTCACCACAATTTTGGAAAAAACTCCAGTCCCCGCCTGAATAACTTCCTTCAAAGAACTTTCATTCGCGGAATCTATCGCAGTTACCGCTGGGTCACTGCATGGAAGCATTACCTGATCCGCCACTTCTCTCCAAAAGGACTTCTCTTTCTGGCGACCATGGTCATCACCGCCACTCTCGGCCTGGACACGAACAACTCGTTCACCTATCAACTGTTCACCCTTGTCTCTGCGATCACCTTGCTGAGCTGGTTGAGCTCGTTTCTCTCAAAAGACCAATTTGAGATCACACGGGAACTTCCCAAGATTGTTTGTGTCGGACAACCCTTTGAATATTGGATGAGGATCCGGCATTTGGGAAAACGTTCATGGAATGCCCTTGAAGCCTTGGAAACCCTCGATGATTGCCGTCCGAGTTTTGAAGACTATTCCCGCGTTTCGAATCAACGAGGCGGGAAACGTTTTCTTAAATGGTTCTGGCCCATTTCCACATTTGAAAATGCACGGGTTGAAATCGCAAAGCCCGGGGCCTTCCCCCTTGTTCCAGGGGGTTCGTATCAAATCCCGTTGAAAGCAACTCCTCTTCGTCGCGGCTACCTTCGTTTCGAATCCTGTGCGGTTGCCCAACCTGACGTTTTGGGAATTTCCCGAAGCCTCACCCGCATTCCTCACCCACAATCCATCGTGGTACTCCCAAAACGTTATCAAATCCCCCATCTCTCCATGAGTCATGGCCAGACGTACCAGCGGGGAGGCGTGGCACTCGCATCCAAAATCGGGGAATCCGAGGAGTTTATATCCCTTCGAGACTATCGTCCGGGAGATCCCCTACGGTCCATCCATTGGAAAAGTTGGAGTAAAACCGGAAAGCCCATTGTTAAGGAATTTGCCGATGAATTTTTTGTCCGTCATGCTCTGATTTTGGACACTTTTCCATCCCCCTCGACGAATGATGCCGTTTTCGAGGAAGCCGTCTCCATTGCAACCTCGTTTGCATGTGTGTTGGACACTCAAGAATCCCTGTTGGACCTCCTCTTTGTCGGCACCGAAGCTTTCCGATTCACCGCAGGCCGAAGCGTGGCTCCGGTCGATCGGATGCTTGAAATCCTGGCTTGTGCGGAGCCATGCAGAACTTCGACATTCTCCTCCCTTCACAGACTTTTCCTTGGGCACTCCATGGAAACGACTCATTGCATTTGCATTCTGTTGGGTTGGGACGAAGAGCGAAAAGCCCTGATCAAGAGTCTTCAACAACTCAACATTCCCGCGCTTGTTCTCGTCCTCACCTCCGATGAAGCGCCCCAATTGGAAGGATCGTTTTCTCAAACCAAATATCTTTCTGTGCTTCAGGTTCGCTTAAACAAAGTGGCTGAAGTCCTCGGATCCCTATGAGCGTTCCTCCCTTACTCGTATTGATGACACTCCTTTTATGGGGATGGAGAAACGAATCCTTCTGGATCGCGGTGCTTCCGGCGCTTGCCCTTGAAGTCCCGAGATTCACATCTCGACGGTGGCAGATGACCGGAGAGACCCTGGCCCAGGCATGGAAAATCACCCTCTTTCTTTTGCTGGGAGCAGTCCTTTTCTCCTTCATCGCCTTTGGACGATCGTATGCCCTAGTTCGCGTGGTTCTCTGGCTTCCGCTGCTTCTCCTTCCAGCAATACTCGTTCAGACATGGAGCGACAAAGATTTTTACCTCAACACATTCTCTCCCCGCCTCCAGAAAAGCAGGATGGTTTTCAAAAGCACTCATGTTTTAACCACCTATTTGATTCTTACCTGGATCTCAGCAAGTGCGGGCGCACCCATTCATTCTAATTTTTACTTAACCATCTGTGGAATCATGGCCTGGGGACTTTTCCCGTTTCGCGATTTGCGACGCCTAGGGACCTGGGCACTTCTTTTCATTGCAGGAATATGGATCGGACAATGGGGCCACACCAGCCTCCATCAATTCCAGCCTGTGGTGGAACAGGCTGCGGGTCGATGGTTCATGGGACTGGATAGTGAGGGAACCGATCCTGAAATCAGCCGAACTTCCATCGGATCCGTTCAAGATCTCAAGCAATCGTCACAAATCATCCTTCGAATCAAACCCGGAAGGGGAACTCCCCCGCCGCTTCTCCGCAAAGCCGTCTACAACCACTACAAAGACACCGTCTGGTTTGCACCGAAAAGCACATTTCATCCGGTAAGCATGACTGGAAATGGGGATTGGAAGATCCAATCCACAGATCATTCCACAAAATCCTTTTTTATATCACAAAACTGGCGCGGAAATGGATTGCTTGCCCTTCCAGATGGCCTTTCCACCATCAAATCCCTGGATGTGACCCAACTTCAGGAAAATGCGTTTCGCTCAATCCTGGCGACTGGAGGACCTGATTTTCTCAAATACGAGGTGGTCTATGATCCCCGAGGGATTCCTGAAGAGCTTCCCACCGAGGAAGATTTAAAAATTTCACCCAATGAGGATATTGCCGTCACGGAATTTGTGACGCACCATCACCTGGACTTTATCCCCCCGGAAAGAGCCATTTTGGCAGTCGGTGGGATTTTTCAAAATGATTTCCGTTACACCACTCATTTTACAAAAAGCGAAAACACGTCCAAAACCAGTCCCGTCAGTAATTTTCTCAATCAATCGCATGAGGGCCATTGCGAATATTTTGCCACAGCAACGGTATTCATTTTGAGGAAACTCCATATTCCCGCCCGATATGTCACGGGATATGCCGTTCCGGAAATCGAACAAAAAACAGGTCACTATCTTGTACGTGCACGTTATGCCCACGCTTGGGTTCGGGCCTATGTAGGGAGCCACTGGATGGACGTGGACACCACCCCCCCTGGTTGGCCGACCGTGGAACGCGATTCAGCGTCCAAATTCCAGCCCATATGGGATTCTCTGAATCAATTGCTTTTTGATTTTGGAGAATGGCGGGCGAGTCATCCCAAAGCCACGTTTTGGATCATTCTCACATTGATCACCGGAATACTGGTCTGCATTTTCCCTCGTGCAACGCGCAAATCAGGACTTCGGAAAAAAACCCATTCCCTCCAGATCCAAAATCTCAATGCAAATCCAGGAAGCGATTCGGAATTCTACGAAATCGAAAAAAATCTCTGTCGACACGGATTTCCACGAAAAATTGGGGAAACCCTCAAGCAATGGAATCAACGTTTCCACGAACAACCTGGATTCGGAGAATTATTGGAACAACTCATTTGCCTTCATAACGAATACCGTTTTGATCCCATGAGAATGGATCCTCTAAAACGAAAAACGTTAACCGAAACCTCCCGTCAATGGATACAGTTTCATGACAAAAAGGATTCAAAAACAAAATAATACTGTTCAGAAGCCGTGTACGAGTTTCCAATACCACCAAATCAGTTCCACTCCACCGCAGGCGGAACCGGTAGTAGGCGCTCCTTCTCCAGCTCCTTCAGTTTGCGGCGCAGCTTGAGAAGCGCCTCATCCTGAATCTGGCGGATGCGTTCACGCGTCACCTTGAGCTGACGGCCCACCATGTCGAGCGTCATGGGCTCGGATTGATCCAGTCCAAATCGCTTCACCACAATTGTCCGCTCCCGTTCGTCCAGATCATTAAGCAACCCTTTGAGGTCTTCCCGGGTGGATTTTTCCCGGAACACTTCGAAAGGATCACCAGCTTTTTCATCCGCAATCAGGGATCCCATGGAGGTTTCCCCGTCCTCCCCCACCACCGCATCCAGGGAATAGGTCGGTAGCGAGGACTGCTTTAATTGGGCCAGTTTGCGCGGCGGCACCCCCATGGAGTCGGACAACTCCTCATCCGTGGGCACCCTACCCAGTTCATCCGCAAGTTTGCGTTCCACCCGCTTCATGTGAGCCACACGATCCACCACATGGACCGGAAGGCGAATGGTTTTGGACTGATTCGATAACGCACGGCGCATCGACTGCTTGATCCACAATGAGGCATAGGTGGAAAGTTTGACGTTGTGTTTCGGGTCGAATTTTTCCACCGCTCGCATCAGTCCCACATTCCCCTCCGCAATCAAATCTTCAAGGGGCAACCCCTGGTTGGCATAATCACGAGCCAGTCGAACGACGAGGCGAAGGTTCGCGCGTATCATATGCTCCTTTGCCGCCTTATCCCCCTTGCGCACCCGACGCGCCAGAGCCCTCTCCTCCTTCGCCGTCAATAAAGGCGTCTCCCCAATTTCACGCAAATAGATACTCAGACTGTTCAACTCACGACCATCTTCCCGCTCCAAAGGATGATTCATCATGATGAATCTTTAACACTAGTTGACTGGTCAGTCAATTAAAATCGATAAGGGCTTTCCCGTTCATTTGGAAACCTTTTGAAGGGGTGACGAAAAAATCAGATCCCGGTATCCTGCTTGGTCCTAAAGGGTGGTCGGGCACCAGGGAGATGAGGGAGTCTTTTTCCGAAAATGGAAAAGCCGCCCCATAATCAAACTTTCGATTTCTCAGAAATCCCGAGAAGCCTAAGTACGGAACACCTGAGGGGGCGAAGGACTTCCACATCATTCTGGATTCTTGCCTGAAGAAGGGCCCCTGCCATCTGGTGGTAAACATCCCGGGCACGGGCCTTGAGATCCCGATCCGTCACAAGGCCTTCCTCCCGGGCATCCCGAAGCGCGTTTTCAAGGTAGGTGCAATAACGTTCCATGATCTCCACCGACTTCAATCGAACTTTTTCATCCTGCGTGCTGAGTTCCGACGCCATCGACGCATAGGGACACCCACACACCTTCCCTGTTTCCTTCTGTTTCTCCTTCTGACGTTGATAAATGGACTCACAAAAATGAACGATCCGATCGAGGGGCTTCACCTGGGGAGAAAAAACCTGATCCAAAAACACGCGACTTTTCTGCCACTGATCTTCCATCGCGGCAACTGCCAGATCGGACTTCGAAGGGAAAAAGTAGTAGAAACTCCCCTTCCGCACATCAGCACGAATGCAGATTTCATCGACACTGACGGAGCCGTAGCTCTGCTCCCAAATCAAACGCCCTGCTGTGACCAGTAGGCGCACTCGGGTTTCAACTTCCTGAGCCATGCCCTATAATACTAGACTAGGCGGTCAAGCGCAAGGTCTCCCCACTGAAAATGCACCCGTTTAGGCGCAGAACCGCAAAGCCTGAAAATGGCTCCGCGGGCAGGACTCGACCTCTCCTTTGTCATTTTTCTCAGGGCAGTTTTTGGATTTTTCCTCTGAAATCAAGGGTAATCCGTCACCACTCAACCCTGCTCAACTCCCACTCCTTTACTGCCTTTCCCTGACAGTTTCCCTGACACCTTAAAAATGTCTCGATGTCAGGAAGCGTGCTTGACGGAATGCCATTTTAAGCACACCTATTCCATCATAGAGCCAACTCGCTCGCGCCTCTAACTTGTTCGAGGGAAACTTACGGTGAAAAATCCGCATAAAAGAAATGGGTCAGTCCCATTAATCTATATTAATTAATCTTTTCCATTGGTTTTTGAATTTCGCATTTTTGTCCAATTGCTCTCCCACCAGCCAAATTCCGCAGCTCAATCCGCCCGCGGTGCGCGCTCCGAGCCTTTGGGCCAGCCACTTGACTCCAACCTTGGTCCTCGAACGAATCCAGCGAGCCAATAACGCACGATCGAGCCCCTTAGGCTTCATCTCCTCATATTGAAGCTCCTTAAAAGCCTTTCCCAACAAACCTTCCGCGCGGTCCTCTTCCATCGCTTCCACAGCTTCACCGGCCCAACTGTCTCGTTCCCGAACGTCTTCGGACATGTCCTCAAGAATCCCCTTCATTTTCTCGACAAATGATTCAGAGCCAAGACACCAGCCTCGGCGGATCTTCTTCAATGCTTGATCATCCTCACTCACATCCGCAATCCGACCCTCAAGATAATTGCGATATTCGCGACGCGAACGACTCTTCCAAGTTCTCATCCCAAGTTCTTCATAAACTCTGTTCCATTTGAGCCAGTCTGGTTTTCCTTTTCGACTTCCCGCCAACCACCCCGCACTGCTCCATCGATCCTTTAAAAGCTCTTTAAGCTCACGCGCCTTTTTTGATCGAACCGGATTAAGATGAATATAATCACTGACCGTTAAAAAATAGCCCTTTGCCTCTACATCCACCACTAGCGCTTTGTACCGTCCCTGAAACAAGTGTCCAAAGGTTTTGTGACGCACGTTGTAGCGTCGGGTGTACGTCGAGTTCAGGTATTGCATGCCTTTGACGAGCGTAGGCCTCACTGTTTCGATGAGAAGATGGTAGTGATTCTTCATCAAGACAAAGCTGTGCACGTGCCATCCGCTGGACTCACATGTCTCGGCCAATGTCTTCATGAACATCGTTCGATCCACGTCGTCTTCAAAGATGGGTTCGAGCCGATCCCCTCGGTTCATCACGTGGTAGATCGCTCCGGCATATTCTATCCGTGGCGCGCGAGGCATGTTCTCTATCTACTCCTCAACCAGGTAGCAGTCAATACATTTAAATGGGACTGACCCCTTAATTTAGGCCCATTTGGCTGAGGATCATGGTTGATCTTAGCTTGAGAATGCAGATGAGGACTCTCAAGACTTTTCAAATATTTCAAAACCAATCGGGCTGCTTTCCTCAAAGTTTCATTTTGATGCTTTCGCGCGATCCATTCCAAATAGTCTTGGGGCAGAAGGGCCAGAGGTTTCCCCTTGTGTCGACCAGACATCATTTTGAACTTCCGTGCCGCTTCAAGAGTCATATTTCCTTGTAACACGCCAAATAAAATGACATTGTTAGTCGAGAGCCAATGACAGTCGCGCGCCTTACTCGCTTCGAAGATCTTCCAAGATCCAAGGTTGGCGGGGACGAACACTGGATGTGGGTGGCCCGGGTCCTGACGCGTTCGGAATGATAGGCAAAAGCTGATCTCGCACCGCTAGACCGTAAGTAGCCAAGAAGCTGCATTGGTACCTGGTTTAAATGGGTGGCGTCTGCCATGCTATGGTTGTCCCTTTACTGGAGGTTCCGCTGACCTGATTCGTCAAATTGCCGTTGAGGTCATTTGCTCCAGCGTTCATTCGAATCACAGTTTTGTATACGGGAGATCTATTTTGTGTTCTTTTAAAGTTAATTCATAAATTTCCAAATATTCAGCGAGTTTTTCATTTAACATTTCGACGAGATTCGATAACTCTTCATTATTTGATTCACGTATTTGCTCAGCAATCTCTTCCACTAAGTCTTTAAGATTCTTAAGAGAATCACCTTGCAAAACAACTCCAGGAAAATTTCTTCCTGACATTTTAATTACTGGAATAATTGACATTTGCGACAGAATTTCACAACTTTGTTCCATATCAATTTCCTTTTGGTGTGAAGGTAATATGTGGTTTGCTCGGATCGAGTGGATTCTTTTTAGGACTCCAAATCTCAATTGGTGAACGATCCCCCCAGTTGATGCCTCGCGGTAACTCATTCAATCCAGCACGTCTAATCTTGGAATTTCCACCTATAATGTAATCGAAATCGGAAAATTCCGTAATTCCTTTTCCACCTGCTCGACTACCAACAACTGTAACTGGCGTATTATACTCATCGACAAATTTGGCACCATTTTTAAATAGGATGGCATCGCCATTGCTATGGTTGTCTCTTTACTGGATAAGAGCCTTTTTTCCCGGAACCGCTTCAGCAGCCCGCCAGAGCCCCAATCAAGGCCCAGCAGGAGCCACCGCTGCGCCTTTGGCGAGGTCCGCAACGAAGCCTGCGGGATGCTATTGGTTGGCGCGCGGTCACTTCCTTCTATGAGACATGCTCGTAAAAGTCAAAATACCAGCCACGACAATGCTGCCATACAATAAAGGCTGATCCCATTCGTTATGAATCCGAGGCCAAATATTAATTTTTATGACAACAAAAACAAAAACACACAATGCCACTATCCCCAAGATTAATCTTAATTTTTTCATTTATTCCAAGTCATTTTAGGAACAGACAGAACAATATCAGCTAATTGCTGGCCTGTTGCAGCCATATTCATTGTTGCACCAAAGTTGCCCGGATCTGCAGTGAAAGCTCTCATCATGGCATATTTGTTTAATTGTCCCGCAGCTCCTAAAGCCGCTCTTCTCCCGTACATACCTAAAGTTAAGTCAGCCGCCATATCACCTGCTTTTGCAGCTCTTTGCCAATCCTGATCACCCGGAGCGAGCGCATCCGCAGCGTCTTCGAATAGTGACCCCTGCGAAGCCGGACATTCTCCCATAAAAGCATCCGAAACATTTTTAAGACCTGCTCCAAATGCATATCCACCTTTTATGATTGCAAATGTTCCAGCCACCTTCGATGTCAGCGAGGGCTCAGGTAACATTTCCAATCCAAATCCCAGTGTCATCCCGAAAACGCCTCCAACCGCCCCGATAGCACCACGGCCAGCATCTCCCCATCGCACACCTGCGGGACTAAATGTACCTTCATTTGTACGCTTGAAAGTGACAGGACCAGTATTTTGATAGCTCAATTCCCATCCTGAAAAACGTCCTTCGAAGCCAAATGGATCCACTAAATTGATGGGATCCCCACCCACATACCCATACAAATTCAATCCTCCCCCTTCCCCAATCGGATCCCTACTCAACCACCTCCCCAAATTCGCATCATAAGCCCTATACATTGCCAAGTGCAGTCCGCTCGGCTTATGAACATGATGTCCCGTAAATCCGAAGTCAGCCAGATCCGTTCCTGACACCAGCGACCTTCTTCCATACAAGTCAAAATCGTATCTGGCGACCACAACGCTATTGGTGAGCACTTCTCGAATGCTTCCCAAATGATCGAATGTGTAGAACCAATTCGTCGTCCCCGTCTGAAATCCCTGTCCAAAATATCGCTTATTAACGGTGCTTCCTGCTGCATTCCGCTGCTCACAAATCTCCGTTCCACACCAGACATACGCATTGGTGGTCGATCCATTTCCAATCTTCACCCTTCTCCCCAATCCGTCATACACAAACGTGCTCAGCGCAATCCCATTCGTACTGAGGCTGACGAGCTGATTCCGGGCGTCCCACTTGTACTGCGTGCTTTTGGTCCCGCTGACCTGATTCGTCAAATTGCCATTGAGGTCATAGTAAAGGGAATTCGTCACCCCGGCTGAAATCACCACCGAATATTTATTCGTGCTTGTGTTGGTATTTCCTGAATAGTCCACCGCGATGATGGAAACCTGGTTCGTGCCATTGGACAGGCTCACGGTGGCATTGAAAACATTGTTCGAGGAAACCGTCGCCGTCGTCCCTCCCACCGTCACCTGCGCTGCCTCGCTCACATCCCCCTCAAAATAGGTGGGGCCCACTCCCCCCTGCTGGGTGGTAAGCTGATTCACGTTATTGTGGATCGCTTTCGTCACCGCGTTATTGATCTGCTCGCTGGTCCTATTTCCAGCTTTGTCATAGCCGTAAACATAGTCCATCACCTGCGGGGTCGCCCGTTTCATGACAGCCTCGATCAATTGATTCGCCCGGTCGTAGGAAAAATCATTCGTCGTCGTCGCGAGCGCGTCTGCCTGCTGCATCCAGTTGGTGATCTGTCCGATCCGGTTATAGACATAATCGAACTTCGACACCGTCGATCCCCCATTTTTCTTGTTCCAGATCGTTTTCAAGCGTTGATCGCCCGAGTTCGAAAAATAGTCAAACGTCGTGCTTTGCCCCGTCGGGTAGGAAACCGATTTCAAGCGGGTTGTCTGATTGGTGTAGGCATAGACAAATCCTCCCAGGGAATTTGTCACCCCGACCACCCTGCCAAGGGAATCGTAACTCAGCAAATTGGTGGATCCATTGAGAATCCGTGAGGCCACGCGCCCCAGTTTGTCATAGGTGTACGTGATCGTGTCATTGGCAAAAGGCCCATCCACGGCCTGGAGTTTTCCGGAACCCACTGTTCCATTGACTGCGTAGTAGGAATAGGTATTCGTTCCAACCCCATCGACCATCGTGACGATCCGATTGTAATTCGTATCGTACGTGAAACTGACGGAAGGCGTGGCGATGAGGGCATTGGAATAACTCACCGCGGAGAGATTGTTGTCCGTGGTGTAGCTATACTGCGTGAACTGACCTTTCGCATCCTGGATCGATTTCAAACGACTTGAGGCTTTTTCGTAGGTGTAGTGCATCATCGTGCCATCCGCATAGACCTTGTCGGTGACACGCCCCTGCAAATCCCGGAACCAGGTGGTGGTGTTGGAGAGAGGATCGATGATGGATTCAAGCCCTCCGCAACTGCACCATTTGAAATTGGTGATCCGATCCAGCGCATCCTGAACGGCAACCACCTGGCGCACAGCATTGTAAAATGTATGCGTGGTGCGCCCGAGGCGGTCCGTCGTTTGAACGGGATCAAGCTTGCTGTAAACAATCTGATCCGAGGTGCCGTCGGGATAGGTGACGGAGGTGACGCGATCAAAATCATCGTAAACGGTGGTGACCGTGTACCCTTCCGAATCGGTGACCGAATTTACGCGCCCTTTGCTGTCATAGCCAAAGGTAGTCACAGCGCCTGCCACGGCGCCGACCACGTTGGTCAGATACCCGCTCCCATTGTAATTGAACGTGGTCACTTCCCCTTTTGGATTGGTAAGGGTTTGCACCTGCCCCTTGCCCGTGTACACAAAACTGTTCGTCTGACGCGAAGCGTCCACGACAGTCAAAGGCTGGTGTTTGGAATTATAAGAAAAACTTGCGAGCAGATCATTGGTGCCTCCGGCAACCTGCCGGACTTCAAGAAGGTCCACCAGATTGGTCGAGTAGTTGTAGAGCGTGATCCGCCCCATGGGATCCGTGACTTTGGTGACATTTCCGAGCGTGTTGTATTCATAACGGGTGATTTGCGACGACTGGTCGTCGAGAAACTTCGCCACCGCAGTCGGCTTTCCTGAAGTAAAAATGGGATGGAAAGTCGTTTGACCCGGGTAGTTGTACCAAACCTTATTTTCAAGGGGTCGCTTGATGTAATAAGGAATCCCTGACGACACAAGGGTTGCGAAGCCATCATCCTGCTCCATCCAATGGGTGATGACCGCCTTATCAATTTCACGCCGATTTCCACCCGCACGCATCGCCTTCTTGTCCCAATAGAGGGAAAGGCGGTCATCATTCATGTGAAAGTCATCGATCAAGATTCCACCCGGATTGCCCGGAACAGGATCGTTCACATAGGCTGACACGTCATCCAGGGTAAACTCCACCTTTTCACGATCGCCCAAGGGGTCCTTCGCCTCAAGGGTTCGACTGATACCGATTTCTGTCATGGTAAAAGAGGTCGTTCCGTAGGGCGTTGTCATGGACTTCATGAAGTCACCGGTGTAGGAAAAAGTGGAATTGAGCTGAATCACGTCGGTGATGTTGGTGAGCATTCCGTTGCCGTCGTAGGAAAACTTCGCCTTGCGTCCAAATGGATCGTCCACCTGCGCGATGAGGAAGGAATTGGTGGAGACGTAGGAGATCACATTGGTCTGCCCAATGGCATCAATCACTTTGGTGAGGCGTGTACTGCCGTCATAAATGAACGAATTGGTATGGCTTGCCTGATCCACAAGATAAGAGAGAAAAATCTTGCGTGCCGGACTTCCCACAGGAAGCGCATAAACCTCCTTGCTTCCATCCGCCATCACCCGTTCATAACTGTTAGAGGAGGTCTGTGTCAGAATGGTTCCACTGTCCCGCTGAGGCGCTGACACAAGATTGGTCGCAGAAAAACCTTTAAATATTTCAGCGCCACCCCCACGCAGCACCACCGTCCGGTTTGCAGCAGGATTACCCGTATCATCCTTCACATAGGCGAGCCAGGAATAGACCCACTTGGGACCCAGGTTTCCAAAGTCAAAGTTCTGTGGCTGCGTGGCTTCGCGTTGATTGTAGGTAGCTTCGAATCGAACAGGATAGCCTATCGGCGGGGAATACCCCACAGGCGTATCGGACACGGTCAGACTGGTAACCATCGTGTGAAACGCGTAACGAGCCATCCCGGCATTTTCGCAGGAGGGCTGGGATTTCAGGCTATCCTTCTTGGTCTCGTTGGGATCCACGGACCCCACTTTCCCTTTCCCCCAAACCTTTCCCCCTTCCTCCTCATCCACTGAGCGCCATCCCTCGGGGAGTTTCCCCGCGGCTACGAGAAAATAGCCGCTTGCTTCCTCATCCACCGCATTGCGATCAATCAATGAATTTTCACAATAAGCAGGATTCAACGTGGTATCCTGCAGGAGGACACGCCCATTCTCTTCACGAATGAGGGCGCCGTAATGATCGAACTTCCAATGAACCACGCAGGGAAAGAGCATTTTCGCGCCAGGCTTCTTCCATGCCATCTGATAGTGAAGCCCGATTTTTTCGGCCAGTACTCCGACTTGGGTCAGGGAAAGTCCTTTGTTGGAAGATTGAGCTTCGAAAACCGCTCGGGAAACGGGTTCCGCGGGATGAAGGGCTGCTTGGATTTTCCCGAGTGCGTAAGGTCCACATTTAAAGGAATCGCCGGGACGATGTTTCATGTACCAGTGGCCCTGTCGGGCTGCAGAGATTCTCTCGGTCGCAGATCCGGAAAGCGGCCGTCCTTCAATTTCGTTAAAAATTCTTTCCAGATCATCAAAACGCCCCACCCAGGCAAGCATTTCCACCCATTCCCCCAAAGCTCCGTCGGCAAGACGACGAGCCCAGGGTTCGGAGCTGTTTTTGCTCAATTCCCAGGCTTCTCTCCAGGCATTCGTCGCTTTTGTAAAATAGCCCGACCGCCGATAGATCGTGGCCATGTTCACGAGCAGGGAGGCCTTCCATCTTGAATCAGGATGTTTTTCAAGAAACCCGGATAGCGCACGGACATCGTAGGGATCTTTGCGTGATTGCCATTTTTCCGTCACCGCACGCAAATCCCGAATCTCCTCCGCCATGGCATCAGATGAAATCTCCGCCACATCCACGGGAACAAGCGGTTCCTCGAAAATGTGCCAGGAGAAGACACGTTGATCCTCAGGGGAAAGTTCGGGAAGCTTTGAATCAGAAACTGACGCGGATAACCCGGAAACAACCATCGTCAAGATGCCGAAAGCCATCAAAAGTAGCGAAAAGCGCTTCATACAAGGGGCGTGCTGATGATTTATAAAAGAGTATTCGCAGGCTTACGCAAGGTGATGGAGGGGGCCGTGTGATCGGTTGGATTTGGAGAAGGCAACGAGGTTCTCGTGGGATCGAGAGGAAACGCATCTGATCCATCCGAAACCCCATCTCCATCCGTGTCCACCGAGAATGGATCAGTGCCCTGCAAAATTTCCTGAATATTGCTGACCCCATCCCCGTCAAAATCGGTATTGGTGGCACTCATGCCAGCCCCAACAGCCGCCCCATCCAGAATGCCATCCCCGTTGGTATCCGCTTTGAATGGGTCAGTCCCGATTTGTCGTTCCACCCAGGAAGCAAGGCCGTCCAGATCAGGGTCGTCCCAATTTGCAAGGTAGAGATCGTAAACAGGCACGGGAGCCGTCCGAATGATACTCGTCCCATCACCAAGAGTCCCATTCGAATTTTGACCCCACGCCCAGATAGATCCAGTTTCCCGTTGGATGGCGAATGAATAATCTTCCCCCGCCTTGATTCCAAAAACATTGGTCAGACCCGCAACTTGAACCGGTGAGGTGACATTGGTTATGGATCCATTTCCGATTTGACCATTGTCGTTGACTCCCCACGCCCAAATGGTTCCATCGCCCTTGAGTGCAAGGCTATGCCCCGAACCCGCTGCTATGGAAACAACATTCGAAAGATTGGTGACTTGAAGAGGAACAGTACTATCTGGCGAAGCTCCACGGCCCAGAGCAATTCCCGCACCCCATGCCCAAACGGTTCCATCATTTTTTAGCGCCACGGAATGGCCATACCCACTTGCGACCGAAATAGCATTTGTAAGAGTCGAAACCAGGTTGGGAGTCCATTGAAGCCCTGAAATGCTTCCAGCCATGTTCCCAGACTCACCATTGTGGCTGGCTCCCCACGCCCAAATGGTTCCGTCACGTGCCAAGGCAAGGCAGTGAGCCCCATAATCCAAACCCTCCCCCCAGCCTCCAGCGGAAATGGCAATGATATCATAAAGTTGGGGGATTTTCATGGGCGTGCACTGAGCAGCCAAAAAAGTTCCAATCCCCAGTTCGCCTCTTTCATTATTTCCCCAGGTCCAGACAACGCCATCCGAGGAAAGTGCCATGACATGCTGGGGACTCGCAGAAATGGCCACGATATTGGATACTCCAATGGCCTGCTGCGGCTGGTCAATCGGAAAGGAATTAAAATTTCCCGTCCCGAGTTGTCCCTTTGAATTCGCTCCCCACCCCCAAACAGTTCCATCCGATCGAAGAATGGTTCGATGAGTTTGACCACTGACGATGGCAACCGCATTGGTCATGTTCGAAAACGGAAGTGGGAAAAGAGCTCCGGTATCAGGCCACAACCAAGTTTGTCCGTTGTAGGTGATGGCACCGCTTCGGGAACCAAAAACATTGTATCCGCAAGCCACCATTCCAACGATTTCATACCAACCCGTTTTCACATTCGAGGCCGTCAACGAAGTTTTCCAGGCTTTCGCCTTCAAGGTCATATGATGATCCACTGTAACCGAGGATCCGGAAGCAATCACGGGATCGGACTGGGTGGGATCGACGCCATTCACCGTATAATGAATATCTGTCCCGGAAGTCGCACAACTCACCTTCACCTGTTGAATTGTCGGATAGGTGCCGGCATCCGGAGAAAACACCACATTTCCCACAACCCCAGTCGTCGCATTGGTCTCATTCGAGTAATCCGAGTCACCCACTGCATTGGATGCACGTACCCGGTAAAAGTATTGAGTTCCAGCGCTCAACAAGGTGTCACTGTATGTTGTCACATTGGTGGAAACAGTGCCTATTTGCGAGTAAGCCCCAGCGCCTGTTTTCCTTTCAATTTTGAAACTTGTTTCATTTAACGATCGATCCTCCCATGCAAGATCGATCTGAGTAGAGGAGGAACCTCCTGCAATAAGATTTGCGGGAGGTGTGGGACGAGCCCCCACTTCATTGGATTGCGAGGAATTTCCAGCCGCATTATGAGCCCGTACCTGATAGTAATATTGTTCCCCATTCAACAAGGAAGCATCTGCATAGTTCGTGACTCCAGAAGCGACGATGGCGATGTTGCTATAGGTTCCTGACACCCCATTCTTACGCTCAACGTGAAATGAAGCGGTGCCGCCTGAAGTATCACTCCAATTTAGCAGGTTTGCCTTGGTTATCGAAGGGATGGTGATCACCAGATTGGTCGGAGCAGAGGGCAATACGGTGACCAGAGAATATTTGGTGTTGAGGTAAGACTCGACGTTTTCCCGTTCTTCAATGGAAAGAGCCTGGGAATAAAACAGGATTTCTGCAATGTCACCGTTGAAAAGCTCGTTTCCGTCAAGTCGACCACTCACAGCCATCCCAATCGTTGAACTTGTCATGACCCCGACAGGCTTGCTGTCCAAAGTAATTCCGTTCACCGCCATGTCACGAGTGCTATTGTTTTTAAATCCAAATGTGATCATTTTTGGACTGCCAAGACTGGCGCTTCCCGTTTCCACATATCCCCCATTTCCGGCTCCAAAAAATTCGTAGAAGTAATTACTGTTATTCACCCCCATTTTCCAAACTCGTTCCCCTGTTCCACTAAAATCATCCCTTGAAAGGATGGTAAGACTGTTTTGAGGCCGGGTTACCACAAATGCGGTCAAATCCACATTGGTGGTGAAACCTCCATTGCTCAAAATTCTCAAGGTGTGATTGATGCCATCGAATCGCAGAACAGGATTCCCGTTGATGCTGTTCGTCACAAAAGTGGGACGCGCAAGGACAGTCGGAGGAGAGGCTGTATTATTATTGCCAGACTGATCAAGCCAGTTGGTGACGTTTCCTGTGGAATTCGTCAAAACCCCCGAATTTGATTTCAACCAAAGCCTCAATGTGGATGAGGAGGGAATGGCATAGGCTGTTTCCGCAAAAGCCACTTGGGTCGTATAGGTCCCACTGAACGCCGATATTACGACAGGATTCGCTCCCGGTGTGCTCGACAACTTTAAAGCAGCGGAGGTCATTCCGCTGGTGTCGGTACGATTAGTCAATGTGACAAATAAGGCCCCACCATTCGTCACAGCGAACTGACCATTGCCTGAGGATACACTGAATGTGACTGGATAATTCGTAATTGCCACACCATTTGTGGTAAGTTTAACCACCAAAGGCTTAGTGAGGAATGTGTTCGTCAACCCGTCCTGTTGTCCACCGCTGATGCTACTTAAAATTAAAGTTCCATTATATTTGTCGGTGGGATTGCTTCCCAAACGGAATTCCTGCAAGTCCGTCGTCCCATCTCCATCGGAATCGCTTCTGCCATCCTTGTTGGTCACGCTGCCAAAATATTGCGTCTCCCATTTATCAGGTAGGAAATCAGCATCGATATCCCACCCTGCAGCCCCTCCAACCCGGTACGATCCATATGTAGAACTGAAAAAGGTGGATAGATAATTGGTTCCATCCATGAAGAGGAAAGCGACCTGGGTCGTATCCTTGTTCTGAAGGACAATGTCCGCCTTGCCATCGCTATTGTAATCCCCCGCACTCACCACAATCCATGGCGCTATATTGGTGGTCACCGTGCTTTCCCCCACCTTGGTGATCCCATCCATGAGCCAGATCTTGATCGCGGTGGTCGCAGAATCCTGCAACACGATGTCGGTCTTCTGAGTGTCGTGGAAACGACCCGTGGCCACAGCTTTCCAGTTCCCGATATTGGTGGTGGTCACTGCGGCTTCACTTAAGAAGGTCGCCCCGTTGAAGTAGTCCACGGTCAGCAAGGTGTTGGTGGTATTCTGAAACAGGATATCCGCCTTCCCATCTCCGTTAAAATCACCCGAAGCGGCCGCCTTCCATGTCCCAAGGTCCACGGAAGCAAGGGGCGCGGAATTGGTCACGACCTGGTTGGTCAGGTAGGACACATAGATATACGTCGAAGCCGAATCCTGAAGCAGAAGATCGGTATGCCCGTCTGCGTTGATGTCCGCTGTTGCAAACACTCGAAAATTGCCAATATTGTAGGGTAGTCCCCCATTGTACTGGATGTATTCGGAGCTGATCACGTTGCCGAGACCATCCTGATAGACAACCCCCACCTGGGTGTCGTCAATGTTCTGGATGATGATGTCACTCTTGCCGTCATGATTGATGTCCGTGGTATGCAGGGGCTCAAACGTCGCCGCCACAGACCGGGTTGCACTCATGGTCAGGTTCTGGGTTCGGTTGGTGCCGGTAAGATCTCCGCTCCAATACCCAAATCCAAAGTTGTTGGTGGAAATCGCCGTGAGAGTCAAAACCGCCCCACTATTGTAGAAGGCTCCATTGACTCCACCGGTGATGACTCCTCCATATTGGGGAAATAAGAGAAGCTTGTACTCGCGATTGGTGGGATTTGTTCCATCTTGAAATTCTTGAATATTTGACCGCCCATCGCCATCCGTATCGTAGTAGGTTGCGGGAAGCTGGCCCATCCCATTGCTGGAAATAACCGACTTGTAGAGCCGGGCTTCATCCAAAAGGAACATCGCGTTATTGGTCACACCCAATCGAAAGGTGGACACCTTCTTGGGGCTCCAGTTGGTGATGGTCGCCGATGCCAGGGGAATCCCGTCCACATAGACCACGGCCACAGAATTGCTTTTGGCAAAGACTCCCGCCAAATGATGCCAGGTGTTGTTATTGACGTTGTAGGCCGCGTTGGTGACCTGTACGTTCTGAACATTATTGAACAACAACCGGGGAAGTCCATTGGTCTGAACTCCAAAAATCCAGCTATTGTTGTTCGTGTCCCTCCATGTGGCAATATCCACCCGCTTCGTGGTATTGGTCGCGTAGTACCATGTCGAGATCGTGAAATGGTTGGTGATGGTCAGAACTCCACTGTTCGTGGAGAGGTTCGCGAAGGAGTTGCTCGAAAACGAAATCGCGTTACTGTAAAGTCCCGTGACAAATGGAAAAACGGTGAAATTACTCAGAGTTCCCGTGACATTGTTCGTGGTGCGATCGGCAACGTTCGTGCTCGTTGTTTTGTCCATCTGCCACCAAGCCACCAAATTTGTGCTCTCATATCCATTCGTGGGGAATCCATACTGAATCTGCCAGCTATCCACCAACCCATCGGCATCAAAATCTGCCCCGTAAATTGAAAACATCCAAGTACTGACGAACAGCATCACCCAAGTAAGAATGGAATCCGGCCGTCGCATAGGAAGGAATGGCACACTAGGGTTTTAAAGATTTCCTATGCAAGCTCAAACCCGACCCTTTTTTGGCCTTACCACGGCTTGGGAAAAGGGTGTGAAATTATTTCTATTGAATTCTACACAAGACTTGACTCTGGAGCCAGACTCCCTACGTAGAATCGAATCTTTTAGATTTGAAGGTATGATCTGCAGAACAAAAAGTGCCTCCTTTAATCCAAGGGACTGACAGGTTCTTGTATCCACTTCTGTCCGCCATTTTTTTGAGGCTGCGACAATGTAGATATAATTCTCCATTCCGGCTGCTTAGCCGGTGTGCCTTTTTGCAGTAAAACTCCTGCCCAAGCACGACAAACCTTGCATGGTTCCAGGACAAAGCAGGTAATTTTCCAGGTTGAACCAAAAACTTTTCCGTTTTGGCGAAATCATTTTCCAAACAGGCTGACGTCACGCTGGTTTTCATGCGGGAGGTTGTCACATGAAAACATGCCACCACCCCGGTCTCCCAGGAATCATCACGCGCCTTTCCGTGTGGCCCTCGGCCTACCGGCCGTCAGGCACACCGCAAACGCGTTCTTCTTTTCCCCTGGCACTTTCCCTGACAGTTGGCTTGTTTTGGGCCGTTTCCGCGCATTTTTTCCACTCGGCAGAGACATTCGCCGTTGATTTTCAACGGCTTCCAAAATGGCTCCGCGGGTAGGACTCGAACCTACAACATCAGCATTAACAGTGCCGTGCTCTACCATTGAGCTACCGCGGAGTGAACCTGAACGGCCATTCAAGCATGCCACGCTTCAAATTTCAAAGATTTTTCATCCTGAATGGAAGGCTTTCCGTCGCGCTCAATTCATGCTCTGCAAAACCGCCGCAAGTTCCTTGGCCCGTTCCTTATCCACTTGCAACAGGGTCTGGTAGGTTCGTTGGACTTCTGCCTTTTTTCCCATGTCATGGAACACCATTCCAATATTGTAGAGCAATTCTGAGTCCTTGCTTCGTCCCTGCGCCGCCTTGCTGAAAGCATCCAAAGCCTCGGGGTACTCCTTGAGACGGGCATGGGCGACTCCCAAGTTGTTCCAGATTTCTGAGGAATTGGCTCCCTGCTTCACCGCCTGCTGGTAGGCATCCCGGGATTCCACAAATTTTCCATTTTCCTGCAGGGCATAACCGAGACCCACCCATGTCTGGGAATCCTGCTTGAGAGAGAGGGACTTTCGATACATCGCGATGGCCTCATTCATCTGCCTTGAGGAAGCCAGGGAATCGGCTAACAACCGCATCAGTCCGGCATCAGCAGGCTGGGATTTGAGTAATGCACGGTACTCCTTCACGGCCGATGCGGGATCGCCGGAAGCCTCGTAAGCCGCGGCAAGCGTCTGACGATGGGTCAGACTTCCATCCGACGATGCCACCGCCTTCAACAACGGCAATGCACGGCTCCAATGCTGCAGTCGGGCTTCAGCAGCACCGAGGGCAAAACGTGCTTCCGTGTTCTTGGGATCAAACTTGAGAACCTGTTCAAAAGCCTCGGACGCTTTCGCGAAATTTTCCGCCTGTGCCTGCTCAACTCCATACCAATGCCACTGGGCGGGATCATCCGGGCGCAAACGGATGGCTTGCTCCAAAGCCTTGATGGTTTCAGGCCGATGGTTCAACGCCCGGGCCGCGAGAGCCATGGTGTACCAGAGATTGGCAGACTCCTGTCCCGCATCGATGAGGATCTGCCCCTGGGACCGGACTTCATCCCATTTTTCCCGTCGACGCAGTACGGAAAGGAGGCCGACCCGGGGTTCGGTCATATTGGGCTGGATGGCCAGCGCCTGGTGAAAATGGCTCATTGCCTCCAGATCCCGCCCCTGGGCCACGAGTTGGGCTCCAAACGCCGCATGCGCCACCGCAAGGTTGGATTCCAATGAAGCGTCTGTGGAATATTTCATCGCCTCCTTGAAGGAGTGAATGGCGTCCTCAAACTTTCCACCACCGATCTGGGCGAGCCCCAGATTATTCCAGACCATGGGCTCCTGCGGCAACTTCTGGACCGCCAGCCGATAGTAAACGATGGCCTCATCCCAACGCTCGCGTTCCTCCGCAACCATGCCCCGATTATTGAAAAGACGGGCCACATTTTTCTGAGCCTGCTCAGTCCGGACGGGATCCGCTCCCGGTGGCGCCATGGGTTTCACCAGGGACAGCCCCCTGGCATTCCTCTCCACCAGTACCGCACTGGCCACCTCCCCGTCATTCCAATTCAAACGATGCTCGGTTTCCCGGGGAAGGGCGATCCGCTCATCGAAACGAAATGTTTGTGCAGTCTCAGGACTGGGAGTCGGATTCTGCGCCGCAAGTTCCTGACTTTCGCGGTCAAAGCGTGGATAGAGCTGGCGCACGTGCTGAAATGCGGCGATTGCCTTTTGCGAGTTGCCCGCCTCCGTATAAGCAGAGAAAAGATTGGCCCAGGCTTTATAGTAATCCGGACGGACCTCAACAGCCTTTTCGTAACAGCTGATCTCTTCAGCCCTCTTTTTCAATCTTCCGGAGATCACGCCGAGATTAAACCATGCCTTGGCATAGTGAGGATCGAGGCTGACAGCCTTCCGATAGTTCTCATAAGCCTCCTCCAGCTTGTTCATCCGATCCGCAGCGAATCCCTTACAACTCCAGGCGCCTGCGTTCTGGGAAAAACGAACCGTGAGGAGTGTGGCCTTTTCATAAGCCTGCTGCATTTTCTCAGCCTGAACGGCTTCGCGAAACTCCTGATAATCCGCATCGCGCGAAAGGCTCGCATCAATTTCAACCGAGGTGTCGCTGGATTTTTGGGGTGAATGCCGGGAACACCCCTGAAAAAATCCCACCAGCGCCACCAGCGCGAAAAACAATCTGAGAAAGGAAAAGACTCTCATGAGCGGCTATGATGACTCTGTTCCGGGAAGAAATTCAATCCCTTGTTGTGGAAAAGATCACTCCCATTCCAACGCGGAACGATCGAGTTTCGACTTCAGTTTACGACAGTAGTCGGCCGCATCCACCGCCTGCAAAATACCTGAAACCACCACAGCGCGGGTCGCCCCCTGCCGAAGAACTTCATCCAGATTCTCCCATTTGATCCCTCCAATACAGAAAAACGGGATCTTCACCCGGGCGGCCACTTCCCGCACAAGAGGGAGCCCCACGGGCACATAGTCCGGCTTGGTGGGCGTCGCAAACACCGGTCCCACCCCTATATAGTCAGGCCCCTCCTCCTCAGCTCGAAGCGCCTGTTCCATGGAATGCGTGGATTTTCCAACCCACCGCCCCACGCCCACGATGGTTCGCGCCTTTCTGACGGACAAATCGTCCTGCCCCACATGCACCCCATCAGCTCCCACCGAAGCCGCCACCTCCGGATGATCGTTCACGATGACTCCCACGGACGCCTTGTGAGCTACAGGCAAAACCTCCCGTGTCCACGCCGCAATCTCCTCCTCCCTGCGATCTTTCGCACGCACTTGAATCAGATCCACCCCACCCTGAATCATCTCAAACGTCACCCGGCCCGGGTCCCGCCCCCCCAGATAAGCCGAATCAAGAATGGCGTAAAGCCGGCATTCAGAAATGGGACGAACTCCGTTCACGGTTTCTCCCCGGAATCACCGGCTTTCTCATCCGCCTTGGACGCTTCGTCATCGCCAAATTGCAACAACAGCTCCTTGGGAATGAACCTTGGTTTCCATTTCCGGTCGTTGAGTTTGCCGCCCAGATGATATTCAAACGCCTTCGTCAGAGGATCGAAGACGTAACCAATTCCAAAAAACGCCCGGAGAAAATGCCCCTGAACAATGAAATCCAGACTCTGATCGAAGTGGTACTCCCCCTTCGCCGTCAGCGACATGATTCCCGCGCTCACCTTGAAATCATCCACCTTCACCTTTTCATCGGCGACGGTGAAGGTTCCCATGGCTTTTCGTGCCTTTTGAACCCCAAGAATGGGAATGAATTGGGAAAGTTCCCCAAATAGCGGGATGCGCCATAACACTCCATTGTCCACCTTGATTTCCCCTCGTCCCTTCAATTGCTTGGAACTCTTCATGGTTCCGCTCATCTCCGCCCAACCTGTCAACTGCCCCTGCACCTTGTTAAAGGCCCAAAGATCATGGGTGAAACTGTCGAAATCCACCTTGTCGAGATAACACTGAAACGCCCAATCCTGCTCGGGACTGGAAAAATCAAAGGTCGCATCCCCTTCCAGAACCCCGTTGTAAAACTTCGCGCTGAACTTTCCGATCTCCAGACTTTTCCGAAAACTCCGCACATCCGCATGAACATCCTCGGCCGACAATTTCCAAATTCCAAACTTCTCGCAATCCACATGCGTCCAGAGATCGTTCTTTGAATCATCGGCCATGTTGATCACGCCCACCAGCATCAGCTTGGGCGGTGTTTGAAAATGATAGGGGCGAAAAGTTTCCTCCGTTTTCGGGCCGATCATCCGGGTCAGACTTGCAAAATCAATGGAACTGACAACATTCAAAATCGTGTTCTGAGTTGCAAAATCCATGGAAAAGGATCCTTGGATTCCCCCCTCGGGCCGGATCAACTTGAGCCGGTCGAACATGAAATTCCTCCCCTTGATGTCGATCAATCCCGAAGTGGATATCATCTTCACACCACTCGCCTCCCAATCCTGCCAGTCGTAGGTCCCTTTGGCATTCAAACCGTTGGGGTCGCGCACCAGCCAGCGACCGGCGAGATTCATCCGGGGAGGTTTGTGATAGACTACCGTCCGAAACCAGTTTTTCTCACTGGGATAAAGAATCTTCATCGCGGCAGCAAGGTCGAGGGTGCTGGCAATATCGAAGACGAGCGCCTTCGGACCGAATTCCCAGGCGACCTTTCCATCCAGCCGACCAAACTCCTGAACAAGACTGAAATTGGGCACATCCGCTCTTCCCTTCGTCGCATAGATATTCCCCTTGAGCTCTTGAACCAAATGCTCCCGCCACTGCAATCCGTGAATCGAAAAGCTCCCCTCCGCTTCCAACGTCTGAAGGGCATTGGTTTGCGAGGTGTCCATGCGCCCCTTCAGCCAGACATCGGGCGCAGTCGCCATCGAAAATGAACGACTCCAGTTGTTGGACAAGCTGCCCCTGAAGAGCGTGAAAGGGTTCAAGTTACACGAAAGCTCAAACTCAGCGGCCCCATGAACCTTCCATGTGCCTTGAACAGAAAGGGTGCCCCCTGCATTTTTAACCTGGAGCGTTCGCACATGGAGGGTGTTGTCTTCGAAATCGACCTTTGCCTCCACTTGTTCCGCATGCCATCGATCGTAAAACGCCTTCTGCGGCTCCATGATCAGCTGAATTTTCAAGGTTTCGGGTTCCGCAAGGCGTCCCTCCAGCCGCACACTCGCCTGTAGGGGATTTCCAGATTGAGCGACCCCCAATCCATCCAGAATCCGCTGAATGGTCTGAAAATCATTCCCCTGATGATCCGTGGGACCCTCTGCCTTTTCCCGTCGAAAATTGAGGAACCCATTAAGTTCCAGGCGGATTCCCTGAAGGGTGCCCACAAGTGAATTGAGCTCGATCATCCCATCCCTGCCGATGCGGATGCCGCCATGCGCACTTTCAATAATCAAAGGACGCGCCGGGGTCTGGGGAATCAACTGAATGTCACTCCCCGAAAAAAAGACGCGCTCCAGGGCATACTGCCTCCGGAAAAGGTCCGCCAGATGCAGATTCAAAGCCAGCTCCCTCACTGCAATCTCCAATCCCTGCGTGGGAGCCGTTTTGTAGTGAATGCCCCGGGCCACCACTCCACGCCAGGGGTCAAAATGCAGGGAATCAATCTCCAATTGAATCCCCCTGAGGGAGAGCTCTTGAAGAACCGCGTTTTTCCAACTCGTCGGAAGCCCGTACAAGTAGAGATATCCCAAGGCCGCTACCACGACAAAAACGCCCAGAAAAATGAGCTGTCGCAGGGAACGGAATCCGGCATTTCTCTTTCGAACCATTCTGAAACCTGTCAAACACCCGGACAAAGGTCAACAGAGCACTCTTTTCAGGAGCATCCTCTTTGGCTTGGACTGTAGCGGTGGTCTATGCCCGCCGGCCCCAATCGCCCCTCATAAAAGCCACGTCAGTTTTTTCTTATGAGGACTCGCGGTTTCTTCTGGTTCGGACTGCCCCCCACAGGAACACAGTTCAAATGCCTCGCAGGTCGGTCAGCTTTGAGAAAAGGCGGGAAATGCGGTATATTATGGAAAGGCAATTTTTCGAAAGGAGCTCTCTTATGGCAGCCCCCCTTTTCGCCCTTCCGCGCGCCACGTCGGTAAAAATCCGCCAAACCCAGATGCTGATCGATGGGAAGTTTCAGCCCGCGGCTTCACGAGCCACCTTTCCCACCTTCAACCCAGGCACAGGCGAAGTCGTTGCCCATGTCGCCAAAGGAGGGCCCGAGGACATCCACCTTGCCGTCGGTGCAGCCCGAAAGGCGTTCGATTCCGGTCCCTGGAAGAAAATGTCCGCACGTGAACGCGGCATGTGCTTGTTTCGTCTCGCCGATCAGATGGAAAAGCATATCGACGAACTTGCCGCTCTGGAAACCCTGAATAACGGCAAACCCATCCGAGACAGTCGTTCCATCGATCTTCCCCTTGTCCTGGATTGCCTCCGTTACTATGCGGGATGGGCCGATAAGATTGAAGGCAAGACCATCCCCATCAATGGCCCTCACCTCTGCTACACCCGCCATGAGCCCGTCGGTGTCGTCGGCCAGATCATTCCCTGGAATTTCCCACTCCTGATGCTCGCATGGAAATGGGGTCCCGCCCTCGCCGCCGGTTGCACCCTCGTCCTGAAACCCGCGGAGCAGACCCCATTGACGGCCCTGCGTGTTGGCGAACTCGCCATGGAAGCGGGTTTTCCCCCGGGCGTGATCAACATCGTTCCCGGATTCGGTGATGCGGGGGCCGCACTCTCCGAGCATATGGAGATCGACAAAATCGCATTCACTGGCTCCACGGAAGTCGGCAAACTCATCATGCAGGCGGCGGCCCGGACCAATCTCAAACGCGTCACCCTCGAACTTGGCGGCAAAAGCCCCAACATCATCTTTGCCGATGCCGACCTGGATCAATCCATCGAAGGCGCCTTTTTCGGACTATTCTTCAATCAGGGACAGTGTTGCTGCGCCGGATCTCGCCTCTTCGTCGAAGGCAGCATTCATGACGCTTTTATGGAGCGCCTCCTTGCTCGCGTGAGCAAACAACGCGTCGGAGATCCCTTTGACCACTCCACCACCCAGGGGCCACAGGTGAGCCAGGAGCAATTTGATCGGGTCATGCGTTATATCGAGGCAGGGAAAAATGAGGGCGCCCAACTACGAACAGGGGGAAGTCGCGTAGGACACAAAGGCTATTTCATTGAACCCACGGTCTTTTGTGGTGTGCGTGATGAAATGACCATTGCCCGCGAGGAAATCTTCGGCCCCGTCATGTCCGTCATCCCGTTCAGGGACGTGGAGGAAGTGATCGAGCGGGGGAACCGGACCATGTACGGCCTCGCTGCCGCCGTTTGGACGCGGGACATCCAGAAGGCCCATCGTGTGGCGGCAGAACTCAAAGCCGGCACCGTCTGGATCAATTGCTACGATGTCCTCGACGCAGCCGCACCTTTCGGCGGATTCAAAATGTCCGGCATCGGGCGTGAACTCGGGGAGTACGGCCTCAGGAATTATACGGAAATCAAAACGGTCACCGTCGCGCTCTGATCATCCCAGGCTCCTGCTGAATCGAGCATCCCGGGTGAATCCCCAACAACTCCCATTCTCCATTCGAACGCTAACAAGCCGGTTTTCTTCGCCTCAGCCATGCCAACATCCCGATTCCAACGGGAACAAGGAAGGATGGCTCCGGCACTCCATACGGGATCAACATTCCCGCGCCCTGCAGATCGTAGGTCGCACTTCCCAAATAGGCATTCGCCAGCAGGGTGTTGTCATAATAGACATTCACATCCGTAATGAGATTGTTCGTATTCGCAAGCACCCCAAGATTCAGGGCGCCCACATAAAGGGCGTTGTTGACGTCACCAGTCACCCGAAGCGTGTCCCCCGCCCCCGCTATCTTCAGCGTTCCAAAGGCGAAGTTATTGGTGACGTCCGCCAGCTGCACAATGCCATTGGTGCCCCGGTCGAGAGCTGAACTCCCTGTAAGGTCCAGCAAGTGAGCCCCACCCAGGTTGGTAAACAAAACAGTCGAGGCGGTGAGATTGAAGAGGTTGCTTGCCGTCGACTGAAGCGTCAGATTCCGCTCGAACTGGAACACGTCCCCGGAACTTCCCTGAATATAACCCGAGGAGGTAATGGTCACGTTCGTCGAAAAAATATTGGTTGAGGGATCGCTCAGATAGGCTCCACTCAAGACCACGGGATTCGCATAGGTGACCCTGCTGAAGTAGACATTGATTGTTCCCGAATTGGTCAACACCCCCCCGATGCTCGCCGTGGTATTGGAAATCGAAAAAATGCCACCCGACCCGATTGTCGAAGCCACCGTGCTTTGCCAGCGGGTGGAGCCATTCAGCAAACTCAGATGCTGATAGAAATTTCCGTTATTCGTTCCAAAGGTATAGTCGTTGATGCTCGAATTCGTCGACGCATTCAACCGGAAGGTGTTGTTACCCTGAAATGTGATATTTGAAACATCGGATTGAAAAATATTGGCAGCGGAAACATTCCGGTAGGAAAGGACCGCGTTTGTCAGAAAAATGCTTCCCCCGGAATTCGTGATCAAAACCGGATTCGCGTTCACAAACTGTAGCACCCCTCCCAAATTGGTCACCATGCCGCTATTGGAAAACCCGGTGACAATATTCGTCGCCTCCAGGACACCGTTGTCGAGAACCAGGATCGCCCCCGCTCCAAACGTGGTGGTGTTTGACCCGATAAAAACCCCCGCCGTAAAGCGCGCAAGAGTGTTGGAGCCGGTCACCAGAAGCGACCCAGATCCTCCGGCGGCCAGACCGATGTTCAATGTCGGGGCAAAAACAACACCTCCATTGCTGGTCATCACCGAATTCACGGCGCCGGTCTGACCAATGACCAGACTGGTGGTATTGCTGAAAATGGAGCCAGCACCTGTGACATACACCGCATTACTGGTTGCCGTGGAAATCCGCCCCAGGGTCGCCGTGGTATCAATAACCGTCCCGCCATTTTCAATAATCAATTGGTTGCTTGAAAAATTGCCCAGGTCCAACGTTGAGGGGGTTCGAAATTGGGAGCCCGTTCCGGAAACAAACACACTGTTGGAAGCGCCCCGTATCAGGACGGTTGAATTTACAAAAACTTTCCCGCCGGACTCGACACGCATCAAATTTTTCTGACTGTTGGCTCCTGAAGTATTCGCCATAAAAAATCCCGTTCGATTTGTGAACACCGTACCCGAACCCGTGATGATGATGGTATTGCTGTTGCCGGAACCCCCAAGAGCGTTGGCGGACAACGTGGCTCCGTTGCTGATCACCATGGTACCCCCACTCCCCGTCTGGATCTCCCTGGCAACATTCCAGGTGGTCCCCGGATCGGTCACCAAAATAGTGGTGTTTGCCTGTCCCATCTGACCGGTTGAGGAATAAACGTAGGCGCTATTGGAAATGGTCAGCCGACTGCCGGTGGTACCCACAAAGACTCCTCCGGTATTGCTCCAGACGGTTCCGCTTCCACTTACAAGAACCACTCCCGTGCTGTTGGCCCCTCCAATGGTGAAGGTATTCGTGCCCGCCATGGCAAAGGCATTGGTCCCACCCAGAAAGTTCCAGGTCGCGGTGTCATTGGAGGTGAGCCCCAGCTTGTATCCGCTGGTGATATTGGTGGGCGCGAATGTGGACCCATTCAGAATGGTCATGGTTCCGTGGGAAAAATTAAACACTGAATTCGCAGAAATGCCGTCGTTATTGGTCACCACCAGTCGATCCACCACCAATGTGCCCCCGGTAAGCAGAAAGTTACCCGCCCCGGTTTGTCCCACCACGAAGGCGCCTGTCCGACTCCCATTGGTCACCACAAGCGTGCCACTGATCTGGGCCAGGGATGCTGTCGATCCCGCGGTGACCCCCACAAGAAAATTATTGGTAAGCATCCACGTGGACGATCCAATTCCCAATACATTTGTCCCATTCGGCGTGTCAAAAAAAGCATTCGCATTGGTAATGGAAGCCGTCCAGTTGACGGTGATCACTCCATTATTCGTGAAAAACGCATTGTCGGGATTGGCGGGAAATGTCCCCGCAATCACTCCATTGGTGAACCAGTTGTTCGCACCATTGGTGAAATCCCCCGTACCCCCATTTCTCCAATAAAAATCATCCGCGCGTGCACTCATCACGCTGGCGAGCAACCACAGAATCAGGAGGACTGATTTCATCACAACGATGCTCCTGCCTCCAGTGGAGTCCCAACAAATCAGGCTGGAATTAATCCGTCACAGCTCCAAGGGACGCAGTTGAAACAAGTTTGGCGTATTTTGCGAGCACACCCCGTTTGTATTTGATTGCCGGAGCCTTCCACTTTTTCCGGCGCTTCGCAAGTTCGGCAGCCGACAGTTTCACCTCAAGTAGGCGCTTTTCGGCATCGATGGTGATAAGGTCCCCGTTCTTCAGCAGAGCGATATTCCCGCCCACTTGCGCTTCAGGGGCCACATGACCTACCACCAGTCCATAAGTGCCCCCGGAGAAACGCCCATCCGTGATCAATCCTACGGCGTCTCCCAGCCCCTTGCCGATGATTGCCGCTGTCGGCGAAAGCATCTCGCGCATTCCGGGTCCCCCCTTCGGTCCCTCATAACGAATCACCACCACATCACCCGGTTTGATCTTGTCGGCCATGATGGCCGCCATGCATTTCTCCTCAGAATCATACACTTTCGCAGGGCCGGTGATGTGTGTCTCCTTGATCCCGGAAATCTTCGCCACACACCCTTCCTGGGCCAGATTCCCCTTCAAAATGCTCAAATGCCCCTTCTTGTACTTCGGCTTGTTGAAGGGAAGGATCACATCCTGAGAGGAAGCGGGCGTGTCGACCACATCGGCGAGATTTTCTGAAATGGTTTTCCCGGTCACAGTCATGCAGTCCCCATGCAAAAGTCCCGCCTTCAACAGCATTTTCATCACCAGGGGGATCCCCCCCGCACGATGCAGATCCGTCGCCACATATTTGCCTGAAGGCTTCAGATCTGTAAGGTGAGGGGTCCTCTGACGCACCTTTTCGAAATCGTCAATCGTCAATTTCACTCCGGCCGCATGCGCAATCGCCAGGAAGTGAAGCACGGCATTCGTCGAGCCTCCAATCGCCTGCACCACCGTGATGGCGTTCTCGATGGACTTGCGCGTGATGATGTCCCGCGCACAGATATTCCGACGGATCAACTCCATCAGCGCCCGGGCACTTGCCTCCGCACTGGCGGCTTTTTCAGCATCCTCCGCAGCCATGGTGGAGCTGTAAGGCAGACTCAGCCCCATGGCCTCAAACGCCGAGCTCATGGTATTCGCCGTAAACATGCCCCCGCATGAACCCGGCCCGGGACAGGCGCTGCGTTCAATGCACTGAAAATCCTGCTGGGGCATTTTTCCCGCACCATATTGTCCCACAGCCTCAAAAACACTCACCACCGTGAGATCCTTCCCATGATAGTGCCCCGGCTTGATGGTACCCCCATACACAAAGATGGAGGGAATGTTCAGCCGGGCCATGCCAATCACGGCGCCAGGCATGTTTTTATCACACCCGCCGATCGCAATCACCCCGTCCATGCACTGGCCCCGACACACGGTTTCAATGGAATCAGCGATCACTTCCCGGCTCACCAGGGAACACTTCATCCCCTCGGTTCCCATGGAGATGCCGTCGCTGATCGTAATGGTTCCGAAAATCTGGGGCATTCCCCCTGTCTCCCGAATCCCCTTCTCAGCACGCTCGGCAAGCTGCCCAATGCCGGAATTGCACGGCGTGATCGTACTGTACCCGCTAGCGACGCCAATGATCGGCTTATTGAAATCCTCGTCCTTGAAACCGACAGCCCGGAGCATGGCGCGATTCGGCGCGCGCATGTCACCCTCAGTGATGGCCCGGCTGCGTGAGTTCAAGGACTTGGAGAAATCAGATTTCATAGGAGTTAAAAATGATGAAACAGATGGACACAGGATTCAAGCCAGAAGCCGGTTCTGAAGATGGATCGATGGACTTTCGCCCAAGGGTCAAAGAGGTATGGACTTAAATCTCGGCTTTCGAAGCCCCATATCCAAAAGGCACTGGTAAAATGAATTCAGCCCCATTCCGCCGCTTATAATAAAATTTATGATCATTTGCTTGGTTATGGGATTGACGATTAGCTGATCGTTCGCCGCTTGATGGGTCATGGCAACCAGGGGCATCCACATTCCAAAGATCAGAATCAAGATGTTACCCAGGGATTCCAGAAATCCGATATACGGAGAGAACGAAGGTTTCCAGTGAACAAACCCCAAACAGAAAAAGCAAAAGGTGTAATAGGCCATTCGATAGACCGGGTTATCAATGAAAGCGGAAACCCGAATCTCGATTCCAAGCCACAGATCCAGGAGGAGAAAGAGTGGGGTCGCCCAATAATATGCCCAAATGAGCATCCAGCCTGCCTTGATGGAATGCTGTTCAGCACTCATGCGAAGATATCATGACATCCTTTAGAAATTGTAAATCATCCATTGTATGCGCCGCATTCAGACTGATGCGCAGGCGCGCCTTTCCCCGTCCCACCGTTGGATAGCGGATCGCGGGAACCATCACTCCCTGTTCCCGAAGCCAGTCCGCTTTTTTCATGCAGGCGCGTTCATCGCCGATGACGATCGGGACGATGGGGGATTCCAATTTCATTTTAAATCCCTCCCCCAGAACATGAACATTCTCCCACAATTGTTCCCGACGCTCCGGTTCATCACGCACCACGCGAAGAGCCGCTGTCGCCGCCTGACATACCCCCGGCGGCAGACCGGTGGAAAACAACATGCTTCGGGCGCGGTTCACCAGCCATTCCTTCAACTCAACTGAGCCCGCAATAAATCCACCCACACATGCGAGCGCCTTCGACAGGGTTCCCATAGACACATCCACCTCCTCCTCCACGCCAAAATGTTCCGCCCCGCCACGACCATGTTTACCAAGGACGCCTGTGGCATGAGCCTCGTCCACCATCAACCAGGCTCCGTATTTTTTCTTCAACTCCACAAGTTCCACCAGGGGCGCAAGATCGCCGTCCATCGAAAAGACGGATTCCGTGACGAGAAGGATCTTCGCTTTCGGATCGGAGCACCGGCACGAGCGGAGTATCTCCTCGCAACGCCTCATGTTGTTGTGTGGAAAGATGCGGAGCGTGGCACCGGAAAGACGTGCACCATCGACGAGACACGCGTGCGCCAGTTTATCCACGACCACAAAATCGGATTCACCCACAAGTGCGGGAATCGTTCCCATGGCCGCGGAATAGCCGCTTGAGAACACAAGCGCGGATGGAAGTTTCTTAAAATGAGCCAGCTCCCTTTCGAGTTCACGGTAGGCGGTGTGGTTGCCGGGAAGAAGTCGCGAAGCCGTCGCGCCTGTCACCCCAGCGGAGAAGGCACTCAGAATTTTCGGATGCGTGGAAAGTCCGAGATAGTCGTTGGACGCAAAATTAAGGAGAACTTTTCCATCAAGCACGAGCGTTCGCGAATCCTTCCATTCCCACGCGCGCAACGTGCGGTGCAAGCCATCCCTTTCGGCCTCCTCGAGCCGCTGCTGACAAAACTGTTTAAGAGAGCGCATAAAAAATCACAGAGACACAGAGCAGAAAAGCAGAGGGGTCTCTCCCAAAGGCGCGAAGATGCAAAGGAAAGGGCTGTGGAATGCCAGAATGCCGAAGCGAAACGTTTTTGGCATTCTGGCCGCTTCTTTTCACGAGCTCTGTGCCTTTGTGGTTCAACATTTGCATCGAATTCACCCCATCACGGGAGATATACGTCCATCCAGATGAAACACCTGACCGGTCACCTTTTTCATTCCGGCCAGATGGACGATAAATCCGGCGATTTCATTCAAATCCGCAAACTCCTTTAACGCAGAATTTCCCCATAGGTTCTCCACCTGTTTTTCATCCAACCCCTCCGTCATCGGACTGGCAAAGACTCCGGGAATGATCGCGTTGGCAAGGATTCCGCGCGACGCGTATTCCCGAGCGATGGATTGGGCGAGACCGATCACTCCCGCCTTCGCCGCGGAATAGTTCCCCTGTCCCGCACGGCCCGCAAGGCCGGCCCATGAAACCACGAATATCAAATGCCCTGAACGCTGTTTTACCATTCGGGCAATCAACATTTTGGAAAGCAGGAAGGCAGACTTCAGATGCGTGCTCAGGACCCCAGTCCAATCCGCATCCGTCATCCTTGAAAGCAGGGCGTCGTGATTCAGGCCAATACAGTGAACCGCCACATCAATCCGGGCTGTCTCACGCCCCAGCCATTCTTGAAGGAGCATCACCCCCTCCGGCGAAGTGGCATCCAGTTGAAATCCGGGGGCGTTTTTGGGGCTCCTGCGAAAGCCCGTTCCAAGAACACGATGACCTCGTTTCGCAAAAGTCTCCATCACCACCGAACCCAGGGCGCCTGTCGCTCCCAACACCAACGCCACCGGGAGCGGAGAATCCGTCACTTCCTGACCTCGGGCAGATCGATGATCACCGCGTAGGTATCGATGACAAAACGAAGTCCTACGGGTTGGGTGATCTTATCGATGGCTTCCAGAAGAGTCACATTCTGCAAATTGACGGTGATCTTCGATGAATAGTTGGACGGAAGCATGCTGATGAAGTTGATGAATTTCTCGGGGTCCTTGCCATCCACCTTGGGATTGGCCGCACTCTGGAGATAAGCAATCACCTTCTTCCACTCCGCATCCCGAAACTCCACCTTCGGGATTCGGATCTGTCCCAACCGCACGCGGGTTTCATCGATTTTGGTCGGATTATAGATGCGCGATTGGGCGATCATTTGGAGAAAACTGCGGGTGGCCTCATGATTGGGATGCCCTTCCAGATATTCCTGAAACATCTTTTCGGATTCCGAGTACTGGCCAGACCAGAACAAACGGCGCGCCTCCACAAAATCAGAATCTTCAGCCGGACCCTTGGGAGCCTGGGCCCTCGCCATATTTACAACCGCAAATAACAGGCAAAGGAACGCGATCCAAAGTTTCATATAAGACTCCCTTTAAAAATAGTCTGGCCATCAATCATAACAAAGAAGGGTCTTCCGGTAAAGTGGGAGATCGCCTCCCAGATCTGCCGTCGATCGGAAGTGTCACATGGAATCGCAATCCAATCCTGCCATTCACTCCATTTTTCATGGGAAACCCCAAGGGCTTCAGCTCCCTGGAAGGTGGACATGGCCACAATCTCCCTTCGGTCCAGATCCGGCCACTGTCGGGCAACCAGGTTCATCTCTTCAAACATGGAGAGATTGCTGTTCGACGCAAGGCTGTCTGTTCCGAGGCAAACAGGAATCTTCCGTTTGAGAAATTCCTTCAGAGGAAATTCCGGATGGGAAAAATATCGTCGAGAACGGGGACAATGCGCCACCGAGATTTTTTGCTTGGAACGGCGGACAACCCCGGCCAGAAGCTTCAAGTCCCCGGTCGTGGCCGTATTCCCATGGACCAGCAGCGCCGGGGAAGTCGTCGCCTTCAATTGAGGGAGCAACCACTGGATCGGAGTCCCCCCGCCGCAATCATCCATGGGACGGCGGGATTTTTCCAAAAGATCGTGCAGCGTTCCCTTCCTGCTTGTGAACATTTCATTTTCCTCCACGGATTCCCCTACGTGAATGCTCCAGGGCATCCCATGCTCTCCGCTCCATTCGCGGATTTTTTTCACAATTTCCTCGCGACAGGTATACGGAGCATGCGGTGCAAGGGCCCCATGCCATGACGATGATCCGGCCGACGCCTGAGCAGGCCAGTTTGTCCAATCCGGGAGTTCGTTGTTGGCACGAAATGCGATCTGCTCCCAAAACCACCAGATACGCATCGGGGAGTGAATCAAACCCGACATCACCTGGGGAACACAAATCCAGTTACCCATGCATGTGGTTCCAAATTCGAGTGCCTCGCGCATTCCCACTCCAATGGACTGGATGTAGTCCTCCTCCTTCCAGGAACGCTTGAGAGCGGTGATTTCCTCGATCCACTCCGTAAATCCATGGGGCGGGGCAATCCTCCACCTCATATCCGTGTAGTCCAGGTGACAGTGGGCGTTGACGAGCCCGGGCATGAGGATCGCATCCCCAAGATCCATCTCACCGTGGCCATCCCCCGTTTCGACGAATTTATTTTTGTGAATCCGCAGATCGCGGTCCACCAGCCATTTGGAACGGATTCTCATCGGGATATATCCAATGCCACCACACAGTCCATCTCCACATCACAATTCAACAACTGACACCCGATGGTCGTTCGTGTGGGAGGATTGGCCCCCCAAAACTTCGCGTAGACTTCATTCATTTTCGGAAAGGTCTGGGTATCAAATGGCTGAAGATAGACCCGGCAACTGACCGTGTTTTCAATCCGGGCCCCGGCAGCCTCAATGATGGTCTTCAGATTATTCAAGACCAGTTGCGTCTGCTCCTCAATAGATCCCCGCTCCACCTTTCCCGTGGCCGGGTTGAAGGGAACCTGGCCGGATACAAAAAGAAATTTCCCCTCAGCGATCACACCGAGGGAGTAGGGTCCGGCAGCCTTGGGTCCGTTGGGAATTTGATGGATGACGGTTTTCATAGTTCAACAGGATGGGTGTGAATTGGATGAATGGAAAATGAAAGCGGTGCCTTTCGTGACAGAATCGAATGGAGGGCACGTGCCAGAAGGATCGAAAACACTCCCAGGCACGTCATGGCAATGCCCAACCACTTCAAGGCGTCGAGCGCTCCAAAGTGAAAAATAAACGCCTTCGAAAACTGGAGGGAAATAAGAAACCCGGTCCCCGCAAGCACGCCTCTCGCCACAAAAACACGACCCCGAAACGCATCCGGAACATGACGCTGAAGAAAGGTGTCGACGGGAACGGATGCCATGACCCCGGCAAATCCTGTCAGAAGGAGCACGCCCGCCGCCGTCCAGGGGACATATATGATACTCAGGAGTATGGGCCCCACCCCCGAGCACGCGGACATCAACATGGGCCAGAGAAACCACTCGCCCCACCGGGGATTGCAGATGAGCCAGATGGCCCCCAGCGCCATACCCAGCCCCACGGTTCCGAAAAGCAGATTCGCACCACCCACGGTCTGCCCCAAAATCTCAATCGCATAGGTGAGGAAGCAGACAAAAAAAACACCGCCCATCATCTGCATCATCGCCGAAAAAATGACGAAGAAGAATACAAAGGGATCCCGGACCATGTAGGAAAGCCCTCCACGAAAGTCATCCAGTGGATGCTGCCGGACGTGAGGAAGGGCATCGCCGGTTTCCGCACGGGGACACAGCCTCCAGATCAGCATCGCCGACATGACATAAGTCACCGAATTGATCACAAAACTCGGAGCAATCCCCAGATTTTCAACAATCCAACCCGCTATCGGCATGGCCGCAAGGGAAGCAACCGTCCCGGCCTGGGAGGAAATTGCATTCGCCGGGAGAAGAATCCTTTGCGGCACCAGATTGGGCATGATCGCCAGGCGTGCAGGGGCAAACAAGGCGCTGAAAGTACCCATCAAAAAGGTCACTCCATAAATAACGTAGTGGTGATGAATTCCAAACCAAAGAAGCGGAAGGGCAAGCGCAAGGACCGAACGGCTCAAATCGGATGCGATCAGGATTTTTTTCCGTTCAAACCGGTCAATCAGAGCCACCGCAAACAATCCCAGCGCGACCTGGGGCACAGCTCCCCAGAAAATAATGTCCGCGCTGTACTTGGAAGTATTGCCCAGTTGATAGACAATGATGCTTAACAATGCGGTCTGGTTGATTCGGTCGCCAAAAGCTGCTATCACCTGCCCGCCCAGGAGCTTTGAAAAATTCGGGTCACGCAAAGTGGACCGAAAAGGGGCTTGTGAGGCAACGGAAGCGGCTTGCATGAATCATCGATCAAACAGGAAAATGGAGAGGCTTTTCAAACGAATAATGTGCGGGGCAATCCTGACCCTCCTCCTCCCGTTGTATCCCGCCAGCGCCGCCCCCCTTTCCGCATTGCAAGTGCTTGACGATAAGAATGAAACGATTCCCCTGTCCCAGCTCAAAGGGGAATCCGAAGTGCTTGTCCTGGTCTTTGTCGCCTCCACATGCCCCGTCACCACCCTCTATTGGGAACGCCTCAAGGGAATTTGGTACAACCACAGAGAGCATGATGTGCGAATGATCCTCATCGGGGGCAACGCGGATGACCAGCCCAAATTCATCCACACCAAACTCAACGAACTGGACCTCGACCTGCCCCTCTACTGGGATTCCCGCCATGGGCTGGCAAAAAGCCTTCAACTTCATCACACCCCGCTCGTCGCCGTCATCGACCGGAACTGGGAGGTATGTTATCGCGGCCGGATCGATGATTTCTGGCGGGATGAAACCCGGGTGACAAGGCGCTATCTCGACGACGCAATCACCGCTGCCAGGGAGAACCGAAAATCCCCGGATCAAATGGACGCGCTCTTTCTGGGTTCAGCCATTCGCTAAAAACTGTCTTATAAAAAATCGGGCTGCGTTGCTGAGATTTTGTCTGTTTTCAAAATCCCAAGTGGGACATCACCGTATCCACAAGGGGCTTCATCGTCCTGGCACCGAAATCAAATCGTCCTCCCGCAGCCTTGAATAGCGCCGGCAACCCCACACTCCCGCCAAGCTTGAGCGCCTGTTTGTAGGCCCCCAGCGCGGCGCGACGGTCCTTGAGGGATCGGCGCCACACCATCCACGCCCCCATTTGCGCGATTCCGTATTCGATGTAGTAAAAGGGAATTCCGAAAAGATGCAGCTGCCGATGCCAGAGGGATTTCTCAATCGTCTCAAGTCCACTCCAGTCCGTACCATCCGAAAACCGGGCGCGGATATTCATCCACTCCCGTGCACGTTCACTGCGGGAGTGATGCGGATGGGTGTACACCCAGTGCTGAAACGCATCAATCGTCGCCACCCAGGGCATCACTTCCAGGGTGCCCTCCAGCAGGGATTGCGTGCTGCGAACAGCATCCTCGGAATCGGGATAGAAGACAGAAATCTCCCGATTGGCGATCAGCTCCATTCCCATGGAAGCAACCTCACAAAACTCCGTGGGCGCATGACGATAGTCCGTCACAGGCAAATCACATGAGGCGAGCATATGGAAGGCATGTCCCCCTTCATGAAGAAGTGTGCGGACATCCGTGTCCCGCCCCACGGCATTCATAAAAATGAAGGGCAGCTTCCGCTCGGGCAAAGTGGTCTGGTATCCTCCCGGCTCCTTGCCCGAACGATTGTCGAGGTCCAGCACCCCATGACGCTGCATGGTCGCGAACTGCCGACCCAACACAGGGTCGAGCCGCTGAAATACACGCTGGCACCGTTCCGCAAGTTCCCTGCCCTGCCGGAAAGGCTTCAACGGTCGCCGCCCCAGGGGATCAACCGCAAGATCCCATGGACGAATGCGGGGCACCCGCATCTCCTGAGATCGCCTCTTCAGGAGGGCACGAACCGCAGGCACGACAACCTCCTCCACCGACTTGTGGAATTGGAAACATTCCTTCGGGCTGTAATCGAAGCGGTCGTACTTGAGATGACAAAAGTCTCGAAAATTGGAAAAACCGGCGTTCACGGCGATCTGGTGACGAAGCTCCACAAGCCGGTCGTAAATGGACTCGACCTTCTCCTTCTCCTTCAACCGCCTCCGGGCCACCGTTTCCCATGCACGCTGGCGCAGAGCGCGATCGGGGCTTTCAAGATAGACCCCCATCTGGATCAGGGTCTGTTTCCGACCTTCAAACACAACCTCGAGTCCCCCCATCAACTGGGAATATTCCTGGGAAACCTCCTCCGTCTGGCGCTCCAGAGGGACGTTTTCGTCATGGAACAAATCCACGGCGTTCTGCCGAGATCTCAACATGCGGTCCCAGCTTTTTGGAAATTTTCGTCTCAGAGGATGATCCAGGAGCCGCTTATTCAGTTTATCCCGGTACGGAGCGAGACCGGGATGCACACGCTGGATCTGATGAAGAAACGCCCCCTGAGCCTTCTTATCCCGCGTATCGACAGACTTCCGGATATAAACCAGGGAATCATATTCCTCGAGAACCGTCGTGAACTCCGCCGTATCACGAAACCATCGCAGAACGGATCGAAGACTGGGAAGGGGCCGGGCGAGGAGCTCCCGACAAATCCCCTCCAGCTCCTCCAGACAGGAACAGTCCAAGTCGGTGGGAACATAACGACGCTTGGGTGGTTTCGGAAGTCGATTCAAAAGCTTGGGCATGGAACGTGATGCTACCTGGTCTTTTTATAAAATCAATTCCACCCACCTTCTGGAAGTGTCTCATTTTCCGCTTTCAGAAAAATAAGGGTAGGCGGGCGCGTCCCTGCGCCCGGACCTACCGCAGGGACGCGGCAGGCTACCGGCCTTTGATTTTCAGCCACAACCCAAAAATAATTTCAAACAGAGGCAACACCGACATTCTTGCCCGAATTGACCCTATTTTTTGCATTACCGGTTTAATTCGGTTTTATTGAAAGTTGAAAGCTCATATTTCCTAAACTAAGGTGGCCAAATGTTGAAGTTTCCGTGGGTGATGGTTCTCCTTCTCTATCCGTTTTTTGTCTTTGCGGAAGACACCTTTCCTCTTCCACCTCCAGCATCGACCTTGCAGGAGGCGCTTCAAGGCGTGCAATTGGATCACTGGAACCCCGAGCAAATTCATCCCGTTATCACCTCCCTTCTGGCAACCAACACCTGGTCCGATCACTCCAAAACCCTATCCTCATGGCTGACTCAATCCTCCAGTCCCGAAGAGATAAGCAACCAGGGTTGGGGCATCATCTCAAATCTTCAACGATGGTGCGAACTGCTGGATGCCCAGTCGACCCGTCTCCAGATCGAACCGGATACGATTTCATGGGTCCTGAATGATGACGCCCTCTCCACCTGCTTTTTTGAAACGCTCTCGGACAAGGACCATGTTCCCACAGCCATGAAGCTTCTTGAAAGTTTTCATCAGGCTGATCCCTCCCATTTTCCAAAATACAACGCCCTCGCCGTGGCCATGGCCCTCGTCTGGGATCAACCGCCCTCCCGACGGCCCCACCTCCAGGTGGATGAGTCCAACCTTCCTCCCACCAAATCATCCGTTCTCGAACGTTATAAATTCTGGATCGATTCGGACGAACGTCACCTGTGTGACTACGAACTTTTCAAGCTCACCCCTGAGCACCTCAAGTTCGTGGTCGATGCCACCGCCACCCTGGATGAATTGCGCTGGGCCCAGACCAACGTCCGCTTCACCAAGGGGAACTTCGGAAGCGCCTTCTCCTACATCAATTACGATCTCAACCGATTCAACAACGGCATCTATAACTGGCCGGGTGGAACCTACTCGCTCCAGGAAATCAAAAAACGGGGAGGGATCTGTGTCGATCAGGCCTACTTCGCAGCCATGAGCGGAAAGGCCAACGGGATCCCCACGCTCTACTTTGAAGGACAGGGACGCCGCGGGGGACACGCATGGTTTGGATACATGAAAAACATGGACCGCTGGGACATGGATTGCGGCCGTTACCAGTACGACAAATACGCCACCGGACAGGCCACGGATCATCAAACCGGTGAGCCCATCAGTGACCACGATATCGCCTTTCTGGCGGAATCCTTCCACCTCCTGCCCAACTTCAAAAATTCAAAACGGCATTTCCGCCAGGCACAGCTGTTTCAAAAACAGGGGAATGTGGATTCCGCCCTCGAAGCCCTCGCCCCCTGCATTTCCATGGCTCCGCTAAATCTCGATGCGTGGAATCTGAAAACGGAATTGCTTGAAGAAAAACACGACGACAAAGCGCTCAGCAACCATCTCAACGCCATGGCTCAGCAATTCCTCCGATATCCCGACATCAAAACCGAGTGTCAAACCAAACTCGCCGAACTCGCGCGGGACAAGGGGGATGCCAAGGCCGCCGCCGCCCTGGACGCGCAGGTGATTCGTGAAAACCGGAACAAACGTCATGATCTCAGCGCCGAAGTCTATGAACGCCAGCTTCAGGAATGTTACGAAAAGAAGGAATTTCAAAAAGCCCGTACCATCCTCCACGACGCCGTGATGAAAATGCCCGCCGAATCGGGCACGGTTTTCAAGCTCGCCCATGAGTTCACCACGCAATGTCTTCAACACGGACACGCCGATGAAGCGGTTCGGGGTCTGACCGATTTCAAATATCGGATGAAATACGATTCCACCATTGGAAATCAGGTCGAGGCCCTTCTTCAGGAATCACGCAAAACACTCCGGGAACAACAAACTCGACGGTAGTTTCGTCCGATCAATAGGGACGAAGCCACGTCAAGGCGACGCAGCCAAAAACCAACACTTCCAGTCCCGCTGCGACGAGGAGCACGATCCGGGCGGACCGGTTCGGAGCAAGGACTCCCGAGAGAAGGAACGCCGAGGCGAACAATGGGGCCACAAGGATTCTCAACACCGCCAAAGCCGACCAATCCTGAACCCAGGAATGAGGGGCCGCGGTACGGGATGCAACATAGTCCATAAGGGCTGCAACCCCTGTTAGAACCACCAGGAGGGCCCCAACGGACAGTGCGGACCAGAACATGCGGTACGGCCTGAGAAAAAACAGTCCGGCGACGGTGGCAGGAACGGAGGCCACTGCAAACACCACCCCAAAAAGCAGACCATCCCCAAAGGCATACATTCCACTTGCACCCTGACTGGCCAGGCCGTTTGTCGTCGCCACGTGAATGGCAACTATCCCTGCCGCCATCGCAAAGGCGATCACATACCCTGCACCAACCAGGCCAGCCTTAACGATGGGTTTCATGATGCCTTGAGCATAC
The DNA here is from genome assembly GCA_964475835.1 of uncultured Verrucomicrobiota bacterium. Lineage (GTDB taxonomy): Bacteria > Verrucomicrobiota > Verrucomicrobiia > JABWAM01 > JABWAM01 > JABDCI01. The sequence goes on along the minus strand of CAYYYL010000005.1, from coordinate 66,000 downwards.
AGCCCGACCCTATCTTTTCAGCCATGGTTCAACCAGAATTTTCTCGATTCATGAAATTTCGGAGATAGTTTGAATGATGTGAAAGGTCTGCACCTGCCCCAGCCCCTCTTGTTGTTCACCCTCGTCTTTGCTGTCCCCCTATGCGGGGAATCCGAGGACAAAATCTTCCTCAAGGGGGCCTCCACCCCCACTGTGGGAACAATCCTTCGTGTTGAAAAAAGTCAGATTATTCTTCAACTGGATGCCTCAGGTTCGACCAGTCTCCCGATATCAAAAGTCGATCACATTGAAATGCCCACCCCGGAAAAAATCACCCAGGGATTGGAAGCCGCCGCTTCCGGCCGGAATGCCGAGGCCATGGCGACCCTGGAACCTGCTGTCATCCCTTTCGCAGGCCTTCCCATCGATTGGGCGGAAAACGGGCTCTTCCAACTTTTCCGCATTCATGCGGCCACCCACGATTGGAGCAGGGTGCGGGAGCGTTCCTCTCAATTTCGATCCGCCTATCCGCAAAGCCCCCTCCTGGATGCAGCTATCGCCCATGAAGGACGCGCCCTCTTCGAGCTCAAAAAAACCGATGAAGCCCAGGAGATTCTTGAGAGCCTGCTTCAAAGCCATTCGAAAGACCCAGCCCTCACACGGGTTCAGGACGAGGCCCTCGCCATGGCATCCATCACGCTTGGAAAATGCTACTTGCAGAAAAAGCAACAGGACAAGGCTCTCGACTCCTTTCTGAGCGCGACGACGCTTTATGTAACCCTTCCGGATGCGATCGCCGAGGGGCTTTATGAAAGCGCCCTCCTGTTCGAAAAGAAAAACAACATTCCCCGCGCCCGGGACCAGCTCGAAGAACTTCTTCAGCAATACCCATCGGCGTCGAACGCGCCCATGGTCCGAAAAAAGCTCGAAACCCTTCCGAATAAATCCCAGGACTCAAATCTATGAACCCTGCCCGCTTCCTTCGCCCCTTCAAATCCTCCGTGTGGCGACCCCTTTTCATTGCAGGTGTTTGCGGATTCCTTCCCCTGCTTGCAATCGCCCAGGGAGACACCCCTCCGCAGCTTCCCCTCCATGTCGAGGACAGGACCCTTCTGGATGTTCTGAAGCAGGGGGGCTGGATCATGTGGCCACTCGCGGGCATCTCGATTGCATGCTTCGCCCTCATTCTCGAAGGCTTCATCCGTATCCGAACCTCCAACTTTGCCCCGGCCAGCGTGATCCCCAAACTGCGGGCCGCTTTCGCGGAGGAAAACTATCAACAAGCCTGGCGGATATGCAAAGCCCATCCAAGCTTTCTTACCAACATTCTACGGCGTGGACTTGAGCGCATCGGGCGTGGACGCATCGCCTGTGAAACAGCTCTCGCCGATCACAGTTTGAAGGAGAGTATGATCTACCGGACCAAAATCTCCTATCTATCCAGCATTGGCGTCGTCTCACCCATGGTGGGACTTCTGGGCACGGTCATGGGAATGATCAAGGCTTTCCAGACCCTTGGAGCCGGCGGAATCGGCGATCCCACCAAGCTCGCCGCCGCCATCGGGGAGGTACTCGTCGCCACCGCAAGCGGCCTCGCCATCGCCATCCCCGCCTTCTTTCTTTACTACTTCCTCCGCAACCGGCTGCAACTGGTCGTCGTCCTTGCGGAGGACATCATCAATCAGCTGATGGTGGATGTCCGGTTTGAGGAGCTGGCAGGGATCAATATTGGTGAATCCCTTGAAGCCGAACTTGCGGGAGCCGCCCCAACCCCAGCATCCGGACGACGCCCCTCACCGGAATCTCCTCCGCCTCAACCCAGCTCCGAAAACATCAATGCCTGCCCCCGCTGTCACCACCCCGTGGCACCGGGATCCCCCCATTGCGAAAAATGCGGCGCCGAATTGCAATGGGGTTGAACCCCCACCTTTCCCATGGCCTCCCTTCGGTCCATCGATAAAGTCTTTCCCATGGAGGAGCCTGAATTTCAGGTGGCCCCCATGATTGATGTGCTCCTTGTCCTGATGACGTTTTTCATGAGCATCACCTCCACCGAAGTTCTGAAAACAAAAACCACCCTCCCCATTCACCTGCCGGTCGCGACAGCCAGCAAGGCCAAGGAGCTTTCCATGTCCGAAGTCCTGCTCAATATCAGTTGGATCGGATCCCGGCAACAGGGCGTCATCGAATTCGAGGAAAGGACCATCCACGATCCCGCTGAAATCACCCAGATCATCCTCCAGAGAAAAAGCAATCAACCCTATTTTCGGGCCGTGGTCCGCGCCGATGAGAATGTCCCCTATTCCTTCGTCCAGCAGGTCATGCTCGCATGCGCCGCCGGGCAGGTCGACAACATCACCTTCTCCGTCCTTTCGCGGGAGTCGGCCACCCGAAGGAAAAAATAAGCCCATGCAGAATGCTCAACACCAGGACGGCGATGTCGGCTTCCAGATCGCGCCCATGATCGATCTGATTCTAGTGTTGATGATTTTCTTCATGACCACCGTCGCTTTGAAGCAGGTCGAAAACGAAATCGGCATCGGGTTACCCGGAACCAAAATGGGCGCCACGGATGCCCATGCCACCGTGGATATGCAGATCCAGATCGACTCCGATGGAGTCGTCACCATGAACGGGGATCCCGTTGGAAAACCGCAGGACAAGGAACTCTGGCAACTTCGTGAAAAACTCAGGGAACAGATCGAACTCTTCGACGACCGGATTCCCGTCGTGATCGTCCCCGAGGAGAATGTCCCCCACCGCCGTGTGATCGATGTGCTCAATGCCTGCTCGGCAGCGAAGGTAAAAAACATCTCCTTCAACGGCTCTTAATTTGACGCCTTTTTCCTTGCATGTCGCTTCCCGATCCTGATCCCTTGCTCGATCCCTCCCCCCGGGCACGATTGAAACGCTGGGCGATGCGGGTGGTCAACACCCGCTATCTGTTCATCGCCTTTCTCCTCCACCTGATCGGTCTCTTTCTTTTTGGAGGACACATCGTATTCGAGTCTCTGGATTTGAAGGGGATTTTTCAGAGCGAAGGGGATGTGCTGGTGGCCATGCCCCAGGGAGCTCCCTCACCCCCACCACCCACCATCGCGGAACCGGAACACCGCGTGGAAGTCAAAGTGGCCGCAGATCCAAGCAAAACCGTCAACCGGATCGCCACGGCAAAACTGGCGCCGGACTTTAACGTGCCCCCACCGGACCTTCCGATGATCGTCGCCGATAACATGGCGGTCCGGACAGAGCAGAACATTCACGACATCATTCAAAAAACCGACCTCACCCGGCTCCAGGGCATGCGCACCTTCCATGAGGCAGGAGTCACGGGTGAACGAGGCAGGGCGGGAGCCTCCGGCAGCGGACGGCAGACGGTGGCTAAATTCACCTGCTATGTCGCCCAGTACGCGGGGGGTGACTGGAACTGCAACTTTGGAGTCCTTGCGGATGGACGGTGGTACGGGAACTGCCTCTACAACCTGATGACTCAAATTGAACGTTGGAGCCAGGGGCGGGTAAAAGCCAATCTCCTTCCCGAGGCATTGAACCTTGCAAGCCGTGAATGGATCGACAAAGTGAAGCCCCCCTTCATCTTCATCACCGGTCACAAGGATTTTCATTTCACCGACCCCGAGGCAAAAAATCTTCGGGAATACCTCATGCTCGGAGGCGCGCTCTGGATTGACAACGCCTGCCCGGGTCGCCGCAGCCTCTTCGACATTGCCATCCGTCGTGAAATGAAAAAGGTTCTCCCCGATCGTGACTTTGAAACCATCGATGCGCGCCATCCCGTCTTCAACAACTACTTTAATTTCAAAGCTCCCCCCCTGGGAATGAACTTCTACCGCGAGCCGGTGGAGGCGATCCGTGTGGGCAGGGAAATCGCCGTCTTCTACACTCTCAACGCCTACAGCGATCTCTGGGAAGCCGCCCTTACTCCAAAGGACGAAGTTGATCTTGGCATGGACTGGAGCCCTGGACGACAAGTGAACTTTCCGCGTTGGGGCCCCCACTATAAGTACTCTCCAACTGAGCACAATGGCGCAATCTACACCCCCGGATCAGCCTCATCCACGGAGATGCAAAACCAATACGAATTTTTTCGCAACGTGAATCGTCAAAGTATTATCGCCAGCTACCAGTTCGGCATCAATACCGTGATCTATCTTTTGACCCGCTATCAGGACACCTTCCTCACCCTTCCACACGGGGACTTCCGATGAAGTCAGGGCCTCACTTCAGGAGAGCCCTGACGATGGTGTTTTGCATGATTCCCCTACTTTCCATCCTCGCCGCTCCACCCCCCCCAACCCCCCCAAAAAACCATCAAACCAAAGGGGGAATGGAACACGAAACGGCGAGATCAAAAAAAGAAAAG
>CAYYYL010000005.1:0-61630 GCA_964475835.1 uncultured Verrucomicrobiota bacterium | reverse complement strand
CCCAGCCCTCCCCCCCCAAAAAACCTTCTTACCAATGGGGGATTCGAACGCTCCACGGCGTTCTCTAATCTCGATGATGGCGTGGAAAACACCGGGAACCTGAGGGTGTTGCGCGGCAATTCCATCGTCTTCAATCGCGAAACAGGAAACAGCTACGCCCCAACCCCGTTCGCTCCCTCCCTTTCCTTCGTTGATGTGAACGGCGATGGGCTACCGGACCTAATTGTCGCCAGCCCCCTCGGATACCTTTATTGGTACCCGAACATCGGAAAAAAAGGACAACCCGCGTTCGATCATGCCACCATCGTGCAAACTTATCTCGGAACCGCGGCCCGGATCCATGCCGTGGACTGGAATGGTGACGGCAAAATCGACATACTTTTTGGAAACATCGAAGGAGACGTGAGCCTCCTTCTCAATCTGGGCTCCCGGCAGGAACCCCAATGGGTGACCTCCATGGGCAAACCCCGTTGGTTCGCCCCCGCCCCATCACCCCATCCCCAAGCGGGATATCAAGCCCTTAAGGTGATGGAGGGGGGAGAACCTATCCATGTGGGCAATTACTCCGCACCCTTCCTCTTCGATTGGAATGGGGATAACGTTCCCGACCTCCTCGTCGGCGATGGATCCTATTCTGCAAACTCGATTCGGATCTGGCTCAATACCGGCACCAAGGCGAATCCCGTTTTCAAGACGGAATCCAAGTTCACACTCGCCTATGGCGACGGACGGGAGGTCCTTTCCCCATGCGTTTACGACTGGAACGGGGACGGCATTCCAGATCTGGTGGTCAGTGACCGCGATGGACGCATCACGCTCTACCCTGGTTCCCGGGACACAGCCCCCACAACCAACAAAGTCCGACCCCTCGAACCAGGTTCAACCCTCCGAATCGGATCCGACGAAAAACTCGGTTACGTCACCTGTGCCTATGTGTGTGACTTCAACGAGGACGGACGTCCCGACATTCTCTATGGCACGGCAAACGGAACCCTCATGGTAGCCCTCGGCAGTGGTGACAAAAAAAACCCAACCCTCCTCGCCGGAGCCCCGATCAAAGGCGTGGATATCGCAAAGGACTACAAAACTCCGAGCAACTGGGACAACTCCGCCCGGAGCAGCGCCGTGGAACAGGGCCGGCCATGGGAACCCTCCTGTCCCATCCCACAACTCGTCAGCATCGAGGACGCCCCCGCTCTCGACCCCAGGGAAGGCAAACTCGCCTTCCAACTTTCGTGGTACAACCAGTTCTTTGGGTGGATGATGATCCAGTCTGCGGGATTACCAGGCATAAACAACGGATTCACCGAGGGAGTCTACTCCATGAACGCCTCCGTCTCCCAATTCCTTATGGGCAAGGAATATGAACTGAGTTTCTGGCGCAAGGGGGAAAACATGAAAATCAGTTACTTCATCTCGTACAATGAGGAAGTTCCCAATGCCAACGATCCCAAGGGTCCACCCCGATCGGTGGAACACAAGTTCCAGGACGTCGTTCCCGTCAGCAGTTCCTGGAATCAATACCGGCGAACCTTCCGCTTCAGCGGAACCAAAGAGAAACATTTCGACAGCAATGGAAAACCCATTTCAGGCAATCTTGAACTCACCTTTTACGGCAAGGGCACCGTTACCCTGGATGATGTCCGTTTGGTTGCAGTTTCCAAATAAATCGCTTCAATAGCCCTTCACCATGCAACCACCCTCTCGTTTACGATGGATCCTTTGGAGTTTGACCGTTCTCCTGAGCTTTGCAGCCCTTTCCCTCTTTGCGGAACGCCTTCGAATGGATGTGGTCTATGTGGACGACTATCTGAAGAAACCGGTGGCGCTCAAAACCCTCCACCGGACCGTCCTTACTTTCAGCCGTGAAGGCGACAGCCCCATTGATGGGCTCGCGGAGGGTGTCACCGTAAAGCTCATCGGCATCGGCTCGGACCGTCACCTCGTGGAGGCACGCGTGACCAATGGAAAGGCGGAGGGCTGGGTGCTTGCCAGTGACCTTGAACCCATCCCCGAACCCATCATCAAACAGATCGAAGACAAGCGTGCCGATGAGGAGAAAATCAAGGACGCCATCGCACGAAAGGAAATCCTCGTGGGAATGCCCGATGAGGCCGTCATCAAAATCCTCGGCAGACCCAGCTCCAAATCCAGCGTGGTTGAACCCTCCGGAAACTCCGAGAAATGGTCTTACATTTCCTACAAAATGGTGCCCATTCAGACCCAAACCATCATTCATGGAACCAACTACATTTCCACCATCTACCAAAAGGTGGTAACAGGTTCCAAGGTCGTTTTCTTCCAGGATAAAAAAGTCATCCGATTCGAGGTGAACACCGACAACCCGCAACAAATGAATCCGACGGAGAAGCGCTAGCAGGGAGTCGAAAAGGTGAAATGAATTCCTGGACCTCAACCACTCCCGCAAAACGTCGCGCCTATCTCGTCGGCATCTGTCTCCACGAAACCCGGGAAGAGGCGGCCAGCCTCCTGGACGAACTCCGTCAGCTTGTCGAAACCCTCGGCATTGTGATCGTCGGCCAGACCCTGGTTCGCATGCATCAGGCCCACGCCCGCTTTTTCGTCGGAACTGGGAAGGCCGATGAAATTATGGTCGAGGCGCAAAAACACCAGGCGGACGTCGTCATCTTCGACTCTCCAATCAGTCCCGGACAACAGAGGAACTGGGAAAAGTTGTCCAAGCTTGCCGTGATCGACCGCGAGGAGGTGATCCTCGACATCTTCGACCGGCGCGCCCAGACGAAGGAAGCTCGCCTTCAGGTGGAACTCGCAAGGATGGAATATTCCCTGCCGCGGCTGACACGCGCATGGACGCACCTCAGTCGTCAGGGCGGGAGCGGATTCGGCGCCATGGGCGCCGGCGAAACCCAGCTCGAAACCGACCGCCGCCTCGTTCGGAAACGCATCGACACCCTGAAGGCGGAACTCTCCAAACTTCTCTCCCAGCGTGCCACCCGGCGAAAACAACGCCAGCGACGTCCCACCCCTCACACCGCCATCGTGGGTTATACCAACGCAGGCAAATCCTCCCTTTTTCGAAAACTCACGGGGGCCGAAGTTCTTGTCGAAGACAAACTTTTCGCAACTCTCGACACCACCACCCGCAAACTCGAGCTGCCCAATGGACAGGATCTGCTCGTCACGGATACGGTGGGTTTTGTACGACGTCTCCCCCACTCCCTCGTGGAATCCTTCAAAGCCACCCTCGAAGAATCCGTCCTGGCGGAATTTCTGATCCACGTCCTCGACTCCACCCAGGAGGCCGTTCTTGAATTCCACGAGACCACCATGAGCGTGCTCGAGGAACTCGGTGCCGATGTGAAACACATGATCACGGTGTTCAATAAGATCGACGCTGTTTCAAATCCCGCCACTCTCATGGACCTGCGCCGCAAATTTCCGGACGCCCTGTTTGTCTCCGCTCTCACCGGAGAGGGAGTGGAGGAATTGAAACACGCCATGGTGGAACAGCTTCCCGTCCGGCTGGAACGCGCGGAATATCTCATCCCCCAATCCCGTTACGACCTCATCTCCGCCATGCATCGTCATGGCGACGTTCTTCATCAGGACTACGAAGGAGAAAACGTCCGCCTCACTGCAAGTCTCCCCCCACGAATGCTCCCCACTTACACCCCTTTTCAGGTGTCCAAAAGGACAACCAAGGCATCCAAACCCAGGACGCCCGCAAAAACCGGGAACACCACCACCAAACGTTCCTCTCCCAAAAAGGCCCGCACCGTCTGAATGCGTCAATCCTCCACTCGGCTCTTTATCACTCCATCGGGAAACCTTGTGGTGAGACGCATTCCCACCTTGGCCATCCGGGTCGATCGCACCACTTTTCCGGAGATTTCATCCAAGGTGATGGAATATCCGCGTGCGAGCGTGGCGTTCGGACTCAACAACTCCAGCCGCTGACTCCCCAGTTCCAGGCGATGGCGGACCCGGCTGAATAACCGGGCCTGTCCCGCTTCCATTCGCTGTTTAAGATGCTGAAGGGTGGAACGTTTCCTCTCCACAAACACTTTTGGTGTCAATTCCTGCATCCGATGAGCGGCCTGCTGCCATCGTTCGCGCTGGTTGGAAAGATGCCGCCGCATCGCATCCTGCAATGCCGACGCGGCTTCATCGAGTCGCTGACGCACCTGGCGCAGATGAACCCTCGGTTCCTGTTGACGCAGGGATTCACGCAATTCGATCAAAAGATCGCGGCGCGCCCCAAGCGCCAGCCGGGACGAGTTGTAGAGGGAGCGTGCCAGCTGCCGGAGTTCCCCCAGATATTCGTCTCTTGGACGAATAATCATCTCAGCTGCCATGCTGGGGGTCGCCGCACGGACATCAGCCACAAAATCACAAATCGTAAAATCAATTTCATGTCCTACCCCGGAAATTGTGGGAACCTTCGACCGCGCGACCGCCCGCGCCACCACCTCCTCATTGAACGCCCATAAATCCTCGATGGACCCGCCACCACGGACAATCGCAATCACATCGATGGAACACGGATCTGCACCCGCCGCCACGATATTCAACAACTCCACCGCCGCCGCGATCTCCTGTGCAGCCCCATCCCCCTGCACCCGTGTGGGGGCGACGACAATGCGAATGCCAGGGAAACGCCGATGCAATACACGACAAAAATCACGAATGGCCGCCCCCGTGGGTGACGTAATCAACCCCACCGTACCCGGAAACACAGGAAGCGCACGCTTTCTTGCCGGGGCAAACAACCCCTCGCCCTCCAGTTTACGTTTCAGCCTCTCAAAAGCCGCCTGCAGATTTCCCTTTCCGGTTTCCTGAACCGTTTCAAGAATGATTTGATAGTTTCCCCGCTTTTCGTAAACGGTGATGCGTCCAAACCCCTGGACAAGCATTCCCTCCTTGAGACGAAACCTCATTCTCGAAGCTTCGGAACGAAACATCACCGCACCGAGTTGGGAGTTCGCATCCTTCAGGGTGAAATAGACATGACCGCTCGGTTGATAGCTGAGATTGGAGACCTCCCCTTCAATCCAGACAGCTCCCACGACACGCTCCAGCGTGGTCCTTATCCGACGGGTCAGCTCGGAAATGGAATAGACCCTGGATTCTATCGGACTTTCCTCCATCGTCGTCTCGGGCATCTCCCAAATTAACCTGAACCACCCCCACGGTGGAGAAAAAAACACCATCATCCCCACCTGCTTCAAATATTCAGGAACCATTCCCAACTAACCAACATCCTGCTACGCTCAGGGCATGAATCAATCGCACATGATGGGTATCCTGATCGGAGGTCTTCTCCCCGCACTAATCTTTGGAATCGGCGGTTTTTTTCAAAAAGCATCCATTCAGGCGGGAATCGGAATCGGCCCCTACCTTCTCTGCGCGGGATTGGGGGCGGTTATTGCAGGAGCCCTCTTCTGCGCCTTTATGCCCAATCGTACCATTTCGATCTCCTCAGGGTCGTACGCCGTCCTGATCGGCGTCTGCTGGACCGTTGCCATGGGCCTCGTGGCCATGGCTCTTTTCAAGTACGGAACCCCACTCTCTAGGCTGGCTCCCCTTTATAATATGAACACCATGGTGGTCGTCCTCCTCAGCCTCTGGCTCTATTCGGAATGGAAAAACGTCCATGTCACCCCCCTCCTCATCGGGGCCCTTCTCATCGTGGTTGGAGGAACCTTGGTGGCCCGCTCCTAACAGCCTGCTACCGATGATAGGGCCACGCATTCCCCAACCCTCCCAATTACGACTTGCCATCCCCCCATCTTCTGCTACGATAGTTCCAACTCATCAAGAGTGGTGGAGGGACTGGCCCTGCGATACCACGACAACCGCCTCGGAGCGAAAGCTTTGAGGGCCAAGGTGCCAAATCCAGCCTGGATGCAAATCCGGGAAAAGATGAGAGGAAAAGCACCTCTTCTCTGGATTCGTCTTCGCTGAGAAGAGTTATCCTTAGGGAGCTCTTCGAACCGAAGATTATCGCGCTGCCTGTCGATCCGCCCTCGCTATGCCTATGCACCCACATTCCAAAGGATTCTTCACCGGACTCAAATGCCGCGAATGCGGTCGTTTGTACCCCGCCGAAGCCACGCACGTGTGTGAATTCTGTTTCGGTCCGCTGGAGGTGGACTATAACTACACTTCCATCAAAAAATCCATTTCCCGCGAAAAAATCGCGAACCGCCCCAAATCGATGTGGCGTTACAAGGAACTGCTCCCCATCGAAGGCGAACCCACCGTGGGTGCCCAGGTCGGCTTCACCCCTCTCGTCAAAGCAGACCGGCTTGCGAAGGAACTTGGTGTGCGTGAATGCTACGTCAAAAATGATACCGTCAACTATCCCACGCTCTCCTTCAAGGACCGCGTCGTCTCCGTGGCTCTCTCCCGCGCCAGGGAACTCGGTTTCACCACCGTCGCCTGCGCCTCCACGGGAAATCTTGCCAACTCCGTTGCCGCCAATGCCGCCAGTGCGGGATTGAAAAGCTACGTCCTGATTCCCGCCGACCTCGAACAAGGCAAGGTTCTCGGCAGTCTTGTTTTTGGAACCAACGTCGTCGGCATCCACGGCGCCTACGATCAGGTGAACCGCCTCTGTTCTGAAATCGCCGGCAAGTACGGATGGGCCTTTGTGAATGTGAACGTCCGGCCCTACTATGCCGAGGGCTCCAAGAGCATCGGATACGAAATCGCCGAACAGCTCGGCTGGAAACTCCCCGACAACATCGTGGTGCCGATGGCCTCCGGCTCCCTCCTTACAAAAATCCACAAATCCATCCTGGAGATGAAAAAGGTTGGTTTGATGACAACCACCGAATGCCGGATCCATGGCGCGCAGGCCACGGGTTGCTCACCCATCAGCCAGGCATACAAGGCCGGAACGGACATTCTGAAACCCGTCGCCGCTCCCAAAACCATCGCCAAATCCCTCGCCATTGGAACCCCCGCCGACGGTTACTACGCCATCAAGAGCATCCGCGAAACCAACGCCGCATGTGAGGATGTCAGCGATCCCGAGATTGTCGAGGGCATCCAGCTTCTCGCACGCTGTGAAGGCATCTTTGCCGAAACCGCGGGAGGCGTCACTGTTGCCTGTGCAAAAAAACTGGTCGCCACCGGAAAGATCAGTGCCGGGGAATCCATGGTGCTATGCATCACGGGACACGGACTCAAAACCCAGGAAGCGATCGCCGGACAGTGTGGACAGCCGCGGCTTATCCACGCAAAACTCAGCGAGTTTGATGAAAAAATATATCACGCGGATTTCAAAAAATAGCTCACATTTCTGCTAACCTAAGGAAAAACCATGCCTATCAAAGTTCGAATCCCCACCCCGCTGCGCAAGATCACAAAGGACCAGGAAGTGGTCGACGTGGAATCCTGCACAACCATCGGCCAGATGATTGAATCCCTGGAAAAACGATTTCCCGGCATCAAGGAGCGCCTTTGCGACGAGAAAGGAGAGGTCCGCCGCTTCATCAATGTCTATCTGAACGACGAGGACATCCGGTTTCTGAAAAGCCGAGAAACCTCCGTCAAGGAAGGCGACGAGGTGAGCATCGTTCCCGCAATCGCTGGAGGTTAATATGAAAAACAAGGAAACACGCCGCTTTTGGCTCACCATCCCTTCGAAGATCGTGCAACGCCCGATCATCTGGGAGATCGGCCATAAGTTTAATGTGGTGACCAACATCGGCCAGGCGAGTGTCACCACCGAACTTGGCATCATCTCCCTCTCGATGGAAGGCCAGCGCACGGAAATCAAGAAGGCGATCAAATGGCTCGAAAAGTTGAAGGTCAAGGTCGAGCCCGTCGAGATCAACACCATCGAAGGCTGACGGCACGTTCCCATGAATCTCACCGCCACGCAACTCTCCGAACTCAATGCCCGCTTCGAACAGGCGGACACGGTGGCGATGCTGCGTTGGGCGTGGGAAACGTTCGGCACCCGTGCCGCCATCGGCACGAGCTTCCAGGGCGCCGGCCTCGTGATGATGCACATCGCCCGGGAACAGCAAATCCCTCTCCCGGTCTTCACCCTCGACACCGGGCTTCTCTTTCCCGAAACCGTGGAATTGAAGAACCGCCTCGAGAACTTTTTCGGTATTTCGATCGAAAGTCTCGAGCCCGAGCTCTCCGTGGAGGCGCAAGCCGCCCGCCACGGCCCGGAACTCTGGAAGAGCGACCCCGACTCCTGCTGCTTCATGAGGAAAGTGGAGCCTCTACAGAGGAAGCTTCAATCCCTGGATTGCTGGATCACCGGCTTGCGCCGCCAGCAATCCGACACGCGTTCCTCCATTGGAATCGTGGAGCTTTACGAAGCCGATCCGATCATGAATCGCGAGATCGTGAAGCTCAACCCGATGGCCAACTGGAAACGCGATGGGGTTTGGGACTATCTCAAAAAGCATGCGATCCCCTACAACCCGCTGCACGATCAGGGATATCGCTCGATCGGTTGTGTGCCTTGCACGAACAAAACCGCAAGCGGAGAGAATGAGCGCGCGGGCCGCTGGACCGGTTTCAGTAAAACGGAATGCGGCATTCACACTTTCATGAAGAAAAAGGAAAAATAAAACTTATCGTCGCCTTGGCCGCGACGTCTTTTTCAACGACATTTTTCCAATTTTTCCACATAATTGACGTTTCCCATGGATCACCTAGATATTCTCGAAAACCAAAGCATTTTCATTCTTCGGGAGGCTTTCAATAAATTTGAAAATCTCGCGATGCTCTGGAGCATCGGCAAGGATTCCACCGTCCTTCTCTGGCTTGCCCGAAAGGCATTTCTGGGACACGTCCCCTTTCCCCTCGTCCACGTGGACACCACCTACAAGATCGCATCCATGATCGAGTACCGTGATCAGCTCGTGAAGGAATGGAATCTTCAACTTGTTGTCGGAAAAAATGAGCCGGTCCTTCGCGAAGGCCACACCTTCCCCAATGGGAAGGCTACGCGCGTTGAATGTTGCGGCATGTTGAAAAAGGACGGCCTCAAGGAGGTGCTTGAAAGGCACAAATTCACCGGCGTCATCGTCGGAGTGCGGCGGGATGAAGATCCCACCCGTGCCAAGGAGCGCTATTTTTCGCCCCGTGACAAAAACATGGAGTGGAACGTCACTGATCAACCCCCCGAACTCTGGGATCAATTCAAAACCGACTTCGAACCCGGAACCCATATCCGAATCCATCCCCTCCTTCACTGGACTGAGCTCAATGTGTGGGAGTATATCGAACGTGAAAAAATGCCGATTATACCCCTCTACTTCGCCAACGAAAAAGGCGAACGCTACCGCAGCCTGGGCTGTGCGCCCTGCACCTTTCCCATCAAGTCGAATGCACGAACCGTCGCCGAGATCATCCAGGAGCTTCGCGAAACAAAAACCTCGGAACGATCCGGACGCGCTCAGGACAAGGAATCGGAAGACGCATTCGAAAAACTCCGCCGCGATGGCTACATGTAAGCGCCCCATGGATTCAACCTCTCTCCAGAAGAACGAACAGCTTAAAATCGTGATCGTGGGACACGTGGACCACGGAAAGTCCACCTTTGTCGGCCGCCTTTTTCACGACACCGGATCCCTCCCCGAAGGAAAATACGAACAGCTCGTGGCCATCGCCCAGCGCCGGGGTGTGCCCTTCGAGTTCGCCAATCTGATGGACGCGTTGCAGGCTGAGCGCGATCAAAACATCACCATCGACACGGCCCAGATCTGGTTCCGAACCCCTAAACGCCAGTACGTCATCATCGACGCGCCGGGTCACAAAGAATTTCTAAAGAACATGATTACGGGCGCGGCCCATGCCGACGCTTCCCTCCTGTTGATCGACGCCAATGAAGGCGTCCAGGAACAGTCCCGTCGCCACGGCTACATGCTTCACCTGCTCGGAATTCAGCAGGTCGCCGTGCTCGTCAACAAGATGGATCTCAAAAATCACGACGAAGCCGTCTTCCGCAACATCGAGAAGGAATATCGCGCCTTTCTGAAACAGGTGGGCGTGGAACCCAAAATGTTCATCCCCATCTCCGCCAAGCACGGGGACAACATCGCCACGCTCAGCCAACAGATGCCGTGGTACAAGGGACCGACCGTCCTTCAGGCGCTTGATGAATTTGCCGTACCCCCTCCGCCCACCCATCTCCCCCTTCGTTTTCCCATTCAGGATGTTTATCGCTTCGATCATCGTCGCATCCTCGCAGGACGGATCGAGGCGGGTTCCCTCAAGGTGGGAGATCGGCTTTATTTCTGGCCCAGTGGCAAATCGAGTGTGGTGAATACGATCGAACGCTGGAATGCACCCTCCAGTCTTACCGCCTCCGCCGGGGAATCCATCGGCGTGACGCTTACGGAGCAGATTTTTGTCGAACGCGGCCAGATCGCATGTCTGGAATCCGCTCCTCCGTGCACCACACGTGATTTCCAGGCAAACGTGTTCTGGATGGGGCGGACCCCTCTCCAGACGGGCAAGAAATACAAAATCAAGCTCACCACCCAGGAGCTGGAGTGCGAGCTCAAGTCCATCGAAAAGGTGATCGATGCCTCCACCCTTTCGGAAACCGCAGAAAAACGGGACCGCGTGGCCCGAAACGATGTAGCCGAAATCACTTTACGCACCCGCATGCCGCTGGCCCTGGATGACCACATGCGCATCGCCGAAACGGGTCGGTTCGTCATCGTGGATGACCGTGAGGTTTCCGGCGGAGGCATCACCACCCACGTCGCCTACGAAAGCCGCATGGTTCAACCCGTCAGCGAGAACATCACATGGTCAAAGGGTGAGGTTTCCGTCAGTGAACGCGCCGCCCACAATGGACACTACGGCGCCGTGATCTGGCTCACCGGACTCTCCGGTTCGGGCAAGTCCACCATTGCGACCATGCTTGAACGCGAACTCTTTGGTCGCGGCCTGCAAGCTTATGTGCTCGACGGGGACAACCTTCGTTACGGCCTCAATGCCAATCTCGGCTTCTCCCAGGAGGACCGGTCTGAAAACATCCGTCGCGCCGCAGAAGTTGCCAAGCTCTTCGCGGATGCAGGAATGATCGTCATCAGCTCCCTGATTTCCCCCTTCCGCGCCGATCGGGCTCGGGCACGGGAAATCATGGTCGAGGGACAGGTTCGTTTCATCGAAATCCACATCGACTGCCCCATCGAAGTGTGTGAACAACGGGATCCCAAGAAATTGTATGCCAAGGCACGATCGGGAGAGATCAAAAACTTCACCGGCATTTCCTCACCTTACGAGGCCCCGGAGAAACCGGACCTCCTGATCCAGACATCCAAACAGACACCCTCGGAATCCGTGGCCAGCATCCTCGATTATCTTCTCCAGACTGCACGTATCACGGATACGGACTACGAGATTTAAAAATCCGTCACCCGGGCCTTGAATGCTCCAATTGCGTTGGAGGATACGTTTTCGCGCTCCCTGCCCAATTGAAGTTGAAGGGATCCCTCCCAAAACCCGTTTTCGATCCGTTCAATGCGAAGGGAAGCAGAAACCACCGGAACCACCTTTCCGGCTACCATCAATTCCAGTCGATCCGATTCTTCAATCCGTCTCATCGGAAGGATGATGGGCCAGTCTCGATTTAGAATTTCTGAAAGGTTCGATCCCGACTGGGTGATGGGAACCTGAAATTTTATTCCATCCAGTGTTTTGAGGGTGAACTGATTTGCGCCCGAGGCATCACGACGGTAAACTGCGGTTTCGATGGGATGCTTGATGTCTCCTTCAGGTAGAGGTAATTCCAGCATTCCAACCCGTGTTCCCCACTCCGGATGATTGAATGCCTGAGCGAGGATGCCGGGCAATCGGATCGAATCTCCATTTTGAACCAGGTCCGACCACCCTGCCGGTGACCAGATGGAAAAAATTGTGCAAAGGGTAAACCCCACCGTGAGCCCCCCTGTCAGCATCGCGATCCGCGTCGCACCCTGAAGCACATAGTCACGCAAACCGATGCGAATCGTCAGACAGTAAAGAATGCTATAAGCCAGAAAGACATAGTATGCATCGGGAATCGCCTTCCAGGACACATCCCCCATCAATACCGGCCAGAAAAGCATTAAGGCGGGTCCAAGCAGAACGAGGGCAAGCAGCCGAAAAAAACCGTCCAGCACCCTCAATCCAAGGAGGGATAGGACTCCGCACCCCCCCATACCCATGGCAATCCAGGGAAACCATGCCACATTTGGAAATTTAGTTTGGTAAAACCAGGCCATCGCTCCCATCACGATCATGAACAGGGAGGCCAACAGGGTCGCGATTTGAATGCGCCGGCTCTCCCTCTTCGCGACTTCATCCCCTTTATGAACCGCCTTGGATAAGGAAAGACGGGCCGTGGTTTTGGTAAACGCCATGCTGGGCTTGCTGTCCCTTTTCGAAGTCTGGATGGTGACCTTTGCTGCGTCCGGGTCGGGAGCATTAAAAAGAAGACCTGGAATGGAACCGGCGGGTTCCCAGCCCCCCATCCCCTCCCTCCAAACCGGAGTCTCAAGCGTCACCTGCCCCGAAAAATGACTTTGAAGCAGACTCTCGCGCGAAAGGGGGCCCACGGTTTGATCCCCGCGAAGAAAATACCAATCATCACCGGTGGCCATCCGGGGATGGAAACTCAATCTCCACAAAATTTCAATCCCTAACAGCTTGCCACTTCATTTGGAGGCACGCCCCGGTCAGGCTGAAAGGAAGCCCGTCAAAGGACTCGTCGCCTCCGCATTTCGGATGCGAGGGGCAAGCCCCACTTCATAGGCTTCGCGCCCGGCTTCCACGGCAGCTCGAAAGGCACGCGCCATCCGAATGGGATCCGAAGCCACGGCAATGGCGGTATTCACCAGCACCGCATCGGCGCCCAGCTCCAATGCCTCCGCCGCCTGGGATGGAGACCCAAGCCCCGCATCCACCACCACAGGAACTCGCGCTTGTTCCACAATAATCTCGATCTGTGCCCTGGTTTCGATTCCTCGATTGGAACCGATCGGAGAACCGAGGGGCATCACCGTCGCACAACCCGCGTCCTGCAGACGCAATGCCAGCACAGGATCCGCATTGATATACGGCAACACGGTAAATCCCTCCCGAACAAGGATCTCGGCGGCTTTCAAGGTCTCGATGGGATCAGGAAGCAAATAGTGAGGATCGGGATGAATCTCCAGCTTCACCCACTTTGGAAGCCCCGCAGCCCCGGCAAGACGCGCGAGCCGAACCGCCTCCTCGGCGTTCATCGCTCCGGAGGTGTTTGGAAGGATCAGATATTTTTTAGGATCGATGAATTCCAGGATGTTGGCGAATTCGTCCCTCCCGCCTGAAAGGTCCGCCCGGCGAAGGGCGACCGTGACGATCTCCGTGCCCGAAGCCGCAAGAGCATCACGCATCGATTCATTCGATTGGAACTTGCCCGTTCCGAGCAGAAGCCTCGATCCAAAAGCTCGACCAGCGATATGAAGAGTGGAATCCATGGCAGCAATCCATCCTACACAGCCTCCCCATCCAGAGAAAGCGGATTTGCTGTCCTCTGCCAGCCAATGTCACTGGATTGTCACTTGTGCTTTTGGTGGGCGTGAAGCAAAATATCAACCTTTATGGCCGCCCTCCTCAAGCATCACAACTACCCGGGCAAGTTGATTGCAGTGGAAGGACTGGATGGATCGGGAAAGTCCACCCAGATTTACCTGGCCAAACGCTGGTTGGAACTCCAGCAGTTGAAGGTGTTTTTCTCAGAGTGGAACTCCTCGCGACTGGTGAAAAACGCGACCAAAAAGGGAAAGAAAAACAATCTCCTCACCCCAACCACCTTCAGTCTGATCCATTGCACGGATTTTCTTGACCGCTGGGAACAGCAGATTCACCCCCTGCTTCGGGCCGGATACATTGTTCTCTGCGACCGTTACATGTTCACCGCATTTGCCCGGGATGCCGTTCGGGGATGCCATCCGGAATGGCTGCGAAAGGTCTACAGCATCGCCAGTCTTCCTGATCTCACCTTCTTTTTCAAACTTCCCCTCGAAGTGGCCCTCTCCCGCATCCTCGAAGGCAGGCCCGCACTCAAATATCATGAAGCAGGAATGGATTTAAATCTCTCCAGCGATCCCTACGAAAGCTTTAAAATTTTTCAGGGACGGATCAACGATCAATATTGCGCGATGGAATCGGAGTTCAAATTCATGGTGATGGATGCCACCGAGCCCATCGAGAAACAGCAGGAAAAAATGCGAAAAACGATCTCCGGCAGAATTGATCTGCCCCGTTTCGCGCTCCACTTTCCCCACAAATGAGTGAGAAGCATTTCTACGGCGCCGGACTCCCCGGCGTCAAACTCGAGCAACTCCACGGTCGATTGATCGTTGTCGAGGGAGCCGACGGCTCCGGTCGCTCCACTCAGATCGTGAAGCTGACGGCGTGGCTCGAGAGCAAGGGGTTCGCCGTTGCCTCCATCGGATTGAAACGATCCACCCTGGTCAGCGAGGATCTCGATCGGGCCAAGCAGGGAAATATTCTTGGCAAGCGCACGATGAGCCTCTTCTACGCCACCGACTTTGCCGATCAGCTGGAAAACAACGTCATTCCCGCCCTTCGCGCCGGATTCATCGTTCTCGCTGACCGCTACATCTACACCCTGATGGCCCGTGACATGGCGCGCGGAGCCGATCCTGAATGGGTGGCCTCCCTCTACAGTATGGCCCTCGTCCCGGACGCCGTGTTCTATCTGAAGGTCTCCCCGCGTCTTCTCGTGGAACGCAATTTTCAAAAGGACATGGCCCTGGACTATTGGGAAAGCGGCATGGATATCGGTCTTGGCGACAACCTGTTTGACAGTTTCCTCGCCTACCAGAAACTCATCCAGACCCATTTCAAGGCGATGCAAAAGCAGTATGGTTTTCAGGTCATCAATGGGAACCGTTCCATCGGCGCCATCCATAATGAACTTCGAAAAAAGGTCGGAGATCTGTTGGGAATCAAATAACCCACCCTCCCATGTCCCTCCCTAAAAAGCCCCTTTCTCCGGACAAGGAACTCGCCCGTGAGCTGGAACATCTCCGTCTTCTTTTTCGCGAAACGCTCTCGGCTTACAGCAACCGCGTCGAAGGCCAGCTCCTGCATATCATCGACGCTTTGCAGGATGTTGCCGGACTGACACAAAAATCCAGGGGGCGTTCCAAAAAATCCCACCCCGTTCTGACCGATCTCGCCATCATGCGCGATGCGGTAAACACTCTTCAAATCAAACCCCGGAAGGGACGCCGCAAGGACCTGCGTCACATGGAGGAGACCATCTCCGACTTGCTTACACGAATCGAGGGATGGTAGCTCCCTTGATCGGTCAGTGAGGTCCCGCGATCTCGTCCAGATAGATTGCCACCACATCCGCAGCCACATCCGCTGCCGGCCGGCCACTCGACTCAACCACATGCGGGAGAGCTTCATAGAGAGGCCCACGATCACGAAGCACCTCCACAATCCGGTCCTGAGGATTTTCCACCTGAAGCAAGGGACGGTGTCCATGCCCCTTCGTGCGCGCAAAGGCCGTGTCCGCATCCACCCGCAATCCAATCACCACTCCGGTGTGAATCAATTGATCGACGTTCGAACGATCCAGGATCACTCCCCCCCCCGTCGCCACAACCAACCCCCGCTGTGCGGAAAGTTCTTGAACAAGATGCTTTTCAAGATTGCGAAAATGCACCTCCCCTTCCCTTCGAAAGATCTCGCTGATGCTTCGATGCTCCCGCTCTTCAATCAACCGATCCATGTCCACAAACTGAAGACTCAACTCGGCCGCCGCAAGGCGCCCCACGGAACTTTTCCCACTTCCCATAAAACCGAATAACACCAGATTCTTCACATCCGGATGTTGTCTCAAATCCCAAAAACAGGCGAGTCGAAGTTGCCATACCCCCCAAGGTTTTACCTTCCCGGAACCAGCCATTTCCCAATCTCTCCCCGCCCCAAACCCGATTACAACTCCTTCCACGTATCCATTTCAAATGCAGCCATCCTTTTGAAATGGCCTATTTAAAAAAGAAACCGTTATCATTTTTTGTATGCGCTTTCACCTTTAAACCAATTTCCTTTCCTTTTTGACAGGATTGCATTCGGGAGCGACATTTATGGGTGGAGATCTCTTTCACAACGTCGGCGAATTACGTCAACGGTCTGGTGGTGGGCAATGCCCTTGGCAATGCGTCAAGCGCAGTTCCCGAATCCGTGATTCAGGGATTTCCAGCGCCTGAGATCGCGGCTTCCATCGATCCCTCCAGTCTGACCTCATCCACCCAGCAAGTGGTCTCCGGGCTTCTTCCGGAATCGGGATCAACCACGGATTTGCAGACCGTCAAAAGCGGTCTCTATTCGGAGCAGCTCGTGGTCAACAATGCCCTAAGTTCCAGTGGATCCCCCTCCAATTTACTATCCACCACGTATGCCAACTTCAACAAAACGGCACAGGTGGTCAGCACGCTGGCCTGAACATTCCTCGCTTCCGCCACAAGAGGATTCCCATTCCCAGAAGGAAAATCCCCGTCGGCTCGGGAACACCATAGGGGATCAACATGCCCGCCCCCTGAAGATCGTACGTTAACTTCCCAAGATAGGCATTGGCGGCAAGATTGGCGTCGTAGTAGACATTGACGTCGGTGAAGAGATTATTCGTGTTCCCAAGCACGCCCAAATCCAACGTCCCCACATAAAGTGCATTGGCTACCGCACCCGTGACACGGAGGGTATCCCCAGGCCCCGCCACCTGCAGCAACCCAAACGCAAAGTTATTGGTCACGTCATTGAGGGTGATGATCCCGTTGGTTCCACGGTCCAACGCCGAGCTGCCCGTCAGGTCAAGGATATGGGCTCCCCCAAGATTGGTGAAGAGCGCAATCGCCCCGGACATGTTGAAGAGATTACTTTGCGTGGACTGGATCGTCAGGTTGCGTTCAAACTGATAGACGTCCCCCGCCGCCGCCTGGATATAGCCCGAGGAGCCAACCGTCACATTCGTGGAAAAAATATTGGTGGAGGGATCACTCAGGTAGGCGCCATGGATGAAAACGGGACTCTCATAGGTGACCCTGCTCCCAAACACATTGACGGTGCCCGCATTGGTAAAAAGGCCTGCAACCGTGGCGGTGGTGTTGGAGATGGAGAGAATGCCACCCGATCCCATGGTAAAGGTGGTGCTCTGCCAACGAGTCACCCCATTGAGAAGATTCAGATGCTGGTAAAGATTCCCATTATTTGTCCCGAAGACGTAAGTACTCACACTCACATTGGTCGAGTTGTTGAGCCGGAAGGTGTTCTCCCCCTGAAAGGTTATGTTCGATATCTGGGGGTTATAGATATCCGCTGCGGTGACATCCCGATAGGAGAGGATTCCATTGGTGATCACGATAGAATTGACGTCGTTCGTGGTGACCACGGGGGCTGCATTCACAAACTGAAACACACCTCCACGATTGGAAATCGTACCGGTCCCCGAATAACCACTATTCATGTTTGTGGTTTCAAGAATTCCGTTGTCCAGCAAAAGCACGCTCCCCTGGCCTAAACTCAGGGCATTCGATCCGACATTCAATGCCCCGACCGCCTTGAGCGTGCTGTTGCTTCCGGTGACCAGAATGGCTCCGGATCCACCAGCTGCAAGGCCCAAGGTGACGTTTGTCCCGAAAACAAAACCCCCGTTCGTGATCATGAGCTGACTATTGATTCCCGTGGCCCCCACAACCAATGAGATAATGTTACTCCACGTGGAACCCACTCCACTCACCGTCGCCAGACTATTGGTGGCAAGGCTGGAATAGCCCACGTAACCCGTCAGGTTCTTCACCCCTCCTCCAGAATCAATAATTAACTGGTTTGTTCGGCCTGCATATCCCACCACAAGGTTTGCATTGTTACTCCAAAACGAGCCGCTTCCAGCAACAATCGCGACATTGACAGAAGATCCCGTATTGGCGCCGATAGTGGCAGTGGAATCCACAACAATTCCACCATTTGTAAT
Source organism: uncultured Verrucomicrobiota bacterium (assembly GCA_964475835.1). GTDB lineage: Bacteria > Verrucomicrobiota > Verrucomicrobiia > JABWAM01 > JABWAM01 > JABDCI01. Next base: position 43,632 of record CAYYYL010000005.1, on the reverse strand, counting down.
GAGCAAAAAATTCTTAATCGAGCCCAGTGATCCCAATGTGTACGTACTGGCCGCATGCTTAAGCGCAGATCCGGTTCCAGTGACGATATTGGTATTGTTTGCTGAACTGGAAGTTGAGCCCACAGTGGTTCCGGCTCCATTCACAACTCCCCCGTTGCTGACAACAAGTGCATTAGCGGAACCACTTCCAATGGTGAGGGCTCCTGAGTTCCATACGGATCCGAAATCTGTCACAAGGGCTCGATTTTTATTCGACCCATTTCCAATCATCGCTGCAGCACTTCTCACTGCCCCTCCGTTGGAAACCACCAAGGTACTGCTTGCCGAAGTGTTGCCCACAAAAAGGGTCACGTTATTACTCCAAATAGTACCCACCCCGATAACATTGACAATGACCGTTGAAGAACCATTCCCCAGAATGACTCCGAAACCACTTCCGGTTTCGGTAATTGTAACAACCCCACCCTCGATATTCCATATGGCAGTCTGGCCCGCCGTAGCACCGATCCCCAAAGAAATCGGAACGTTGATGACACTGTTGGATCGGGTCGTCAGCGTTCCTGAACTGAAGTTAAACACCGAATTGGTCATACTGGCTGGATTATTTGTCACAATCAGGCGATCAACGATCAACGTTCCACCTGTAAGCACCAAGTTCCCCCCCCCAGACTGACCGACCACAAGGGTTCCTGTCCTACCGGCATTAGTAATTGCGAGGATTCCCGAAGTGAACCGCACAGTTCCCGTTTGCTCAGCAGTTTGACCAATGACATAGCTATTCGTCACATACCACGTAGAGCTTCCCATCGCCTGGGTGATGATCCCCCCAGTGGAATTAACATTCACATTTGCGTTGGTAACATTTACCTGCCAGTTGATCCCAAAATCAGCATTCGTGAAAAAGACGTTGTCGCCTATTCCTGGAGGCACCGTGACGCCCAAACCATTGGTCACCCAGTTGTTAACATTTGTGAAATCGCTGGAAACCTGGTTCGTCCAATAGAAATCATCCCCAAAAACCGTCATACTTCGGATGGCGATCAAACAAAAAGTCCACCACCTCCAGCATTCCCCCCTGGGGATGCATCGTTTAAGAACACCGGATGACATCGCCGGGGATCTTGCGGAAGCTCCGCGTGTTTTGCAATGACGAGAAGCCCCCTCATTTTGAAGCCAACCATGAAACTTCACTGCATGATTGTCCTTGCGAGCCCCGGACGGTAGAATACGCAGAACCTTTCGACCCCTTAGCTCAAATGGATAGAGCTACGGTTTCCTAAACCGTCGATCCCAGTTCAATTCTGGGAGGGGTCACCAAATTAGCCAGAGCAGTGACAGCTGCTCCTCACAAACCACTGACAAAGGCTTTTTGGAATTCCTGAAAGACGGCGAGTTTTTGATCGTGACGCTTCATGGCGTTGTCATCCTGTTCCATCAGCGCAGGTTTTCCATTGGGCAGAAAAAGATTGTTCGTGATAAGCATGGCCTTTTCAGGAATCGAAAGATCGGATGCCGCTGCAAGTTGTTGCCAGAAAATTCCCCGAAAAACATAACGGGTCGTCCCCTCCTTCACCAAATGAACTTCATCAAACGGTTCCCCGGTGAGGGCCTGACGGCCGGAACCACCGGCGAGAACAGAAAGCAGGGACACAAACTGTTCCGTCGTAAGGTCTTTTGGAAGGCCGTCGAAATTCAAAACAACAGAACCTGGACGAAGATAAAACCGATAGTGAGCCCCAACACGCACCCTCCCTGCAAATTCGGAATGTCGGATGGCCTCAGCAACGGGTCGAGTCAGAGTAAACCAGTTTCCAACTGCGATAGTCGCGATAACCAATATGAACGCCAATCCGTAACGATATCGGGATCGACGTTCCTGCTGATAGACAATCCCCACCGTCTCGGAACGCGGCAACCGGGCTTCCCGATCACCATACATGGCCAGATAGGTACTGCTGTCCATCTCCTTCGATAACTTTGCGCGGAGCTTGACTTTGCGGACCCGGTTTTGTCCGGATTGAGGGATCCCTTCCTTCAACACATCGGTCTGCGCCGATGCATCCTGCGCCGAAACAGGTCCCGATTTCGGTTTCAGACGAACCTTGGGGCGGGGTTTCCCTTTTCCCGGTACAGTGGATGCCGCCTTAAAAACCGGTAACTTTAAACTCCTGGAAGCACCCTCTTCTGAGGGGCCCTGCACCGCGAGGTCATCCTTGAATTCAGGAGCCGCACGCAACTCCTTCCAGACTTTTTCCGTCGGATTCCAAATCAGATGGGAATCCCGAAGGCTTCCCTCCCTTAATCGTTTGCGAATCTCGTTGCGGGCAAGGGGCTGATACTCTCCACCTGTTGGCGGAGCCACAAAAAACTGGGTCTGTTTGGAAGACGGAGGCGCTTCCGGCTGCGACGTCAATTCCGGCATGGCCCGAGCTTCACGCCATGCCTGATCCTTGGGATTCCAAATCAATTGGGACTGCCGAAGTTCGCCATTCAACAAGCGACGGCGAATTTCGCTTCGGCCCAAAGGCTGATACCCGTTCTGACGTGCCACAAACAGAGTGGTCTCTTGTTTACTCAAACAAATCTCCTTGGAACTTTTTCGTCGTCACAGCCCAGACTACACCCCAGAACCATACTGGATAAAATTTCGGTTTGCAAACCCGATCGGGCTGAAAGGTAAAAACCTTCAAACCCCATTAATCCCTCACCATCAAGGACTTCCATGAAAAGCCCCTTTCTTTTCATCTCCAAATCGACTAGATTCCAATAATGTCGCCGAAACGTCCATCCCGGTCCGGCCTTCTATGGGGTGCCTTGTGGACGCTTTCTCTTCTTGCCGCTTTTGGGGAATCCATCACGCTTGATAAGTCTCTTACCCTTTTTGATCCAACTCATCCAGGGGTCATCCTCAACACCCTTCCCCCACGGACTGAAATCGAGGCGGGCGAGCCCAACGCGAACGGTTGGGTCCCGGTGGTTTACAGTACCCCCGATGGAAATATCATCAACGCCCTTTGCCGTGCCTCCGATTTGAATATTCCGGTCCCAGCAGCACTGCCCGATCGATCCTTGGCCCCCTCCAGATCTGAGCCGCAAAAAAACAGTCTTCCAACCTTCGGTGAAACAGGAATCTATCGAACTCTGAGAGACTCCCTCATAGACGCCTCCGGGGAAAGCCTCAACACGGGCCAATTGGAACGATTGAGCAGAAGCCAGTATGTCCTTGTCTACTTTTCCGCCCATTTGTGTCAGCCCTGTCGGAAATTCACTCCTGTTTTGGTTGATTTTTATAAGGAACAGATTGAACAACCCATTGAAGTGGTGTTTGTAAGTAGAGACGAATCCCGTTCCCAACAATTGGAATACATGAAGGAAGCGCACATGGCTTGGCCTGCAGTCGCCTTCGATCGCATCTCCTCCTGCGAACTCAACCCCCTTGCCGGGGAAGGAATCCCTTGCCTCGTTCTTCTTGACGCGGAAGGCAGGGTCTTGTCCGACAGCTACAAGGATCGCGAATATCTCGGTCCCTCCCATGTTCTTGAGGATTTGATGAAAATCTTGTCCACCCCACGCCCATGACGGGAAATCCCTTCTCCTCCGATAACGAAAAACTCGCCGACATGTGGACGCGTCTTGGCGATCTCGCACGCCCTTTCCAGAAATTCTCACGATGGCTCCCCCTTGGTGTGGGGCTGATCATCCTGCTCGCGACCTACCTCCTTCATCGCGAACTTGTCATCCAGGATCAGGCGAGAGTCAATCAAGTGATCGAAACCGAGGCGACCAACGTCAAAAATGAAATCGTTCTTCGAATGCAGGCCCGCATTCTCAAGCTGGCCCACATGGCCAGGCAATGGGAATACATGGGTAAACCTGCCCAAGGAATCTGGGAGGAGGAAGCCTTAAACATCACCCAAAAATTCAGCGGATTCCAGGCGGTGTGCTGGATCGATCCCGACTATCGCATCCGCTGGATCATGCCCGTGAAGGGAAACGAGAGCGTGCAAGACATGAATATCGCTCCGAACTCGGGCGCAAAAATACTCATAGACCAGATCAAGCAACGCCTCGACGTCACCATCATTCCCTTCCTTCTCACAGATGCCAATCGGCCCGGGTTCAGTGTCTGCATTCCCATGTTTCAGGGTCAGGTCTTTGAGGGTTTTATTGTGGGCATCTTCCCTCATGAGGAGATTTTCAAGGCCCTCACAAAGGATGTAGCCCCGCAGCATGCCTTGAGCATTTCCAGTTCCCAAAACGAAATCCTCTATGAACGCTTCCCGGAAAGTCGTGCGTACTTTGAAATCGGACATCGTACACGCATCGAGTTCTACGGTGCGTCGCTAAAAGTCCGCATCTGGCCAACCCCGGAATTGATGGACGATCTTAAATCGCGCCTTCCGGCCACGATCCAATTCATCGGAATATTCCTGGCCATTGTCCTTGGTTTGACCACCTACTTCGCCCAGGCCACCTATCGCCACAGCCAAGAGTCCGCCCGTTCGGAAGCGGCCTTGCAGGATCAAACCCGCATTTTAAAATCCATCCTCTCAAGCATGGCGGATGGTGTGATTGTTGCGGATGCCCTTGGCAAATTCATTCAATTCAATCCCGCCGCGGTTCACATTCTGGGCCAGGGTGCCATGGACATCCCCCCGTCCCAGTGGACGGAACGTTACGGCGTCTATCTTTCGGACATGGTTACACCCTGTCCCTCAAGCGAAATGCCACTCGTACGGGCCATGTTTGGCGAAAGCGTGGACAGTGCCGAGGTTTTTGTCCGGCCCCCGACTCAACCCAACGGTATCTGGTTGAACATGAGCGCGCGTCCATTAAGAGACCTCACGGGCGTCACGCGCGGTGGAGTTCTCGTCTTCAGGGACATCACCGACCGCAAGCGGGTCGAAGAGGAACTCCGAACCGCAAAACTTTCCGCGGAGGCAGCCACTCAGTCAAAGAGCGAATTCCTTGCGAGCATGAGCCATGAAATTCGCACCCCCATGAACGGCGTCATGGGCACGGTCGGCCTCCTCCTTCAATCGTCCCTCACCGCCCAGCAACGGGAACTCGCCGACATCGCCCGTTCGAGCGCGGAAGCGCTTCTCGGCATCGTCAACGACATCCTCGACTTTTCAAAAATCGAGGCGGGCAAGATGACCATCGAACCCGTTCCCTTTGATCTACTCTCCCTCATCGAGGAAACCACCAGCATGCTTGCGATTCGTGCCGATGAGAAAAACATCGATCTCCTGATCAGCTATCCACCCGAAACTCCACCCCACGTTGTGGGTGATGCCGGACGCATCCGTCAGATTTTGCTGAATCTCATCGGAAACGCCCTAAAATTCACCTCGGAAGGCTTCATCCAGGTCAAGGCCCAGGTCGAATCCCACAGTCTCTCCGGAGTTGTCCTTCGCCTTTCCGTAACCGATACCGGAATTGGCATTCCCGCAAACAAGCTCAGCGCCATTTTTGAAATGTTCACTCAAGCCGACAGTTCCACCACCCGCAAATACGGTGGAACCGGCCTGGGGCTTTCCATCAGCCGCAAGCTTGTCGAACTGATGGGCGGACAGATCGGCGTGACCAGCCAGCCCGGAAAGGGCTCCACCTTCTGGTGCACTCTGCCGCTTCCCCTTCAGGAAAACGCCCCGGAACCAACCCTCCCTCCCGAATTGAACGGCCTCAACGTTCTACTCCTGGACAACCATCCCCAGCACTCCGAAATCGTAAATCGGCAGTTGGGTAGTTTTGGAATGCCGAGCATCACAGCAACCACACCGGATGAAGCTATCGAAACCCTCAAGCAATCGGTCCAGCAGAATACCCCGTTCGCCTTTATGGTCGTTCACCATCGTCCCCCACTGGTCGATGCTTTGGAGGTGGGGCAGAGGGTCAAATCCCAACCCGAAATCGCCCACATCCCCCTTGTCTTCATCACCACACGAGTCCGTTATACGGAACTCTGTGCCAGAAGCCAGGGTCACTTTGTCGCCGCCCTGACCAAGCCTGTCAGGCAGGCCCAACTTCTGGAAGCCCTCACCAGCGCATGTAACAGGGGGGGGACAACCCCTGATGCAACCTCTTCGGAAACTCCCACCGAAGCAACAACCCTTTCCGCACGCATCCTTGTCGCCGAAGACAACAGCACCAACCAAAAGGTTGCTCGACTCCTGCTCGAATCCCTCGGATGCCATGTCGATGTGGCTGGAAATGGAAGCGAGGCTGTTCGCATGCTTTCCATGCTTCCCTACGACCTGGTCCTCATGGATTGTGAAATGCCTGAGATGAATGGTTTCGAAGCCACGGAACGAATCCGTCAGTCCTTGGGGAACTCCCCGCGCATTCCCATCGTCGCCATGACGGCCCGGACCCTCGATGGAGATCGCGAACGGTGTCTGGAGGCAGGAATGGACGATTTCATCAGCAAACCCGTGGAACGAGAGGAACTCAAGCGGGTCCTTGAACACTGGCTTCCCCATCACGTCGTCCAGGCATCACCCACCCACCTCCTCACGCCAGAACCCCCTACCGAGGATCCAAACGTGCCCGTGCTCGACATCCCCACGTTCGACCGACTCCGGGGTCTGGTCACCGAACGCAATCCCCAACTTTTGGAGGAAATCATCACCGCCTTCATCAAGGACGCCCAGGATCGGATTCCCCAATTGCACGACGCGGTACGCGAAAGAAACAGTGAACAGCTTCGGCAAGTGGCCCACGCCCTCAAGGGAGCATGCGCCAACATTGGGGCTGCACGCCTGACACGCCTGACTCTGGAACTCGAAAACATGGGAAACTCCAACACGGTGGATGGCGCAGCATCCCTCATCACCGTCATCGAACAGGAATTTGCCCTGACCCAGGCTGAACTGGAAAAGGAAACCACCATCTATGAAAATCCTGATCGCTGAAGACGATGGCGTCTCCCGCATTCTCCTGCGTGAGACTCTAAAAAAACTAAACTACGATGTCACCGTGGTCGAGAACGGCAAACAGGCATGGCTGGCCTTTGAATCCGACTACTTCCCCATTCTGATCTCGGATTGGATGATGCCAGAGCTGGACGGAGCCGAGCTTTTTCGAAAAATCCGAGGGGAAACCCGTCCCAAATACAGCTACCTCATCCTCCTGACCTCCCATGGCGATAAGAAAAGCTACCTCGAGGGAATGTCGGCCGGGGCTGATGACTTCATCGCCAAACCCTTCGACGAAGACCAGCTCGCAGCCCGTCTCCGGGTCGCGGAACGCATCCTCAGTTTGCAACAGGAAGTTCACAACCTCGAAGAATTTCTCCCCATCTGCTGTTATTGCAAAAAGATTCGTGACGACAAGGACTACTGGCAACAGATCGAAAGCTACATCCATCGCAAAACCGGCACCGCATTCAGCCACGGCATCTGCCCCGAATGTGCCGAAAAAATCGTCAAGCCCAAGATGGAGGAACTGAAACGCCGGGGAAAACCCTCAGCCTCCTGAACCTTTGTTCTTCAGCACGTTCGCGATTTTCTGAAACAGGTGCTCCGGCTCAAAAGGCTTTTCGAGAAAGTTGACCTCCTCATTTTCGACCGAGCCATGAAACCTCCCGTCCGAGGAGTAACCGGACGTGTAGATCACCTTCATCCGGGGATGACGCTTCAGAAGCTTCTCAGCCAGCGTCACACCATCCAATCGGGGCATGACAATATCTGTAAACAGCACCTCAGGAGCGGAGGCCGGATCGAACCCCATTTTTAAAGCTTCCTCACCATCCCCCGAAGAAAGGACGCGATATCCTTCCGCAGAAAGCGCATCGCAGACAAATTTGCGCTGAGCATTATCATCCTCCACCACCAGAATTGTCACAGGGGCCATAAAGTCCGGGATTATGACATTATTCCGATTCGATTCGCCAGCGATTTTGCACCCCGCCCCCCTTCTCCACAGGCTAACCATCTATCGAATGGGGCCCAGGAGGAATCCAGAACGGCAAGCCCGATGACAGTCCCTCCAACGCCGGAAAACACCAAACCTGCCGCCACCTGGGGGGAGTGCTCCCCCCTTTAAGCGTCAAAATCGTTGCACCCACACGTCCGGCCCTCATCCCATTTTTCGATCATGGCATGCCCCGGATGAATCCCATGGCCAGATTATTTTCCCCACCCAAATTCCTTGCATCCTGAAAACTCAGATCTATGTTGACTGAAAGGCAGACGGGCAATGGATCCTTTGCTCTTCGTTTCACCAATCACTATTAACCCCAGGGTATGAGCTCGTCCGAATCGGTCCCCTCCTTACCTCCCTCGGTCGAGGCTCCTGTTGAAATTATGCAACAGGTCCTGGAATCAGGACTCGCATGTATCTGCGTCAAGGACGAAAAGGGACGCTTCATCTACGCGAACCGGGATGATGCCAATCTCTACGAGAAGGAACCCAAGGACGTCATCGGAAAAACGGTGGAACCCTTCGTGGGAAAAGAGACTTTCGAAATGTGGTACGCCCACGATCTCAAAGTGATGGCTGAAGGCAAACCCGTTTATCTGGAGCCAACGATCCGGACCGACGTAACCGGGAAAAGCCGTTGGCTCGAAGCCATCAAGATCCCCCTCTTCAATCCAAAACTTAATCGCTGCGACCGACTCCTCGTCATTCACCGGGACGTCACGGAACTCAAGAACGCAGAACTAGAAAAACAGCAACTCACCAATCAACTGCAGAAAGCACAACGCCTGGAGGCCATGGGAACCCTTGCGGGGGGCGTTGCCCATGAATTCAACAACCTGCTCACTCCCCTGCTCTTCCAGATCGAAATGATCGAGGAACGCTACGCGAATGATTCCAAGATGCAGGAGCTGCTCGCCCCCGCCCGACTGGCGATGGATCAGGCCATTCAAATCTGTCAAAGAGTCCTCTCCCTGAGCCGCAATGCTCCTACGAGAATCGAATGGATTGAGCTCAACAAGGTGGTAGTGGAGGTGTGTGAATTTGTACGAAGAACCTACAATCACCGGATTCATTTCGAATTTGAGCTCGATCCCGAACTTCGAAAATATCCCTCCTCCCGCCCGAATCTCTCACAAACCCTTATCAACCTCTGCAACAACGCCCGGGATACACTCGAGGAAAAACTGAAAAACCCACCCGAGTCGTGGTCTCCAGTCATTCATGTCAAAACCGGCTACAAGCTTACCCGTTCCCCCCTGAAGCCCGAGAGCCCCCTTGCCGTTTATCAATACTTTTCCATCTCCGATAATGGCATGGGAATGACGCCCGACCTTGTGGATAAACTTTACCACCCCTTTTTCACAACCAAACAGACCGGTTATGGAAACGGACTCGGACTCTATGTCACATGGTCACTCATTCACTCCCTCCAGGGATGGATCGAAGTGGAAAGTGAACCGGGTCAGGGGAGCACCTTCCGGGTTTTCTTTCCGGAACTTCAGGCCGAACATGAAGGGGAGGCCCCAACAAAGGCCATCCCCGATGCCTCCTTTAATTCCACCCCAAGCGCGCGCCGCATCCTCCTTGTGGACGACAACGATCTGGTCTCCCGAAGCCTCTCAGAATACCTCCATCCGCATGGCTTTGACATCGAAGTTGCCGAGGACGGGGCTGTGGCCTGGGAAAAAATAAAAGACCGGATGGATCGCTATGATTTAATCATCACCGATCAAAACATGCCCGGACTTTCAGGGCTCGAATTCGTCCGACAGATTCGTGAAGCAAATTTCAAGGGTCCCGTACTGGTGCTGTCCGGTTTTCTTTCAAGCCATGACGAAGCGGACTTCCGAAATGCCGGGGCCACCCGCATCCTGATCAAGCCTGCAAGTCCGGCCTCCCTCATTGAAACGCTTCGCGACATGCTTAAGCCCCTGTGAAACTCCTCCACCCCACCGTTGGTGTATCTTCCCTTACTTCCGCAACCCCGCACTGAGGGTATCAACATTCGCCCCTGCATCGAATTTTTCCCTGGCTTCACACCCATTCCTTTCTACCTAGCAGATGAAGGAAGCTTCGATTCGGTGGGAAAACGTCAAACGCCTTGCCAAAATGCGATTCATCCCATACACACCGTTCCGATGCTTTCGCGTTTTACAAAGTGGTTATTACTCGGGGCCCTTTTTTTTCCGACCATCTCCCACGCGGAAAAATTGACCCAGAACTCCAACTCCTTTCCTCAGCACCTGAACCCGGAGGATCTTTCGGAGTTTGCCAGCCAGCCTGAAACCGTCCAAATCCTCATTCGCTCCAGCCTCACTCTGGCTTCAAAAGAAATCCGGTATCTGTATGGATCTGCGGATCCTCGGCTCGGGGGACTCGATTGCTCCGGCGCGGTCAACTATCTCCTGCAACAGGCAGGCCTGCGGCAAGTCCCGCGACAGGCAAATCTCTTTTATACATGGCTGCAGGAAGCGGGATTGATTCACAATGTGCCTCCCAGCATCGATGATCCCTCTGACCTGGATGCCCTTTCCCCAGGTGATTTGCTCTTTTGGACCGGCACCTATCCCGTCGATCGCGATCCACCCGTCACCCACGTGATGATCTATCTCGGAAAGGAAAAGGTCACAGGTCGCCCCCTCATGGTCGGCGCCGCCAGCTCCCGGGAGGGTAGCGGCTTTGGTGTTTTCCCATTTCATACCGGCCCCCTTGGGAACAGAGGCCGATTCATGGCCTACGGAAGACTCTCCTCACTACTCCAGCGTTCCCATTGATTCGGGCTCCAGATGGGAAAGGAGCCGATCCAGAAACGGGATCTGCGCCCCATTGAGCTTGCGCCGCGCTTCCTCAATATTGAAAAAAGAAAATCGATCAATTTCAGGATATTCCTGAAATTCCCCGGTATTCGGGGGCCATTCCTGACGGAATGTGGTCGAACACGTGGGATTGACAGCATCGGAATCGCCTTCACAGCCCCATGCATGGATCAACTTTCCACTTTTGGTCCTCACCACTCCCAAATAAATAAATTCACCACGGACGGGAATTCCCGCCTCCTCTTGAAATTCCCGCAGAGCCGCTGCAAGCGGCGTTTCGCCCGCTTCAAGATGCCCCTTCGGAATGGTCCACGCCCCATCATCCCTCCCCTGCCAAAACGGTCCCCCAAGATGCCCGAGCAACACCTCAAACCCGCCTTCGGTTTTCCGATACATCAAAAGTCCTGCGCTGACTTGTTGAGGCATGGGACCCAAAGGGATGAAGATAAGGATTATTCGACGCGCCCAAAATGTCGGGTGAAGGGCCAGTAGACAAAAAACCCACGCCCCACAATATGGTCATAGGGGACATCCCCCCAAACCCGGCTGTCTGAACTATGCCGGCTGTTGTCGCCCAAGGCAAAATAACTTCGAGTCCCAAGAGTTCGGGATTCCTCTCCATCCAAAAGAAATCTCTGTCCCGGCACCCCCGTGGTATACCCATGATATCCCTCCTTGAGGGACATCACCCGTTGAAACCCAGACTCCTGGGCCAGTCGACCGTTCACCTTCAACTTCAAATCATCGATATTCAAAGTATCGCCAGGAACTCCCGCAAGACGCTTGATGTAAAAATCCCCGGCCTTTTGAACTGGAAGGCCATGAGTATCAAAGACAAACACCTCCCCCCGCTTCGGTTTTACAAAATTGTAGGTGAACCGATCCACAAAAAGCTGATCCCCCGTTTGAACTACACAGTCAAGAAGCACCTCCCCCTTATGAAACACCCGATCAAAATCCGACAACGGTTGCTCCAGCTCGGGATTGCCAAGGACATCACTTTTAAACTGATTTTCCATGGCAGGATAAGTGTATTTCACCCCTCCCACTTCAAACTCGACTCCCTCAGCCGGCAGGATGTTGAAAAATCCATTTTTTCCCCCGAAGTGCAGGGGGGGGAAATGAACCGCGCGAAGGGAATTCTTATCGAACACGCCATCCGCTTCCGCAACAAAATGAATGACCCGTTCTCCAAAAATGGGCCGGCTGATAAGCGCATACCACCAAGTGTGATCCATGGGTGTCACCTTCCGCACCGTGATCCCATTCAACGTCGGTTGCATCGATCCAGTCGGAATTTTGAATGGCTGGAGAAAAAATGCCCGCAAGGCCATCGCCCCGATCAAGGCCACCATGAGCACCTCACCGTTCTCCCGCCAGAACGCCCCGGACTTCGGTGGAAAATAGCGGTTGTGTGCCTCCACAAGTTTCACCGCCGCTCCCTCTATGTCCTCAACCTCCGAGGTTGCTGCATTTTGCACTGCTTGAATATCCTTGGCGAACTGGACGCGCTGTTTGTCCGACAATAAATCCCGATCCTGCCTTAGCCGCTTCCAACACTGGGATACCAGATCCCTAAGGTGGGCGATTTCAGCACATCGTTTTTTTCGACCCATCAACCACGTGAGCATGGGGGATTCTCAGATGCTTTGAGAAGGGGTTCAAGCAGGATTTCCATCAGAATTCTTCTTCCGTGATTGCGAAAACCAAACTTCGTGGTATCGTGTGACCGTGGCCAAGCGACTCGTTCAACACGTGCACACAACCCTTCATCTTGTAGGAATTTCGGGAACATCCTCCCATGTGGAATGGATCCCCAACACGGACATCTACGAAAAGGAATCGGCCTATGTGATCCGCATGGAGCTCGCAGGGGTGGACCAGGGGGATATCCAGATTCAAATCAGCGACCGCACCCTCGTCGTTCGGGGGAAACGACCTGATCCCTGTCGCCTCGAAAAGTGCAGCTTTCGCCAGATGGAAATTAACTACGGTGCCTTCGAACGCCATCTCGTGGTTCCGAGAGATGTCGACACCAAACACATCAAGGCCAATTTTCGCAACGGCTTCCTGCTCGTGGAACTTCCACGACTGGCCAAGGGGAATCATCCTCCCGTCAAAGTGAACATTAAAAATTCCTGACATCACCTACCGGGTCCAGACTCCGCGCTCGACATGCCAAAATCCAAATCTGAAACTTCCCCAGCCGTTCTTCCGAACGACGAAGTCTCCACATCCTCTCCGCAGGGAACAGAACAAGGCTCGGAAACGACCATCGAATTGCCATCCACCCTTCCCATCCTCCCATTGAGCGATGTGGTGGTGTTCCCCTACATGGTGGCCCCCCTCCTGGTTTCCGCAAAATCCTCCGTCAGGCTCATCGATGATGTCGTCGCAGGCAACCGCCTCTTGATGCTCGCGTTGCAGGTCCATCCAGAAACCGAGGAACCCTCCTCAAAGGATCTACATGCCTTTGGTTGCATTGCCCGCGTTCTCAAGATGTTGAAGTTTCCCGATGACAGCGTTCGCGTTCTGGTCCAGGGACTCAAACGTGGCCGCATCAAACGTTTTGAAACCGATGACCCCTACATCCAGGCGGAAATCGAACCCGTTGAGGACCTCCTTGACCAGAGTGTCGAATCCGAGGCTCTCGCCCGCAACGCCTCGAAACAATTTCAGGAGATCATCACGCTCTCGCCCAACCTTCCCGACGAACTCAAGGTTGCCCTCCTGAATATGGAGGACTCGGGCAAACTCTCCGATCTCATCGCTGCGAATCTCAACGTTCCACTTCCCGAAAAACAAAAGTTCCTTGAAACTGCAGAGGTCAAGTCGCGACTTCAGAAACTCTCCACCCTCCTCCAGAAGGAGCTCGATGTGCTCCAACTGGGCAGTGAGATTCAGAGCAAAGTCTCCTCCGCACTTTCAAAATCCCAGCGCGACTACTTCCTACGGGAACAGTTGCGCCAGATTCAAAAGGAACTGGGTGAAGGCGATGGTGGAACGGATGTGAGCGAACTTCGCGATAAAATTGACCAGGCCGGGATGTCCGAGGAGGTTCGAAAAATCGCCCACAAGGAACTCGATCGTCTGGCCAGTATTCCCACAGCCTCCGCCGAATACACCGTGGCACGCAATTACCTCGACTGGCTGATCTCCATGCCCTGGTCCAAACGCACCGAAGACCATCTCGACATCGATCGCGCCCGTCGCATTCTCGACACGGACCACTATGGTCTTCCCAAAGTGAAAGACCGCATCCTCGAGCATCTTGCCATCCTCAAACTCAAACCAGACAAGAAGGGTCCCATCCTCTGTTTCGCTGGCCCCCCAGGCGTGGGCAAGACATCCCTTGGCATGAGCATTGCGAGAGCCCTCGGACGCAAGTTCGTGCGCATCTCCCTTGGCGGCGTTCGCGATGAAGCCGAAATCCGCGGACATCGGCGCACCTACATCGGGGCCCTCCCAGGCCGGATCATCCAGGGCTTGCGCAAGGCTGAGTCAAATAATCCGATCTTCATGCTGGACGAGATTGACAAGGTTGGCACCGATTTCCGAGGCGATCCCTCCTCCGCCCTGCTTGAAGTGCTTGATCCAGCTCAAAACTTCTCATTCTCCGATCACTATCTGGAAGTACCGTTCGATCTCTCCCACGTGCTTTTTATCACCACCGCAAACTGGCTCGAGCCAGTCCCTGCCGCGCTCAGGGATCGCATGGAGGTCCTTGAACTTCCCGGCTATACCGACGCCGAAAAACTTCGCATCGCAAAAGAGTACCTGGTTCCACGCCAGCGCACAGAACACGGTCTCAAGTCCGCCCAAATCACCGTCCCAGATCGCACCCTGAACAAAGTGATTGATGCCTACACCCGCGAGGCTGGGGTTCGAAACCTGGATCGCGAAATCGCCTCCCTCTGCCGAAAGGTCGGCCGTCAGATCGTCGAAGGAAAACGTCAACGCGTCACGGTAAACCCTCCCGATCTTCGCGAAATGCTCGGCCCCGCCCGGTATTTCGTCGATGTGGCGGAACGCACCGCAGAGACAGGTGTCTCCACCGGACTTGCATGGACTCCCGTTGGCGGCGAAATTCTTTTCATTGAAGCCTCCCGCATGAAGGGAAAGGGAAACCTCATTCTCACAGGTTCCCTCGGAGACGTGATGCAGGAATCCGCCCAGGCAGCCCTGAGCTATGTGAAGGCTCATTCCCGGGGGTTGAAAATCGCAGCCGAGGATTTCGAAAAGTACGACGTCCACATTCATATTCCCAGCGGTGGAACTCCGAAGGATGGGCCGAGCGCCGGGGTCACCATCTCTGTCGCCCTCGCCTCCCTGTTCACGCGGAGAAAGGTCCGCCCCTATCTCGCCATGACCGGTGAAATCAGTCTCCGCGGCAAAATCCTTCCCGTCGGTGGAATTAAAGAAAAAATGCTCGCCGCAGTTCGATCCGGTATCAAGACCGTGTTACTTCCGGACAAGAACATGCGTGACCTTGAGGAAATCCCTCCCGAGATTCGCAAACGGATGAAATTCGTTCCCATCAAAACCATTGCCGATGCGTTTCAACTCACTCTCGGGGAATATATCCGCCGTGAACCGGGTGCCCTGAAGTAATTTTCCATGTCTGCCATCCTGAATGGGGACAAGCATCGATATCGCCAGGAGATCGCGCTTTGCTTCAGACAAAAGTTAACCTCCATGCGGCCATTTTCCCTTTTTCCGCAATCTGTTAAGAATCTGTTCCTCGTTGTTCTTTTGGTTGAAGCGTTCCTTTTAAACGCTGGCGCGGAGGAAGACACCACCCCAAACGCTTCCGCCATTGCCCACGCCGCCCTTCGTGTCTCGCCCCAGGGAAACTGGGTTTTTTCCGCCGTCCTCGATACACGAACCGACTCCCCCACCAGCGATTTTCCAGGGACCAACCCCAAGCCCGTGCTGCAACCGGGAGAAAAACTCCTGACCATCGAATTCACCACCATGGAGGACGGCAGCCGTCAGACCACCTACCGGAGTGACCTGGAGGATGGTTCGGTACAAGGCCTTCGAATCGTCATCCCACAAGATCCTCAAAAAACACTTCGACTTATCGATCTCACCGAGGAGGCAGGGATCAAGGACCCACAGGTCGCTATGCTCGGATCCGCATTCACTTTTGAGGATCTTTCCCTCCAATTCCTGGGATGGAAAAATCAGGAATTCATCGGACACGAACCCCTCAAAGACCGGGCTTGCTGGCACATTGCCAGTTATCCTTCCAATACGGGAGGAACCTCCTACAGCCGGGTCGAGAGCTGGATCGACAAGGAATATGGAGCCCTTCTAAAAGCCCTCGCCTATGATGCTCAGGGCAGAATCGCCAAGGAATTTCAGGTCAAAAGCTTTCAACAGATTGAGGGAGCCTGGACCCTCAAGAAACTCGAACTCAAAGCTCCCCTCCTCCACGCCCGTAGTATCCTTGAAATCCTGGACGGGAAAAAGGAATAGTTTTCAAACTCAACAAGTTTGAAAACAGTTTAGTTTGAAATGGAGGGCGGTACTCCATCGTCGTCGTTTCTCCAATAAGTTTCAACTCGAGGTTAACCCGCCCTATACACCTTGAGCGGGATTTCCCATCTTTTATTCAGAAAAAGCGTCAATACTGATAAACCCCTTGTTTGAAAGGAACATGGAGTCCACCCTCATTTTTATTCCCATACCACTGAGCCCTTGGCTCACCAATCCACCAACGATAAGTGTTCTCATAATAGGCTACGTTCAAGGGGTGATTACCCGTATAACCAGCCGCATTTGAATCTCCTGTCACGCCAGTCATATGACTAAATTCATGGGAAAATACGACGTCGGTTTGGATGATAGGCCGGTCCTGAAATCCGGGCCTATTTTTTACAACCCAATTATGCTCTTGGATTTCTTTGACATGAATGTCCATGCGAGTTCCCTCCGCATGAGCAACGTTGTTTCCGCCAGATTGGACATAAGGGGTACTACCTAGGGTAAACGGCAATTTAGAATTTAAATATCGACTGATATTCCTCTGTCCTACAGGAGATTGTCCATATTCTCGAATAGCCTTGGTTAAGGTTGCTTTATCCGCTGCCGTCACTCCCTTCGCCCACTGGACTTTGGACAGGAATTTATTGGTCACATAATTATTTTTAGCCCAAACCACTCCTCCCATCCCGGCCCCAACGGCAGCTCCCATCAAGGCCCCCATTCCGACATTTCCCCCATAAATCGCTGCGGCACCGGCCCCTCCTATGGCTCCACTTAAACCACCCCGCAGCATCGCCATTCCCAAGCCAGCTTTGTCCAGGTGGAAAAAGGCACCTATCTTGCCGGCTCCATACCCACCGGCAAAACCCGCGGCAAACCCAATGGCAAGCCCAATTCCAAAATCCGCCAGACTCCCCCCATTCAACGCGGTGCTAACCGCCGAACTGACAAAGGCACCAATAAAAGGCATGCCCATGAAAGTGAAGGCAAGGCTGATGATGATTCCCGCGGCCTGTTTGAAAAAGCTTCCGACTTTTTTCCAGAAACTATGGCCGCTGGGATCAATATTATTGATGGGATTATTTCCACAATAAGTATACCGGTTTAAAGACTGGGGATTATCCAACGAGGGCGCGATCGTGTCTGGCTGGATAAACCTTCCCAATTCTGGATCGTAGTACCGGGCCCCGTAATAGTAGAGACCGGTTCCCTCATCCAAAATCTGCCCGGAATATCGAACGGAAACGGGAAATGCCAGGGTATTCGCCTTATACTTTTCCTTTCCATATCCGGAATACTCGTAGTGTTGCACAAGGTCCCCATCCCGATCCGTAATCACCGATGAGGATCCAAGGAAATCACCGTGATAGTAGTAAAAAACAGGCCCATAAACAGGAACACCCGCATCCACTCTCGGAGTGGTCGCACAAAAGATACCAACCACAAGCAATACTCCGGTCAACTGACTCAGGACTCCAGGCCCGTGAATTCTAAGCCCGGATGTGGATCCCGCCCCAAGCCGACGTCCCAAATTCCAAATTCCCAGAATGGCTACCAAGGGGACCAGAGCGATGGTCATCGGGGCACGTCCGTCGTCCAAGGGCCAGGTCGTCACCTTTTCAAGGGATTTCATGACAAACGTCATACCGGGAATCCCCTGCATCAATGATGCCACACCGGTGATCGGCTCAAAAGTCGCCACCAGCCGATCCTCGGCACGGACATGGCACAATTTCTTCCCATTATTTTCCTCGTAAATATTTCCGATCTGAACCACCAATCCGGCGGAAGAATTTCTCCACAAACGGCCGCCATTACCATCGTAGCCAAAGGTCACCGAGGAACCGGAAGAAGTGACCGAGGCCAGTTGATTTTCTTCATTATAGGCCAAAACCTGTCCACCTCTGGCTGTCATATTGCCGCACGAATCATAGTTATAGGTCTTCCCATTGGCGCTTAACACCGCATGAGGTTTTGTAGCTCCATAGACATACGCACCAACACCGTACTCAAGATTTGTCTGGGTATTTCCAATCCCATCATAACTAAAGGCTTTTGTCCCCTGTGCAACCGAGGTGATGGAAACCATTCTCTGCATTTTATCGTATTGAATCGACGAAATGGTGCCAGAAGCGGTTCCCGTATAAACGGAGTCCGAAATGCTCGCCAAATTTGCGGAAGCATCATAAGTGAACGTGAGCCCCTGACAATACCCTCCCGCGTTATTGCTGGTTTGAATGGATTTCGGCCTCTTGGAATTGGGATAATATCCCAAAGTGGTCTGCAAACTATTGCCATAGGTAATACCTGTAATCTGCCCCATGGCATTAAACCCCTGTGCGGTGTAAAACACTTCCGCCGCCCCGGTTCCTGAAAGGCTTTCCACCTTTTTCAAATTTCCACCGGAATCATACGAATACTGAAGTTTTGCAAGCGCCCCAGGATATGTAAGGGTGGTTTGACGATCAGCATCATTATAGCCATTTTCGGTCACATATGTGGCCCCGTTTTTTGTCAGATAACGTCCCGTCTTCAACAAACGGCCGCGAAAATCATAACCATTCTTCTGCCAGCCCTCCCGATCTGTCATCTTGTATAATTGCCCTTTAAATACCGTATAAGATGGATCATCGCTGGTATCATAAACAAAACTCACGGAACCAATCTTGACTGAAGCGCTGTTGTAAATATCCTTCTGCGTCAAACGGCCAATGGAATCATTGTAAGAAAATACAATTTTTTGATTCTTTGGATCCGTTTGGGTCAACATGCGTCCGGCCAGATCATAAGTATAGTTCCATGTGCCCATGTCTGGATCCACCATCTGGGTTTTTCTTCCCAAAGAATCGTAGGCAATGGTGGTGAGATTGTTGGCCACGTCCTTCACCTGAACCAGATTTCCAAGAAGGTCGTATGTATAATAGGTATATTGAATTACTCCCGGGACCATCACCTCCCCGACTTGAACGGTTCGTCCATAGGCATCGTGAATAGAAACATTCCTTTTTCCCGTAGGATCAGTGGTTGAAGTCGCCCATGGGTTGGTTCCATACTTGTATTCCACAATCGAAACTCCCGAAGGCGATCCTGTATCCCCGGCGGGAGGGGTAACCCTGGATGGACGGCCGATGGCATCATATTGCGTCACGGTTCCTGGTTGGCCGACATCCACCGTGAATGCGGAGCCAGCACTTAAAATGGGAACGGTTTCTACCTGAACATTTCCACGCACATCGAAAAAAACGTCCACAATCCGATATTGACCTGCGATTTCGGTTTCCGACCGTGTTTGAATCACCCTGCCCAAGCCATCCGTATAACTAAAGGTTTCCAGTCCATTGGTAAGATCCACACCGTCATAAACCTGGTGCCGAGTGTAATTAAAACTTTTCCCACCCACAATTCCTCCGAGGCCATAAATAAATTTTTCACGCCACAACGAAGCAGTGCCGTTTGCCGTGGTCGAAATGGCAACCTGGGTGGGCCGGAAAAAATTGTCGTAGGTGGTGGTTGTAACCAAACCCTTCGGGTCCACTGAAGTCACAAGATTGCCCGATCTGAACCCATAGGTGAGTTGGGTTACAAAATTACTTCCCACCGTTTGTGTGGCCGGAAACATTTTATAGGTTGCATCATAGGTGGTCGTGGTGGTTATCCCTGCTGCATCCGTGACCGATGTCGGATTCCCATAGCCGTCATAGGAATAAGCTTCCACCTGGGTGAAACCATTCGGATTCACCCATATCAGTTTTTTCTGAAGGGATCCCCGTTGATCTGAATTATAGACAAACTGGGTTTCCCTAAGCCGGATCGTTCCCGCGCTGTCAGACGTAACTTTGATGCTACTGGGCTTGTTTTTGATATTGGCGTTGGCCAGGGTTGCAAACGTGGTGAAACTGTAAATGGAATCTCCCGGCACATCCGAAAAGGTTTGGGTGGCTGCATTGATATTATTGATTTCACCGAGATTGGATTCCTTGATCAAATTCAAGGTTGCAGAGTCGTATTGATAGAGTTTTGCAACGGCACGATAATTGCCCAGCCCCTCATTGGTGACTTCCAATGACTGGGACACGTAGGGGAAGTACCAGCCATTGGGATGCAGGGTCAATTCCTCGACTTTATTGATGGTGGCGGTGTAACGAAGACCGTCACTTCCATAAACCTCCACTCGATAAGGAATACCCTTCTTGGCTTTGGAATTTGCATCCAAATATTCCCCTTTTGCCGTCCCATCCACCCCTCCCCCTTGATGAAAATAGGAAACCGTTTTGGCCCCTAATGGGTCAATTTCCTCAACATAATTGAACCCATGAAACTCGCGTGTTTTGGTGCAAAACATTCCACTTTTATAATTGTATTGAACCGTGCTGGAATTTCCCAAGCCATCATTAACCGTCACTGAGCTGACCGTCGAAACGGGAAATGGCAACATGCTCAATCCGTTGGTCCCCAGGTTATCATACAGAGTGGATGGCTTATATTGAATGAAAGCGGACCCGCCAAGGCCGTTGGCCAGAACCGAAAGCTGGTTGGGCAATTTGCCAACCGAGCCTGTTACTTCAGCAGCCCCCGTCGCTCCGAAAACAGCAAGGTCCCCCAGGCCATCCCCATTGAAATCGGCAAATTGAAAATTGTCGCTCGAGGAACGGAGACTGAAGGCAACGGGAGCGGTTTGAAGGGTTCCAAAACCCATTCCCGTGGAAGGAAGATATCGGATCACTCCTGCTGATCGATCATAATAAGCCAGATCGGACGCACCATCCTCGTTTAAATCCACGGTGCTATGGGACACACCAGGAGCGGGTTCCGGAATGGACCATGCCACGGTCTCCCATCCCGATCCCGTGCCAGCCAAAATCCCCGTATTTCCCGAACTTTTTGGAACAATACCCAGATCGGTGATCCCATCCCCATTAAAATCGCCTGTAAGCGGATCGTGGCCCGAAGATCCCCACGTTAAATCAAAAGCGGGATTATAAGTCCACCCCGCGGTAGTCCGATTCGCCATGGCGAACTTCCATGCTCCATCCTGGTAAAGAGCCAGATCCCCCCATCCATCCCCGTTAAAATCCCCGCTGAGTGGAGTTCCTGTTCCAAAATTAATGCCCGGGATGGAACCTGTTTGAAAGGAAGTTCCCGTCGATGTCGCAAACGTCCAATTCCCCCCACTATAAGCCCCGATATCGGTCTTCCCATCCGAATTCCAATCACCCATGACGGCAGCAGCATTCGCCCCAAATCCGGTCAACCAGGTCGTGGGGGATTGGAACCCTGTACCCGTCGAAAGGGCCACGGTCCAATTTCCTGCTGCAGGATCAAAATTTATCAAGTCCGCACGGCCATCCCCATTTACATCCGCCGAAAGTTGGGCGGTGACAGGAAGGGGGACTTGATTTGGGCTCATGATATCCACCTGCGATTTAATGGCGCTGGTCAGGGAACCCGACCACGGATCCTGAAGATTCTGGCAGGTGTAATGGATGATGGACCACCCAGCTTCCAAAGGAATGCTCACATTATCCCCCGCGAACTGTTGTACTCCATGAACCGAATCCTCCCGCCAGAGACAATCGGGGGAGGAACCCGGGGAAAGAGACAAATTGATCGTCCGCGGCGTGCTGACGTAAACCCAAGTCAAAGCCCACATCTTGCTTCCCGGGACTCCACTTGCGGACATGGCACCCTGGGCATCCACTGAAACACTGATTCGGCTTAAACTTTGTGATCCGGTAATTGTCACAGGAGAACTCCAGGAATCCCCGCTGTAAGGCGGCAAAGGAGTTGGGATGATAACAATCATTTTAATAATTGGGGGAGAATAAGCCTCGCGAACCGACCAGGCCGATTGGCTGGCGGGCATGGAGTTCGGAGCTGTATAGATCAAAGGATAAGTAACGGGGACGGTGTCCTGGTAGGCAAATGTGGTGGGAGGAAGAGCACTGACTCCATCGGCTCCAAACTGGGTCACACCCGTCAGCATCGAGCGCCCATTTCGGGCATTGGTGGCATAAGCCAGATCATAACGACGAGCCATGCTGGCGCTGGCGCTGGGTGTGATGGATTTCAAACGCTTTGCTGTCGTAATGGGAAAATCTGCGCGATAGCTGACTTCCATGTCCGGCCGATCCAACGCTTCTAGAGCAAAGTCCACCACATGCGTGGCTGCCAAAACAGGAGCATTCACATTGGCATTATAACTGATGCGGCTCAGATAAAGCTGATTTCGGTCTTTACTATACGTGTAGGTCGTTTGATTTCCGTTCACATCCTTGACGGAGCTTAAAGCCCAATGGAAGGTGCTGCTACCCAACCCTGCTGCCCAATTGGGATTTTCAATGCGAGTCGCGCTCGTATCCCCAAAAACATATTTCGTTCCACTCTTATCCGTCACCTCCCACCCCGGATTTAAATAAACAAATTTCAAGCATGCGCCACTATCCACCTCAGCCCGATATTCCGTGCCTGAAATATTGATCAAACGCGCGTTGACTCCTTGAAAGGCGACCACAAAACCTTTCGTGTCATCATACGAATTCAAACGGGCCGTCCCGCTCCAGGCTCTGCAGGATCCCTTACTGGTATCACGCTCGATAAACCCCATGTCCAGGCCCCATCCCTCCCCACACCATCCATTTCCACCAGCGGAACTATAACCAATTCCAATGTTGGGCTGCGAACCCTGTCGACCCGGAGGAACCGCAATGGGCATTTGATAGGCAAATCGTCCGGTAAAAAGATCCGTTTGAAAATTTAATGCCTGGCTCGTCGAAGATGCAGGGGTGTTCGCAAAAGTTGTAGCCAAGGTGACCAATGTCAATAAAATGGCCAGTACGAAAGACTGTTTTTCCTTTTGGCGTTCAAAACATTTCTTCATGTGAAAAGAATGACGGAAAGCCATGATCGTTGGTTTTCGAAGAGTAAGCATAAAGTCACCATTTTTCTGAGCCTGAATGGACGGCTCACATTGTCGTCATGGAAACTTATTCCATTGCTCCAGGCTCAACCAGCGGTTTCAGCATTCCCCATTAGACCGTCTTATTTGGAAGTTGTTCTCTAAACCGCTTGCTGAACAAGGGGGGAATGGCCGCGCAAATTGCATTTGCCCGTTTGGCGAGGGGAGAGAATATCCGAATGGATCTTCGACCGACGACCAACACCGCAGCAGACTCAAAGATCGCCAACCCTCTGGAAAAGATTCGGAAAGAGCCTTTGGCTGTGTTGCTCCTCAGTCACAGAGCCCTGGCGGCTATGCTCCTTCGTTGACCCATTCGGGCCACATGCGCGCTTGTCCCCCTAAAAAGGGGGATTGCCATAGGCCCTTTCCGACTCCTGCCCACCTTTTTCCTATTTATGAGATGACTTCTAAGAAGCGTTTAATGGAATAAGTACCGCCCGGCAGACCTCAAAATGCCTTTTGGCTTCTTGGAAAAGTTCCACAACTCCCTCCAACCGGTTCTCCTTGGTCAAAAACTCAATACCAGACAAGGGATTACTGATCCCCACAAGTCCCAATGAACCACTAGTCCCTCCCAGCCGATGAGAAAGGATTCGAATCTGTTCGAGGTCCTGGTTTTGAATGGCCTTTTCGAGTTGGCAAATCGCTTCCACGGATCGGTTGAAATAGAGTTTCAACAATTCTTCCCGTCGCTTAAATGAACCGGCACACACATCGGTCAGCTGTTCAAAATCAACCAAATGAGCCACTTGGTCCACCGAACCGTTGGCTACAAACTCCATGGAAGGACGGGGTGTAACCACGGAATCGGAACAGAGACAGGAAGACTCCTGCATGGTGGAACACTCCCAAGTTCTTAGGGCGTTTTCGAGCACTCGCGCCACCACCGGCTTGCTGATGTAGTCATCCATGCCTGCAGACAGGCATCTTTCCCGATCCCCTTCCATGGCGTTCGCTGTCATGGCAATAATGTAAGTTCTGAAACGTTTGCCAAAATTTCCTTCGTTCTCGCGAAACCTCACGGTGGTCTCATACCCATCCATTTCGGGCATCTGGCAATCCATGAAAATCAAGTGATAGTCTTTCTTTCGAACCGCCTCCAGTGCCCCTTCTCCATTTTCCGCCACATCCACATTTTCATAGCCAAGCCTGTTGAGCATTCCTATCGCCACCTGCTGATTGACCGGATCGTCATCGACAACAAGGATATGGGTTTGTCGCAGAGCATCCATGGCCTGCTCCAGGAACGACACGCCCCCTTCGGATTCCACAAACCGGCCACAGGGATTCCCATCTTCGGTACGGGAAATCGGCCCGCAAAGGCAGGACATCAATCGATCCCGGAATATCCCTCGTTTCAAAGGCTTTTCAAGCAAGGCGCAAATGCCCTTCCGATGCAAATCCTTCATTTCAATCCGCTCACACCCGGAAGTTAAAAGAATCAGGGACAAATTGGAAAGGGCTGGAACTTCCCGGATGGCACTCGCAAGGGCGATCCCATCCATTCCCGCCATCTTCATATCCAGGATCGCGATCTGAAAGGGGTCATTGACACTTTGACTTTGATAAAGCAACTCCAAGGCTTCCTCTGCGTTTGACGCGGTTACCCCCCGCATTCCCCATGAAGCCACGTGCTGGGATAAAATCGCCCGACACGTTTCATTGTCATCCACCAGAAGAATTCGGATACCGGCAAGACTTCTTGCAGTAACCTCCTCGGCCTCATGCGACATCGGCTGCCCTTTATCGAACGTTGCGGTAAACCAGAACGAAGATCCTTTTCCCTCCTCGCTTTCAACCCCAATCTCTCCCCCCATGCGATTGACCAGTTCCTTGCAAATGGCAAGCCCCAGACCGGTGCCTCCAAACTTTCGAGATGTACTGGCGTCACCCTGGGTGAAATTCTGAAACAGCTTCAAACGCGTTTCAGATGACATGCCGGGTCCCGTATCCGTCACACTGAAAAACAACGCAACCTCCGATTCGGTCATCGATTGCGGTCGAACATGCACCACCACTTCCCCATTTTCGCTGAATTTGATCGCGTTCCCGATAAGGTTGATCAGCACCTGACGAAGCCGATAGGGATCTCCGACCAGGACAGGAGAAATGAGCGGATCGATATCGCAGGCGAGTTCAATCCTCTTTCGATAAGCTCGTTCCGCAAACAGATCAACCGCCTGTTCCACGGTTTCACGCAATTCAAAATTGACGCTTTCAAACTCCAAACGGCCCGCTTCAATTTTTGAAATATCCAAAATATCATTCAGGATGGTCAAAAGAGATTCACCCGAGGCTCGAATGGTTTCCACGAAATGAGCCTGTTTTTGGGTCAGGGTTTGATCGGACAGAAGTCCGGCCATTCCAATGATACCATTCAGAGGAGTGCGAATCTCATGGCTCATATTGGCAAGAAACGTGCTTTTGGCCAAATTTGCCGCTTCAGCTCCAGCTCTTGCCTGGACTAAATCTTGCTCGAATTTTTTCCGCTCGGTGATATCCGTGCGGATTGCCACGTACTGGTTAATACGCCCCCCATGGTCCCTGAAGGGGACTATGGTAGCGTCGACCCAGTAAAGGGATCCATCCTTGGCTCGATTCAGAATTTCCCCCCTCCAGACGTTACCCCTTGAGATGGTACGATACATCTCCCCAAAAAACTCCCTGGGATGATGACCTGAATTCAGGATTCGGTGGTTTTTTCCCATCAATTCTTCACGGGAATATTTACTGATCTGACAGAACTTGTCGTTCACGTACGTGATGGTTCCCTCAATATCCGTGATGGCCACAATGGAGTGTTGATCCAGGGCGAATTTTTGTTGCGCGATCGTTTGGAGAAGGGATTCCGCCTCTTCTCTGGAAACAGGCCCCATCATTCCATCAATTCCCAGACCGACAGCCCGATCATGCCTTCTCAACCGGGAAAAGATGAGGCACCCCGCCATTCCCATCAGAATTCCCACGACTCCAGCGGCAAGCACAGGATATAGAGAATGAAGACTTCCGATGGGAAAGGCTTCCCAAAAATAACTTCCCCATGTCATCGAGCTTTCCATGAATGCCGTCTCTAGTTCCCCCTCCAAACCTTCATAAAAATCACTCCACCCTCCATTTCAAGCAGCACCGGGCTGAATCTCATGACTCTTCCCGGCATCCGTCAACGGTCCATAAAGCTCCTGCTGAGTCTTTAAATGCTTCTGCAAACAGTCAGGGCACAGGCTGTGGGAGAAATCCGTGCCTGTCTGGGCATGAATATAACTCTCAATCTGATGCCAGTAGTCATGATCATCCCGGACCTTTTTGCAAAGAACACAGATCGGAAGAATGCCCTTGAGCTGTCGGACTTCAAAAGCAAAATCCAGAATCCGGCCTGCGACTCTCAAACAAAGAAACAAATCCTCAGGACCGAATGGCTTGACCAGCAAATCATCAATCCCAAAATCCATCGCCGCCAGATAGTCCTTCCGACCAGCCCGGGTGGTCACCAGAATAAAGTAACAATAGGATGTTTTGCATCGGTCCCGAATTTGTTTACAAAGCTCCAGGCCGCTGAAATTCGGCATCAACCAGTCGCTGATGACCACGGAAAAGGGAGATTCTGAAAATCGATCCAGCGCCTCCTGTCCATCCGCAGCAATCACGACCTCATGCCCCAGTTTGGTGAGTGACGTTTTTAAGACCTCGCGCATCACTTCATCATCATCGACAGCCAGAATTTTCATTGGAGAAGATCCCTTTCTTGGTTTGAGTTTTTCGCTTCGAACATGGTCCTCTGCCACGACAGAACTGAAGCTAGCTCCAACCTCACACCTTCTTGACCATTAGGAACCTTTTTAGCCGAACAGGTAAAAAGGTCGAGCCCCGTTGCTGGTACGATCTTGGTCATTAACACTCTTATTTAGCCTCTCCTCCATCTCAACCCCAGGGGGATAAAGGCCAAGCCAGAACCACTCCCATCCCACTCGACAGGTTTTTCAATCCGATTTGATCCCGCATGTGATTGCGATTAAAGCCTTTCCAGTTTGTTTGGATTCAGGACCACCTGGATGGAGGCAGCCCTTCCTTTGGGCCTGCAATCAAGGGGTATAACATCCGTCTTGCCCCATGTCTCCATTCCAAGATGACAATCCAAACTCCATTCCCCTCAAAATAGGCTTCACTCAACCCCTCCGGTCCGTGGGGAGACAAAGCGGATTTCCATTCCATGCCTAAACCCTTTTCTGTTGAAGGAAACATGTCGTCATTTACCGACTGGGCAAAAGCCCCATCCCCAGCACCTATTTTCGCGAAGCCATTCCGACTTTTCAGCAACTTGATCGACACCGATACCATTGTTCCATGATTGACCTTCCCAAAGCTTTTTCATATCGTCCTCGTTCCTCGCAGACCCCATCGTCTAGAGGCCTAGGACATCACCCTTTCACGGTGAATGCACGGGTTCGAATCCCGTTGGGGTCGCCACTCAAAACGTCGCTCTGCCACCGCCTTTTATGAATAAATGGATCTCCCTCCCTTCCCTCATCGTTTGTGTTTTTTTATTTGCCTGTGCTTCCGCAAAGGTAGATTCGGATTCCGTACAGGCAAAGTCCCAGCTGCCAAAACCGGAAGTCATTTATGTGCAGCCATTTGATTCCTCCAAGGGCCTTTGGGAAGTGGACCGGGATGGAGAGGAACTTGCGCATTTCAAAAAAAATGCATCCATCGAACTTCAGCGCATGATGATTGAGCGATTTCCTGAAATTGCTCCATCAGAGGAAGCTCCAGAAAAACTTCCTGCAAAAGGCATCCTAATTTCCGGGGAGTTCGTAACCATCAAGCAGGGGAGTCGCGCCTTGCGCATGGGAATTGGATTTGGGGCGGGAGCCACCAAGGTGGAAACCCGGGTGCGAATTTACGATCTGTCCAAATCTTCCACCGAACCTGCGGTGACCTTCCTGACGACGGGCGGGTCCAATGCCCAACCCGGTTGGATTGCCGGCGGCTGGGTTGCGGGTGGTCCCAATGCCACAGGATTGCAAACCGATTGGGAACGAACTGCACGGGAAATTCGAAACTATCTTATCGATCACGCAGGTCACTGACCCGGAAAGCCTTTCATTCTGAAATGGTGAATTTCAGAAACCATCGGGAACAAGGCTGGCGCCCCCACCCGTCACCAGCCTTGCGAGTTCAAGACGGACTATTTTTTTTCGGCTTGAAACACTGCAAATGTGGCCCCCTGCGGATCCTGGATGACTGCCAGACGACCCACTGTCGGGATATCAAAGGGTGCTTTGATAATTCGGGCCCCCAATTCCACCGCCCGCTTGGCGGAGGCATCAGCGTTTTCCACCCCCACATACGCCAGCCAGAATGGAGGTACGTTTTTTTCCTGACATTGCATCATGCCGCCCAGGCTTTTTTCACCCTGTTTGAAAAGAGTGTAGTCCATTCCGGGAAAAGGTTCCGCCTTCCATGAGAAGAGCTGGGAATAGAATTTCCCTGCTCCCTGCAAATCGTTAGTGACCAATTCATTCCAGCAGAATTCGCCAACTGCGAGGCCCTTGCATTCAAGAAGCTTTTCCAATTTACCAAGGCAGCCGTCCCATCCGTGGTTGTGGTTTTCTCGCGATTCCTGGGTCGCGAAGCCTTCGTGACGCAGGCGCACTTCAGTCCCACCTTCCACTTCCGCAAAATTCACCGTGACAAAAGTCTCAACGTCGTTTTCATCGGGATCCTCCCATCCCCAGGTGAAGGCAAGGCGAGAGGGTTTCTTCACCTCACGATACGATCCGCAAACGACCATTTCCCCGAACTTCTCACTTCTCACGCGAAATCGATACTCACCTCCGACTTTTGGATCCGTTTTAGCCGAAAGAATCTGACAGGTTTCGGGACAAAACCATTTCATAAGCTGGTCCGGATTGATCCATGCCTCGAAAACTTTCTCAGGAGGCGCCTTGATGAGCCGTTTCACTTCCAGACTGATTTTTTTTGAAGACTTTGTTGTCGTCATGACTTTTCCTTCCTTAGTTTTACTTGATTTGTTTGTTCCAAATATTTGGCCAGGGCATCCAGTGATCCCTCCCAAAATTGCCGATACCTCTCCATCCATTCGGCAGCCTTTTTCAGTCCCCCAGCCTCCAGATTCAATTCATGGATTCGACCGCGACGATGGCGGCGAATCAAGCCAGCGCGTTCAAGAACGCGCAAGTGCTTTGAAATCGCCGGAAGGGACATGGAATGAGGTCTTGCCAGATCGGTGACACATTGATCGCCTCTGGCAAGCTGTCCAAGAATCCTCCTCCTTGTCGGATCCGACAGGGCTGCAAAAGTACGATTCAGCAGGGTGGATGAATACTTAACCATATAGTTAAATATTAAACACAACCTTTAGGAATCAGCAAGCAACATTCCAAAAGGACGGGATGCGGCAGAATTATTTATTTGCCGCGCCTTCGGCGATAACCTTCATGTTTGCCAGGCCCTGTTCGAACTGACCGCCCACCATTTTGTCGCAATTCATGATGAGTCCAAACAACTTGCCTATGAAATTATTTTTTCCGGACATGGTCCACGTCACCACCGTTTGATTCCCCTGGGATGCGAAAGTGAATTCCGTGATATTGCTCGCTTTGAACGGCTTTACAAACTCAAGATCGAAACGGACCCGTTCATTCGCCCGGCTTTCCGTGATCTTCATACTCCCCTCGCCCACCTTGTTGTTACCCGCCCATGCGAAACTCGCGCCCAATCCAGACGGCGGGCCTTCAAATGTATTCTTTGCGTTGGGATCCATTTTCGCCCACGGAGACCAGGCATTCCATTTTTGAAGGTTGTTGACCTGTTCGAAAACAACTTCCGGGGGAGCCGCGATGGTTGCGGACCGTGTAACCTTGAATTCATCGGGCCGCAGGACCACAACAACAGCAAGGGCAATTACCAAAACCACCAAAACGATAAAAATTTTTTTGATCATAAAATTTGCAGGTGAGTGCGTTGCCTTCAGGGAGCGTTCGGACAATTAAACCAGGCAGGACACGAATGAAACTCCTTTTTTTGGGCTTCACCCTTCCCTTAGCCGCAGGGTCATATCCTTTTAGTTATTCCCTCAAGGAAAGGGATTGGTCACTTCGATTGAACCCCCCATTTTTGGGGCAGCCAGCAACAGATAAATGGCCGGGACGATAAAGAGAGTGAAAACAGTGCCAATCGTCATCCCCGCAACCAACACGATGCCGATATTATTTCGCGCTGCAGCACCAGCCCCGGTGACAAAAATCAACGGCATGTGCCCCACCACGGTGGCTACGGTGGTCATGAGCACCGGACGAAGCCGTGTCGCAGCCGCTTCAAGAACGGCTTCTTTCTTACTCAATCCCTTTTGCACCATGGAATTTGCAAATTCCACGATCAAAATTCCATTTTTCGCAATCAAACCCACCAGAGTAATCAATCCCACCTGGGTGTAGATGTTAATGGTGGTTCCCTTGACCCCAAAAAACACGAACAGAAGAGCCCCTGTCAGTGCCAGGGGAACCGACCCCAGGAGAATGATGAGGGGATCACGGAAGTTTTCGAATTGCGCGGCAAGCACCAGATAAATCACGAACAGCGCGAGAATAAACGTGGGAATAAACGCGTTTCCTTCGGCCCGCAGCTGACGGGATTCCCCGGCATAATCAAAGCCGAATCCCACGGGAAGCACTTTTCCCGCTTCCTGTTCCAGAAAGCCCAACCCGCGATCAAGAGAGACTCCCGGGGCAAGAACCCCTTGCAGCTTCACAGCATTCAATTGTTGAAAACGGGTCAGTTTGCGGGGCTCAACGGATTCCTTCAGGGTGGCGAAACTGGAAAGGGGAATCACTTTCTTATCCGGACCGGTCACATGCATATCCTTCAGCTGCTCGGGAAAGAGGCGCTCGGAACGTTGGGATTGAGGAATGACCTTGTAACTCCTCCCATCCATGCTGAATCGGTTGACATAGTTCCCGCCCAGCATTGCGCCGAGATCGGCCGTCACCTGGGAAAGATTCAACCCCATCATGGCGATTTTATCCCGGTCCAGCATCACCTCCGTCTGAAGAAGGTCGACCTTCAGATCGGAGTCCACAAACATGAACAAACCGCTCTCAAAGGCGCGCTTGACCAATTCATTGGAAATGGGGAGCAGATCTTTCTGCTCCATGGTGCTCGTGAGAATGAACTCCACAGGAAAGTCGCTCCCCCCCGGCAAAGGAGGAGGTGTGATGGGAATAACCCGAATGCCAGCGACTGAGGAAAACTTTCCAAACGCTTCACCCTGCATCTCCATCACCGTTCTTTTTCGCTGGCTCCAGGGTTTGGTCACCATGCCGGAGAATCCTCCATTCGGCATCATCAACTGGAAGGTCTGATCGCATTCGGGAAAGGAGGTGAAAATTTCATTCACCTTCCCTGCAAAAAGCGTGGTCTGATCCAGGGTCGCGTCCGGCTCGGCCTGGATGATACTGAAAAGCACCCCCTGATCTTCCATCGGAGCCAGCTCCTTCATCGAAAAAAGGAAAAAGGGAATCGAAAGCAGCGTGACCAGAATCCACAACACAATCATCGCAGGCCAATGTTCGAGTGTTCCGGCAAGGCACCTTCGATAAGCCAGTTTAAGACGGTTGAAGAAATGATTGAGCGCAACCTGAAATCTCCGTTCCTTCTCGATGGGGCGAAGCAACCGGGAGGACATCATGGGCGAAAGCGTCAATGCAACCGAACCGGACACGCAGACCGCACCTGCCAGCGTCAGAGCGAACTCCCGGAACAAAGTTCCCGTCAATCCCCCCTGAAAGGCGATGGGGGCATAGACCGCACCAAGGGTCACGGTCATAGAGATAATCGGTCCCACCAGTTCGCGAGCCCCCAGAATGGCGGCATCGAACGGAGTTTGTCCCTCCTGAACGTGACGCTCCACATTTTCCAGCATAACAATGGCATCATCCACCACAAGGCCCACCGCGAGCACAATGGCCAGGAGGGTAAGCAGATTAATTGTGAACCCAAACAACCACATCAATCCACAGGCCCCCACCAGGGATAAGGGAATGGCCGCCACGGGGACAAGCACCGAGCGGAACGATCCGATGAAAAGGTAAATGACCAGGATGACAATGAGGATCGTTTCACTAAGCGTTTTGATGACTTCATGAATCGCGTCATGGATATAACGAGTCGAATCGTACGAGATATTGGCCTGGATGGCGGAGGGAAGTTGACGCTGAAGGTCCGGAAACTCCTTTCGGACCTGCTGGATGACATCGATGGAATTTGCCGTGGGCAGGACAAAAATCCCCATGAAGGTGGCTTTTTTTCCGCCAAACCGAACATCCTCCTCATAATTTTCCGCGCCCAGAACGATTTCTGCAATGTCCTTCAATCGGACCATGGAGTTTTCCCCCTGCCGGACAACCAGCTTTTCAAAATCCTCCTTTGTGGAAAGATCGGTGTTTGCCCTCAGATTGATTTGAAACATGGCCCCCTTGGTGCTTCCAATCGGGGCGAGCACATTGTTGGCCGCAAGGGCACGACGAACCTCCTCAGGACTGATGTTAAAGGAACTCATACGATCTGAATTCAACCAGATCCTCATGGCAAAGGTCCGTCCTCCGAGAATTTCCGCTCGCTGCACCCCCTTGATGGCACTCAACCGCGGTTGAACCACCCGTGTGAGGTAGTCCGTGATCTGATTGTTTTCGAGAATATCCGAGTAAAAACTCAGATACATAGAGGCGAATTGCGAGTCTCTGCGTTCGATATTGATGACAGGCGATTCCGCCTCGGGGGGAAGCTCATTTCGAACCTGCGCCACCTTCGCTTGAATCTGCGTCAACGCGTCGTAGGGATTGTAATTCAGTCGAAGCCGCGCAGAAATGGTGCTCACCCCCTGCTTACTGTCGGACTCGAGGTAGTCAATCCCATCAATGCTCGCAATGGAACGCTCCAACGGCGTCGTGATGAATCCACGAACCAGATCCGCGCTCGCGCCGACATAAGCCGTGTTGATGGTGATCGCTGCACTGTCGCTTCTCGGATACTGACGGACATTGATTTTTCGAATGGCCTGGATCCCCACCAGCAAAATGAGCAGGTTGATGCAGATGGCAAGAACCGGCCTTCGGGTGAAAATATCCGTCCACTTCATAACGTTAGATCTCTTCAACTATCCGGAGGACGCGATACAGGCTGATCGCCAGGTTGGACTTCATTATTGATCTGCACGGCGGCTCCGGGTCGCAATTTGAAGAGGCCCGAAGTCACCACCTCCTGGCCGGCCTGCACCCCCGAGAGAATGGCAACCTGATCTCCACGGTGGGGGCCCACTTTGACAAACTGTTGCTTCACGCCAAGATACTCCTGTCCCTGGGGATCCTTCATCTTTTCGATGACATAAACCGAATCTCCATACGGAGCCCGGGAAATCGAAGTGGCAGGAAGGGTGATGTACTTTTCCTCCTCGGAAATGACAAGGGAAACCTGGCCGAACATGCCGGATCTTAAACGCTCGTCTGGATTCGACAAGGTCGCCTGCACCCCGATGCTTCTCATCGCTTCATCCAACTCAGGATTAACAGCGGTCACCTCTCCTTCAAACACCTCACCTGGAAACGCATCCACGGTGAGCTGCACCTTTTCACCCGATTTGATCCGGGCAATCTCCTGTTGGGGAACGGAGAAGTTCACATAAATCGGATCGAGGGTCTGCAACGACACCACGGGAGTCCCCGACGAAATGTATTGGCCCAACTGCACCTGACGGATGCCGGTTCTCCCTTCAAAGGGAGCCCGGATTGTTTTCCGGTCGATGGTCGCCCGCAACTCCTCCACCTCCGCCTGCGTCTGCCCAGCATGGGATTCCACATCATCCAATTCCTTTCGGGAGAGCGCCCCGGTTTCGGCAAGTTCCCGCATCCGCTCATTGTTGAGCAACGCATACTTCGCACGCGTCGTGGCTGCAGCCAGTTGAGCCTCCTCCACACTCACATCCAGACGCGCCAATACCCTGCCTTTTTCCACTTTCTCACCGGATTCGAACAAAATCTCCACCACCTTGCCCGAGGATTCAGCACTCACCATCACCCCCTGAACCGGGCGAAGCGATCCCGGGGCGTCAATGCGATGCTGCCAGACCTTTTCGAGAGCCGGGACGGATGTCACGGCTTCAGGCGGGGGCGCAAATCCCCCGCCACTCATGGC
Source organism: uncultured Verrucomicrobiota bacterium (assembly GCA_964475835.1). Classification (GTDB taxonomy): domain Bacteria; phylum Verrucomicrobiota; class Verrucomicrobiia; order JABWAM01; family JABWAM01; genus JABDCI01. Next base: position 9,240 of record CAYYYL010000005.1, on the reverse strand, counting down.
TGCCTGGATCTGCCGATATTTGATGAAGGCGATCCCTCCGGCCACCAGAACAAATCCGGCAAGAACCACAAGGATACGCGCCAAGGTCGAGGATGTTTTCATTTTCCAGTCTTTTCAGGCGAAGCCCCGCTCCAGCCGCCACCGATGGCTTTGATCAGGCGGATTGTACTCAGCATTCGCTCCACATCAACACGAACAGATTGAAGTTCCGCCTCCAACCGACTCCTTTCAGCATCGATCACGCCATAATAATCCAAAAGCCCCTGCTTGTAACGCACCACGGAAAGTTCCGCCGATTTTCGCGCATTTTCCCTAGAATCCCTCGCCGTCTCCACCTCCTCCTTGAGAAAACGAAGCGCTGCCAGGGAGTCGTCCACCTCCCTAAAAGCCAGCAGCACGGACTGACGGTATTGCGCCACAGCCTCTTCATAGACCCCGCGTGCACGCTTCAGTCGGGATTGATTAATTCCCATGGCGGAAATGGGAATGGTCACATTGGGTCCGAGACTCCAGGCTCGACTCTCCCAGTGAAATAGATCCTCCAGTTCCCCACTTTGAAACCCCGCATTTCCGGTAAGTCGGATGCTTGGAAAAAATGCAGCGTAAGCGACACCAATTTCCGCGTTGCGGGCCGCTAGTTGACGCTCCGCCTTCGCGATATCAGGCCGCCGCTCCAGCAATTCGGAAGGGATGCCAGGGCTCACTTCAGGGATGACAGGAGCCTCCACTCCCTGGGCAATCTCAAAACCAGAGGGTGCCGCCCCGCAAAGAACCGCAAGCGCATCCAGGAGTTCAGCCCGCCGACGCTGCGCATCGGCGTGACCCAGAGTCGCATTTGCTAGATCGGTTTTGGAGCGGGTCACCTCCAACTGACTCGAATAACCCGCATTGAAACGGGCTTGAAACACCTCGTGATTGCGCCGGCGCATGAGAACGGTTTGATCCAGAATCTCCACCTCCTGTTCGAGGGAACGGAGACGAAAGTAGGTGACCGCAAGGTCCGCCTGAAGGGTGAACAACACCTGTTGATAGTCCGCCGCGCTGGCCAGCATCTCATTGCGGGCGGATTCAAACGATCGTCGAACCCTTCCCCAGAGATCAACCTCGTACGAAAGGTCGATCGGGAGTCGGAAGTCATTCGCCGTAATGGGCTCCATCGGAAAAGAGGAGGCCGTGGTGGCGGACGTCCGATAACGCTGCCAGGACGGGTGAGCCGCAATCTCCGGAAAAAACTCCGATGCACTCACCCGGGCCCGGGCCCGGCCCTGTTCCACACGAGCCACAGCCCCCTTCAGATCCTGATTGGCCCCCATGGCAAGCTCCTCCAGACGGTTCAATTCCGGATCCCCAAACATCTCCCACCACGGCCCCTTGGGATCTTCATCGCGGGGACCCGCTTCCTTCCATCGCCACTGATCAGGCACCTCCACCTCGGGACGTTTGTAATCGGGCCCGACGGAACACCCCGCCATTCCCAGGAGAACCAATAACCCAAAAGCCAGAATTCCCGATCTGCCGGTTTCAGTCCAGGGAATCAAACCTTTGAAACTCATATTCGGGCCGTACCATGTCCGATTTCGAAGGAGATTACCAGTCCGTCGGCTTGTAATCCTTTAAAAATTTTCCCCAAATGTGCTCGCCTGTATTCATTCCATCCATAATCGGGTCCACAATTCGCGCAGCTCCATCCACGATATCGAGCGGAGGATGAAAACGATGCATTTTTGTCTTTCGTGCGGCGATCTGAACAGGGTCCTCATCTGTCACCCAGCCCGTGTCGACACTGTTCATGTGAATTCCATCGATTTGATAGTCCTTTGCTGAAGTCCGGGTCATCATATTCAGCGCGGCCTTGGCCATGTTGGTGTGGGGATGGCGGGTCGTCTTGAACTTTCGATAAAACTGCCCCTCCACGGCTGAGACATTCACAATGTGTTTGTCCCTTTCGGGCGTGCGCAACATCAAGGGCTTGAGCCTTGCATTTAATATAAAGGGGGCCACCGCATTGACGAGTTGCACTTCGAGCAGCTCGACGGCAGGCACTTCCGCAAGCATCAGGCGCCAGGAGTTGCGCTCCCGCAAATCCACTTGTTGAAGATCCTGATCCAGACGGCCCTCGGGAAAAAGATCCCTTTGCGCCCGGACCTCCTCCGGCAGCAAGGGCACCTGGGAAAGGACGGCAGCGTGTGTAAGCCCGGCAACCTCGGAAATGCGCCCCGGAACGAGCGTCCCATCCCCTTCGGGAAGCATGTGATACCCTCGCAATCCCTCATAAGCCCCCAGCAATTTGCGAACATCCCCCGGCAACTCCTCCAGCGAGGTCGCCTCCCGTTCCATCATATGTTGATAAAAGTCGGGTGGCCGTCGGACCGTCTGACATGCATTGTTGATGATGAAATCCAGCCTCTCCCGAGTCTGAAGCAGATGGCGACAAAAGGCCTCCACACTCGGGGTATGACGAAGATCCAGACCAAAGATTTCCAGCCGCCCTCCCCACTCTGGAAAATCAGGCTCCGCAGCATAACGCATGGCCGAATCCCGGGGGAAACGGGTCGTGACTATGAGATGAGCCCCCGCCCGCAGCAGTTTGATGCCTGCCTGGTAGCCAATTTTGACGCGTCCCCCCGTCAAAAGCGCCACGCGTCCGCGCAAATCCGCCATCTCGCTGCGCTTGCGAAAATTCAATTCCGCACAGGAGGGACATAATTGATCGTAAAAATGGTGGATCGTCGAAAAGTTCTGCTTGCAGATGTAGCAATTCTGGGGCTCCACAAGCTCACGAAACTCCGGATCGTCCTCAACCTCCTTCTGCACGAAATCCGTGGGCGGAATCACGTTGGGGGTGGTGAACACCTTCTCGCGTCGCAGTTTGCGGATGCCGGTCTCATTAAGTCGGGTTTCATCACGATGAACCTTTTCCGCCTTCCGTTGGCGGATCTTGGCGCGGACAAATCGCCGCCTCTGATCCACATCAGGACAATAGACGTCGCCCGCAGCCTTGATGAGGCGGGCTCGTTCCTCGGATGAAAGATCCGCCAAGAGCGCACGGTTCGTCACCACCTGCTCCAGCAGATCTGCAGCCTCCCTCAATCGCTCCGAAACAGACTTACTCACGCGACACGCACTCCTTTCGCCACATTTCCCGAAACGCTGCCTCCAAATTACGAGCCAGAGCGACTCCATCCGAGATGGGCGAGGTCTTCACCTTTTCACGAAGGGACTGGCGCAAATCATTCAATCGCATCACATCCATAGCCGCGTCCACGGCCTTACGCACATAGGCCTCCTTCGAATCCGTCATCCAGTCCGTCAATTTCACCGACACCAGAAGGCGGACACTTAACCGTGACACAAAACTGTTTCCCACAAGGGTGACCACTGGCACCCCCATCCAGAGCGCCTCCATCGAGGTAAGTCCTCCATTAAAGGGAAAGGGATCGAGAGCCACATCCACCTTTTCATAGAGGCGAAGGTGTTCCTTGTAGGAAGACACGTAACCCACAAACTCCAGCCGTTTCACATCCACTCCCTGAGACAAAAACATATCCCCCACATACTTTCGCACTTCGGGATCCACCAAACAGGGACTCTTGATGAGCAGATGGGCCTCGGGCACCACCTTCAACACCCGGGACCACAACTCCACCACCTCGGGCGTCACCTTGGAAAGGTTGTTGAATGAGCCGAAAGTGACATACCCGTTCTTTAGCGCGGGTGCTTGGGTAACCGGAATGAGTTCCGGCAGATGAAACACGATCGACGTTTCTGGAAGACGGAAAATTTTCTCCGTATAGTACCGCTCCGTCATCCCTTCGGGATCTCCATGAGCATCGGAAATGCGATAGTCCATGGTCGAAAGCCCCGTGGTGTTCACATACCCCAGATAACTCACCTGGACAGGAGCCACCCGCCGGGTGAACAACTCCAGCCGGGTTTCACCAGTGTGCCCCATGACATCCAACAGAATGTCGATCTGATCCTCCTGAATCATCTCAGCAGCCTCATCATCCGTGGCACAGGAGACCTCTCGCCACTGATCGGACATCTGCTTCAGGACCGTTTTGACCTCCTCCGGCTGGGGAACAAATGAGTAAAAAAAGATCTCCACCTGAGAATGATCGTGGGCTGAAAGGAATGGTTCCATGCTGAATGCAACCGCCTGACGACGGAAGTCCGGCATCAGATAACCGATGCGCAACCGCCGGTCGGGATCGCGTGACTGCGTGAATGAAGGTACCGGATGTTCCTTGGTGAAACGTTTTCCCCAATCGAGGTGCTCTTCAAACAACTGTTCAGGAGTGCAATCCGGAGCATGATTCAAAGAAAAGAGAAGGTTACTTCGGAGAAACGCTTTGTCGGGCTGAAGGGAAATCGCCTTGCGATAACAGTCCGCCGCCTCAGGAAGCTTTCCAAGTTCATGAAAAAGCGTGCCAAGATGATTGAATCCCTGCCAGTCTCTGGGATTGATCTTCACCGCGCGAAAATGGGCCTGGATCGCCTCAGCATATCGCCCCTGCCCCTTCAACATGACTCCAAGCTGATTCTGAACTCCGGCATCCGGGGGAAATAATTCAGAAAGCTTTTGAAAACAGGCTCTGGCTTCATCTTCTCGTCCCGTCGCTTTCAAAACTTCCCCAAGATTTCGATAGGCCTCAATCAGACTGGGATTCGATCGTATGGCATTCCGAAAATGCTGCTCTGCCATCGATAAGTTTCCGCCATCCTTCGCAAGACATCCCAGATTTTGGTGAGCTTCAGCGTAGGCTGGATTTAAAACCAACGCTTTTTGGTAGAATTGCCCTGCGGATTCGAAACGTCGTTTTTTTCTTTCAATATTCCCGAGATTATTACACGCCGCAGCCATGCGGGGATCGAGGTCAAGCGCCCTCCGGTAACACACTTCGGCCTCATCCAGATGACCGGAGTCCAGCAACACGTTACCCAGATTATTTTGGGCTTCCGGGAAGGCGGGGTTCAGCTCCACGGCGCGACGATAACATCTTCCTGCCTCATCCAGTTGATGGAGTGCATAGAAAACAGCCCCACAATTGTTATGATATTCCGGAATACCGGATTCGAGGGAAATGGCCTTGCGCAACATTTCCAACGCAGGTCCGTTCTGTTGACATTGGTGGGCCAGAAGACCGTAAAAATGCAATGTGGGATGATGGTCGGGATTTGCGGCAAGGATCTCACGGTAAATTTCCTCGGCTTCACGAAAACATCCACTTTGCTGTAAAGCAAGGGCCTCTTGGAAACGTACCTCGAGCGATGAAGATAGGGCAACTGTCACGTCTCTTCTATCTCTCAAATCAAAGGCCATTGTTCAACCGCCCTTTTCCAACAACGCTTGAAATATTGAGATTGATCTTCTTTCTGATTTCCATGACAAGAGGGCCGTGAGCTCATGGTACTACGTCAAAGATGACCAGAAACAGGGACCGCTGGAAACCGCCGATCTGAAGAAACTTTTCTCGGATGGCGTCATCCCCACAACCAGCCTCATCTGGACCACGGGCATGAACGATTGGGCACCAGCCAATACGGTGCCAGAATTCGCGGGGAGCGTCCTCAAACAACCCTCCACTTCCGAACCTCCTTCTGTTCCCGGAGGCTCCAACTCCATCGATCTTGCAGACGCGGAAAAGAACAAGGTGATGGGCATCCTGGCCTATCTTGGGATTCTTTTTGTCGTACCCCTCGTTGCCGCCCGGGAATCCCGATTTGCCATGTATCACACCAACCAGGGCATCGTCCTTTTTATCGCCTGTGTCGGCCTTCTGGTGGCTTCAAGCATCGTGGCCGCAATCCCCGTGGTGGGATGGATCTTTTCCCTTTTTGTCACTCCCTTCCTCTCGCTCGGAATGCTCATTTTCATGATCCTGGGCATCATCAACGCCGCCCAGGGTGTGTGCAAGCCACTCCCCGTCATCGGGCACTTCACAATCATCAAGTGATCCCGGAAATGGAACGATCCTTCTGCTGAAGGAGAAATTTTTCAAACTCGGGACCTGGAGGGGATTTGAAACCAAGGGATTTTCCGGTAATCGGATGGACGAATCCGAGCTTTGCCGCATGCAACGCGAGTCGTGGATATTTCCATCCGGGATGCCGGGCGAGCTGGGGATTATATCGGCGATCACCCAGCACAGGATGACCGGCTTCGGCAAAGTGCACCCGGATCTGATTTCGTCTTCCCGTCTCAAGCCTCACCCTGACATGGGTGGAATTTCTCAGAAATGAAACCACCTCGTAGTGGGTGATGGCCAACTTCCCCTTGGAATCGTCATCGGTGGAGTGTTGATTCAAATCTTCATCCATAGCCAGAAGGCTGCGAAACGTCCCCTTTGCCTTTTCAAGCCGGCCCGCCACAATCGCCATGTATTCGCGCACCGGTTTTCGGGCTTCAAACTGACTTTTAAGTTTTTGAGCGATGGAGGTGTTCTTGCCAAAGACGAGAAGGCCCGAGGTGTCCCGATCGAGACGATGCACCACGGCGGGATATGCAGGCGAAGCACGGGTTCGATCCAAATAAATTTTAAGGGCCTCCACCAGGTTATCTTTTTCGTGATGAGCTGAAGGAACCGTCAGAACCCCCGCCGCTTTATCGACCACGAGAAGATAGGGGTCTTCATGAATGATTTTGAATCGGTTGCTCTGATATCTCGCCCGTTCTTTATAACGACGATGGCGGTCATAACTCACCAGGACAACCGTATCCCCATTCACACGCACTCCTGGATCAGAACAGATCGTGCCATCGAGAGAAACACATCCGTGTTCGAACAGCCCCCGGATATCGGCCCTGGAAATCCCGGTGAGGTGTTGAACAATGCGATCCGCACGGCCTGCCTCCAACGTAGAGACCCGATGTCGAAGCTCAGTAATCGCCATGCTTCCTGCGCTTTTTGTAAAATCCACCACTCCCCCCGGATCCACCAAATCCCTTTCCTTTTCGGGGAATGCGCCTCTCCTGGGAAGAGGCATGGCTGCCGGAAGCCGCCATTTCGGCCTCCAGGCGGGAGCCCTTCATCTCCACCTTGGATAATTTGGTCATGATCATGGAGGCATACTCCTCCGCCACATCCACAAAAAGGTGATCCGGGAAAAGGGCGATCGCCCCCACAACGGTCGGTGGCAGATCGGTCAATCCAAGAATTTTCCCAACCACATCCCCCGGGGTCACTCCCAGGCGACGCCCCACATTCAACTTCAAACGCTGCATCCCGCGCTCCGGCAGCGACCTGGGCTGGCTGCGATCCTTGGAGTCTCGAAATTTCACATCCCGGGCATCTCTGCGTTCCTGTTTTGAAAACTCCCGGGGTTTGGAGGCTGTGGAAAAAACAGGAAAATCATTCACAGGTTGTCCCGGAGCAGCGTTCATCAGTTTCTTTTTCGGCGCTGAAGATTCCTTGACTGGCTGACTTCCAAGAAGGTGATGCAACAGCGCGGAAGAGATATCGGTGGACGAAAACCCCTGCTCCAGGAGCTGATCAATCATGGCGTCATGCTTCTTGAATTTGCCGAGTTCAAGGGTCTTTTTGAGTTTCTCAAAAAAGCTTCCAAGCCGCTTCTCCTCCACGGCATCAAGGGAAGGAACCGTCTCCCGTCGAATTCGTGTTTTGGTGAATCGCTCAATCCGGTTGAGCATGTAGATGTCCCGTCCCTGAACAAATGTGATGGCAAGGCCCTTTCTCCCAGCCCGGCCGGTGCGGCCGATCCGATGCACGTAGTCCTCCGAATCATAGGGAAGGTCATAGTTGAATACGGCCTCCACATGTTCGACATCGATTCCGCGCGCCGCGACATCGGTGGCCACCAGCAGGTCGAAGGCGGAGTTTCGGAATTTTTCCATCACCCGGGTGCGCGCCATCTGATTGATATCGCCATGAAGCCGATCGGCAAGATATCCCTTCGCCAGCAAGTCGTCGGTAAGATCATCCACCATTCGCTTGGTGTTGCAAAAAATGATGGCGAGCTTGATGTCATGGAGGTCGATGATGCGGGTGAGCGCCTCCATTTTGCTGTAACGCTGCACCTCGTAGAAAACCTGTTCAACGGTGGGAACCGTCATGGACTTATGCTCGTCGATCCGGACGTGGGTCGGTTTTCTTGCAAACTTGTGAATCAACTCCTGAATCGGCCTGGCGACGGTGGCTGAAAAAAAGATCAGCTGCCGCTCCTCCGGCACGGATTGAAGAATCATTTCGATATCCTCACGAAACCCCATGTCGAGCATGCGGTCTGCCTCGTCGAGAATCACCATGTGCGTCGACGCAAGTTTCAGGGTGCCCCGTCGCATATGATCCATCACCCGTCCCGGCGTGCCGATGACGATTTGCACACCCTGCCGCAACGCTTGAAGTTGGCGGTCATAAGATGCCCCTCCGTAGATGGGGACAGAACGAATCCCGCTTTTAAACATCACCAGTTTGTGAACCTCATCAGCCACCTGCATGGCGAGTTCGCGTGTGGGACAGAGAATGAGCACCTGGACCGCACGGCTTTTCGGATCAACCTTCTCCACCGCCGGAATGGCAAAGGCGGCTGTCTTCCCCGATCCCGTCTGCGATTGCCCCACCATGTCGCCCCCTTTCAAGATGACGGGGATCGCCTCCGCCTGGATGGGTGAAGCCTGCTCGAATCCGAGATTGTCGATGGCCTTGAGGATTTCAGCCGAAAGCCCCATGTCCGAAAAAAGGCGCCTGTTCACAAGGACGCGCCCATTTCATGAGCAGGTCCTGAAAGCGGCAGACACGCGGAGGCACGCTTCTGGGCTTCGGCAATCTGATCGGGCGTCATGAGGTGCGAGATCATACCCAGTGCCTGCTTTGCTCCCGAGAGTTGAAGCCACTTGTACGCCTCGACATAGTCCCGATCCCCCCCGCTTCGATTGCTATAGGTAAGCCCCAATGTAAATTGCGCGTCACGATCGCCATTCTCCGCCTTCGTCCTCAAATCAGTCATATCCATGAACAGAGAATAGGCGCATTCACTCCAGCAAGCAACCTTTCAGCGTTTTTCTGCACTCGCAGAAAATATCCAAGTTCTCCTTTTACAATCATGAAAAAAGAGCGACAATCCATGGTTGAACGTCCCGGTCACCCCTTGGTCGCACTTTTTCGTTCACCCTTGAATCATGCAACTCCCATCTGAACTCCGGAAGATTGCATTCGTGGGCGACTATCTTCCACGCAAATGCGGCATCGCGACATTCACTCATGACGTCTGCCAGGCTGT
>CAYYYL010000004.1:0-144345 GCA_964475835.1 uncultured Verrucomicrobiota bacterium | reverse complement strand
GACCCTGGCTGATCTTCTGGAAGGAACTTCCAATGAGGGATTTTTGGGGCTGATCGAAGAGAATGGCTGCGGAGGGATTGGCGACACGAATGATGCCCTCACGATCGACGATCAGAAGCGATTCCGCCATGGTCTCAATAATTTGCTGTACGGCGAAGGAAGGAGTGATGTCCACCAACCGGTAACGGCGGATCGCCTGGGCACAGAGGATGACCATGATGGATACGGGCAGGTATCCGTAGGGAAATACATCGAAACCGAGTCCCGGCAGATAGTTCATCGTGGCCAGGTAGCTGATGGCGAAGGCAATCAGCAGGGCTTTCAACCGGGTTTTTTGTTTTGCATGGGTGGCTGAACGGTAACCCTCTACAAAAAGCCGGGTGGCTTCACCCAGCCATGCTCCAAAACAGACAATATAGACCCAGATGTATGGCCCATACTTGCTGTAAAAGCCCCAGAAGAAATGATTGGTCCCCTCGATCAACATGTTCGTGTTCAGGAACAGCCATCCAAAGGCAAAGGTGAGCACGATATTGAAGTAGGCGAGAAACCGAAAGCGGTGAAACTTTTGAACGACGGCCAGGGCAAACATGTAGATGCTGGCACCAATGAAGGCGACGGCTACGGAAAGCCACCTCACCCAGAAAAGGGCGGTGTCCGGATTGTTGGCAAGATGAGCCATGGCCTCACAAAAATTCCAGACCGCCATTCCCAGGGTGAAAATCCAGAACGTGATGGATACCGCCGAATAGCGTTCCCGCTTGAGGGTGAGCAGGCCGAGGCCGATGATCGGAAGCTCCAGGACGAAATTCGGGATCGAGTAGTACGAAAACGAATAACCGGTTGGATCAAAAATGGACATGAACATGCACCAACGGTGCGGGGGGGTGGGGTAGTAGCTTTTAGTAAAGCGGACGGTTTAGATTTTTCCAGCTCTGAAACACTTCCCGGCATTCGGTGGACATCACATCCTGGGTGAAGCAGACCGTTCGCTTCGATGGGGGGAGTTTCAGTTCGGAATAAAAGCGTTCGTCGTCGAATCCGAAAGCCGCGGCAACCTGTCTGGGTACGCCGATGTGAACTTGGGGAATGCGCGCCCAGTAGATGGCGGCGAGGCACATCGGGCAGGGTTCCGCTGTGGTGAAAAGCTCGCAATCCGCGAGAATAAAGGTGTTGAGGGTCCGACAGGCCTGCCGGATGGCATTGACTTCGGCATGCGCGGTGGGATCGAGATCTCGTAGGACGGTGTTGTGAGAGATGGCGATCACCCTGTCCTGGCGGATGATACAGGCTCCGAAGGGCCCTCCTTCGTTATCTTGAACTCCCTTGCGTGCGCTTTCGATCGCAAGGCGCATGAAATCGCTCATATCCTTGCTGTCTTGCGATGTTGCCCGGGCAAGAGCAAGCGGGAAGTTCCTTCCGGGGAATGAGGAGTCCGCATTTGACTTTCCTGTCTCCCATGCTTTGGATGTATGTGTGAGCACCCCCCATCCGTTTCCCCCACGAAAGACGCGCATCATTGCGACTGTCGGACCCAATAGCGAAAAATTCGAACAACTTCGGGACCTGGCCAACGCCGGCGTCAACGTGTTTCGTCTGAACTTCTCGCATGCCAAATACGAGTGGGCGAAACTCATTGTCGGACAGATCCGGGAACTGGAGCACCAGCTGCAACGTCCCATAGGAATCATGATGGACACCCAGGGGCCGAGCATCCGGACGGGGGATTTGGCTAATCCCATTTCCCTGAATGTCGGGGAGATTTTCACATTCACCGTTCGAGGAGAGCACGAGGAAAGCGCAAGTGTGAATGTGAATTACGAAAAGCTGGTTGAAGATATTTCGGTGGGAGACACAGTTCTCGTGGATAATGGGGTGATTCGCCTCAAGGTTCTTGAAAAGCAGCACAACAAGATTCGTTGTGAAATTCTCACCCCAGGAACCCTGGGCAGTCGCCGCCACATCAATCTTCCCGGGGTGAAGGTCAGCATCCCTTCCATCACCGAGAAGGATTATGACGATGTCCGATGGGGCGTGGAGCATGGGATCGATTATGTAGCGCTTTCCTTTGTTCGTTCACGGGAGGATATCGAGCAGTTGCGTGGTTTTCTTCGTGCCTTGAAGTCGCCCATCAAGATCATTGCAAAAATCGAGGACCAGCAGGCCATTCAAAATCTGGACGCCATCCTTCTCAGCACGGATGGAGTGATGATTGCTCGGGGGGATCTGGGGATCGAGCTGCCGTTTGAGGAGCTTCCCATCATCCAGCGCCGGATCGTGCAGAGTTGTCTGCGGCTGGGGCGCCCGGTAATTGTTGCAACCCACCTCCTGGAGTCGATGCATGAGAGTCCGATGCCCACGCGAGCGGAGGTGACGGATGTCGCCAACGCGGTGTATGAGCAGGCGGATGCCATCATGCTTTCGGGTGAAACAGGTGTGGGAAAGTATCCTGTTCGTTGTGTCGAAACGTTGGACACCATCAGCCGGAGGATCGAACGGGCAGGGGGAGGCCGACCCATTGATTATGTGGAGTTCACAGGGGATCGACAGCATCTGGTGGCCTCGGCGATCAAGTTGGCGAATGATTTGAAAGCATCCGGTATCGTGGTGTTCACTCACGCTGGGAATACTGCGCAAATGGCGTCCTGGATGAGACCGCATTCCTCGCACATCTATGCCTTCACTCCAAATGAGACCGTTTGGAGGCAGATGTCCCTGCTCTGGGGGGTGCGTGCTTTCAAGATGGACCTTAAGGATGAGGATCCCCAGGGTACCGTGATCGAGGCATTGAACCTGTTGAAGGATCACAAGCTTGTCCATCCCGGGGAAACGGTGGTGTTTCTTTCCCAGATCGAGTCGCGGGGAATCCGTCACGATTCGGTGCAGTTCCGCAAGGTGGTTTGATTCGATTTTCCCGACCCAGCGGGGATGGGGTCACTGCAAATCCCACTGTTCATCGGTGACGGCCCAGGGGCCGCGACTTTTCATCCAGGTGACGTGGCCGTCAACGAAGAGAAAGTTGGCCCCATTGAGATGACGAGGCTCGATGTTGCATGGGGGATTTCCAATTGCACCCCCTCCCAGAATGGGAGCGGGGATCGTGACGGTGCTTCCAGCATTGCGTTCGCTGATGGCGATGGTGTCACTGGGATTGGCGACCTTCGCCAGTTGGACCAGCGGGGTCGGATTCTGGGGAAAGAGATAGTATTCATTCACTCCATAGGCATTGGGCGCCCAGGTGGTGTCGCTGTCCCAATCCCCCATCCATCCATTGACCTGCTTGGAGGGGCAGAGGAGAATTTTTGAATGGGTGATGTAGGGTTGGAGAACCCGTCCCCAGGTGACGGCTTTTCCCAGGATAAAACCGTCGTTGGCTCGCGGGAAAAACTCTCCATTTTCATTCAAATAGACGTTTAGAGCGATGGAGATCTGTTTCAGATTGGACATGCATTGGGTCTGACGGGCGACATCTCGCGACCGGTTCAGTGCGGGAAAGAGAAGTCCGACGAGAAGGCCTAGAATGGCCACGACGACCAGCAGTTCCAAGAGGGTGAACCCGCCCGATTGGGGAGCTCCCGGGTCTGGGATAAAAAGGAAAACGGGTTCGTCCTGGTCCCAGGGGATGATTTCAGAAGGGGCGGTGTTCCCGGATGCATTCACGGGCTCAACCGTCTTTCCGGCTCCAATCGTATGGAATCTTTTTCGAGTGGGCCGGGAGGCGGAATTCGTCCGGATCCTTTGGATTGTAGGGCTGGGTGACGGTGTTGATCACGATCGCTTCCACCTCACTGATGCATTTAAAGCCGTGAAATACACCTGGTGGGATTTTGACCACAATGGGGCTATGATCTCCCAGGAAAAATTCGTTCACCATCCCCCGGGTTGGGGATCCCTTGCGGTCATCGTAGCAGACGACTTTCATCATGCCGCGCACCACGCAGAAGTTATCCTCCTGTTTGAGATGATAGTGCCACGCCTTGGTCACCTGGGGGTAGGCTGTGGTGAGGTAGACCTGGCCAAATTTATGAAAGAAGGGCTCGTTGCACTTGAGAATCTCCATCAGCCGGCCTCGTTCGTCGGCCATGATTTTCAATTGTTTGACCTGGACGCCCTGGATGAGCTTGTGATTGCTGGCTTGGTATTTTTTCACTCCAAAATTCGGGTAACGTTTAGTTCAGGTGTATGAGGCGCCCTTCGTTTTGTCGAGCACGGAATCCAAATGGGTGATGAACCGTGAAGGAGGGCATTGTATTTTTCCGGCCTCTTGCTAGACTGAAGTTTTAACCCATTAAACCCAAAGGATTGTATATGGCAGTTTCAATTGGCAGCAAGGCTCCGGATTTTACCCTCAAGCGCAAAACCTCAAGCGGGCTTGAGGATGTCAAACTCAGTAATAATTTTGGAAAGAAAAATACGGTTCTCCTGTTTTATCCCCTCGCGTTTACGAGTGTCTGCACCCAGGAGATGTGCGATATCAGTAATGGATTAAACGACTATTCATCCCTGGATGCCGAAGTGCTGGGGATTTCCGTGGACAGTCCCTTTGCTCAGGAGGCGTGGGCGCAGAAGGAGAAAATCAACATTCCGTTGCTGAGCGATCTGAATAAGCAGGCGGCCCAGGCCTACGGAGTTTTGCTTTCCGACCTGATCGGTCTGGGGAGTGTGTCTGCGCGTGCCGCTTTCGTGATCGATAAGCAGGGGGTTGTGCGTTATGCTGAGACGACCCCGACGCCGAAGGACCTTCCTAATTTTGCGGCTGTGAAGCAAACGCTGCAGGCGTTGAAATAAGGTTTTGATTTTCCGGAGCGGAGGGGTTCCGCTCCGGATCCGATCACCGTCCCGCCCTCGGAAAGAAGATTGATTCTTCGCGGCCGCCCTGTCACTCTGAAGGATCGTGCCAGTAACCACACACAAAGCCTGGGTGCTGTCCCCTGCCGAGCGCCATTCCCTGGCACAGGACACTCTTCAGTTCAATCTGCAGTCCCGCCGTCAGGGCACGGATTGTCTGATCAACGGCTTGGTGCAGTTGGTGGAGTGTCATGGGAATCGCATCACGGCGGTCGTGGCTGATGATGAATCGTGCAAGGTGTCGTGGAAACTGGATGGTGCCGTTTGGAAAAATCAGTGTAGTTGCACCGTTCATTCGAATTGCAAGCACGCCTATGCCGTGGCGCATCATGTCCTTCAACATGGAGTCGAGGGAGGGGCTGGGACGGAAGAGAAGCGTTCAAAGGCGGGGGCCTTTGCAAGGTCCATCGAAAACACCATCGACCGGCTGGTGAGCCTCGTTTCGGCGGAAAAAAAGGAGGAATCACCGAGGAGCTCCCGGAAATCCCTGGTCACCCAATTTCTTGAGGCCCGCAACACGTGGGATGCGGTTCAAGTGATCGGACCATTGTGTGAGCAGCTCGGGTTGAAATCGAACGTGGCCTCGAATCAATGGTTTTCCATGCTCGAGGGGCAGAAGCTCGAGAAGAGAGCGTGGCTTCTTGCCCGCCATATTTCAAAACTTGGAGGCCGGCTTCCCCCCGAACTGGAGCCACACCGTCATTACAAGGAATTTGAAAAGGAGGAGACCCGAAGCAAGGAGGAGGCATGGGTGAGTTCCATTCAGGAGTGGATGGCCCTAATGCCTTCCCATGCGTTAAAGCCTGAGCGTTCGATTCGTGTGGTGTGGTCGTGGGATGCGGCTCCGGCTTCGGGGGAGGGGCCTGCCATCCAGTTGTTGCTTTCGAGTAAAAAGTTGAAGGATGCTCCCAGGACACCTCAGCAGATTCGCACATTTGCAGTTGAGGCGACACGGTCTCCCCAGCGTTTCAATGCGGAGGATTCGGATTTTTTGCGATGGTTGAACGCCCAGTTTCATCTCCTCGCCGATCCCCATCAGTCTGCAACGCAGGAAAACGCGACTTTCATCAGCCAGGGGAGGGCATTGCATGCGTGGTTGAGCGCGTGGGGCAGGGTGGAGCGATGTGTGTGGAAGGATGGTACGCCGGTGAAGTATGAGCGTACCGTGGCTTCGATTGTGCCTGTTTTCCAAAGTCCCCGCGCCTCCCAAGAGGGTGGGACGGAGAAGCAGTCCCCTGTTTCCCTTGATTTTTCCATTCATGTACCGGGTGTCGGTACATTTCCCCTTCAGGAGGCCCGGTTGGTATTTCCTCCGGCAGGTTCTGAGGGCAGGGAACCCACTTTCGCATTTGTGAATCAGGCGTTTTATCTGGTACAGAACGCCCCTCCGGCTTCGGTTCTTGTTCCCTTTCTCAAGGGCGAGGCGTTGAAGCTGACATCGAGCCGGCGAACCGCGTTGCTACCCGGCCTTCTTCGTCGTTTTCCACGCCTTGCGGATCAATCGGCCGGGCTGGTGTGTCAGCATCCTGTTCAGACCATTTTTTCGATGAACCTGAACCCGACAGACTGGCTTTGCGTCCGTCTTTATGCTCTTTCCCGGGACTCGAATCATCGTTGGGAATATGTCAGCGATGGCTGGATGCTTCAGAAGCTCACTCATGAGGGGTTTTGGGCGGATCGTGACGCCACGCGGCATGGCCCCGTCGAGGGATCGAAGAAGGTTCATGTCCAAAATATTTGTCTTGAAGCACCCGAGGCTCAAGCCCCAACGGCTCCTCTGGAACCCTCTCAATCCAACGGACAACACCTGGAGCATGTTCCCAAATTTTCAGAGACAGCCTTGGCGCAGGAATGGATGGATACGCTGGGTCTGGAGACAGCGCTTCAAGCTGGACTTGAGGAGGACCATGGATGGTGGGTATACCTTGACAGCCGGCGGATCGAACAATTGTTGGAGCAATGGGCGGCCCGCCCGAAGAGTACCGAGTTCTGGGCAAATCCTGCGTTTCGCAGTCTGGTGACCCCCTCTCACCATGCGGCCGGGCGTTTGAAGATCCGATCGAGCGGAATGGATTGGTTCACCATCTCAGCGGATTGGGATTCCATGGAGCTGAAGCTCACATCCGCAGACGCGCAGATTCTTGAAAGCTCCCAGGAAAAATTCGTCAAACTTTCGAGTGGACGGTGGATTAATCGGGAGGAGGGGCAGGAGCTTCAAAAAACGGCTCAGACGGTGGCTGAAGTGGGGCTCGACCTTTTTTCGGGGGAGGAGCAGAGGATTACCCCGTGGCAATTTGTGCATGCAAATGCCGAATCGGTGCAGCAGCTGATTTCGATGCTTGAGGATGGAGCCACGGAGGAGGCACGGGACGCGCTGTTGGAATTGAAGGGAAAGCTGGCTGGATTTCAAGGGTTGCCTGAGGTCACCATTCCCTCGCGTTTGCGCGCTGAAATGCGTGGTTATCAGGTCGAGGGGCTCAAGTTTCTCAGCTATGCATCCTCGCTTCAACTGGGGGCGATTCTGGCGGACGACATGGGATTGGGAAAGACCTTGCAGGCGCTGGCATGGATGGAAAGTTTGCGCGACGCCGAAGGTTCCTCTCCCTGTCTGGTGGTTTGTCCCGCAAGCGTGGTTTATAACTGGCAGCGTGAGGCAGAAAAATTTGTGGATGGATCGAAAATTCTGCTTCTTACGAGCGGGGAGGCCCGTCATGAATTGCGTCGTGAGATTCCGGGTTACGATCTGGTGATCACGAATTACGCGCTTCTTCGCCGCGACCTTGATGAGTTAAAGCAGTTCCAATTCCGGGCGGTGATTCTGGATGAAGCGCAAAATATCAAAAATCCGGACTCCCAGGTGGCCCAGGCCGCCAAGCAGTTAAAGGCTCATCATCGCCTTGCTCTTACGGGAACGCCGCTGGAGAACCGTCTCCTGGATCTCTGGAGCATTGTGGATTTTGTGGCTCCGGGTTATCTGGGGAAAAGGGGCCAGTTTGTTGAATTATACGACAATCCGGAACATCCCCAGCGACGAAAGCAGCTGGCTTCGCGCCTGCGGCCGATCCTTCTTCGCCGCATCAAAAAGGAGGTCGCGCCGGATCTTCCGGATCGTATCGAGGAAAAACGCGATTGCGAACTCACGGAGGAACAGCGTGTGCTTTATGTTTCCGAGCTCAAGCGTGCCCGCGAAATGGTCTTGAACTTGGAGGACGGACCGGCGTTTGCTCAGAAAAAGATTCATGTTCTCGCTGCATTGACCCGTTTACGCCAGATCTGCTGTCACCCAAGTCTGATCGGAGGACAGGGGGTGTCCGGATCCGGGAAAACCATGGCGTTGATGGATATTCTCGAACCTTTGATTGCGGGGGGGCACAAGGTGCTTGTCTTCAGTCAGTTCGTTCAGATGCTCAACCTCCTTGAAAAGGAGCTCGATACCAGGAGTATTCCCTATCACATGTTGACAGGCCGTACGGTGAAACGTGAAGCCGTGGTTCAGGGATTTCAGCAGGATCCCCGTGCGTCGGTCTTCCTGCTTTCCCTTAAAGCCGCTGGAACGGGACTCAATCTGACGGCAGCAAGCTATGTGGTTCTTTACGACCCGTGGTGGAATCCCGCGGTCGAAGCCCAGGCCATTGATCGAACCCATCGAATTGGACAGGATCGAACCGTGATCACTTATCGCCTCCTGGCCAGGGATACGGTGGAAGACAAGATCTACCAGCTTCAGCAGAACAAGGCGTCCATGGTGAAGGACATTCTCGGTGAGGAAAGTTTCGCCCGAGCCCTGACCAAAGAGGACTTCAACTACCTGTTCAGCGAATAAGGCATCCATAATTTAAGAAAAGTGAGATTAAAATGTAAACGATAACATTTTTTCTTCAGCACCCCTTTTTTGCTGTCTGAAAATACCTGTTGCCAGTTGAATATGAGGGAAAATGGCCGATATTAATGTAGGTGAGCGTCGTTAAATACAACCGTGGTGGGAGACGGGGGGGATTCACTTTGACCGAGCTCCTGGTCGTCATCTCCATTATCATGGTTTTGTCGTCCCTTCTTTTACCAGCGTTGCAAGCGTCAAAGGAGAATGCACGATCGGTGGCTTGTTTGAATAACATGCGCCAATTGACGGCTTCCTGTCTGGTTTTTGCGACAGATGAACATGAAGGGTTCATCCCTTGCGGGGTATGCTTTCTTTCCTACCTTTATCCCTGGCATGCCAAGGGCGGGGTTGATCCCGCCGCATTTATTCCCTCCACCGGCACGGTGGTTGCGGAAGGTTATCTTCCCAATGATCCGTCTCTTTTCCGTTGTCCCACCGATGATATGCAGACGGTGGATACGGGGGTGGGTGGTTTTCTGCAACCCGTCATTCCCCGTCCGTTTAGTTACACTCAAAATTTTACCATGGTGGCGGGCTCCATGCCGGACGATCCGAGTTCTGGAAATATGTTCATTCCTCCTGCGGATTCAAGGGGGGCGTTTCCCATCGATCAATTTGTAAAAAACCCATCCCAGACCCCTTTCTTTGTTGAGGAGGGGACGAGGTTTAATGATGGCTACTTTTTCGGTCAGGTTCTTGAAGACACGTTAAGTGAACGGCATCGGGGAAAGAGTCATGCTTCCTACTATGACGGCCATGTCGAGATGGTCAACGCGAGGGCATTCAATGCGTTGGATGTTGCCCAACGGGTTCAGGTTTTGAATCCGCAATAAAAAGGGCGTTGTCACGGGCATCGACTTTTTGTGTTTTCCAGCTGCCGTGACTTGTTCTAGGCTGGGGCTATGGCTTTCATCTCAATCAGTCCCGAGAAGAGGCCACTTGTCAAAGCGATCTCTGTCTTTTTGATTCTGGTATCCACGACCTCGATCTTTCTCTCCCAATGCAAATTCAAACCCAGATCTAGCATTCGCCCGTACGAGGCTTTGGGATATGGGATGGCCATGGAAGTGATCGAGACGTCCTCGGGGCAGCCCAGTCAAATTGTGATTGTGGATGATTTTCAGCAGCACACCGAGTCACGTGCTTTTCAAAAGCAAATGAGTCTTTTTCATGAAACCCTGCAAAAGGAGCCTGCCGTTCGCATTCTTGCGACAGAGACCCTTCCTCAACAGCCTCCCTACGATTCCCAACAAGGCGCGCATTTTACTTCGTTGCGGGGGTTTGGTGAAGGGATGCCTTCAGAAATATATTTCCGAATTCTCAAGGACCATCCTGAGGCTTCGGTGATTGTTTCATTTATCGGCCCCCCCATTTTGACGGAAGAGGAATTTGCTCAATTGCCCCAACGTCTCCCCCGTATGATCGCCTACTGTTCCCATGAATCCGGATTGAAGCAGCACTTTGCTGATCGGATTCTCTTTCAAGCCGTTGTTCCCAAAAAGCCATTTCCAAAAGGAAAGCCCCCTCGAAGCATTGAGAACACGTTCCAATTTTACTACAAAGTGGTGACGGCCCGGGATGTGATCTAGAAAGCTTCCAGATCGACCCTTTATTTCGAGGGGGCCTTCAGCAGAAGGACGGGGACTTCCGCAAGATGCCGTACGGTGTGTGCGGTGCTTCCCAGAAAAAGATCGAAAAGGAAACGGTGCCCGTGGGTGGTCATCGCCACGAGATCGCATTTTTGGGATACAATGGTTTTAAGTATCTCATCGGCGGGTTCACCGAGTTCAAGGATGATTTCCACCTGAAATCCATCGTCCTTGAGCTGGCTGGCGATCCGTTCGAGATAGTTCCTGTCCTTTTTCATCTCCTCGGATTCCCTTAGATTGAGGTGATCAAAAAGTCTCGCCGCGAAACCATCGGCCACATGGATCAATGTCAGCCGGGCACCGGTCATCCGGGCCAGTGGACGGATGTGATCCAGGATCACGGAATCAAACCGGGTGTTTTCCAGGGGGATGAGGATGTGGCGGTACATGGGAGGGCTATTTCAACCAATCAGCAAACGTTTGATAAAGCAGCCATAAATTCAGTCCTGCAATTAACGTGCAGATAAACCATCCTGACGCTTTCACCAGGTTGTTGTTCACAAAAACCCCCATCTTGGCACGATTGCTTGTAAAAAGGAGAAGGGGAAATGCTGCGAAGGAGAGTTGAACGCTGAGAATGACCTGGCTCAGGATCAAAAGGCGGCCCGCCCCTTGTTCGCCATAGATGGCGGTGACGATCACTGCTGGAACAATGGCGATCAGACGGGTGATTAACCGACGCACGGCGGGGGGAAGGCGGAGATTCAAAAATCCTTCCATCACAATCTGTCCGGCCAGGGTGCCTGTCAGGGTCGAATTCTGACCGGATGCCAGCAGGGCCACCGCAAACAGAACGCCCGCCATACTGGTGCCCAGGAGGGGCGTCAGCAGATGGAACGCATCCTTGATTTCCACCACATCCTGATGGCCTGTATGGTGGAATGCAGCCGCGGAGAGGATGAGGATCGCCGCGTTGATGAAAAACGCAAATCCAAGGGCGAGCGTTGAATCCATAAAGGCAAACCGGACGGCCTCTCGTTTTCCGGAAACGGTATCGGAATAGTTTCGGGTCTGCACGATCGAGGAATGAAGGTAGAGATTGTGGGGCATCACGGTCGCACCCAGAATTCCCAGTGCGATGTAGAGCATCTCCTTGTTGGTGATGATTTCGACCGATGGAACCAGTCCCCGCGCGACCCCCGACCAATCCGGACGGGAAAGGTAAAGCTCCAGACAGAAGCAAACGCCGATGATCGAAACCAGGGTGATGACAAACGCCTCCACGTAGCGAAAGCCCTTGTTCTGTAACAGAAGAATTAGAAGGACATCCAGACTTGTAATGCAGACACCCCAGATTAAAGGGATGTGAAACAGCAGATTTAGGGCAATGGCCGATCCGATCACCTCGGCCAGATCGCACGCCGCTATGGCCACTTCGCAGAGGATCCACAGCCCCATGGCAATGGGCTTGGGATAGTGGTCCCGACACGCTTGAGCAAGGTCCCGCCCCGTGGCGATGCCCAGCTTCAACGAAAGTCCCTGCAAAAAGATCGCCATCAGATTGGAGATCAGGATTACGCTCAACAGCGTATAGTTGAATCTCGCCCCGCCCGCCAGATCGGTCGCCCAATTACCGGGATCCATGTATCCTACCGCGACCAGATATCCCGGCCCTGCAAAGGCCAGGAACTTTCTCCAGAAGGAGCCCCTAGCTGGAATTCCCACCGAGTGATGGACTTCGGGCAGGGATGGATTTGCCGATGAACGGCGCCATCCTTGCGAAAGGTGCTTTTCCTCCGCCGGGCGATTCATTTCCGACAGGTTGTCACGGATGGAGGAGGGTGTCAATAGCAAACACTATACATATTAGCCAAGGCTAACTTTTAATGGGATTTGTTTTCGCTTCCCAAGATGAGGGAACGAAGTTAGGGTCATGGCCATGCCGGAGAAAAAAACCAGACAATCGGGGGTGAGTGCGGCGGAGCAAGACTATCTCGAGGCCATTCATGAGCTGATCGAGACCCGTGGATATGCCAAGGTCGTGGAAATTGCGCAACGGTTGAGATTAAAGGGGCCGAGTGTCACCCGTATGGTGCAGAAGCTTTCCCGGGATGGTTTTCTCAAATACGAAAAGTACCGGGGAATTGTCATGACCCCACCCGGTCGTGCCATGGCGACGGATATGAAGAGGCGTCATGACTTGTTACGCCGGTTTTTAATGCAGTTGGGAGTTGATGAGCGAACGGCGGATGCGGATGCGGAGGGAATGGAGCATCACGTAAGCCCGAAGACATTGAAATGTCTGGCTCGCTGGCTCGCCCGCAGGGAGTTTGTCCGGAAATAAGCTGAAACTCCGTTATTTCTTCGATGGACGCCTGGAGGATCCTCCCCCGAACCACGCATCGAGGGCGATCTGTCCCGGACCAAAAATGAAGACGAGGGTTGCGGCGAACAGAAAGAGGAAGGGGGGAGCGGCGACGAAGTTTTCGGACTTCTCCCAAATCTCGAAGACTGTGCTTCGATGCGCCGTCATATAGGCCACGATCATGGTGAGGATAAGGGGAATGGAAGCGAGACGGGATCCAAGGCCGATCAAAAGGAGCAGTCCTCCCAGGCACTCGATGGTTCCTGCCATGGCGGCGTTCAGGGTGGGTAAGGGAATGTTCAAACTGGCGAAGAATTCAGAGGTGCGCGATAGATGGGAAAGCTTTCCCTTGCCTGTCAAAAAGAACTGCCATCCCCAGTAGAGTCTCACCCCAAACAGAAAAAGGGTCTGAAAGAGATTTGTGGATGGAACAGATTGGGGGATGAAGCGGCGCAGGAGGGGAGGGATCATGGGGTGTGGTTTTCGAGGGGGTAAAGCCAGCCAAGTTGACTCCAGAAACGAAACGAGTCCTGGATGCAGGCCACAAGATTGGAATGCGTCGAGTGTTCGCGGGCGGCCCGGGCGCACGCATGGGAGAGTGTCCTGCCCTGGCGGAGGGCCTGCAGGATGGAGTAGCCGACAGGATCGAGCCGCTTGTAGTAAATTCGAAAGGCGACCCGATGAATGGCCACAAGCGAGGGTTCCTTTGGAGGAACGTGGATTTGTTTTCCACGTGAAACCCTGCGACTGCCTTCGACCGCATTGCTGACTTCCATTCTCACAGGATCGTGGCGCTTGAGTCCGAGAAGGAAGTCATCAACCGGATAATTCAATTCGAGGAGCTGGACGTGGGATTGTACCCCTAGTTTTGACCGAAGGGGATCCATTGTGGCCAAAACCTCGGTTGTTACAGGCGTGAATTCTGCCGCATCAAACGCCTCGATCTGGGCCCATTCAAACCGCGCCACTTCCACAAGAAATGCATGGTGCCGTCCACCCCAGTGTCGATTTTTTTTGAGATACGATTCCAGCTGGGATCCGAGGTTTCGGAGGGTGTAGGAACGGGAGGGGCAGGATTCGAGATAGTGCTGGGCGAAACGGGCGAAGGATTTGTCGCCCAAAACAGACCGGACTCCCGGGAAATCCTCGTAGAAGGAGTCGAGGACTCGAAACCAGTACTGGCGGTTATAGATTTCGAGTCGTTCCGAGGCACTCAGACGATCATTGGGCCGGATGATCCGCGCCACGTGTTTTTCCGTTGGAGATCCGTCGAACCAGCGGGACTTCATCCGATCGGAGGAAGCCAGGGGGCGCATGACGGCACGAGCCATCCAGCGCTGCACATCCTTCAGGGATGCGGTGGATGAAGACTTTTTATGCAGCGGTGTTTTCATTCTGGAACTTCCGAAGATGCAGATTGGCTTTCAGAGCCTCGCGATGAACTTCCTCGAAGGAGGGTATCCGATCGTCCCATTCCAGGAGGGTTGCGGTGGGGCCGATGCGACGGATGGCGTGTGCATACATCTTCCATACGGGATCGAGCACCGGATGATCGTGCGTGTCGAGAAGGTACTTCTCGAATTTGGAATGGCCGGCGATATGAATCTGAGCCACCCGATCATGGGGAATGTGGTCGAGGTAGTCGAAGGGATCGAAATGGTGGTTTTTTGATGAAACATAGATGTTGTTCACATCCAGGAGAATGCCGCAGTCGGCGGCTTCCACGACCTCGCTGAGGAATTCCCACTCTGTCATTTGGGAATCCTGATATTCCAGATAGCTGCTGACGTTTTCCACGGCGATGGGGATTTCGAGAAAATCACGGGTTTCCCGGATCCGACGGGCGGTCTGGCGCACCGCTTCGCGGGTGTAGGGCAGGGGAAGGAGATCGTGCGTGTAGGTGCCATCCACGCTTCCCCAGCAGAGATGATCGGAAAGCCACGGAGTCCGGGTGCGGCGGACAAGACTTTTGAGCTTGTTCAGGTGCGGGCGGGAGGGACGATCCTTTGAGCCGAAGTAGAGGGAAACTCCGTGCTGAACGACGCGGTATTGCTCAAGAATTTTGTCGAGGACGTGGAGGGGCCGGCCTCCATCCACCATGTAGTTTTCTGAAATGATTTCAAACCAGTCGACGACGGGTTTTTTTTCGAGGATGTGCTGATAGTGGGGAACGCGCAGCCCGATGCCGATGCCATACTCCGTGAACGCGTTGAAACGATTGGCCGGCATGGGTTGGATTGCGCATGGGGGTGAATACGAAACAGGCAAACCAAGGGGGGATGGAATTCCATCCCCCCCGGTTTGAAGGAGTTACTTGTCCTTGTCGTGATCCTTGTCCTTGTCGTGGTCTTTATCCTTATCCTGATCTTTATCCTTGTCCTTGTCGTGATCCTTATCCTTGTCCTTGTCCTTGTCTCCATCCTGGGCCTTGCAGCCATTCTTGCCACCGCAGCCGTCCTTGCCGCTGCAGCCCATTTTTTCGATACCTGGGAGCTTGGGGCCGGCCTTGCCCTGGTCGATGGTTCCTGCCATCAGGCGGGTCGAGGTTCCGGAGATGAGTCCGGCGATGGCCGCTCCGACGATCAGGGTTTTTGTAGTCTTTGTCATGTATTGTCCTTGTGTTGTTTTTCCAATCTGAACCATCCGGCATTCATGGAATGGGGGATGGTTCAAAATTTAAAAATGCTCTGTCAAAGGTTTGAAATCATGTGCAAAGCCCCCCATTTGCCTTTTTTCAAGCCTCGTACGAGGTGGAGTCCTGCGGATTCATAATGTGATTGGACGATCCGCCTTTCGTTTAGCAAAAAACCGGAAAGAAGCAAGTGGCCGCCGGGTTTAAGGGTTCGAAGGAGGGTGTCGCGTTGCGGGATCAATAGATCGCTGAGAAGATTGGCGCTGACAACCTGAAATTTACGCCGGGGTTTCCAACGGGTCAGGTCCACTTGCTCCCAATGGATCCGGGCGGCTGGGGGATTCCAGGAAACCTGACGACGGGCGCTGCGCAGGGCCCTGGCATCGGAGTCGATGGCAAGGATGGAACGAAACCCGAGGTCTGCGGCTCCGATGGCCAATATCCCCGATCCCGTTCCGGCATCAAGAAACGAGCCTTGAACCGGGACTCGCTCCATGAGTTGAAGGCAGAGCTGGGTGGTTTCGTGGCTTCCAGAGCCGAATCCCATGCCGGCCTCGATGCGGAGTAAATGGCGGCGCGTGTGGACGATGCGGTCGGGTGGAACGATGAGCCAGCGTCGCCCAATCGAAAGGGTGCGATTGAGCCGGTTATTGGCGGCAAGATCGATCGGTTTCAGACGTCGGGATTTCCATCCCCGTTTCCGTCTTCCAGGCAAGGTGTCTATGGTTTCGAGTAGGATGCCCGAGGAGTCGGGGATTTCGGTGGAGTGCGTCTGTCCAGGGTAAGCCTTGCGCAACAGCTCCAGCATGACTTCCGCCAGGGCCGGGGAAATGCGTTTGGAGCGCGACCAGTGGGACGTTGCCATGTCCGGAAGACGAAATTCAGGCGGGAGGCTGTCCTTCGGGCGGATGACTTGGATTCTGGGACTGGGACTGTTCCGCTTTCAGCGATTCATATGCCAGTCGAAGCTTGTCCTGTTCCATGCGCATGATGCTGGCAAAATCAGCGGTCATGGTCGTAATCATATCGGCGCAAAAAAGGGCGGGCTCCACCTTTTGTGAGACTTCCTGGGTCAGGAGGTGGCATTCCTTCGATACGGAACGCAAACAATCAAGGATCACCTTCATGGGGGATTCCACGTCCTTGGCGGCCCGTGCCAGCAGCTCCTCCCGGGCACGTTGCATTTCCTTCAGGGAAACGAGACTCGTTTCCAGTCGGTCATGGATGGCTTTAAGTCGGAGAAGGGATCTCAACCGTGCGGACAACTCCATGCGGTCGAAGGGTTTGGAGATGAAATCATCGGCTCCAGCTTTGATGGCCTTGAGTTTTTCCTCGGGACTGTTCAACGCGGTCACCATCACGACGGGGGTGGCGTAGCTGAGGGGGTTGGTTTTGATCTTCCGACAGGCTTCGATACCGTTCATTTTAGGCATGACGATATCCATCATCACGATGTCCGGCTTTTGGTCCCTAACCATCTCCACTCCGGCTTCCCCGTCCGAAGCGGTCACAATCTGGTATCCCTCCGCGTTGATCAGAGCCTCGGCGAGTTCGAGGTTCGCGGGTTCATCATCTACCACCAATACTTTAGGCATGATTTTTCTGGCTCAGGTTTGCGGAAAATGGCCTGTTGCTATTGAGTTTTTCAAGAAATGCCGGTTCAATGTGACTGAAACTTATCCCCTGAAAGTTTAATCCGCAAGATTATCATTGATTGATGACGTGCATGACAAGTTCATCTCCATTCCGGTCGGCCCTTCCACAGGTCAAACTCGTCAACACGTTCCAGTTGCCATTTGATAATGCCATTGCGACGGCACGAACGTGCTATTCTTCAAAAGGGGTCATCACCCCGGACGATGTCACCAACTGGCCCCGTCGCGATGAACTGGCCCAGAGCCTCTACCAGGCGGGGCATCACACGGTTTTTCAGCACGCGCATTTCCAGTTTGCCCTTTCCAATGTCTCACGCCAGTTCGTCTGGAGTTTTCTTCACAGCCATCCGTTCTACAATTCCGAGCAGGTGAGTCAGCGCTACGTTGCGGTGAAGCCCGGCACCTACACCATTCCCTTTCTGAATGATCAGGCTGCGGCCATCTACGAAAAAACCGTCCAGAAGCAGTTTGAACTCTATACGAAGTTGAATCAGGTGTTGATGGAACCCGTCAGCGCCGCGTATTTCGAGAGGTTCAAGGGGCGTGCCCGCACTCCGGATGATAAAAAGACGCAGGATGCGTTGAAGAAGCGATGCATGGAAGCAGCGCGTTATGTTCTTCCCATCGGAACGTTCACGTACCTTTATCACACCGTCAGCGGGATCACCCTTCTTCGCTACTACCGCCTCTGTCGTGAGATGGACGTCAGTCTTGAGCAATCGTATGTTGTCCAGGCGATGGTGGACGAGTTGTTGAAGGTTTCCCCGCAATACAAGGCGGTTCTTGAGGAGCCGATTCCCCTGGAGGAAACTGTGGAGCATCGCTTCTTTGCCGCCAACAGTCAGTCGCGTGATGCCCGGGTCCAGGAGGAGTTCATCCACGAATTCGACGTCGATCTGGATGGGCGTGTTTCCACCCTCGTCGATTACAAGGTGAACAATGAAAAGCTGCTCGCCGATTCCGTGCGCGAGGTGCTTGGTCAGCCCCGGACGGAGCTGGATGACGATGCCGCGATCGACCTCGTTCTCAATCCCGCAAAAAACCCGCTTCTTGGCGAAGCGTTGAATCTGACCAGTATTTCCAAGCTCACTCGTACGATGGTGCATCCGTGCTACACCTTCCGGAAGAAGTTGAGCCATACCGCCGATTCACAGGATCAACGCCACCGCATGACACCTGGTTCACGTCCATGCCTTTCCGCCTATCTGACACGGCAGCCGGACTACATCACACCGGAGATCTTTCGTCATGATGACAAGAGCAAGCGTCTCTATATGGACGCCATGCATGTGGCTTGGGACGGGATCGCCCAGCTTAAAAAGGCGGGGGTCTCCGATGAGTTTGCCTCCTACCTCCTGCCCAATGCGGTTTCCATCCGCTTCACGGAGTCGGCGGACTTGATGAGTCTCTGGCACAAATGTGCCATGCGCCTTTGCTACAATGCGCAAGAGGAGATCTGGCGTGCGGCGGTGGATGAAGCTCGGCAGGTGACGGAAATCAATCCCCGCATTGGAAAATATCTGCTTCCCCCCTGTGGTCTTCGCCTGCGGGCTTCGCAAAAACCCATCTGTCCCGAAGGGGATCGTTTTTGTGGCATTCCTGTCTGGAAACAGGAGTTGAGCACTTATGAGCGGGTCATCTGACGCGATTATTTTCTGCGCTCAGTAGTTCTTCACCACCATCAGTCCTAGCACCATAAGCCACAACAGTTGCTGGATGCCGCTGAACATGGCGAGTCGTTTGACGTAGGAAACGCCTCCCGAAACGTCGTCACTGGAGCGGACGATCCCGGCAAGCTTGCCGAAGGTGCTTCGAATCACTGTTCCTTCAAGCACGATCATGAGTAGGGTGATGCCCATGGCGATGTGGATGCCCTTCCGTGCCGTGGCAAATCCACCCGTCTGAAGTACGAGGAAAAGCCCCGTCACAAAGGTAAGAATCCCGAAAATAAGGGAAATGTTCAATGATCGTGCAGTTTCACTGACGGCGATTTTGGCGCCTGTGCTCCCTGAAGCGAGGCCCCTGCGCAGACGTCCCGAATTGGCGAGGGACCCTCCAAACCATACGGCGGTGAAGGCGATGTGAAGGAGAAGCAGGAATTGGTAGAGAGACATTCGTATAGATTGAAGGGTGTCCGTCGGATCGTCAAGCCAGCAGGAATGAATGTAACGACAAGAATGGGGGAGTTCTGTTTTTTTGCACCGGCGGGGGAAAAGGGGGTGCGACTTCGAATCCAACAAAAACCCTCCATTCCATGGCTTTCCACATCGCGGATGGGAGAGTATGCTTTGCGCATGAACTACTGGCTCGTGAAATCCGAACCCTCGGCCTACAGCTGGGCGCAATTTCTCAAGGATGGATCCACGGCATGGACCGGGGTACGCAATTTTCAGGCGCGCAATCATCTTCGTTCGATGAAGCTCGGCGACGTCGTGCTTTTCTATCACAGTAATGAGGGTAAGGAGATTGTTGGTGTTGCCACGGTCGCGAAAGAGGCGTATCGCGACCCCACGGCAAAAGAGGGGGACTGGAGCTGTGTGGATTTGAAACCCGGGCGGGCGTTGGAACCACCGGTGACGCTCGATCACATCAAATCCGACCCGGTGCTCAAGCAGATGGCGCTTGTCCGGCAGTCCCGCCTTTCCGTGATGCCGGTGACGGAACGGGAATTTCAGCGGGTTCTTGAGTGGAATGGGTAAGGCGATCCCTCGTTTCACATCGGATGATAAAAGGACTCATCTTCAACTACTCCAATCGCATCCAGACTGATTTGAGATAAGGTGGAAAATTTTCGACGGCGGGGAAGTCGAACGGTTGGGGCAGCCATTTCTCTTCCGCGATCCGGCGTTTACTCGAGCGCACGCCTTCTCGCACAGATTCCAGGAACGCACTGTTTTTCCAACCCGCCAGATTGCATGAGGCGAAGAGCCACCCGTTTTTTGTCACGAGAAGAGCTGCCTCACGTACTAGGTCCTTGAGATCACGTTTGACGGAAAAGTGTCCTCCTGTCTTGCTTCGTGCTGAGGAAGGGGGATCGATGATGAGGATGTCGAAGGTCTCTCCCCGGGCGCGGCTCTGTTTCAGCACCTGCCGGGCATCGCGCGCCAGAAAACGGTGGGTGTCGAGGGAAAGCCCGTTTGCTTCAAAATTTTTGCGTCCGCGCTCCAGGTAGTTGCGTGAGAGATCAACGCTGACGGTTTCCGTGGCGCCGCCCATGGCAGCGGCGACGGAGAATCCACACGTGTAGGCGAAGAGGTTGAGGACGGTTTTCCCCTGCGCGAGAGTCATGAGACGCCGTCGGTTTTCGCGCTGATCATGAAAAATGCCGGGATTGCCAGTAGCCATGGGATCGAGCAGATAGTGCACGCCATTCTCAAGAATCAGGAAGGGGTTCGGGCGTTCCCCCCAGAGCACTTTCTTTTCCATGCGTGGAGCCTCGGGGAACACGGCGCTGGAGATCAGTCCCCGGTACCTGTGGGCATCCACCCGAAGATGTTCGATCAGGCTCTCAATCGGAGCGTTGCGGTGAAATTGTTCAAGGTAGAGCCAGTCTCCGAGGGAGTCGACGGTGATGCCGGGAAAACCGTCTCCTTCGCGATGGAGGAGGCGGAAGGCGTTTGTTTTTCCGGTATCCAGGAGGAATTGTCGGAGAACCGCTGCCGAAAGGGCGCGACGTTTCTCGATGTCGTCCTCATGAAAATAGCCGGGCAATGGGGCTTCGAAGGCACACCGTTTTTTTGTTTTTGGATGTACGAGTGTGAGACGATGGGCGTGGAGCAGGAGAGGTTCCCATGGGCTGGTGGCCCCATCGCCCGTGATGGGGGTACCTGCCTGGGTTGCGTGAATGCGGATCTGGTGGGTGCGTCCGGTCTCCGGTTTCGCCATCCAGAGGTGACGGCCGTGTGGCAAGGTGTCTAGGTGTTTGAAAAAGGTTTTTGCGGGCTTTCCTTCGATGGGCTCGGTGGCGGTCCACTCCGCGAGTGGGTGGGGATGGGAGGTGACGAAAAGATATTCCTTCTCCACCTGGCGACCTTCGAATTGGGAGGAGAGGGATCGGTTGGCCTCCGCCGATTTTGCAAAGACCAGGACCCCTGATGTTTCGCGATCGAGTCGTTGGTGGATGCCGAGTTTGACAGGAATGAGAGGTTGGTGTTGTAGGAGTTCCACGATTCCCCAGGGGCCGTCGGCGGCGGCGGCATGGGTTCCGATGCCGGAGGGTTTGTGGACGACGAGCAGGTCGGCATCTTCAAAAAGAACACAGGGCAGGGAGGACATGAATGCGGAGCGAAGCTACGATGAGGTCGTTTCCAGAAACTGAATTGCGTCGAGCCAGAGTTCACCCGGGCTGGTGAGGATGATGGAGATGCTGATATCGCCGTCCCGCACCGGTTCGAATTGGGTTTTTACTTCCTTCCATTCATCGATGAGGTCGATTCCCATGTCCCGGACTGCAACGCCCGGGGCCCCGACACGAAGGCTTGCCTTGGAGGGTTCCCTGCCGGCGCGGGCTTGGAAGATCAGGGTATATTTTCTTCCTGTGGCGACATGGACGCTGCCGTTGATTCCGTTTCGATATTTCAATCGCTGTCCCGGTGCGGGGTGTGCGGTGACGCGCAACACCTGCGTGCCATCGTACGCTTCAAGAGTCTTGAAAACCTCCCATGTCGCCTCCGTGCCATCCGGGGTCACATATTGCGTGGTGCCGGTCCAATAGGGTTGCTTTGATTTCTCCCCCCGGGCCACCGTTTCCTGGATGTAGGAGCGCCACTGCTTCGGAAGGGTTCCTGACGCTTCCGCATCGAAGTCGCTGGTGAGAAGAGTGCGGGGGCCGGTGGGGAGCGCAGGAGCCGGTGTGGGAACATGCACCATCGCCTCCTGCCGGGGTTGCTCTGCCGGTTTTGGCTCGTTGGGTGGAACCATTTCTGGAGTGGAGATGGGTGTTTCCGGAGGCGCTTCCCCCGGGGCTGGATTCTGGGAAGTTGGAGCTGCGACAGGAGTTTCGGGAACCGGGGGTGGGGGTGTCGGGGCCTGGGGAGTTTCGGTGGCAATTTGGGTTGAAACGGATGTCTCGATTTTCTTGTCCACCTCATTCTGTTTGGGGGCTTCAATAAGACCTGCCCGCTGGGCGAGTTCCTCCAGATTGGGCTTGGGTTTTCCGGCCTCCTCCTTTTTCGAGGAACGGAACAGGAAAAACCAGAAGAGCCCGGTGATCAGGGCTGTGACGACGATCGCGAGACCGATGGCACCGGCGATCCGGTTGACCATGACGGTGGGCGGGATTGTATAGAGGGAAGGGAGGGGTTGATTCGAAACCGTCTGTCCCTGAGGGGTTTGTCCCTCGACTACGGAAGGTGCGGCCTGGTGGGGGCCACCTGTCATTCCAATGGCGGATGGCTTGGCTTCCATCTGGGTCATCGCGAGGGAAGGATCCACAATGCCGGAGGCCGAGATGTCAATGGAGGCGTTGACCTGATCGACCTGACCTGTTTGCAAGAGGCCGAGGGCGTCGCTCACCTCCTCCATGGATTGAAATCGTTCATTTGCATCCTTGGCCATCATTTTGTAAACCACCCGACAGATTCCCTCGGTGAGATCGGGGCGGAGGGTCTGGGGCCAGGGGAAGGGCTCGGTGAGATGTTTGGACATGACTTCGGCGGAGGAGGACCCGCGGTAGGGAACGGTCCCTGTAAGAAGGTGAAAGAGGGTGGCCCCGAGCGAGTAGATGTCCGTGCGGTTGTCCACATCCCGGGCATTGCGGATTTGTTCCGGGGAGATGTAGTAGGGGGTGCCCATCACCACTCCCGAAGCGGTCAGGGCGGAGTTGTCTTCATGGGTCTGTTTGGCGAGTCCAAGATCACCCACCTTGACTTCGCCCTGTTTGGTGAGGAAAAGATTTTCAGGTTTGATGTCGCGGTGAACAATCCCGGCCTTATGAGCGTGGGCGAGGGCCAATGCCGCGGTGCGGATGAGCTGGAGGGCTTCACTTTCAGTGAATACCTTGCGTTCCTTCAGAAGTTGGGATGCGTCCCGTCCCTCGACATATTCCATGACGAAGAAATAGACGCCATCCTCGTTGCCTGCATCGTACACGGCGATGATGTTCGGGTGGTTCAGCCGGGCTGCGGCGCGGGCTTCGCGCAGAAAGCGGTCGATGTAATCCTTGTCCGTCGCCATGTGCGGCGAAAGAAATTTGAGGGCGACCTCGCGTTCAAGAGTCAGATGGCGGGCGAGATAGACCACACCCATGCCTCCGCGTCCGAGATGGCGAACAATTTCGTACTGGGCCACGCGTTGCCCAATCAGCGAATCCGGGTCAGACATGCGGAGGGGAGAATAGCCGGATGAGGGGGGCGGTTCAATGGAGAAGCTGTCAAAAACCTACAGGCCACCATCTTCCCTGGGATTGAACGTGGACACGCGGGCGAGTTGTTCCCACAGATCCTGCTCTTTGGGAGTGATGGACTGGGGAACTTCAATATGGATTTGCACCAGCAGATCGCCTGGGGACCTGCCAATGGGTTTGAAACCCTGTCCCCGCAATCGCAGTCGTTGTCCATTATGAACACCGGCGGGAATCTTGAGTTTGAGCTTTTGTTCGAGTGTCGCCACCGTCAGGGTGGTGCCCAGGACGGCCTCCCACGGGGTGACATCAAGGTCGTAAACGAGGTTCTCGCCTTCAAGGCGCAGAAAGGGATGTGGGGCAAGGCGCACTCGGAGATAGAGATCTCCGGTGGGACCGCGACCCACGCCGGCTTCCCCTGCGCCACCCAGGCGGATGCGCGATCCCGCCTCCACCCCGGCGGGTATTTTGACCTTGTACGTTTCCGTTTTATTTCCCCGTTGGACCGTGATGGCACGGGTGGAACCATGAAACGCCTCTTCCAGAGTGATCATAATATCGCCTTCGATATCCTCCCCACGGCTGGAGAACCCGCCTCCAGGGGGGCGGTTGAAACCGCGTCCGGCACCAAAGAGGCTTTCAAAGAAATCACTGAAGCCGGTACCCCCAAAGCGGAAATCAGCATCGTTCATCCCGCCGAAGCGTCCCTCGTATCCCGGGGGTGGACGAAACTCCTGCCCATGCTGCCAGTTGGCTCCAAGGGTGTCGTATTTCTGCCGTTTTTCAGGATTGGAAAGCACCTCGTGGGCCTCATTGATCTCTTTGAATCGTTCCTCCGCCTTTTTGTCGCCGGGATTGAGATCGGGGTGGTGCTTCCGTGCAAGCTTGCGGTAGGCTTTTCGAATCTCATCGTCGGAGGCTCCTCGTGGGATCTCCAGAAGCTTGTAATAGTCTTTGTAACCTGTGGGCATGGAGGGGAAGTTGCTAAAATAGCGGTTCTATCCCGTAATTCTTACTCTGATTTTGGAAAATGAAAGGGAATTCCAATACCAGCTATTTCGAATGACTGGTTTCGTCCAGAAACTCCAGATAGCCCCATTCCCCTGGATCGTGGTAGGCGTGGGCACCGCCGGACCAGATCAACTGACGGACGCGGTGACTGCCGCTGTTGTCGGTAAGGGTGGCGTTCAATCTAATGGTTCGTGATTCCTGGGGGACGTAGCCGAGGGCTTTCCAGGGGATGATGCCGTACAGGCGATAGCTTTTCCCATTCACGCCGAACTGGGATCGAACGTCCAGGCCCTCCACTTTGGAGCGAAGAGCGCCCGTGCTGGTTTGAATCCAGGCAATGGACGGTTGCATATGGGAGGCGTTGCCTGGCGAGATTTGCAATCGCACACAGTAGTTCAGGTCAATATTTTCGGGAGCGGGTGTGGCTCCGATGGCGAGTTCGAGATGATCTCCATCCCAGATCTTGGAGGGCTCAATATTGCTTTCCCCCACGGTGGGGTCATTGACTTCGCACCAGAAGAGAAGCCCCGTCGCATTCCATCCGAAACGAAGGAGTCCGGAGAAAGTGGTGCCACGTGGAGGTTCCTGGCCGATCTGGGTGACACCCGGGAAGGCCATGTGAAGTGTGGGCATGGGGGCGAGGGCGGCCGGAATGGAGGAAACCGGGGTGATGGGAACCTGGTGAGTCTTCCAAACGGGAAGGAGGGATGGATCTGCTTTTTCGAAATGAAGCCAGGGGAGAAACCAGAAGGGACGTTTCAGGAGGTCTCCCCGGGAGACCGGTTCTCCGGGTTCCTGTGACATTTTTTTTAAAAAACGGACATCCCCCTCCTGTAGCGAGCGGTCGACAGATGGAGTGAACACCACTCCCTTGATCTCGGTTTCCGAGGATTGGAGAAAGCGTACGAGACCCTGCCCAAGGCGTTCCCGTTCGGATTCGCTTCGTCCGAGAGGCAGATCGGTCAGCAGGATGGGTTTGTTGGGTGCAAGCTGTTTCAATTTTCGGATGGGAAAACCGAACATTTGTTCAAAACTCAGGGGAAGATCCGAGGGAGTGGTGCGGTTCAGGTCGAATCCTTCAAGGGCGGTAAAATCCACATAATTTTTCCCCGGAAATGCGTCCTCAAGATTGTTCGCCCCCGTGGGAGGATTGGGAAAGATGTGCGGGCACCAGATCCAGCGCACATTATCCGCCCCCCGATCCCGAAAGACCTCCACAATTTTTCGAAATGCAGCGGCGATTTGGGATGCGTTCTGTTGTTGGCTGACAGCGCTCCAGGTCACCTGCGCCCGGTTGAATTGACGAAGGAGTTCGATGAAAACGGGATGTTCAAACTGGGCGGCTTCATCTGCCCACGATTGAAGGTAGGGATCCAGATCCCCTTCGACAATCGAACGAATCGAGATCGTCCGGGCGGAGTTGGCGCTTTTCAAGTCCCATTTGATCATGGGAATGCGGTGCGATGCCCAGACCTGGGCGCAGGCTTCCAGTGGGAAGCGATCGGTGAAGTCCATGTGCCAGGCAACCACCGAAGTTTCCATGCCGGTAACCGCTTCGAAAGCTTTGGCGCGGCTGAAGGCATCCTTGAAGGAAGGTTCATAGACACCCCAAGTGTTTCGCTTTTCCGCACTCCAACCCACGATCGCGCTGACAAGGATCCCCAGGAAGGCGCAGCGGCCCAGGAGTCGGTTGGCGTTCATTTTTTGTCCCAGTGGTGGAGATCCTCAGCAGCCTGTCGGGCGAATGGACTGGCAGTCATGGCCGCCGTTCTTTCAAGCTCGGCCCGCGCCTCTCCTGGCTGATTGGTTCGAAGGTAACAGGTGGCCAGGTTGTATCGAGCCCGCCCATCGGTTGGATTTCGGCGAAGAGTCTCTTGAAAGACCTCGATGGCATCCTCAAATTTTCCACCGAGCATCAGGGCGGTTCCCAGATTGTTTCGCACACTGGCAAGTTCCGGGGCTGAGATCCTGGCCTGGCGGTAGTATTGGGCCGCTTCGTCGAAGTTGCCCTTTTGAAGCAGGGCGTTGCCCATGTTATTGCAGAGCGCGGCATTTTCCGGTTCGACCTGCAACGCATGCCGGTAGAGATCCATGCCTTCCTCGATTTTGCCAAGCTGGACATAGAGAACCCCGAGTTCACAGGATGCCTTGATGGATTTCGGATTGAGGGCGAGGGCGGCACGGTAGGTTTCGATTGCTTTTGTCATCTGCCCCTTTGCCGAATAGGCGGAGCCCAGGCTTGCAGCGATTTCGGAGTCACCAGGGGTCAGTTCGAAGGCTTTCCGGTACTGGATGATCGCCTCATCAAAACGATGGGTGTCCATCAGCATGTTCCCAAAGTTCCAGTAGGATTGGGCGTGGCCAGGGCGTACATGGATGGCTTCACGAAAGTGGTTTTCGGCGCGTGTGTAGTCCTTGCTCTGGGCCCAGACCACTCCCAGACTATTGTGGATCCAGTAATTATTCGGGGTAACGGCGAGAGCGTGTTCATAGAGCGAGACGCTGTCGCTCCAGAAGGTGAGTTGCTGCCGCGAGAGAAACACGAACAGGCCCATGACCCCTGCGGTGCCGAGAGCCAGAACATTTCGATTCCGTCCGCGGAGATCCTTCCAAGTGGGAAGGGACCATGCCGCCATGATTCCAAGGCCGATCAACGGCAGATATGTGAAGCGTTCCGCCCACGCCACCTCTTTGAGGGAAAGAACGGGGAGCAGGGTGATGATAAACCAAATCCAGCCGGTAAGAAGATGGGGGAGCGTCTTTCGCTGATGAATGGCCACCGTGGTGATCAAGGCCAGCAGGAGCGCGGAGGCCACCGTGGGAACGAGGGGTGGGTGTTCCCATGCCGGATGCCAGACACACAGACCGGTAGGTACGATGCTCTTGCAAACGTAGTAACCCAGGGACAAAACCATGGCTCCCGGGCTGAGAGCGGATTGAAAATGCTCTCTCTGTGCCAGGAAGGCAATGGTGGCGGAGGTGGCGGAAAGGGCGAGGAGCGGGATTTTTTCCATCCACCACGCCTTGGAAGGCATGCTGAAGACGGGGATGCGTCGAAGGGGCCAGACATCCATGAGGATGAGAATGAATGGCAGTGTCATCGCAATGGGTTTCGACATCATTGTCAGAACCGTGAGAAACAGCACGAGAACATACCGCAGGGGAGTTCGCTGGGCGGTATAACGAAGGTAGGCCCAGAGGGTGAGCATCCAGAAAAAGCCGCTCAGAACATCCTTCAAAGCCGTGACCCACGCTACGGCTTCCACGTGGAGGGGATGGACGGCGAAAATCGCCGCCACGAGGGTGCTTCGCCAGTGGTCCCGCGTCATCCGTCTGAGGACCTCAAACAGAAGAAGGACGTTGGCCAGGTGCAGGGCCAGATTCACCAAGTGATGAAAGGAAGGACGGAGCCCGAAGAGCTCAACCTCGAGCATGCGCCAGATCCATGTGACAGGCTGCCAATGGTCGGAACTGGGAGAGTCGAATGTCAGGTCCGCAGTCAATGCCCACTGGATACCCTTCCACGTCAGCCCTTTTTCGACGTAAGGGTTTTTATAAATGTAGGCAGGATCGTCAAAGGTGACGAAATCGAACAGACGAACCGGTAGAAAGGTGGCGAGAGTTAAGGCGATCAGCAGGCCGTAGGACGCACGTCGAGTCATGGATTGGCATCCTACAAGCCAGTCTTCGACCCCGGATTCAAGAAATTTCCGAACCCCGTCCGCACGGACGGGGGTGACACCGAGGGTGTTCGCGGAAAAACGGCGATTTTATTCGTCCCGGAGCGAGGGAGCCACCACGGGGGTCAGGGCATCCGGGTCGATTTTAACTTCAGGGGGAGTAGGTTCCGAGGGAGGCTCTTGGGGAGCTTTCTCCTCCTGATGCTTCTCCTCCGCTGCGGGAACGACTTCCTGGGCTCCCTCCACCTCTTCATCCGTTTTCGATTTCTTCACTTTGTTGGGCCAGATGGTCGTTTCCTTGGCATCGATTTCCTCGATGGTCTTAAATTGATCCATGGGCTTGGCATTTCCCACAATACTCTTCTTGTAGGCGAAGCGTCCGTCTTCATCCGTTTCACGCAGGCGATTGTATTGGTCTTCCAACCCCGTCTGGCCGTTGTTGCCGATGACCGTGGGGGTGATGAAGATCAGAAGATTGCGTTTGGCCTTGGAGAAGGACCGGCTGCGGAAGAGTTCTCCCAGGACGGGGATGTCTCCAAAGAAGGGAACCTTGGTGTAGGCACGGGAGCTGTCCGAGGAGAAAAGGCCTCCAAGGGCGAGCGTGTTTCCGCTCTTGACCATGATGCGGGAGGTCAGCGTCCGGATGGAGATAAGGGGAATGGTGACTGAGCCGCCGGGAAGGGCAAAGCTGCGACCGTTCTGGGCTGCCGTGCTGATTTCCGGGGTGACGTCCAGGGTGACGAAATTGTCACGGTTCACATGGGGTGTGACCGTCAGAATGTTTCCGACGTCCTTGAACTCAAATCCGGAAATTACGAACGAGGCGGTCTGCTGGTTGAAGGTGAAATTCGGGATGGGCTCCTGAGTCGCGATACGAATCTTGGCTTCCTTGTTATCCGCGGTAATCACTTTCGGACTCGCGAGGAGCTCCGTATCGGTATCTGAAAGAAGGAAGCTAAGGGTCCAGGCAAACTCCGGGGCGGTCAACTGCCCGAACACCGGGAAAAGCCCGCCATTGATGCCCTGCTGAAGGCCCTTCAAAAGTTTGGTGCCGATGCCGTCATCGATGGAGGTGATGGGGGGTCTGAATCCACCAAAGGTGGTGGTTGAAGTCGTTTGAACAGCTGAAGTGGTTCCGATGGTGCTCTGGGATACCGTGAGGGATTCCACGCCCTGGACCGCCACGCGGTAGCTGGCAAGGGACTCCCAGTTGATGCCGGTCTTCAGGGTCGGGGTCTGGGTGGTTTCCAGAAGTTTGGCCTCGATGACGACCTGCGGGGTGGGGGTGTCGAGGGTCTTGATGATGGGAATCACCTTGGCAAGGTTGGAGGGAACGTCAGTGATGACAATCGTATTGCTACGTTCATCCAACTGGGCATTCCCGACCTTGGTGAGCAGCTTGTCCACGGTGGGCTTGGTCTCCTTGGCGGAAGCGTTCGTGAATTGATAAACCTCGGTTTTCGTGGGTTCGGCGTTGATGGAATCGCGGCTCTTGATGCGATAGACTCCGTCGAGTTCGACGAGGGTGTAGCCCTTGTCTTCGAGGAGGGTGCTCATGATCTGGAGGTTCGTCTTGTCCTTGTTGAAGCGTGCGGTGACCGTGCCCTTCACATCATCCGGGATGATGATGCTCATATTGGCCTGCTTTGCCATGGTATTCAGCACCTGGCGGAGATCGGCGTTTTCAAGACTGATGGGGGCCTTGCGGGTGGAAGTGGTGACGGTGGCTTCGGGTGCCGCGTTCGTGCTCGTGCCGGTGGTGGACACGAGGTTGGTACTCGTGGACGACACGGTGTTGGTGGTCGTCGCCAGGGTGGTGGCTGCCGAAGTGGGGGTGTTTGTGGAAACAATCCCGGGGGCAGGCGTGTCGGTAACGGTATTGGTCGTCGCAGGAGCCGGGACCGCTGAAATCGTGGGGGAAGGGGAGGTGGGGGCGCTGGGGACAGGGACATTTTCCACGGTATTGGAGGTTTGCCCGTGGAGAGAAAGAGCGGCGCTCAAGGCAAGGCAAGCCGTTGTGAGCCAGACCCGGTTGTTCTTACGGGAATGGGCACCTCGGAAGGCGTAGGAGTGGAGATAGGTTGTTTTCATCGGTCTTCCTTTTCTTTGAACATATCCATGTCCTGGTTGGACAGTTTAAATTCGAAATCTTTTCCATCAAAGTTCACGACCACACTATCCTCCGTGATGCGGGAGACTTTGTACGTCACCACGCTTTTCCCATCGTCGGCTTTATAAGGGTACTCCCCTCCGGGTTCGATGGTCTGGCCATTGTCGAGCGTGGCGGAAATCTGATCCCCGAGTGCGAGGATTCCAGTGACCTTCAGTTTGAAGCTGACGGCAGGCCGGATATCAGGAGTTTTTGGATTGCCGGAGCTGTTGACGGGAGCGGGTTTGATGTAACCGACAGGACAGAAGGGATCGCGTCCCAATTCCTTGAATTGCGAGCGAACCACGATATTGGTGAATCCTGGGGGCATCGTTTCCGCGCGTGCGGATTCCGCCCACGCAAGGAGGCAAAGTCCCCCCACGATGAGGATGGTGTTTTTGGAAATTTGGAAAAGGCGGGTGTTCATGCTTTGGTCACCATGGAGATGCGGACGGAAATGGTATGGATGTGTGGGGCGATTTCACTTCCTGCGGTGATTACAAGTTCATCGACCTCAAGCAGGGGCATGGAGTTCTCAAGATCTTCGATGAGTTTTCCCGCCTGATTGAGCTCGCCCTTGAATGAAAAACGGAAGCCGATGAGCTTGTAGGGCTGGTCCCTGAATTTAAAATCACTCAGATCGGCGATCGGTTCAATCAAGGTGTTGGTGATTCTCAGTTTTTGTTTTTCAGCGTATTCACTGATTTGTTTGACCAGCCAGGTTTCGGGATTTCCCTTGGGCATCTGTTCTTCTTTCCTGGCGAGGTAAACTTGATAGACCTTGGCGTTTTCCCGATTGCTCTTTTCTGTCTGGATAGCGTCGCGAGTCTTTTTTGCTTCTTCCGTCAGTTTGTTTAGCTCGTTGGTGTCCTTGATCTGCTTTTGTGAAAGGAACATGTAGATTCCGAAATAATAGAGGGAAAACGCCAGGCCGATGACCACCATGAGGCTCAGGGCGAACTTCTTCTGCTTTTCGGGGGAGAGCTTCATATTATTTGCTGATCTCCTTCGGCTCATCTTTCAAGGCGATGGGGATATCAATGTCGAACTGGCCGACAGCGGGATCGCCGGATTTGGGATCTTTGGTAATGTTTTTCAGGAGCACGATTTCGTTCCATGTGCCCTTTTCCGATTCGTCCGGAATCTGGTGGGCCCATTGGGCAAGGCGGGGATTGCGGCGAAGGGCATCCATCAGGTTGTCGCGCATTTGCAACACCTCCACCTTGTCCTTTCCCCGGGCTTCAAGCTCCACAAGGATATCGAGGGAGGGTTGGGATTTTTTGATGGTAATGTTCCCCTTTTTTCCGGCAACGGTGGTTTCCGTCTCCTTCATGGAACGTCCGGTCTTGAAGGAGCGAACCTGGAAGTTGGTGGGGATCACCTCCCGAAGAATGTCGAGCTGAGTGGCGAAAAGTGTTCGTGTCTGGATTCGGGTGTCGAGGGATTTGGCTTGAGCCTGAATCTTCGGAAAGTCCGTGAGTTGTCCGAGACCGGCGAGCTCTTTGTTGAGAGCTATCAGTTCGGTGTGACGCTTTGCCAGGTTGCTTCGGAGTTCCCCCATTCGAAGATAGAGGATGGATCCCCACAGGACAATGAGCGTGATGAGTAGTGCGCCCCCGAGAAGGGTGAGGCGGACGGGATCATAGTCCCGCTCCCGCTGCAACTCCTGCTGTTCATGAAAAAGGTTGAGTTCGAGCATATCAAGCGGCAGCTGGTGCGGAAGGCTGCGGTTGGGAAGTGGAAGCGGGGGTTTTGATGTCGGATGTGAAGGCCCGTGCGGTGCCGATGGCCCCAGAGAAAGCGGCTTTGTGCTTGGCGAAGACATCCTGCTGTTCGGGCGGAAGATTGATTTGAAGTCCCACCGTTGGATCCCACATTTCACAGCTGCTTCCGATGTCCTGGGCCAGGATGGCGACCACCGCGGGAGACCCGCTCGATCCTCCGGTAACGTAGACCTTTGAGATGGGCTGGTCGTTGTTCTTTTCGAAAAAGTTGATCGAGGAACGAACTTCGCGCACCAAGGTGACACAGGTTTTGCTTGTGGCATCGCTGAGGATTTGATCGTCCGACATTTTTGTCGTTTCCGCGCGTGCCAGATCCATGCTTCCGGACTGTGCAATGTACTCCGTGATCTGCTTGGCTCCGATGGGAACCGTACGGGTTAAGAGGGGTTTGCCCTTGTCGAGGATCGTAAGGGAGGAGGAGAGAAATCCGAGATCGAGGAGGGCAACCGCCTGGCTGGAGAATAGATCGGGATGAGCCACTCCGAAGCAGTTGATAAAGGAAACGGGGGCGAGCTGGAGCGATTGGGGGCGGAGTCCCGCCCGGCGCGCGGCATGATAGTAGAGGATGGTTTCCGTGGTGGGCAGGCCTCCCACAAGAAGTTTGATCTTACCGTGGGTGGTCGAGGCTCCTTTTTTCGGTTTCGCTTTCAATGCCGCATCGGATTCACTGTCCAGCGCACAGGCGTCAAAAGTGTAGTTGTCGAACTTTTGACGCAGATAGGTGGTGCTGTTGAGTTTGAGTGCGGAACGGATGTCGCTCAAGGGAATCTGGGGAAACTCCACGTAGCGAACGGTGCTTCCAGGCGAATTGACGGTAAAGTGCACGTCGGCACCGGACGCCTTTACCAGGGAGGTGAGCTGTTTGAGTGCGTTTGCCAAAGCCTGTTCGGTCACCATCGTCCCGGACCCGTCGGACGGTGTGGGAACAATGGCGATTCGGGTGAGGGCATATTGTGCCCCTACCTTCTGAAGGCGAACGGCCTTCAGAGAGTGTCCTCCCAAATCAATTCCCACCACGCTGTTCGGCAATTTCATGGAATAGGGGCTGGTTTCTCAGGAATGATCGATGCCATTCAGCACCTCTTGACGTCGATCTTGAGATTTTGCGGCCTGCTGGACCTGCTTGAATTTTTCAAATTCCGTATAGTCTTCAATGGGCACCATTACCGCGACGGATTTCCCGTGTTTCTCAACTATGATGTGATCACCTGCATACATCAGGCGTCCAACAAGTTCCGATAGGTGGCTTTTTGCATCTGAGATGCTGACAGTTCGTGTCATATGGATGGAGGGTTTAAGTTGGGGGCTTGAACCTGAACTGATGCATCAAAAACAAGGTCACCATTAGTCAAAACGGCCTAATACAGCAATAGAAATGTGAATAACTTTCTCTGTATTCCGTTTAAAATCAACGCTTTACAAACGCATGCAAAGCATGGATTTTCTTCAGGTCAATTTGCCTCGTTTAGGTCTATCGGTCCAAGGTTCAAGGACTTTAATAGCATCTGAGGTGCCAGTGAATTTTCCTTTGGATACCCTACGCTTTTGGGGTGAAAATTCGTGCGGACAGCGGGATTTTGCGGGGTTTTGTGGCTGGTTTTGACCAGGGGTGCAATTCATGCGTTTTAACCGTTGCCTTTTCTTCCCGTTCGAAATGCGTTGTAATCCCCGCCGGCTTTGGTATGCGTAGGAAAATTTTATGAAACATCGCATTGGGTTTGGTCATATTGAAATCGGAGCGACGGCACGCAAGTATCTCGAAGAGAGTTTGAACCGGAATTGGGTGTCGGAGGGAGAGAACGTCAAGCGTTTCGAACAGGGGTTCGCGAAGAAATTTGACTACAAGGCATGTGTCGCGACGAGTTCCGGAACGGATGCAGGAATTGTGGCGATGGCCGCCCTG
Source organism: uncultured Verrucomicrobiota bacterium (assembly GCA_964475835.1). Classification (GTDB taxonomy): domain Bacteria; phylum Verrucomicrobiota; class Verrucomicrobiia; order JABWAM01; family JABWAM01; genus JABDCI01. The sequence goes on along the minus strand of CAYYYL010000004.1, from coordinate 110,509 downwards.
CTGGATCGAGGAGCTCAACGCGGTGACGAGGTGATCACCCCGGCGCTTGCGTTTGTGGCAACAGCGAATTGTATTCTGGCCGCAGGGCTGACACCGCGATTTGTGGATGTGGAGCTCGACACTTTGAATATCGATCCTGCCAAGATTGAAGAGGCCATTGGTCCGAAAACCCGGGCCATTCAAGTGGTCCATACGATGGGACGTCCATGCAAAATGGACCCCATTCTGGCCATTGCGAAAAAGCACAACCTCTATGTGATTGAGGATTGTTGTGAGGCGCACGGAGCGACGCTCAATGGCAAGGTGATCGGTTCCTTCGGCTCAATGGGCCTTTTCAGTTTTTATGCGGCGCATATGATTTGCAGTGGCGAAGGAGGAATGATTTCCACCTGCGATCCTGAATTCGAGGGACTTTGCCGTTCCATCCGCAGTCACGGACGTCGTGGGGGGCAGCTCTACTTTGCGTTCGACCGGGTGGGATTTAATTCCAAGATGAATGACCTTGAAGCGGCAGTTGGACTTGAAGGGTTGGAAATGTTCGACTGGACGTTCAGCACCCGTCGGAAATATCTTGCGACGTTGCATGGTCTGCTGGCACCTCTTTCGGATAAATTGATTCTTTATCCGGATGGTCCGGGGGAGGTGGTGTGTCCTCATGCTTACCCCATCGTCATGAGAGATCCCAAACGCCCGATCGATGATCTCTACAACTATATGGAGTCACAGGGCATTCAGTGTAAAACCCTTTTCGGCAGCCTGCCGACGCAACACAAGGCGTTTGATTTCCTGAAGGTTCCAAAGGGAAGTTTTCCTGTTTCGGAGCGCATTGGTGCCACAGGGCTTCACTTTGGGATTCATCAATATCTCAAAGAGGACGATCTGACCTTTGCAGCGGATACGATCAAGGCTTGGTTCAAGAAGAACGGCTGACAGCCTTTCCCGATTGTTTTCCCAGAAGGTGGGCCTTCAGAATTCGGATGATTTCCGTTCGTCCGGTGGATTCAGCGCATTTCAGCGCGGTCCATCCCTTCGGGCTGGAGCGTTCAACGTCCGCACCGTGCTCCAGGAGAAGCTCAACCAGCTGTTGATTCCCTTTGAAGGCTGCAAACATCAAAGGGGTGCGGCCCTCGACGTCTGGAAAATTGGGGTCTGCGCCGTGGGAAATGAGGGCGATGGCATTTTGCGTGGCGTTACGTAGAATTGATTCGGTAAGGGGTGAACTTCCGTAATCCGTTAGAAAATCCGGGTGGGCTCCTTCGGAGAGAAGGATCTCCACCATGGCTTTGCTCGAAAGATTGGGGGAAACGACTTTGTCGGGCGTCTCATTTTCGGGTTGGAAACGAAGGGCGTGCATAAGGGCGCTGAAATGGTACTCATCGAAGAGATTGGGATTCGCCCCATGCTGGAGAAGGATTTCGGCGGATTCGGGGTGGTTTTTCATGGCCGCAAACATCAATGGGGTCAAACGCGAGCTGTCCTGTGAATTGGGGTTCGCTCCCAAAGAGAGAAGCTTTCGTATCATCCAGGTGTGATTTTTGCCGGTGGCGATGACGAGAAGGTCGTCCATTTTGGTGGTCATCAGAAGGATGAGAACGAATCCAAGGAGCGCGATAAAAAGGGTAAGATTTTTTGTTTTCACCGGGAAATCTGCTGAAAAATTTCACGAAAAGTCGCCGCAACTATCCCGATCACCCATATGGAGACATTTGCGGCAAGGAGGAGGTAGAGGGCGTTTGTCTGCGGAGACCCATAACTGAAACGGACCATATTGAACCCTGGTTGGAGCGGGACCGCGCGGTAGGCGAGATTGGCTTTGAAGACGGGAGTCTCCCTGCCGTTGACGGTGGCGTGCCAGAGGGGATGCCAGACGTCGCTGTCGTACAACCAGGGGGTTTGCTGGAGGTGTGTTGGCTCCACGTAAACCCCCACATCAAGGTGATTGGCATCAAAGCGAAGAACAAAGGGATGAGATTCAAGGGGGCGGCTGGGGTTTGGGCTTGTTTGGGGGCCGTTAGGGGGAAATCCTTCCTGGGTTGATAGAAGAAGGGAATTTCCATCAAAGGTGTCGTCGCCCAAAAGGCGGGCGGCATCGAAATCGCTCATGGTTTCCGCACCATCGAACACCCGGATTTTATCCGCAGTGATCCCGGCAACCGTTTGCGCGGAAGGGGAAGTGGCTGGAAATTCAAGAACGGGACCTTCGTGGAGGCCTCGAAGATGCATATCAAAGCGTCGGAGGGGCTGATTGTGGGTTGCGCGGAGCAGATCGTCAAAGGGCAGCATCCAATAGTCGGTCCGGTACATGCTGGTCGGAGTGTCATGAAATCGAAAGGTATCAATGGCCCAGTTCATGGCGCCGTATCCTTTCAGCTGGTCGTCTTCATGGAATACTTTTTCGAGCATCAAGGCCCGTGGATTTTGTTTGTAGTCGGAGGTGCGTCGAGTGGGGTAGGGGGGGTGTTGGAATTCGCTTAGTTGAAGGTTGGAAGAGCTGAGGGAGAGGGTTTTGTTGGTAATCAGATCGAGTCGATAGGCGAGGATGTCGAAGAACTGAAGTGCTGAAAACGCCATCGCAAGCCGGCAGGAAAATACAGGCTTTTTCCAAAGGAGCAACAGGATGCCAGCACAGGTTCCACATGCGAAAATGGAGACTGCCAGTCGTGCCATCACGTGGGTGGCTTCAATTCCTTTCCGAAGATAAATCAGGTTTGGGAGGGGAAGATGCCGGAGAAAAGCCGCCGTATAGGAAGGGTTTAGGAAAAGGGAATAGAGCCAGAGCGCGATCCCTGAAAAACAAATGGCGAAAAGCAGGGGGATGAGCCGATTTTGTCCTTTTCCCTTAATCACCGTTTCAAGGCCAAACCCCGCAAGAAAACACAGGAAGAGTTTGGCCGTGGCCGCCACCAGGGAAAGGTGCCGGTAGTATTTCATCATCGGCCAAGTCTTGTAGATCAGGTAGCTGAAATACCCCCCCTGGCTGAAAAACAGGAGGACCCCAAAAACACCCAGAAAAGGCAGCTGTTCCCTTCGTTTGCTCGCGACAAGGGCCATGGCGACCATGGCCAAGCCTGCGTATCCCATGTAGAGGGTGTAGTCCAATCCAGGTGACACGCCCAACAGGATCTCCTTCCACATGGCTGGGGTGGGGTTGGTGGCATAGGTGAGGAAGGAGATGAGCGAGGCGGTGCCATCCGGATTCCGACCCCGATGATAGGAGGCAATCTGATCGGTTCCTGATTTCAAGGTCAGGAAAATGGCGAGGAACGTAAGTCCTGCGGTGGCCATGGCTGCGTAGAATCCCATCGAGAAACGGATGGGGGGGAGGTGTTTCTGGACGAAGAGAAGATGGATCGAGAAATAGACTGCCACGATGAGTGTCACGACCGGGAGCATGTAAGGGAGGCCGCCCAGCATCTGCAAAGCGGCAAGATTTCCCGCCAGCAGAACGTGTCGCCACCGTCCGCCCTGGAGGAAGCGATGCCCGCACTCCAAAATCCATGGCAGTGCGTAAAAGAAGTGAAAGTTGTACCACGGTTGATCCATCCAGAGACTGGTGCCCGAAACCGTAAGGGTGATGAAAAAACGGCAGGAGGGGTCTTCAAAAAGACGCTTCGAAAGGAACCATGTGCCGCTCAGGAGAAGAATTTGATCCCAGAACATGGAAACATGGAAGAGAGTGAGAAAATTAAAATGGTGCAACCACGGTGCGATGAGAAAGTAGAATTGTTGAACAAAACCCGCCTGCACTTCATACCACCAGTTTGCTGCCGTTCCCTGGATCATGAAAGGCAGCCATTGCGGGATTTCTCCACTCATGACCGCGTTGTTCAAAAAATAGTACTGCAGGGCAAAGTATTGAAAGCCATCGTGAAGTCGGGGATATCTTTGGTCCAGAATCAGGAACAGGACGAGGAGGGCTTCCAGTCCCACCAAAAGGCCAAGGAGCAAGCGCGAGGTTTTATGAGTGGATAGGGACACGGTGGTACTATCTGCCGGCGCGTTGGAGCTGAAAAAGAACTCCCTGGATCCAGAGATTGCTCCAGAGCATGGATGTTGTGAAGACAAGAATCCATGAGGTGGCGATTTGAGCCCTTTGTGGAAGCCGCACGAGGAGGCGATAGGTCAGGAGAATCAACGGAGCCAATGAGGGGTACATGAATCGACCCAGGACGGCGGGGACGGATTCTTGAAGAGAAATTTGAAACTGGAGGAGAAAATTTAGGAGAATTCCAAGAATCGAGATCCATTCCACCAAGGAGCATGGATCGCGAAGGGAACGATTCCATAGTCGCCGTACCAAGGAAGTTGTCACAGCCCCGATCAATAGCAGACTCAGAAAAACGCTGGCTTCCTGAGTGCAGAACCAATTTTGCCGACTCTCTTCCGCATTCCAAAAAAGGTAAAAGAAGCGAAAGGGGATCTGCCCGACCACGGTGGAGAATGTGTAGGGGATATGTTCGGGATTCACGATGGCGACCATTCGATCGTAGATCAGACGCCAGCCTGTCAGGTGGCCGTAGTGGTGGTAATTAAAGATCAGCCACGGTGTGATAGGAGAGATGGAGAGAAGCCAGAAAAGGGGAAGGCTTTTGACCCGCTTTTTTACAAGGAGAAAAAAAGTGCCGACACCGATAAGGGTGAGGTTGAAGAATTGAGTGGCGATGGCAGCGCCCGTGATCAGCCCCAGGCCTACGATCCAATTGCGAGACAGATCGGTCTCCGATGAAATGGCTTTGTAAATCCAAAGGTAAAATAGCACACACAAAACCAGGCTGAGATGAAAATTGGAAATGGTGCACATTCGAAGGAGAATGCCCGGGGTTAGGGTGTAAAGCCCGAGTACGGCATAAAGCAGAATGGGATGAGCCCCAATGGAAGAATCCTGAGTGAAAGAGTGAATTTTTAACAGCATCCTTACCACCCCGAGGAACGCCAGAAGGCCGCAAAAGCGAAGGAGATAAATCTTTGCGACCGGATGAATGGGGACCAGGATATCCATTGCAGACATGATCAGATAGTAGAGGGGTGGATGCATGGCTTCGTAAATGCATCCTCCAAGTCCCATTTGTGAAGCGACGCGTTTCGGGGGGCTGGGGTAGGCATGTTCCCCCAGGGCGAGGACCAGGGGTTGGGTGGGTTCCTGAACCGTCGGGATCGAGAATTGGGTGGAAATGTGATGGATATACGCAAAGTGGGAGCTTTCATCGACAAGAGCGAAATAGGGGACGACCAATATCAGATAGAATCCCCCCATCAGCACGAAAATGGGCAGGGCTTTCATCCCAAGGATGCGATGCAATATGATGGACAGGAGGGTGATGAAGCTGACCATCACGGCAAAATCGGTTTCCTGAAAGGGGCGGTGAGAAACGCCGACCCCTTGAATCCCTTCCATTAACTTCCAGCCGAATCCGGATAAAAAAAGTGCTGTGGCTATGAAGGCAGCCCAGTACCATCGGGTGACGTTCATCAGTCTAAGGAATTGTTTAAAAAAAAGCCCCGCGAATCCCTAGGGAAACGCGGGGCAAAGTGCAATCAAACAATCAACTTAGGAGTACGGACCCCAGAAGCCTACTCCCGTTGCTTCGCTGAGGACGCTTTGGGTTGCGGCATCGACACGGACGTTGGAGTTCACCGAACCGATGGTGAATGTTCCACCCATTGAGTCGTTGCCGGCATTGGTGGCGAGTTTGCTTCCCGCCTTCAGGTAAGGCGTCAGATCCGCGAAGACCGGCGTGACGGACGTCTTATTGTTTTCGAGGGCGTACTGATCCTTGGCTGCATCCAGCTGACGAGCCTCATTCAACACGGTGGTTGCCTGGGCACGCTGACGGGCACGGATGAAGCTGGGCACGGCAATCGCTGCCAGAAGCCCAATGATGGCGACCACGATCATGATTTCCACGAGCGTGAAACCGCCTTGTTTACGTATAGCCTGTATCATAAGTATGACTCCTTAATGGTTATGGTGTCTTGAATAACATATGGACATTTTAATAAGAAGCATGGCCTGGACCATTTGGACTACAGAAATAAACCCCAACGAAAATTCCTTTCGCACTCTCAGATTTTCTCAAAAACGATAAAATTTCTCAAAAAAGAGACGTTCGAAGCAAGATTTCACCTTGGAAAAAAAAGCCCCGCGCTTCCCTGGGGAAACGCGGGGCAAAGTGCAGTCAAACTATCAACTTAGGAGTACGGACCCCAGAAGCCTACTCCCGTTGCATTGCTGAGGACGCTTTGGGTCGCGGCATCGACACGGACGTTGGAGTTCACCGAACCGATGGTGAATGTTCCACCCATTGAGTCGTTGCCGGCATTGGTGGCGAGTTTGCTTCCCGCCTTCAGGTAAGGCGTCAGATCCGCGAAGACCGGCGTGACGGACGTCTTATTGTTTTCGAGGGCGTACTGATCCTTGGCTGCATCCAGCTGACGAGCCTCATTCAACACGGTGGTTGCCTGGGCACGCTGACGGGCACGGATGAAGCTGGGCACGGCAATCGCTGCCAGAAGCCCAATGATGGCGACCACGATCATGATTTCCACGAGCGTGAAACCGCCTTGTTTACGTATAGCCTGTATCATAAGTATGACTCCTTAATGGTTATGGTGTCTTGGATAAAACACACTGACGAGGCAATAACTAGCATGGCCCAGGCCAAGAGGGCAATAGTTATTGTTAAAGGAAAAATCCCTTCAAAAATCCTTCCCACCTTCTCAAATTTGAGAGATTTTCTCGAAAAGTGAACCTTGAAGGAGCGCATCGAGCTTGCCTTTGGGCCATGGCGTATCCTTACCCAATGGGGGTTAGCCGCTTGTTGAAAAAGGTGGAATGATTGCCTTGCTGTCACCTTTTGGCGGCGTTCGCGACCTCGATCTGTCGGGGTATCCGACACCGGTTTCGCCATGGGAACGCAATGGGGTCCCAGGCAAAAGGTGAGGAAACCCTTTGGACTCGTGCCTTGTCTTACGGCCAGACCCATTTTCGCGCTACGGTTCCCACTTTTCGGCAAGCTGCTAGAACCCCATTAACTTGACGATCCGTTCCTTCGTGGGCCAGACGGTCTTGGACTTCAATTCATGAAGGGTGACAACGTCCGGATCCTTCATTCCATGGCCGGTGACGGTGCATACGATGGTGACCGGTTTGGCGAGGAGGGAGGATCGGAGATCCGATGCGAGGGGGCATTTTTCACAGGCATCCTTGCCCAGGCATTTGAACAGACCGGCGACGGAAGCTGCGGAAGCGGGTTCGACAAAGATGCCTTCATTGATCGCGAGCCATTTTTGAGCGGCAAGGATCTCCTCATCGGTGACGATATCGATGCAGCCGTTGGACTGGGAGATCGCCGTTGCCGCCAGCCGCCAGCTTGCGGGGTTTCCGATTCGGATGGCGGTGGCCAGAGTGTCGGGTGATTTGATCACCTTGTCAAAGTAGATGGGGGCAGCTCCGGCGGCCTGGAAACCCATCATACGTGGAAGTTTTTTGCACCGGCTGGCATCCTTCCATTCCCGATACCCTTTCCAGTATGCCGTAATATTTCCCGCGTTTCCCACGGGTAGGAAATGAAAGTCCGGAGAATCACCCAGTGCGTCGATGATTTCGAATGAAGCAGTTTTTTGCCCTTCGAGCCGGTCGGGGTTCGTGGAGTTGACGATGGCGACGGGATATTCCTCACCGATTTCACGTACAAGGCGGAGGGCGTCGTCAAAGTTTCCCCGCAAAGCGATCACTTGGGCTCCGCACATGAGCGCTTGGGCAAGTTTCCCCCTGGCGATTTTGCCTTTGGGCAGGAGAACAAAGCATGCCAGACCCGCACGGGCCGCGTACGCGGCTGCGGATGCCGAGGTGTTTCCGGTTGAAGCACAGATCACAGCCTTGGCCCCCTTTTCCACGGCCTTCGAGATGGCCATGGTCATGCCCCGGTCTTTGAAGGATCCGGTGGGGTTGAGCCCCTCGTTCTTGATGTAGACGCTCGCTTCTGGCCCGACCTTTTCACTGAGTTTGGGCGAGAAAACAAGTGGGGTGTTCCCTTCGTGGAGCGTCACGACCGGGGTTTGCGGACTGACGGGCAGAAAAGGGCGATAGGCTTCGATGATTCCGTTCCAGCTCATGTTTCAAAACTCTCCACCCGCAACATCAAGGGTTTGGCTTTGACACACGGCAGGCGTCGGATGTGTTTGAGCGCGCGATCCATGGCGTCAAACCGGGCGTCATGGATCATGAAAATCAGGGGCACCACTTTCCCCTCGTGTCCCTCCGGCTGGATGATTGAAGAGATGCCAATCCCCGCACGGCCCAGAATGGATGTGATTTGAGCCATGACTCCCGGACGATCGCTGACCGAGAGGCGGAGATAGTAGCGTGAAACGACTTTCCCGATGGGAACCACTCCGGGACCTTGGGTTCCCAGGGAGGAAGGCAGTCTGTCGTCCGTGGAAGGATGGGAATGGGTTGCGGCTTCCACCACGTCACTCAGGATGGCGCTGGAAGTCGCATCTCCTCCAGCTCCCGGCCCTGAAAGTTTGATGTCCCCCACCACATGGCCACGAACAAGAATGGCGTTGGTGACGCCCCGAGTGGCCGCAAGACGATTGGTTCGTGGAATGAGGGTGGGATGAACACGAACCTCCACTTCGTTCCGGGCCCGTGCCTGGATGATGGCTAGGAGTTTGATTTCGTATCCCAGGAGATGGGCGAACTGAACATCGATGGCGGAGACGTTTCGAATTCCCTCGATATGAACGTCCTTGAAATTTACGCACCCGCCGTGAGCAAGTGAGGCCAGAATGGCGGCCTTGTGTCCTGCATCGATGCCATCAATGTCAAACGAAGGGTCGGCTTCCGCATAGCCGAGGGCTTGGGCTTCACGCAACACGTCATCAAAAGGAAGGTTTTCCTCGGACATCTTGGTCAGGATGTAATTGCAGGTTCCATTGACGATTCCGTAGATGAGCGGAAAACGATTTCCAACGAGTCCCTGACGAAGGGATTGAATGATGGGAATTCCACCCGCCACGCTGGCTTCAAAATAGATCGGAACTTTTCGACGGACGGATTCCCCGAAAATTTCGGGACCGTGCTCCGCAAGGAGTGCCTTGTTTGCGGTGACCACGGATTTCCCGGCACGCAACGAGGCAAGGATGAGATCCCGTGCCACGCTGCATCCCCCCATCACCTCCACAATCATGTCCACCTTGGGGTGGCGAACCAGAGCGAGGGGATTGGAGACGAGCAGTTTTGCGGGGGGACGCCCCGAGACCCGGCGCCTTTTGGGATGGCGGACGGCGATCGCAGTGATCTCGAGCCGCACTCCTGTGCGGTCCAAAATGAGGGAGGCTTCACGGCGTAAATTGCGATAGACCGCGCTTCCCACGTTTCCAAAACCAGCCAATCCGATACGAACTGTTTTCATCCGGCATAACTATGGCCAAACCGGGCGGATCAAGGCAACCTCGATGTTGTTGGAAAACCTTCCACGGGCGTCCCTTTTGGGGTTGAGGGACCCATGGTTCAAGCTTGCCTTAAGGGAATATTGCCCGAAAGTTCTTCATGTGTTCGGCTTATGGAAATGGGATAATCCGTCGTCCCCTCTTGAAATGAGACGACGACGAATCGTCGCTCTCCAGGAGGCGAGTAAAGTCGTTTTTTTGGCATACATCCTTGTCCTTGCAGGGGGATGGACCATGGGTTGCTCCTTTTCCCGACCCCCGGCAAAAAACATCCAGGGCACCCCCGTTCAGATTTTGAAATGGGTTTGCTATTCGAAGGAGGGTGCGATTCACGCGTATTTCTCACTCGGAGACCCTGCCACCAATCAAGTCGCGTCGAGTGGGACTCTTCGATTGCGGGTGTTCACAACCTCGAATCTGAGCGTGGTGATGGAGGACCACCAGGCTGGCTCCACCATGGTCCTTCAGAACAATCTCTACGATGGATCCTATGGCATGGGCATCACCAATTTTCATTGGGAAACGTACGGGTCGTTCTTTCGCGTGGAGGATCTTGTCGTGCGCCTGCGAATTCCGTATGAGAGCCTGCGCACACGGGTGCCGCCGGGTAGAGTGGTCACGGTGAGGATGGATTTCACACCCGACAACTCCACCAACCGGCTTGCTGCCGCTCAAAAAATCGTCCTGTATTAGGCATGCCCTCGATTCCAAAAATGAATTCAGTGGACCGTGCTGCGGAGATCATGCTTATTCTTGGAAAGACGTATCCAGGGGCGAAGTGTGAACTCGATTATTCCGGCCCCTTGCAGTTGCTTGTGGCGGTGATCCTTTCGGCACAATGCACCGACCGGAGGGTCAACATGGTGACTCCCGCGTTGTTTGCAAAATATCCCGACGCACACGCATTCGCTCTTGCGTCCCAGGAGGAAATCGAGGCGATGGTGCGCAGCACGGGATTTTATCGGAACAAGGCGAAGAACATCCGGTTGTGCTGTCAGCAGATCGTGGAACGCTTCGGGGGGAAGGTACCGGCCACCATGGAGGATCTTGTGACCCTCAACGGGGTGGGGCGCAAAACCGCGAATGTCATCCTTCATGTGGCGTACGGGAAGAACGAGGGTGTGTGTGTGGACACGCACGTTTTGCGACTCTCGGGGCGGCTGGGGTTCTCGAAAAGGACGACGCCCGAGGATGTGGAACTCGATCTGATGCAACTGTTTCCAAGAAATTCTTGGGGCGATGTCACCCATCGTTTGATCTGGCATGGACGGCGTCGTTGTGATGCGCGCAAACCTGATTGTGTGAATTGTGAGATCAGCCACCTCTGTCCATTTGAAAAAAAGACGGTTTTTACGAGTGAAAAAAAGTGAGTCTACCTCGAAGAAACAGTTGTCAACGGCCTCTGGATTTGGCAGACGAGACATACCACTCCCCTCTGGAACCTGAAATTCTCGAGGAGAGTTAACATCAACCCCCCTAAGGAGGATCATTCAAATGGCAGCAAAACGTAAACCGAATGCAGCATTCATGAAGCCCGTTCAGCCCGATGCGAAGCTGGCAGCGATCGTCGGATCGAAGCCTCTTCCCCGGACCGAACTCACCAAGAAGCTTTGGGCTTACATCAAGAAGCACGGTCTCCAGGACAAGAAGAAGCGTACGCAGATCAATGCGGATGACGCTCTCAAGGCTGTGTTCAACGGCAAGAAGCAGGTCAGCATGTTTGAGATGACCAAGCTTGTCTCCAAGCACGTGGATTGATCGACACCTGTTCCCGCTGACTGCCGGAACTTAAAACCCCGTTCGCATGAGGTGCGGACGGGGTTTTTATTTTCTATTCGAATTGTTCGCCTAACTCGACATCCCAGAGTGTGGGATCGAGGAAGCGCCGCCAGGTTTCGTCCGGCTGACGCGTATGCGAAATCATCAGAAAGGGACGCCAGCGCGGGCGCTTCGGCGTACGCAGCAGGCGCATGCCTGCCTCCCTTGGGGTCCGGTTGCCTTTGCGTGTGTTACACTCGATGCACGAGCAGACAATATTTTCCCAGGTGGTGGTGCCCTGACGGTCACGTGGGATGACGTGGTCCAGATTCAATTCCTTGCGGTCCAGGATCCGCCCGCAATACTGGCACTGGTGCTTGTCGCGTTCGAAGATGTTGTGGCGGGTGAATTTGACCTCCTTGCGGGGAAGCCGGTCGAAGAAGGAGAGAAGGATGACCTTGGGGATTCGGATCTTGAGGGCAATCGTGTTGACCGCATCCGTGTCCCTGGGGTTTTGTGTCGAGAAATGGCACCATCCCTCGAAATCCAGGGTGGAGAATTCATTGCCGCTGTGGTGCACCACATGGGCCTGACCCTGAAAGAGCAGACAGAGAGCCCGCCGGGCCGTGCAGATATTGACCGCCTGCCAGAGCCGGTTCAGAACCAACACATTTGTGTTAAGTGCTGATTTCATGACAACCGCGTCCTGTGGTAACATGCACGCATCGAACTGTCAATGTGATGAAATTCTCCCGAACATGGTGGCTTGGTGGGGTGGCGGTGTTCGTCCTTGTCTTTGTTCTTTATCTTCCCGTATTGGAATTCGGTTTTCTCAACTGGGATGATCCGTTGCTGGTTTATGAGAATCCAAGGATCCAGTTCCTCGACTGGAATCATATCCGTGTGATGTTCACCACCACCGAGGTGGGAGCCTACACTCCTCTGAGCCAGTTGAGTCTGGCGTTTGACTACGCCCTTTGGAAGGGCAACCCCTTCGGTTATCATCTGACAGCGGTTCTGCTCCATGGTCTCAACGCGTGCCTGGTCTTTTTCATTGCACGGATTCTTATCCTAAGATCGCGCATTTCCGTGGGTTCCGCAACCCTCACCACGGCGGGCTTTCTGGCGGCTCTCCTCTTCGCATGGCACCCCCTTCGCGTGGAATCCGTGGCCTGGGTTTCCGAGCGCCGGGATGTGCTTTCCGCGTTCTTCAGTCTCATGGCTGTTTTGACCTGGCTTCGTTATACCCGATCTACGGGTGCCTGGGGGACACGAGCGGGATGGTACATCGCCGCTTTCCTAAATGGCGTGGCCGCGGTGTTTTCCAAACCCGTTGCGGTCGCCCTTCCAGCTGTTTTTCTTCTCATGGATTTCTTTCCGCTCCAACGGTGGAGTGCACATAAAAATGGGATGAGGAGCAACTGTTGGTTGTTACTGGAAAAAACCCCCTTTTTTGCGTTCTCCTTGGCATGTGGCGTGGGAACACTTTCGGTGCTTTGGAAGGGGGGGCTTGCCATGCGTCCCGATCAGATTGGATGGGAACAGCGTCTGGCGCAATCCCTGGCTGCGGATCTCACCTACCTGCTGCGGTGGTTCTGGCCGACAAATCTCAATCCCCTCGACATTCTTCAGAAGGCCTACACGATGAAGGATCCGCAGGTGTTGGTGTCGCTTTCGATTCATATGGGGGTGACTCTTGCCCTTTGGTTGTTTCGACGCCGGTTGAAGGGGGGGCTGGTCGCATGGTTGTCTTACCTGGTCATTATCGCTCCTCTATTAGGTGGGGCGCAGAGCGGACTTCAATTCACCGCGGATCGATATACTTATCTGGCAAGTGTTCCGCTCTGCATTTGGTTTGGGTGCGGCCTGGTTCTTTTTTTGGGGAGATCGAATGGCTTCACCTTGCTCGGTGTGGCGCCGTTGGTTGTGGGGATATTGTCTTTGCTTCGTTTCGGATGGATGACTCACCGGCAGATGGATGTGTGGAAGGATTCGGAAACCTTTTGGACCTATGTATTGAAGTTCAATCCCGACAATTCTGTGGCCCTGGGAAACCTGGGAGTCGTTTTAACCACCAGAGGGGATTTAAGTGGGGCGATCGCAGCTTATCGAAAGGCCATAAAAATCAATCCTCATGATCTGGATGCGTGGAACAATCTCGGAAACGCCCTAGGAAAAAACCAAAATTTTTCCGAAGCCGTTCAGGCTTACGAAAAAGCCCTGGCCCTCGGTCCCGATCATGCAGAGGTTCACCTCAATTTAGCCAGTGTACTTACCGATCAGAAGGAGTATGCACGGGCCCTGGAACACTATCGGGAGGCCTATCGTTTGAAACCGGATTCCCAGATCGAGTGTTTTGTTGCTCAGAGTTATGAAAATCTGGGAGATGCTTCCGCCGCAGAACGATGGTATCGACAATCCTCCCAGGGGAAATGGCCGCCGGCCTATATTCATTGGAGTGACATGAAGTGCAAGCAGGGGAGGGTAGCCGAAGGGCTTGATCTGTTGAGGCAAGGTATGGCAGATACCCGATCCCCCCTTGTGAAGCTCCGCTTTGTTGAACTGGTTTTGGAGGATCCTCATGCGACTGCCACCGATCTGGGGCAGGCGGCTGCCATCCTTGAGCAAATGGATGCTGGAGTGAGGGAAAGGAGTCGGCGGGTTCAGAAACTACTTCAAATGATTCACCATCGGAGAAAGTTATATGAATGAAGGTTCCGACAATCGTTGCTGTCGCGGATGGTTGTGGAACTGGATCATATTTGGGATCACTTTCGCTGTTTTTTCCCCCGCTCTGTCCCATGAGTTGCTCCAGTGGGACGATAGCATGTTCATCGTCAACAATCCCCAGATACGCTCACTCGATTGGGATCATATACGGGTTCTTTGGACAACCACTGAGGTGGGAGCTTATACGCCCGTTAGCAGGTTGAGTTATGCCATCGACTATGCGATCTGGGGGGCGGAACCGTTTGGGTACCATCTCTCTGCAATCCTCCTGCATGCTTGCAATGCTGTGTTTGTGTTCTGGATTGCCCGACGACTTTTTGAACGGTCGTTGCCTGGGATGATGGGGATTCGATGGAGTGCATTTTTTACGGCCATGGTTTTTGCCCTGCATCCCTTACGGGTGGAGTCCGTGGTCTGGGCGAGCGAGCGGCGCGATATGCTTTCCGGATTTTTTGGACTTCTATCCACGCTTGCTTATCTCACTCACGTCCGTACGGAGGGCGATCCCAGCCGTCGGATGCCGTGGTATGTGTTGTCCTTTTCTGCCTTTGTGCTGGGGTGCTTTTCCAAGACGGTGCTGGTGACCCTTCCTTTGGTTTTCCTCATTCTCGACATCTATCCTTTTCGTCGCATCAAGGTGAATGATCGGTTTTCCTTATCGTCGACCGCCCGGGTATTGTTTGAAAAGGTGCCATTTCTATTTTTCTCCGCTGCACTGGGTTTTATGACCATGCATATTCTCATTTCCAAAAAACTGGCCTTTAGTTCGGCAGATTATGGATGGGGACGCAGGGTCGGGCAATCCCTTGTCGCGAATCTGGTCTATTTGCGGAATTTCGTATGGCCCGCTCAATTAAACCCGCTGGACAAGCTTCTTGAGATTTATGATTTCTGGAAGCCCATCGTCTGGAAAGCGCTTGGGGCGAATCTATTGCTTTTTTTCATTCCTCTGCTTCTGAGACGGAGGTATCCGGCTTTTCTTGCGGGATGGCTCTGCTATGGGGTTGTGATTCTTCCCCTGCTGGGTGTCGCACAAAGTGGATATCAACTTACGGCGGATCGTTACACTTACTTTTCCATGATTCCGTTTGCGCTGCTCATCGGTGGGGGCTGGGGAATTCTTCTGTCAGGATGGAAACCCCGCGGGATGGGATTTGTTCTGATGGTGCTGGTGTTGTTTTTAATTTCAGGATCGCTTGCCTTGAAAACGGCACGGCAGATAGGTTTCTGGAGAAATCAGGAGACATTTTCCCGTCAGGCTCTCCATGTGAATCCTCGTAATCCCCTGGCGTGGGTGACTTTGGGGGAGGGATTGACCCTGGAGGGAAGGGCTGCTGAGGCTACGGAGGCTTATCAACGGGCTCTCGAGTTGTGTCCTTATACAAATGAACCCTGGAATTCCAATGCCCGATTCAATATCGCGGCGGCATTGGTTCAACGGGGTGAAACCAATAGCGCCATCCATGAGCTGAAAAGGGCCGTCCACATAACCCCCACTTACTCCGACGGGCATCTTTTTCTTGGCAATCTTCTTTTCAACCAAAAGAAATATCTCGAGGCCAGTCGTCACTTTTTCGCCACTCTTTCAGAGGGGTATCGAACCGATACGATTGTGAATCTTGGACTTTGTGCCGGTGCCATGAATCACCTCGGAATCATGCTCAAAAGCTTTTCAAACGCGGCGATGCAAAACGATCCAAGGGCATTTGTGGTTTGGGCAAACGTATTCGCCGCAAATCATGAATATTCGCAGGCCCGGGGATTGCTATTGGTTGGCCTTCGAATGACCCAGGGTCAGGGTATTCGAAAGCGTTATCTGGAACTGGTGCATGAAGATCCCAACCTGTCGACATCCGAGCGGGAAAAGGCGATTGCGGATCTTAAGGTCTTGATGGTTCCGTCCCATCTGTGAAATTTAAATATTATTGAGTTCAGCCGCCTTTCATCATTGGGCGCATATGGTTGGGACTTCATGTGTCAATTTGCACCGTCCTGTGACGAATTTTCTCAAGAAAAACAAAGTCTGTAGAGACATTCTTCTTAAAAAACACGGTGGTGGGTGGCATCGATTTTGCTGGGTGTATTTTTGAAAGGAGAAACAAAAATGAAACTAATTCAATATTCCTATGCACCCCGTTCGATGAATCTTTTTAACAACCTTCACCAGCTTGATCAGGAGTTCAGGAGTTTTCTGGAGGAAACATGGCCTGCGACTTCGACGGCCTTTCGTACCGTGGGGTTGTTGGAAGGGGTATGGTCTCCCTCTGTGGACTTGTATGAAGACAAGGACAAGCTGCGGGTGAAAGTTGAATTGCCTGGCCTCAAAAAAGGGGAGTTTAACCTCTCCTTACAGGGCGATGCTTTGATCATCAAGGGAGAGCGTAAGAAGGATCATGACATGAATATGGAGAACTACCATCGTGTGGAACGCATTTACGGTCCGTTTCAACGCGCGGTGATTCTGCCTGTTCCCGTGGATGGATCCGGGATTACAGCTACTTACAGGAATGGTCTGCTTGAAGTCATCCTCCCCAAAAAAGAGGAGGTGAAAACCAAGGAAATCAAGGTGGATGTCAGTCTTTAACCTTTCTGTATGCAAAGGTTGATCGAACGACAAACAAAAATCCAAAATTCGAGGTAATATTAGTATGAATGCGATCTCAAGATTGTTGCAAAAATCAGGTCAAAACGAATCTCGTGACGATGAAACCCGGTATGTGGTCCCGCCTGTAAACATTTACGAAACAAAAGATCAAATCGTGGTGGAAGCGGAAATGCCCGGGGTGGAGAGGGAGGGGCTTGAAATTCATCTCAAGGGGGATGATCTTTTCTTGATCGGCCGTCGTATCAGAAATGAGACGGGGGGTGCGGGATTGTGGCGTGAGATTTCGACCCATGATTTCCGCAGGGTGTTTGCCATCGGGAAGCAGGTGGATCGGAATTCCATCCACGCGTCATTTGAAAACGGCATTTTGACTCTGAAACTGGCCAAGGCGGATGAGGTGAAACCACGCCGGATTGATGTGGAGTTCCGATAAATCCCGTCGCGTCACTTCCGATGGGTGAATCTGGCATGTCGCAAGGTGTTTTTCAGCACCCCGAATGCGTAAACCACGCTTCTGGAAAAGTTGATGGAGGACGCCTCCGGAAAATACCGCGTCGGACAGGAGATCTCACCGATGCGAAATCCGGAGGCGATGGCTTCGCAAAGGATTTCGTTGTCGAAAATGAAATCATTTGAATTTTGTTCAAAGGGCACACTCTCCAACACCCGTTTTGAAAAGGCGCGATAACCTGTGTGGTATTCGGAAAGCTTCTGCTTCATCAGGGCGTTCTGAATGAAGGTGAGTCCGCGATTGGCGACATACTTATACCACGGCATGCCTCCGGCCATGGCGCTCTGCGCAAGGATTCGGGAGCCCAGGACAATATCATAGTGGCCGCTGGCGATCATGTGAGCCATGGCGCCGACAAGACGCGGGGAGTATTGGTAGTCGGGATGGAGCATTACGACGATGTCGGCGCCCCGTTTCAACGCCTCCCGGTAACATGTTTTCTGGTTTCCCCCGTAGCCGAGGTTTTTCGGGTGAACGAAGGTCTGGAGTCCAAGGCGCTGGGCAAGTTCCACGGTGTGGTCCTTGCTCGCGTCATCGACCAAAAGGATTTCATCCGCAACATCACGTGGAATTTCGGAGACGGTACGCTCCAGGGTTTTTTCCGCCTGGTATGCGGGGAGCACGACGATGACTTTGCGACCTGCGATCATGTTTCCCGTTGTTGCAGAAACCACTCCACGGTCTTTCGCAAGCCTTCCTCGAGGTGTGTATGTGCACGAAATCCGAAGGCAGCCTGGGCCCGGGTCGTGTCGAGTTTGCGTTTGGGCTGTCCGTCCGGCTTGCTTGAATCCCACTCGATGGCGCCTTCGTAGCCGGTGACTTTTTGTGTCAATTCCGCAAGTTCACGAATGGTGATTTCATGGCCGCTTCCCAGATTGACGGGGGCGGGGTCCTGATATTTTTCCGCTGCAAGGACGATGCCATCGGCACAGTCCTCGACGTAGAGAAACTCGCGGGAAGCGCTCCCTGTTCCCCAAAGCGTGATGGAGGGATGTCCCGCGGTCTTGGCCTCGATCATTTTTCGGATGATTCCTGGAATGACATGGGAGGTGGTGGGGTCCATGTTGTCGTTCGGACCATAAAGGTTAACTGGCAAGAGGTAGATTCCATTGAATCCGTACTGCTGGCGGTAGGCCTGGAGCTGAACCAACAGCATTTTTTTTGCGAGACCGTAGGGAGCGTTGGTTTCCTCGGGGTAGCCGTTCCAGATATCGGTTTCCTGAAATGGAACGGGGGCAAATTTGGGATAGGCACAGACGGTGCCGAGCACGACGGTTTTCGGGATTTGCGCGCGACGGGCCTGTTCGATGAGTTGGATGCCCATGATGGCGTTATCATAAAAGAACGTGCCGGGGCGCTGTCGGTTTGCTTCGATGCCACCACAGATCGCGGCCAGATGAATCAACATCGTGGGCTGGTGCTCGTGAAGAAGTCGGCTGATCGCGTCGGCATGGCGCAGGTCAAATTCACTGCTCCGGGGAGCCATCACCGAGGCACAGCCTCGTTGTTGGAGACGGGCTACCACATAACGTCCCAGAAATCCGTTTCCACCCGTGACCACCACGCGCTGATCGGACCAGAAGCTCATGGTTTTTTCGAGCCTTTGAGCTCTGCAAGATCGGCTTCGACCATGAGCTTCACGAGATCCTTGAATTTGATTTTGGGTTCCCAGCCGAGGACTTTTTTGGCCTTGGAGGCATCTCCAATGAGGAGATCAACCTCGGAGGGGCGTTCGTACTTGGAATCATGTTGAACGTGCTTCTGCCAGTCCAGGCCGACACATTGAAAAGCCTCCTCGAGGAATTCGCGGACGGAATGGGTTTCCCCCGTGGCGATCACATAGTCGTCGGGTTTCTCCTGCTGGAGCATCAACCACATGGCTTCGACATATTCCTTCGCGTATCCCCAGTCACGCCGTGCGTCAAGATTGCCCAGGTAGAGTTTCTCCTGGAGGCCAAGTTTGATGGCTGCGACGGCACGGGTGATCTTGCGGGTCACGAAGGTTTCGCCGCGGCGCGGGGATTCGTGATTAAAGAGGATGCCGTTGCTCGCGTGGAGTCCATATGCTTCACGGTAGTTCACTGTGAGCCAGTAGGCGAACACCTTGGAGCATCCGTAGGGGCTTCGGGGGTGGAAGGGGGTCGATTCCTTCTGAGGAACTTCCGCCACCTTGCCAAACATCTCGCTGGAGGACGCCTGATAGAAACGGGAGCGAACACCTGTTTCGCGGATGGCTTCGAGGATGCGGACGGTGCCCACGCCGGTGATATCCGAAGTGTATTCGGGGATGTCGAAACTGACGCGGACGTGACTCTGGGCTCCAAGGTGATAGATTTCGTCCGGCTTGAGGTCGTAGAGAAGCTTGACCAGGTTCACGCTATCGCCGAGATCACCATAGTGCAGAAACAAGCGAACGCCCATGACATGAGGATCCTGATAGAGATGATCGATGCGGCCGGTGTTGAAGGTGCTTGCCCGACGGATGATGCCATGGACCTCGTACCCTTTTTCCAAAAGAAGTTCCGCAAGGTAGGATCCATCCTGGCCGGTGATTCCGGTAACGAGCGCTTTTTTACTCATAAGATGGGTATGCTATACCTGTAATCAAAGATTCACGGAAGCTCGAATTCGTTTCATTTTGAATACACCCCTTCACGCTCCTGAAAAGGTCCGGCCCCTTGCAGCCTTCACTCCCGGGATGGGGGTTTCTCAGCTCATGAAGCTTGCGTGGTGTGGTCTTGCGGGATCGCGCCTGCTTTCGGTGATGAATGGACTCGCCATTGCCTTGGGTGTCGCTGTGGTGGTCGCGATCGAAGCGGGAAATGAGAGCGCCCTTGCGGCATTTCAGGATACGTTGGATGTGGTGACCGGGAAGGCCAACCTTGTGGTAAGCGGGGAGGGGGCGAGATTTGATGAAAAGGTGTACGCCACCCTTCGAATGACTCGGGGGGTGCGTCACGCCACCCCCATCGTGGAGGCTGTCCTGGTTCTGCCCGACTTTCCCAACACCTATCTTCGCCTGAGCGGGATCGATGTTTTTTCACAGAAACCGTTTCTTCATTTGGACTCGTCCCCGGAGTTCAATCAGGGGATGGGCAGTCTGGCCAGGGAGGGAGCCGTAGAATGGCTCACGGATCCTATGGGCTTGGTGGTGACGGAGCAACTTGGAAGGAGATTGAATTTACCGCCAGGAAAACAGATCGCGGTTTTGGTGGATGGAAAGCGGCGTTTTCTCACGGTCCGTGAGTGGGTTCGTCTCGATGTGGAAAGGATTCGTGCGGATGAGCATCTCGCCTGGATGGATATTGGTGCCGCACAGGAACTGTTGGGGGCGACTGGCAAACTGGATCGAATCGATCTGATTGTCGATCCTTCGCTGGAACAAGATCCGGAAGGTATTCAGAAACTTGTACCAGCTCCTGCGCAGGTCGCTCCACCGGACCGACGTGGAACGCAGGTGGCCAACATGCTGCGCGCATATCAATTGAATCTCACGGCATTGAGTCTCATTGCGCTGATGGTGGGGGCGTTCCTTCTTCATGCAAGCATGACGACCATGGTCGTGCGCCAGCGACGGTCCATCGGCATCCTGCGGGCGATGGGGCTGACACCTGGCGATGTCCGGAACATGGTGTTGGTGCAGTCGTTGTGGGTGGGGATGATGGGGGTGATTGCGGGAATCGGCCTGGGGTTCGTCCTGGCCCGGGGGTCGTTGAGTTCTGTCAGCAGTGCCGTATCCTCGCTCTACCTTCTCGTTCACATCCGGAATGTGACGTTGGATCCGATCATCGTTCTTGGTGTTGTCCTGGGGACTCTTATCCTGGTCCTGGTTGCCGCATGGCGTCCCGCTCGAGAGGCTTCAGGGATTTCCCCCATCGAAGCCATGTCGGCCGTTTCTCCTGCCGTGCAGGGGGGGCAAAGTGTGCGAGGATGGATGGTGTGGAGTCTGGTGGCCATTTTCCTGGCTGGCATGGCTTCCTGGTTGGGGATGAAACCCAGATGGGCTCTGCTGGGGTTCGGTGGTGCATTTGCCTGGATCCTTTCGGTTGCCTGTGCGACCCCCTATTGCATGGTGATCCTGGAGCGGGTGATTGGACGATTTCTTTTTGGGCTGCGTGGTGGTGAGCCTTACCGGGTGGGGTTGCGTAATCTGACCCGGTCGCTTCATCGATCGGGTATTGCAGCAGTCTTGTTGATGGTGGCATTTTCGATGATGACGGGGACCTCCATCATGATCGACAGCTTTCGATCCACGGTGGACTATTGGATCCGGGAAACCGTCCGGGCGGACCTCTATCTGACCTCCCTCGGAAATCTTCAATTTAAGAGTGGGGAGGCCCTTCCTGAACTCCTGTTGCATCAGGTAAGCAGTCTTTCCGGGGTGCGGGATGTCGATACCTATCATCATCTCTGGCTGCCCGCTTCCGATGCGGGCGGGGATTCCGTGGACCGGAGGATCAAACTCGCCGCAATCGATTTCCGGATCATTGATAAATACAAACACCTTCAGTTCAAGGGACGTATCACCCCTCCCTTCGAGGGATTTCATCGATTGTATGTGAACGAAAGTTTTGCCACACGATTTGGAAGGAAGGCTGGGGAAATCATTCCTCTTCAAACTCCATCCGGACCGGTTGATTTTGTGATCGGCGGAATATTTTACGACTATTCGACAGACAGCGGTCTGGTGCTGATCGATCAACAGGATTACGCGAGGTTGTGGAAGGACTCGCACATTTACAGTCTTGCCCTCTATTTGGACGATCCCTCGCGCACTTCGGAAATTCAGAAAAAGATCGAAGACGAAATTTCCGGCGACGCAAAGCTCGCCTTGTTTTCGAATTTTGAACTGCGGCGCGAGGTGCTTCGTGTGTTTGACCAGACCTTTGCCATCACCCTCAGCCTGCGCGTAATCACCGTCTGGGTGGCTGCGGCGGGGTTGTTTCTCGTGCTGATGACCCTGATCGCGGAGCGGGGCCGTGAAGTGGCGATGCTTCGCGCCACGGGTATGACCCCCGCCCAGGTGATGAGCATGATGCTGGTGGAGAGTGGTGCGCTGGGTCTGGTTGGGTGGCTGATGGGGATGGTAGGCGGAGTGGGACTTTCCTGGATTCTTGCCTTTGTGATCAATCGCGCCTGGTTTGGCTGGACGATTCAATGGCGGTTGGATCCGGATCTCTTGTTTGTGGCACTCGGGATGGCGATTCCCGCGGCAATTCTGGCCGGGTTGTTATCCGGCTGGCGGGCGGTGAAGGAGCCGGTGGTGGCCGCTTTGCGTTACGAATAACGCACAAGAATCAGCTTTTGAGGAAGCGCTTCATCCGTTCCACAGCTTTTTCAATGTCAGGCATCACGGTGGCAAAGGAGCATCGAACATGGCCTTCGCCTGTGGGGCCGAACGCATCGCCGGGAACCACGGCGACTTTATGTTCCTTGAGCAGGGTGAGGGCGAAGTCACGACTGGTGCGGTTGGTTTTCCGGATGGAGGGAAAGGCGTAGAAGGCGCCGCCCGGGGCACGACAGTCGAGTCCCATGCTGTTCAATTCGCTGACGAGAAAATTACGGCGGAGCAGATATTCATCGCGCATCTGGATGACATCGTTTTCCCCATTTCGAAGGGCTTCGAGCGCAGCTTCCTGACTGAGAATGGGCGCGCAGAGCATGGCGTATTGATGAACCCGCATCATCGCCTCGATGATGGGCGCCGGAGCACACGCGTAGCCAAGACGAAAACCCGTCATGGCCCACGCTTTCGAAAATCCATGAAAGAAAATCGTCCGCTCCTTCATTCCGGGAAGCGTGGCGATGGAGGTGTGTTTTCCCTCGTAGGTCAGTTCCGCGTAGATTTCATCGGAAAGGACGAGAAGATTTTTTTCGTTGGCGAGACGGGCGATTTGTTGAAGGTATTCGCGCGAGGCAACTGCTCCCGTGGGGTTGGTCGGAAAATTGAGCATCATCGCCCGGGTTTTGGGCGTGACCGCTTTTTCGAAATCCTGGACGGAGGGGAGAAAGTCGTTTTCAGCCCGGCAGGCAACGCCGACGGGGACACCGTGTGCAAGGATCACTCCGGGGTGGTAGGAGACGTAGCAGGGTTGATGATAAAGGATCTCTTCACCCGGGTTGGTGATGGCGCGAAGGGCCATGTCCATGCCTTCGGAGACCCCAACCGTGATGATGATTTCGGTTTCCGGGTTGTAGCTCAATCCGAAGTGCCGCTCGACGTAGGCCGATATCTCCTTCCGAAGTGCGGGGGTGCCCAGATTGGAGGTGTAGCCGGTTTTCCCTTTTTCCAGGGCGTAAATGGCGGCCTCGCGAATATGCCAGGGAGTGACGAAGCCCGGTTCGCCAATGCCGAGGGAGACGACATCGGGAACATTTTGCACCACGTCAAAGAAGTCGCGGATTCCGGAACGCGGAATATCCCGGACATGACGGGCAATGGAAGGCTCAAAAGGCATCCGGACAGCTTGCTGAAAACCAGGCGCGAAATCAAAGAATTTGATGCAACCAGCCTGCGCTCAAAAGGACCGTCGGAGATTCGATATGCCTTTACGAAGAGCCGGTAAGTTTCTCAATGTCCGCGAGGTCCTGGGGGCGATTGACGGCTTTCTTATTCTGGATCAGGAGTTTCTTGCTGATGAAGAACACGGGTTGATCATCCATGACGGAGTTTTCCTTGGTATCCCAGGCTTCCTGAAACTCCACTCCGTCGGCGCCGGTCATGAGATCGATACGGTTGGGGGGACGTCCGAGCTGGATCATGACGTTGGGTTCCAGAAAATCCTTTGCGGTGACACCGATGCCTGAAAAGCCGAACTCATTCAGCACTTCCTCCAGAAGCTTGGCATTGGTTTCGGATCGTTCCACCAGGAAATCGATGTCCCCAGTGAACCGGGGGTGGCCGTGATAGGCGACGGCGTACCCACCCATGATGATGTACTTAACCTTCTTTGAGTTTAACAACGCGATAAACTCTCTCAAGTCTTTGCTCAGTTTCATGGGGCTGGTTTTGCTGGATCAGTTCCAGGAGGATGGACAGGCGCTGTTCCGGGGTGAGAGATTGGTAGTAGTCCCTGTCCGATCGACCGGAATCCGCAAACGAACGAAACACATGGGCGACTTTCTCCATGAGGAAAAGACTATCAACTTCTTTTCGTGGCGCGAAGTTTTTTTTAACGTTTGTGAAAAATGCCTCACAGAAATCGATCGACCATCTTCCGATGTGCGGCGGTGAAGGTGAGTTTGGGGGCGACGGCCAGGTCAACCCAGCGGGCGCACGGCACGAGTCTGCGTTGAAATTTTTCAATTCGATGCAGTTCGAGCCGTATGCGATGGTGGGTGACGCTGTAGGCGAGTGTGGCGATGGCTTCGGCGTCATCGAAGGGTCCAAAGCTTGATTCCCAAGATTCCGTCCATTGTTTTGAGGGTTTGGGAAGAATCACGGATGGAAACTGCCACATCTGTTCCATGCGACCGGTGCTACGCTGGCAGAGGAGAACCCGTCCTCCCCGGATGACCAGCCCCGCATATTCATACTGTCGGACCGTCTTTTTCCCCGGTGTCAGCTTCGGAAGCTCGGCCTGAATGCCTTTCAACTTGGCGACGCAACCCTGCTGAATCGGGCAGAGCAGGCAGAGTGGATGGCGCGGGGTGCAGACCGTGGCGCCGAGTTCCATCATGGATTGGTTGAAGTCTCCGGGGTGTTGCTCCCACAACACGGATTTTGCGAGGGTCCACAGGTGTTTGCGTGTCGCCGTGGAGTTGGCGGGTTGGCGGATGCCAAACCACCGGGCGAGGACCCGGACGACGTTCCCATCGACAATGGGCATGGGAAGATCGAAGGCGATGCTGGCGACGGCTCCCAGGGTGTAGGGGCCTACTCCGGGAAGTTCTGCAAGTTCCTCCGCGGTTTTCGGGAAAACGCCGTCATGGTGCGAAACGATTTTTTTTGCCGCGGCGTGAAGGAGTCGCGCGCGTCGATAATAACCCAGGCCCTCCCACATCTTGAGGACTTCGGACTCAGATGCACGGGCAAGGGTATTGACATCGGGATAACGGCGCATCCACCGGTCAAAATAGGGGAGCACGGTTTTCACCTGAGTCTGTTGAAGCATTATTTCGGAGACGAGGATCGGGTAGGGGTTCCGGGTTTCCCTCCAGGGAAGTTTTCGCCGGTGGGCCCAGTACCATTCCGTCAAAGGCTCTGAAAATGCGGATTGAAGATTCAATTTTCCGACGTCAGGCTCTATGATGCTTAGCGTTTCCATGAGTTCGCCCACCATCTATACCGTTAAAATGAACGAAGCCCAAGCGGCTTTGGTGAAAACCTACATGGACTCCCACGGTTTTGAGTCTCGGGAGGTTCCTTACGCGAAATTTGCAGGCAAGACAAGGGATGTTGGGGTTGTGTTCTATGAGAGCGGCAAGCTGGTTGTTCAAGGCAAGGGTACGGAGGATTTTGTGAAGTTTTTCCTCGAACCGGAAGTGTTGAAGGAAGCGCGTCTGGGATATGATGAGCAACTAAATCCAAAGGCGTATGAGCCCCACATTGGCGTGGATGAAAGCGGGAAGGGTGATTTTTTCGGCCCTCTGGTGATCAGCGCGGTGTTTGCAGGGAAGAACGCGTTCCCCATTTTCAAGGAGTTGAACGTGCGGGATTCCAAAACCATTTCCTCCGACAAAAAGGCGATCGAGATGGCGAAAAGCATTCGTGAGATCGCTTATTGTGCCGTGGAAGTGGTGGCGATTGGAAATGAGGCTTACAACCGGATGCATCTGAAGTTTCGAAATGTGAATGACATGCTCGGATGGGGGCATGCTCGTGCGATTGAAAACGTCCTGATCCGCATCGATCCCCGGAAAACGGGAAAGGTTTGTTTGCGGGCTATTTCGGATCAATTCGGAAACAAGCGAATTATCGAACGCGCCTTGATGGAGCGAGGGCAGGGGATCGAGCTGGAACAGCGTCACCGCGCCGAGGAGGATCTGGCGGTGGCTGCGGCGTCCATTGTCGCCCGAGCGGAGTTTGTTCAACGGCTCGATCGCCTCGGAAAAAAATGGAATGTTCCCCTTCCCAAGGGCGCGTCGGCGGCGGTTATTGAGGCGGGCAGACAGTTTGTGGAAAAGCATGGAAAAGAGGCTCTCGGCCAGGTTGCCAAGATGCATTTTCGAACCTCTCAGAAGGTTCTCGAGTCATGAGTGGCAAGCTCTCTCTGGTTGCGACCCCAATAGGCAGTCTGGAGGATATCACTCTTCGTGCCCTGCGTGTGCTTTCGGAAGCGGACTTCATTCTTGCGGAGGATACGCGACACACGGCGGTCCTCCTGAAGCATCATCACATAGAGAAACCCCTTCGGTCCTGTCATGAATTCAACGAAGCGGCCATGACTGGCGAGGTCGTTCGTTCCCTCTCCGGGGGGGCGCGGGTGGCGTTGGTTTCCGATGCGGGGACGCCGTTGATTTCGGATCCGGGTTTTCGTGTTGTGCGGAGTTGCATTGAACAGGGAGTGCCTATCGAGGTGGTGCCGGGACCCTGTGCGGCGGTGGCGGCGCTGACCGTGTCTGGTTTGCCCACGCACGAGTTTCATTTTTTTGGATTCCTTTCCAACAAGTCGGCGACCGCGGAAAAGAAACTGCGTGAATTGGCGGAGCTTTCGGGGACTTTGATTTTTTATGAATCGCCGTATCGGGTGGTTCGGACCCTCGAACAGATCGCTGAAGTGCTTCCCGGCCGGAAACTGGTGGTGGCTCGGGAGCTGACCAAGAAGTTTGAGGAGGTTGTTCGCGGGAGTGCGGCGGAGGTCCTGTCCCGGTTTCAGGGGAAAACCCCCAAGGGAGAATTCGTGATCATGGTCGGTCCGGTAGCGCGTTAAATTGCAGGCAGGTGACAGGGAGCTTGCTGGAAAGTCTTAGAACTCAAAAATGGATAGGTTTTTACATTCAGAAAAGAGCGAAAAAAAACCACAGATTTACGCAAATTTGCGCAGATAATACAGAGACAGATTGTCGATGTCACATTGCGGCATCGACAAAAACCTTCAGGAAAAAATCTGTGTCAATCTGTGTTAATCTGCGGTTTCTTCTGATTTTGGCTGTTTCCTGTATGGATTCTGCTCAAATAAAGACACTGTCGTCGGCTCATCTGAATTAGGCTTATTTGTCAGACATGCGGTAAGGAATTTGTTTATTGTAGAGTTCGAGACGCGAGGTGATCTCGTGTTCCATGGGGAGATCGAATTGAGCTCGGGCGATTTCGATCGCGATGCCGGCTTCCTGTTGAGCGCGATCAAAGTCACCCAGATTCGCCCAGGCGGCGGCAAGGGCGTCATGGGTGCGCAAGTGATCCGGTGCCAGGTGATCCAGCGCCAGGGCCAGTTGAAGGGCTTCCTGGGCATTTCTAATATTCTCATCCGGGGCGGTGGAGCGAAGCCAGGAGAGGGCGTAGAGCGCATTGTGGTGATGCGGCCAGAGTCGCAACGACTCCTCAAGGACGTTGGCGGCTTCTTTCCATTGGCGGGTGTGGAAGAAAGTGAGGCCTAGATTGCAGAGGGTATCGGGATTGTCCGGGCGAAGTTCGATGGACCGGCGATAGGCCGTGATGGCGTCCTGGAAACGATTCATCTCCGAATAGACATTTCCCACATTTCCATGGGCTTCGGCATAGTTGGTTTTGATCTGGATGGCGCCGGAGAAGGCCTGGAGGGCGTGGTCCCATTCCCTGAGGTTTGAATAGGCGATTCCGAGGTTGTTGAAGGCTTCCGCATGTTTGGGGCTGGCTTCGATCACCTGGTCGAATACCTCCACTGCGTCCTGATTTCGTCCCGCTTCGATCAGGGCGTTCCCATAGTTGTTCATAGCGGTCACACTTGGGGGACCGACCTCGAGCACGCGTTTCCAAAGCGTCAGCGAGTCTTTCCAAAATCCAATTTGCTGCCGGGATGCTCCGGAAAGGAGGAAAAGCAGGAGAATACAGGCAGCGAAGGCCTGGCGAAAGCGCTGCGCATTGTTGAAGCGATAAAGAAGAAGGTAGGAAAGGAGAAATCCCGTAACCCAGCCGGGGAGATAGGTGTAACGATCTGCGGCGAGTTGAGGGCCTGCCTGGGCGATGCCGAGAACGGGGGAAACAAGGGCTGTAAACATGATCCAGGCGAACCATGCCTCCGGGGCGCGTCGCGCCTGCTTCCAAAGAACGATCGTCAGGATCAACACCATCACGATGCTGAGGACAAAACGGGGCTCGGATGGGACGAAGGGAAAGGGAAAGGGGTAGAGGGGGGATAGATTGCCCGGCCAGATCGTTTTCCAGACGTAGAAGGCGAGGGCATAAAAGGACTGGATGATCCGATGCCCGAGCGTGTGTTGTTCAAGGGTTTGCATGCCATGCGATTTCCCGACGACGGCAAGGAGGCCTCCAACCACCGCGAGGGCCCAGTACGGCCAGGTGAGTCGGAATGCGGTTTTGAAGGAATGGGAGACTTTGGAGGTCATCGAAAGCCGCCTGAGAGGCCATATCTCCAGAAGCACGAAGGCGGCGGGGAGGGCGATGGCAATGGCTTTGGACATGAGTGAACATGCGTAACAAACAATCGCGATCATTTTCCATTGTGGGTGGGATGAAACCGATTTTGCATGACAGATGAGGGCGCCGAGTGCGAATGCCGTGGCGAGGAGATAGGGTTGGCAGGACATCCAGGCAACGGTTTCAACCCGAAGCGGGTGCAAACCGTAAAACAATGCACCAGCGCCCGAGACCAGGAGAAGGGTACGGGTGGGTGCTGATTTCCCGGGTCTGAGAAGTTGAAGGATGAGGTGAAAAAGGAGTATCCCATTCAGACCATGCAGGAGGAGGGAGACGAAGTGGTGCATCGCCGGATCCATTCCCCACAACGTCCATTCAAGATCAAGAAGGAGCCAGCTGAGGGGTTGCCATACCCCGAGCTGAAACGAAGTCCACATCCAGTGAAAGTGGTCCGCCGTCCATCCGCGGTAAGCATAGTTTTGAACGAAGTTCGCCTCATCATCCCAGTTCACAAACGAGCATTGAACGACGGGGAACATCACAAGAATGATGGTGGCGAAAACCAGGCCTGTGGTGAGGAGGGTTCCCTGTGAATGTTTTGAATTCATGGAATTGACGGTCGGTTCTTTATCCATTACCCGTGAATGGAATCAAAAAGCGACTTATGAAATTCATCCATACCAAAACATGTTTCATTTCGGGAGTTATTATCGCAGGAAGTTTGCTATCCGGCTGTTCCACTACCGAGCAGGGGGCGGGATATGGTGCGGCGGGAGGCGCGGTGATCGGGGGAGCTGTGGGGGGATTGCCGGGAGCGATGATTGGTGCGGGGGCGGGTGCTCTGGGTGGGGCGGCGGTAGGAGTCGTCAAGGATCATGCGGACTCGAAGCGGGGACATTGAGGAATCATCAATAGAGTGAGCGTTTTTCTGTTTTCTGGTATCGTGTCCGGGTGGAAATGGATGTTTTATTGGATCGTTGGCTGGCGGTTCCCGGATTGCGTGAAGGCATGGCGCACCTTGGACGGGGTGGTTTGTTGTCTCTTGAGGTTTCGGATGCGGGAAAACCCGTCCTGATTGGACTGTTGCGCCGTGCGTTAAAGCGGCCGGTGTGCGTCCTCGCATCCACGGTTTCTCAGCAGGAGCACCTTTATTCCGAAGTGGAGGCTCTTTCGGTGTTGTGGGGAGGTGGAGCGGGATCGATCACTTTTTTTCCGGAACTTGAATTTGGATGGGATCCGGCGCGGGATGAGAAGGCGCTTCCAGATTTTGAAACCCTGGGTGAAACCATCCGTATTCTGATGGAATTACGGGAGCCGTCTGCACCATCCATCGTCATCACGACTTCGAAGGGATATCATCAGAGACTTCCTTCCGGGGATACACTGGAAAAGTCCATTTGTCGGATTGCTGTGGGAGATCGGATGGGGATTGAAGCCATGCTTGAAAGTTTGATCCGACTTGGGTACGAGCGTGAAGGACTGGTGGTGGCCCGTGGACAGCTTTCGCGCCGTGGAGGTATTGTTGATTTTTTTCCATTTCAGGCCGAGGCACCGGTTCGTATCGAGTTTTTCGGGGATGAAGTCGAATCCCTTCGTGTGTTTGACCCCGACACCCAGGCTTCGGTGCAGTCCGTATCCGAGTTCTCCTACACGGGGATGCCTGCACGGAAGGATGAAGGACCCGGGGGAACGTTGAAGGATTACCTCCAGGAGGGATTCCTTCTATGGCAGGAACCGGAGAAGCGGGACGGGAAGGTGCGTCTTTCGTTTCATGAGGCGTCAGGGGATGAACGCGAACTCCATGTGGGAATTTTTGCCCACGATTTTCTGATTTCGTCGGGTGGAGATATGGTGTTGAGGGAGCAGCGTCAGGAGAATCTGCTCCGGCACTGGATTTCGTGGCATGATAAAGAGAAACGAGACCTGTTGGTGTGTTGTCACAACGACGGTGAAGAGCGTCGCTTGAAGGAGATCCTTTCCGGTGGAGGTGAGGCGGAAGCGGTTGGAAGGGTTTCCCGTGCGCATTGGCTGAGGTCCCCTTTGATGCGAGGATTTTCCTGGCCCGACGCCGGGTGCGTGGTATTGAGCGATTCCGAGATTTTCGACCGGTACCAAACGCTGCGCATGGCCCGCATGCAACAGAAAGTGGCCCGTGCGCGTGCGCGGCGTGAGGTGTTGGACTTCAGCCAGTTCAATGAAGGCGATTATGTTGTTCATGTGCAGCACGGGATAGCCCGATTCCTTGGGGTGAGGAAGGTGGATGTGCATGGAAGGGAGCAGGAAGTGCTTTCGCTTGAATACGAGGGAGGCGCCCTGCTGCACGTTCCTCTTGAGCAGGCGCACCTGGTGGGTCGGTATGTGGGGGTGGGCAAGGCGATTCCAACGCTGGACCAACTGGGTGGCAAGCGGTGGGAGAAGGCGACGATCCAGGCCCAGCAGGCGGTGATGGACTATGCCGCGAAGCTGCTTCGCATTCATGCGGAGCGTGAGGCGAATACCGGTTTTGCCTTTGGTCCGGACAATGAATGGCAGAGGGAATTTGAAGATGCATTCCTTTTTCCGCCGACTCCCGATCAGCAGAGCGCGATCCAGGACACGAAGCGAAACATGGAGCTTCCGGAACCGATGGACCGGTTGATTTGTGGCGATGTGGGTTTTGGCAAAACGGAGGTGGCGATGCGGGCGGCGTTCAAGGCGGTCATGAACGGCCGGCAGGTGGCGGTGTTGACGCCGACCACGGTCCTGGCTCAGCAACACGAACGCACCTTCAAGGAGCGCATGGCGGACTACCCGGTCCGGATCGATTTGTTGAGTCGTTTCCGTACGAAGGCGCAGCAACGGAAGACCCTGGAAGCGGTGCGCACCGGCGAGGTGGATATAGTCATCGGCACCCATCGGCTGCTTCAACCTGACATTCATTTCAAGAATCTGGGGCTTGTGATTGTGGATGAGGAACAGCGGTTTGGGGTGAAGCACAAGGAGCGGTTCAAGGAGATTTTCAAACTCATTGATGTGCTGACACTTTCGGCCACACCGATCCCGCGAACGCTCTATCTGGCGCTCATGGGGGCGAAGGATATCAGCACGATTGAAACGCCCCCACCCAACCGGCTGCCCGTGGAAACCGTGATCGCGCCTTACGATGAGCGGTTGATCCGGTCGGCGATTGAGCGGGAGCTTGCCCGTGGGGGGCAGGTCTATTTCCTCCACAACCGGGTGCAGTCGATTCAGAAGGTTCGCGATCGCATCAAGGAGCTCGTGCCGGCGGCGCGCGTGGAATTGGGGCATGGCCAGATGGATGCCGATGACCTGGAAGCTGTGATGATGCGTTTTGTGGCGGGTGAAATGGATGTGCTGGTGGCGACCACCATCATCGAGAGTGGATTGGATATTCCCCGGGCGAACACCATTCTCATAGATCGTGCCGATCGATTCGGACTTGCGGATCTCTATCAACTGCGCGGACGTGTGGGGCGGAGTCGAATGAAGGCCTATGCCTATCTTTTGTTACCCCGGCATTTGATGATTGAGGGGCATGCACGCAAACGAGTGAGCGCGATCAAGCAGTACAGCCAGCTGGGTGCGGGATTCAAAATCGCCATGCGCGATCTGGAGATTCGTGGTGCCGGGAACATTCTGGGGACGGAACAGAGCGGTCATGCGGCCGCCATCGGCTTCGAGCTCTATTGCCAGTTGTTGAAGGAGACCCTTGCGCGGATGAAAGGGGAAAAGGTGCCTCCAAGGATTGAGGTCAGCGTACGACTGGATTTTCTGCCGATGTCCGAGGACCATGCGGAAGGTGGCGTCGGGGCGTTTATTCCGCGGGCTTACATGTCCGAAAACCGTCAACGCATCGAAGCCTATCGCAAGCTGGCGGAAGCTGCCACAGAGGCGGATCTCAAAGCCCTTGCCGGCCTGTGGACGGATCGATTTGGGAAACCACCCCTGGCAGCTGCGCTTCTTTTGGAACTCGGAAGGATTCGAATTCAGGCAGCCAGAAATCAGATCCAATCCATCGAAGTTGAGGAGGGAAAGGTGATGATGAAACGGCGTGGGGCCTATGTCCTGGATGGAAGCAAGTTTCCAAGATTAAAACAGGAGGTCTTGAAGGACCCGATGAACGCGTTGGAAAGGATTCAGGAAATCGTTCGATTGGGCACGGAGGCCAAGGACCCTCCATCGAAACGAACCCGGATGCAAAAGGCGTCAGGCTAGTCGGGACAGGATTTCGTCCGCTTTCTGCGGGGTGACCCCTTCATGCAGATCGTCGTTGATCTGGATGACGGGGGCGGTGCCACAGGAGGCGATGCATTCGACATGGGACACCGTAAATTTGCCATCGGGAGTCATTTCATCGAGGGAGACGCCCAGTTTTTTGAGAAGATGATCGCAAGTGGCCTCACCCCCATTCAAGGCGCAGGAAAGGGTCCGGCAGACTTTGATGTGATATTTTCCCACGGGTTCCTGCCGGAACATGGGGTAGAAGGTGACGAGCTCGAGAATCTGCACGGGTTGCAGTTCGAGTTTGGCGGCAATCCACTCCATCGCGTCGCGTGAGATATGGCCCTGGGTTTCCTGAATCAGGTGCAGGAGGGGCATGGCGGCGGAACGTTTGCTGACGGGGTAGCGTTGGATGATTTCGTCGGCGCGGGAATCCAGGGAGGAAAGGGTGGCAGTGCTCATAACCAGATCTTCAATCTGCAACGACCTGTTTCCATTGGCGAGTCAAAAATGGGCGGTGGCGGTATGGATGACGCGATCTTTTTCCAGATGATAGTGCTCCAGGACACGTTCGGTGGCGGCTTTCAAGCCCTCATGTTCCAGGACCAGTCGGTTTAGTTCGCGACCGTTGAAGAATTCGATAATATGGAAACCCGAAGGCGGGGGTGTTTCCAACGCGTGTTGGACTTCGACCAGTCGATGGATGGCCTGACCATCGATTCGCCGGATCACAAGATGTTTATAGTCCTGGCAGCCGATGTTATAGCTGTCGGGCAGGATTTGGGTGAGGCAGACGAGGCTTGGAGTTTCGGCGCTTCGGTTCAGATTGCTGAAATGGAAAAGATTGTAGGGCGAGTCCTCCTTCCATTTGGGGCCCCAGCATTTCAGAAGAGGGAGGGTTAGGGGATGAAAAACCAGGCCGCCGGCCACGAAATATTCGGGTTCCGTGTCATAGAGCGCCCTCGGAAGCAGCTCCATGTCGAAGCTGACTTTGGGGAGAACATAGTCGACGAGGATCTCCTTGCCGTCCCGAAGGACCTTCATGGAAATATGATCCCCGGCCCATTTTTTGCGGACTGCAAGGTATTCGAGCATGAGGTAGCCGTAGTCGGGGTCCATGTAATCCCCGCTGGAATCGATGGCGAAGCCATCGATTTCGAGAATGATGTCATGGAGTTTGAGGGAGGGATTGGAGGGGAGTTCCGGTATCTCGCACACGATGACTCCGCGGGATTCGCCCTGCTGGCCAAGGGCTCGCAGGCTTGCGGGGTTCTTGGATTCCTGCCAGACGAAGGGAAAGTATCCAAGTCCCTGGTAGGAAGACTTCTGGCGAGCGTCGAGCACCCATCGGATGAAATGAACGGGAACGGCCCATTGGTGATTATCGTCCTGATTGGAGGCGAGACCCACGAGGGAATCCCCCTCGGTGATAATCTCCGACCAGCCACCATTCGGCATCTCGGTGGTCATGGAAAGCTTGGGACACGCGACAAAGCTCAGGGGCCCGCTTTCGATAACGAGCTTGTTGATTTCGGCCTTCCAGTCTTCAAACACACCCGAGGTCCAGCGCCGCAGATGGACGGTTCCAGTGATGGGGGTGGTGTCGCGGAGCTTGGTGGCGACGAGACCTTTCCAAAATTCCTCGTCACGAACTGTAAGTAGCGCGAGGTTGGCGTGGTAGTCGATCCAGACAATCTCGGCGTTCCAAAGTTGTCCCCGACCGTTTTTTTCGGCCCGGACGAGGGTTTGGTCCTGCAGCGCGTCTGCCGTGGTGAGAATCGAATGGGTGGCCACCACGACACCAAATTTGGAAACATTCTGAGTGCCTGAGGACCAGGGTTGGTAGAAGTCGTAAGTCTTGCGATCGACATGGAGGGAAACGATGGATTTTTTCCAATCAACCGTTTCACCTGCTTCGGTGAGAAGGGGGGCACCGAGGAGAACCACCCAGAGGAGGAGTTTCTTCATAGGTTGCGATCCTTGGGAACGTTGTAGGTTTTCAAAATTTCGCTTTGGGCCTTCACGGCGAGTGCGTGATCGAGCGCCTCGAGGTGGTGGTTCGCGAGGAAGTCGATGGTGTCGTAAGATCCTTGTGGAGTCTGGAATGCCTTCACCACGTCGTCGAGGCATTCGATGCGGACTCCGTTGATGCGGTCCACCAGGGCGTGCTCGCGAATCTGCATATCGGCGTTGACGGAATGGGGGAGGGTGTGTGAGAGAACGACGGGTTCCCGGCGACGTTGTTTTGGTTTTTCGTAGTTATGTTGCATCAGGGTGTAATGGAGAAGTTCGGATCGGGAGATTTTATCCCACTCTTCTCCAAAGGTCTGAAGATAGTCGACGCTCAGGGGGACGAAGACTAGGCCGGCAAAGACATAGTATCGAGGGGCGACATCGTACTGTTTTCCCTCGGCACGATCGTCATGGTAGGCTTTCAGGGGAAGGGAGAGATCCATGGGGGTGGAGTTCCGCCAGACGGTGATGGGGAGCGATTCGCCATCCTGCGCGAGACCGAGGATGGCGGCGATGGAGACGCGGTTTCCCTCGTAGATGGTGGTACCGTCGTTGCGAACGGGATAGGCGCCCACTTTAAGAATGACGTCCTCTTCGTGGAGGGTTTGCTGGTGTCCGGGGAGCACCCAGTCCACGCGTGCACCTGTGCGTTCGTCGGGAAGTTTTAGATATTTGCGATAGGACGGGTTTTCCAGTTGCTGCAGATTAACACCGGCAAGGGGAAAGCCGTTGTAGGTTCCATCCTGAATATCCTTTAGAAAGTGTTCAATGATGCAGGGAGGGATGAAGAAACTGGTGTTTTGAAGCACGGCTCCCGAGTAGCCTTGGAATGCTACGCCCACGACGCGGTCGTCCTGAATCACCGGTCCGCCGCTGTTGCCGGGATTGATGGCCGCGTCGGTTTGCGCGACCAGAAGAGCGCGGTTTCCGATGTGGGAATAGGTGTCGACCTCAATCCGGGAGACTACGCCCCGGGTGTATGAGATTTCCTCTCCACCTGCAGGGTATCCGTAGGTGGTGACGGGCGAGCGAACCTTCGGAAGAGGGCCGAATTCCAGCGGGGTGATTCCATCAAAAAATGAGGGATCATCCACCTTCAGGACCGCCAGGTCGCAATCGTGTCCCACAAATTCCACATGGGCGAGGAAATCGCGGGAATCCTGATAACGCTGGACGAGAAGTTGCTTCTTCCAGCTCACCACATGGGCATTGGTCATGATGCGTTTCCCGGAGATGACAAATCCCGAGCCGGTCCATTTCTGAACCGGGAGCCAGCGCCAGGGGGAATCCCAGGCGGGTTGCTGGCTGTAGTTGGTGATTCGCACGACGGAACGTTCGACATCAAGGGGTGGATCCGCGCGGAGCGTGGCCGTGGCGATCATCATGATGCAGATGGTAGGAAATATCAGTCGGTGGCGCGGGGACATGGGGAGATAAGGGAGGTGAACGTGAATGGGGAGGCGAAGGGCTAGGCTGCGGCGGGTTTGGCACCCAGGTAGGCTTCGATGACGGAGGGATTGTTTTGAATGGCGGAGGGGGACCCCTCCGCGATTTTTTGTCCGTGATCGAGGACGATGATGCGCGGGCAGATGCTCATCACCATCTTCATGTCGTGTTCAATGATGAGAAGGGTGAGTCCGAAATCCTTTTTTAATCGCTGGATAAGTTGGGAGAGATCGCTTTTTTCGTTCGGGTTCATTCCTGCAGCAGGTTCATCGAGGAGGAGAAGTTTGGGTTGGGTGGCGAGAGCTCTCGCGATTTCAAGTCGTCTCTGCTGTCCGTAGGCGAGATCCATGGAAGGCGTGAGAGCGGCGTCCGCCAGTCCCATCCAGGCGAGTAGCTCATGGCTTTTACGAACGATCTCCATGCGGTCGAGCTCGGATTGCTCCGACCGCAGCATGGCTCCCACCATGCGCCGTTGCACCTGGCGGTGAAATCCGAGCATCACATTGTCGAGGGCGTTGAGATTTCGGAAAAGGCGGATGTTTTGAAAGGTTCGGGCGATGCCAAGACGTGTGATTTGGTGAGGGGGAAGGTTTCCAATGGAGGACCCCCGATACCGGATTGATCCATGGGTGGGGTTATAGACGCCGGTAATTGCGTTGAAGACCGTCGTCTTTCCGGCTCCATTCGGCCCGATGAGGGCAAGGATCTCTCCCTCGGCCAGTTGAAGGTCGAGGCTTTCCACCGCTTTCAAACCGCCAAAGTGAACGGAGCATTGTTGGAGTTCCAGCAGCACGATACGGAAATCTCAAGGACAGGACTTTAAATGTCACGCCGATTCAAGGAGAGCTTCGATGCTGCTTTTTGGCAGAGTCGGCAGAACGTTTCTTCGATCAGATTCAAACGCCGGGTGGCCATGACGGCGACCCCCCAGGTGCGGGTCAATGGGCGGGCTCCCATGGGGCGAACCTTCAGGACCCCGTCCTTTAATTCCTGCCGGACGGTCCATGGAGGAAGGATGCCCACGCCCAGTCCCGCCGCCACCAATTGTTTGATGGCTTCGATGTTTCCAATCTCCATCACCACTTGCGGGGAAATCTCCTGTTCGCGGAAGTAGTTGTCGATCAGAACGGAGTCCACATGGGAGGAGTTGTCCAGAATGAGCGGTTGAGAGGGGATGTTGTACCGGGGAATGGATTTGGCCGAAGTCCAGGGATGGGTGGGGGCAAAGGCAAAGAGGAGTTCGTCCTTGAACAGAGGGCGAAATTCCAGGAGGGCATGGGGTTCGGGCTGCACGCCCAAAGCCAAATCGATTTTGTTTTCCTCCAAAAGCCCCAGAACATCCGAGATTTCTCCCGATCTGACCTGAATGGAGATTTTCGGAGTTGATTTTCGGATGTCCCGAATCACATCCGGGATCAAATAGTGGCAGAATGCCGCCGGTGCCCCAATGCGCAGGCGGCTCTGTCCCCACTGACCCAGCCGCTTGATTTCCTCCTCGGCCGCACTCAGGGCGTTGAGGGGCTTTCGGATTTGCGCGAGAAGCTGTTCGCCTGCCTGATTGAGATACACTCTTTTGCCCACCCTGTCCAAAAGGAGACAGCCCAGATGGGTCTCAAGCGACTTTAATCCATGGCTGACTGCTGAAGGGGTGATATGGAGTTCCTTGGATGCCTGGGCCAGACTGCCGCATCTCGCCACAGCCCAAAACATTCGTAGTAAACGGGTATCCATGGTGGAAAACAAGTTAATGAACAAAATTCAATGAAACAAGAATAAAACGTATATTCATTCATGTGCTAATTGCGTCGTATGGCATCCCCCATGCTTTTCTTCATCCACGTATGGATGGTGAGTAAAAAAAGACAAAACCCTGAACCTTGAACAAAGAGGATCCCATGAATCGAAATGAATTCACATACGATAGCCTGGTGGGAGCAAGGCAGACGGTCCTTGCACAACCGCGATCATACTTTGGTGGAAACCGGTGTTTCGCGGGGCGCTCGACTCAGCGGATGGTGGAGGCCTGGTGTGCCATGATGGTGATGACCACTCAGGAGGAGCATGCGCCTCCTGAGACGGTGGTGGGGGCGGATCGGGCGACGATTTTTAGTGGTTGGGAATGATTGCGCGAAAGGAGGTGGATTGGGAGCGGCGTGTGATGAGGCTAGGTGGATGCCTCGTCACACGTCGGCATCGTTTTTGAGGGCAGTGAAGGCGGGGTGGCGGGCAATCTTACGAAGGGCCTGGCGAAGGAGGGTCTTTCCGGGTTCCATGCGGTGCCAGGGGGATGCCCCTGAGGGGTGCGGAAGGGGGATCATGTCGAATTGTTGACCGGCGAGGGACACCCGGTAGGGGTTGCCGATCATTTCATCCAGTCGGGTCATTTCCTGGA
Source organism: uncultured Verrucomicrobiota bacterium (assembly GCA_964475835.1). Taxonomy (GTDB): domain Bacteria; phylum Verrucomicrobiota; class Verrucomicrobiia; order JABWAM01; family JABWAM01; genus JABDCI01. The sequence continues at coordinate 71,862 of CAYYYL010000004.1, read as the reverse complement.
ATTGAGCGATGGCAAGGCGTCCGACCGGGATCACGAGTTCGGGTTTCAGGAGGGTCAATTCCTGATGAAGCCAGTGGGAGCATTTGGCGATTTCCTCGTCTGAGGGAACGCGATCTCCTCCCGTCGCCTTCTTTCCAGGAAAACAACGGCACACGGCCGCCATGTACACCCGGGATCGAAACTCGGCTTCTGTCAAACCGGTAGCGTCGTGAAACCACCGGAAGAGGGTCTTTCCTGCGGTCCACGCGAAGGGGCGTCCCATGATGGGCTCCTTGTCCCCGGGCGCCTGGCCCACCAGCATCACTTTGCTTACAATGGCCCCGCCGCTCACGACGGGTTTATGCATGTGGGGGCAACGCGTGCATGCGCGAAGTCGGGCGACATGCCTTTCAAGGGCTTTCTTGGGCGTTGACATGGGAGTGCCTCACTGAAATGAGGATTCCCGGGGCAATTTGCAACCTTAGGTTGGAACCGGTCTTTTGTGCGACAAAGGGACAAAGGATCCGAGGGTGTCGATTGGGACACAAAGCGGGGATGGAGGTCCATCCCCCGTGGCACACGGCGTAATTAAGTGAACACGATGACGTGTCTCTTAAGTACCGCATCTGCGAGGGCACCCGCTTGACGCAGATCGCGCGTCATCGCTTCAAGGAACGTGGTGCTTTGGCAGAGGCGACTCCACTCATCTCGCGTGAACTGATGGGCAAACTCGCCCATTTCGCGAGGCGTGGGGTAGTGTACCTTTGGAGAAGACCAACCCAGAACTTTCTGCATTTTCTGGCTGATTGTTTCAGGTGGGTTAAGTCGATTCATGTCCGCCCCCTTTTAATTGTAATATCGGCCGAAAGCGGATTTTGTAAAGCGTTTGACAAAAATTGTAGACAAGCAAAAACGGCTCTTCACTTCACCCAAGCAGGGCGGAAGGCGGGAGCGATGCCAAGAAGAGGGCTTAGGACTATGGATTCAGACCGTCATCGCCAATGGCATTGACGGGACACTCTCGAAGTGCCTCATGACAAAGCTTTTCCTCGGAAGCAGTCCGGGGCTGTTGAAACACAAAACCCTCTCCATCGGAAGTCTTTGTGAAGTGGTCGGGAGCCGTCCCATGGCAAAGCTCGCAATGCACGCACGTGGTATCCACGTAATATCTTCCGTGGACATTTTGAGTGAAGCGATGCGAACGTTCGGCCATGAACCTGAGTTTACCTCCGATAGGGAAAGTTGGAATCATTTTTTGAGTTTTCATGGCATTAGAAATTCTAATGACAAGAAAAAAAGACCCCGACCGGGTGCCGAATTCTTCATATGTCCACTATATTAAACAAACACCAACCACCTTGTTGCCCCCGACTCAGAAGCTTTGGATTTCGGGGTGGCGGGGTCATTGGACGTGGAAGGTTGAACCTATGAAAACTCCCCAAGCTTGGCCCAAGTTGCTTCTAAACCATGGCGCTCGTGCCTTTCTTTTATTTTTGGCTTCCAGTTCCTTTGCCGTGGATTTTGACGGGGATGGCCTTCCGGATGATTGGGAAGCTCAGTATGGAATCGTGACCAATGGGTATGCCTCCTCAAATATGAGGGGGTGGTGGCAGATGGACAATGCGGCGGCAACGGCCATGGTGGATCGATCGGGGAGGGGAATGAACGGGAACATGAGTGGGTTCCCGGCATCTCCATGGGTGCCCGGTCTTTTCAGCAACGCCCTTTCCTTTTCCTCTACTGCCCAGGTGGGCTTTCCTGTCACCAATGCGACGTTTGATGTGACCAACAGTTTTACCTTGTCCACCTGGATCCGATCGAGCGCCGTCGGTCAGACCACCACGGTGGCTCGGTGGTCGGATGCGAATGGGGGATCCTGGCAAATGGGAATGGGGACCAATGGGGTGGGGCGAGTTTTGTTGATCGATGTGAGCAATCAGGTTCAAACGGTGGGTGGGGCGTCCGGAGGCCTCTTCCTCTGTGACAATCAGTGGCACCATCTGGCAGCCGCCTATGACAAACCAACCTCCAAAGTTTCGGTTTTCGTGGATGGAAATCTTGAAGCTTCATCGACGGTCACCAATTGGACGTTATCCCAGGCCACAGGCTTTACGTTCGGTGCCTTACAACAGATGGATCTCCCTTATGGGTGGTTTGCCATGGATGATAATAGTTCAAGCAGTTCTGGGGTGAAAAATGGCGGGAGTGGGGCCCAGGATGGGGCTGCTTCCGTTCCCACCGCAACTCTCAGCCAACCTGGGAAAATCGGCCAGGGGTTTGCTTTCAATGGTCTCAATCAATTTGTGAACGTGGACGGTTTCATGAATGGAATCAAAACGGATCCCAACGGTACTTTTGCTTTTTGGGTTAAGCCGACGGCCAATAACGGCACCCTTCTTTCCTTTGGGGGGCCCATTGCCTACTTCCGGATTGCAAATATCAATGCGAACATCAATTTGACGATAGCGGGCGTGTTCTACACGGCAGTCAACCATTCAACTCCGGTGGGCAGTCTTCCTCTGGGAGTTTGGTCCCATGTGGTTTGCGTTCAGGATGGCACGGGACCGAAGATTTACATAAATGGAGTCAATCAAACTCTGACCGCGGGAATCGCCGTCGGGCCGGGAAATTGGTTCACCTACAACAGCCCGAGCGCCTATTGGAATGGTCGTCTTGGGGCGTTCAATATCACCACCGATCCAGCCTCCAACACCTCCTTTTTCAATGGAACCTTGGATGACATCCGATATTTCAAGCGGCCTCTCACAGCCGTGGAAGCCTCCTCCCTGTTTTCGGGGGGACAAGTTCTTGGGACTGGAAATGGACCGTTTGTCCTGGACGAAGTGCGTCTCTACAATAAAGCCCTGTTACCCCAGGAGATCCTTCAACTTCCGCCCACCTATTCGGATTTTGACAACGACGGGTTTTCAAATTTGCAGGAATACCTCCAAGGGACCAGTCCTCTGGATTTTTACAATGGCAAGCTTCCCACTCTGAGTCTGATTTCGGGAAACAATCAGACCGGAACCACCAACACCTTTTTGGCAACCCCTCTGAAGGTTCAAGTGACCGACAACGGAGTGCCCCTCAAAAATGCTCCCGTTCAGTTCTCCGTGAAAACCGGTGGAGGCCAATTTTCAACGACCTTGAACGGAACGCTCAGTTCGACTTTGAGCCTAAATACAATTAGCAATGGAAACGCTTCGGCGTATTTTAAATTTTCCGGAGTATTGGGAACCAATTCGGTTTCCGTCACCGCCCTTGCCGGGGCAACGTCGACAAGTATCGTTTTCACCGAGGTATCCACCGATGGGAACCGTCCGCCGACGGCAACGCCCCAAAGTAAGGCGACTGGCGTGGATCTGCCCGTGAAAATTACCCTTTCGGGGACGGATCCTGATAACAATCCGCTAACTTATGCTGTGGTGACCCAGCCCCTGCATGGAACTCTGGCTGGGACGGCTCCCAATCTGACCTACACTCCGGCTTTGGGGTATCTGGGTGCGGATTCCTTCACTTTTTCAGTGAATGACGGAAAGGTGGGATCGTCTCCCGCGACGGTGAGTCTCACGATGCGCAATCCGACACCCGTCAGCGGGGCACTTGTGAATCAGGTCTGGACGGAAGCCTTGTCCCCCATGCTGGTCACCGGAACGCTCAGTGTCAGCAATCTGACCATTAATCCGGGGGTGGTCGTTTTGATGCAGAGCAACGCCCAGATTCAGGCTTCAGGTCTGGTCCAGGCATTGGGACAGCAAACCAAGACGATTTTATTCCGACCTGCCGTGGGAGTCACCAATGGATGGTCGGGAGTGGTTTTGAACAAGGCGGTTGCAGGAAGCGATTTTGAGTGGTGCGGGTTTACAGGCGCCGCAGCCACGGCCTTAAAATTGCAGGAAAGCGCCCCTTTGATCAATCATTGCTGGTTTACCGGAAATAATTCCCCTGACCATGGAGGCGCCCTTTCCGTATCCCTTTCCTCCGGAAACCTAACCCTTAATGATACCTGTTTCGGTACCAATACCGCACTCTTTACCGGTGGCGCGATCAAAGCCTCCCTTACCCAGGGAACCTTGATTTTAAACGATTGCAAATTTAATGAAAACACCGCCAACCCCAAAATGTACTCGAGTTTCGATACGGCGGGCGGAGCCTTGATGGTTTCTGGAAATTCAACATTGACCCGGTGTTCCTTTCAAAAAAATAAAATTCAGGCTTATACGATCTATGCTGCCTACGGTCGGTATGCCCGGGGCGCGGCGGTTTCATGTGACACAGGAACCAATACATTCAGGGCATGTACTTTCCTGGATAATGTCTGCAATATGTTCGGGGATGGCAATACCCCGGATTATAGTTATCCCCTGGGTGGAGGCGTCTATCAGGGATCGGGAGTGGTGAACCTCGTCAATTGTTTGTTCGCAAGACAGGATCTTGTTGCCATAAGGAACCAGATCAAACAAGGAAGTGCGGTCTATGTGGCCACGGGAACCATGACTGCATCCAATTGTACTTTTGCCCAAAATCAATCTGCGCCCGCAATTCATAACCAGGCTGGAACGGCGTCGGTTATGAATTCGATCCTGTATGATAATAATAATAATGGCGCTCAATATTCGGGGACGGTGTCGTTCAATTATTGCGATATGGTGGGAAGTGTGATTGGCGGTACGGGGAACTTCAATTTGAACCCCATTTTTAATGAGAGTTTTCGCATCATCACCCCCTCACCTGCCATCGACACAGGAAATCCGGATATCAGTTACAACGATACTTATTTTCCGCCTTCGCGAGCTGCCACACGAAACGACCTTGGACATTTCGGAGGACCGGGAGTCGTTTATTGGATGAATGGAGCCCCTAACATCCTTTCCCAACCTTTGAGCCAGCCCGTTGGAGTGGGACGGACCGTGTCGTTGAATGTGGTGGCAGTGGGAACACCTGCCATGACCTATCAATGGCAAAGGAACGGGGTTAATATTTCAGGAGCGACATCGTCGTCCTACACCACCCCCGCACTCTTTACGGCGGATAATGGAAGTCAGTACCGGGTGATCATCAAAAATACGGTGGGAACGGTGACAAGCAGTGTGGCGGTGCTGAAAATATCCGCCGGACCCACGCCCGTGGGCGGGACGGTTTTTAGTCAAACATGGGATACCTCCATGTCCCCCATATTGGTGACGAATCATCTCAATATATGTAGTCTGACCATCCAACCCGGAGTTGTCATTCAATTCCAGAGCAATATGGTGATGAAGGTGGCCGGAACGCTCAAGGTGATGGGAACCCAGGCGCAACCGGTTGTTTTCCAGCCCGCCTCGGGTAACTCTAACGGTTGGCAGGGGGTTTCATTGCCCAACTCCATTCCCGGCTCGGAATTCCATTGGTGTGTTTTTAAGGGAGCTGTGAATAGCGCCCTTCGGCTTAAAGAAAATTCCCCCATACTGGATCACTGCATGTTTTATGATAACAAGTCGCCTGATGGGGGTGGCGCCATCAACCTCATGGCATCGAAGGGGGATTTGGGGGTTTCAAGTTGTACATTTACCAATAACACTGCGCTCCTGAATGGAGGGGCAATCAGCGCCACCCTGAGCAACGGGACTCTTTCTGTGGATCACAGTGTGTTCAATGGAAATCTAACCAATCCTTCCCTTGTTGGGGGTGTGGATACCCAGGGTGGAGCGGTGATGGTTTACGGTAATTCTATGTTTACCCGGTGTGATTTTAACAAGAATCAGGCCAAAGGATTGACATACTATTCCGCATATGGGCGGTATGTAAAAGGTGGCGCCATGTGGGTTGGACGGGGAATCCACAACGTCCGCGGTTGTTCCTTTCTTGAAAACGTAGCGTATGACTACCCGGGACCCAGCACCCCGGATATGAGTTATTCGATGGGCGGCGCAATTTATCAGGATTCAGGTTCGCTAAACCTCTCGAACGACCTTTTTGCAAAAAATAATCTCGTAGCCGGTGGTATCCGGTATTCCATGCAGGGCAGTGCCTTGTATATGGCGACGGGGGGATTGTATGCCGCCAATTGCACCTTCCTTCAAAACGCGTCGGCTCCCGCCATCCATAATCAGAGCGGGGGTGCGGAAATGGTGAACAGCATCCTCTTTTTGAACAATCAGGTGGAGCATAATTTTGTTTCCGCGGCTTGGGCGGGGGTTTACTGGCTGAATCCTGGAGGCAATTGGGGAACGGTGCCCGACGGGGGTTACAATTTGACAGGCGCCAAAAAATTGAAGTTCATGGCGCGCGCGGAAAATGCAGGGGCTAAGTTGCAATTTTTCTGTGGAGGAATCACGGGCACCTATCCGGATTCATTCAAAATCGAAACGCCTTTTCTGGTGTTATCGAATGTCTGGCAAAATTACGAAATCGATCTTTCCACGAACAACCTGAGCAAGGTAAGTGGAGGCTATGGGTTTGTCCTCAAATATGCAGATAACTCCAAGCCCACCGTCTTTTATCTGGATAACATCGTCTATGACAATGGTGGAGTCCCTCCTCTGGCAACCTTGGTTCCCACGCTACCCATGCCCCATGCGATTTATAAGGATGTCCATAACCGGTATATTCCTTCGGGTTGGATTGGAGATACGGCGGCTCTTGCCATGAACGACAAGGATGCAACCGCTCCAGGGGAGGGGACTCAAAGTGTGAAAGTTACTTATTCTCCCACGGGTACCAATGGTTGGGCGGGTATCTATTGGTTGAGTCCCGAGAATAATTGGGCGACGGACATTCAGGGAGGGTATAACATGACGGGTGCCAAAAAGGTGAAGTTCATGGCTCGCGCCGCGACGGCAGGCTTGAAGGTGAAGTTTGTGGCGGGTGGCCTGGCAGGTCCCTATCCGGACACGTTCCGTGTCGAAACCCCCGTGCTGACCCTGACCACAGCCTGGCAAAACTATGAGATGGATTTGACCGGCAAGGATCTGACTCGTGTGGTTGGAGCTTTTTGTTGTGTGCTCAATAAGACGGACAATCCCGCGGGTGGTACCTTTTTTGTGGATCAGGTGATGTATGATGATGGTACGACCCCTTTCTCAGCATCGGCATCACCCAAACCGGCACTCCCCTATACGATCTATAAAGAGGCCCATGACAAATATGCGCCCTCGGGCTGGATGGGGGACGTGAACGCCCTCTCCTTGCGGGATACCTGGCATTTGAATGCCGGGGAAGGATCTCGGTGTATTCGTGTGGGATATCTCGTTCCAACCTGGGGTCCCCAGGTGTCTGGAAACTTTAAGATTGAATATAGTGACGTTTATGGGGAATTCCCGGCAACGGGGAACATCGATCTCGATCCTGTATTTGACAGTAATTTCAACATGCTGTCCGGGTCGCCCACCATCGATACCGGGAATCCTGCCTCGGGCTATAATGACAGCCTAACCATGCCGGCACTGGGGACGACTCGAAACGACATGGGACACAAGGGCGGCCCCGGAGCGATCTACTGGCAGTGACGCTCAACATTCCTTTTTCCGGGAAAAGGTGAGTTCGCGCATCCCCATCAACCCCTGGGGCCGGGTGAGCATTACGACGATCAGCAGGAGGGAGTAGACCACCATGCGATATTCGGAAAATCCGCGCAGGGCTTCAGGCAGAATGGTCAGTACTACGGCAGCAATGATGGAGCCGCTGATGCTGCCGAGACCGCCGAGGACAACCATGACGACAATTTCGATGCTCTTGAGGGTGTCGAACTCGCTGGGAACGATAAACCCGGTTGAGGAATGGGCGAAAAGTCCGCCGGCCACGCCTGCAAAAAAACTGCCGGTGACGAATGCGAGCACCTTGTAGCGGGTCGTGTCGATTCCGATCATCGAGGCAGCAAACTCATCCTCCCGAATGGCGAAGAACGCCTTGCCCTTGACGGAATGGGCGAGACGACTGACCACCATGATGCAGACGAGCACCCATGCGTAAACCCAGAAGAAATTTGCCTTTGTCGGAATGTCGCCCAACCCCCGGGGCCCCCCGACCTTTTCAGTGTTCAAAATAAGGATGCGAATGATTTCTCCAAATCCGAGCGTGGTGATGGCGAGGTAGTCTCCCTTGAGACGAAGGGTGGGGATGCCGACGAGCAGTCCCGCGAGCGCTGCGCAGATCCCTCCCAAAACCACCCCCATGCCGATGGTGATCCCCGTGGCCACGATTTCGGATGTGCCGCCAAGATGGGCCCGGATGATGGGCTGGAAGGTGAACACGCTCGTAGTGGCAGCGATATAGGCGCCGATCGCCATAAAGCCAGCGTGTCCGAGGGAAAACTGGCCCGTGATTCCATTGATCAGATTCAGACTTACCGCGAGCGTGACCGCAATCCCCACGTCGACGAGGATTTTATAGTAGTACGTGTTCATCCACCGGGAGAGCGCCCATTCCAGTCCCAGGAACAGAACAAGCATGACTCCGATCAATGCGTTGTTTCGAAGCGTTCTCATACCTTTTCCACGGTTTTCCGCCCGAGAAGACCGCTTGGTTTGACGAGTAAAACCAGCACCAGGATGACGAAGGCAATGGCGTCCTTATAAGTGGAGCTGAGATAGGATGCGGTGAGCGTTTCGGCCTGGCCGATCAAAAAACCTCCGAGGAGGGCTCCCGGAATGCTTCCGATTCCACCGAGAACGGCGGCCACGAACGCCCGGATCCCGGGGGCGAAACCTGTCAGGGGATCGATGGAGGGATAGCTGAGTCCGTAGAGGACGCCTGCAGCTCCCGCTAGGGATGAGCCAAGGATGAAGGTGAATGCCACCACCTGATTGACGTTCACCCCCATCAGGCTTGCGGTTTGAAAATTGAACGAGACGGCACGCATCGCCAGGCCAAGGCGAGTGTGATGAACCACCAAGTGAAGCACGATCATCAGGGCGACCGCCACAACGAAGACGAGAACTTCAATATTTGAAAGCGTGAGGCTTCGATAGTGGAACCATTCCCGTGTTTCGATGAGACCGGGAAAGGGTTGGGGAGTGGGGCCAAAGACGCTCGAAAGCTGGCCGACATTTTCAATGAGAAGGGAAACGCCGATGGCGGTGATCAAAAGGGAAAGCTTGGGGGCGGAACGAAGGGGCCGGTACGCCACCCGCTCGATCACCCCCCCGATGAAACCGCACGCCACCATGGCCATGAGCAGGATGAGGAGAAGGGAGAGCCATGAGGGATGGGAGCCGAGGCCCGTCCAGCGTGCAAAATAGATACTCAGCATCGCGCCCAGCATGAACACATCCCCGTGCGCAAAATTGATGAGCCGAAGGACTCCATACACCATGGTGTATCCGAGTGCGATCAAGGCATAGATGCTCCCCAGTTTGATGCCCTGCAAAATGGCTTGGAGCAGATTTTCCACGGGTAAAACCGGACTTCCTACGGTGCGACGAGCTGGAAGAAATTAAATTTTCCGTTCTCGATTTTCAACACCACCGCCCCCTTTTGTGCATTTCGGTTTGCGTCGATCGTGATTTTTCCGGTCACCCCGGGAAAATCCCTCGTCTTCGCAAGGGCATCCCGGATGGCGGCGGCATCGGTGCTGCCCGCCGTTTCGATCGCCTGGAAAAGAATGTTGGCGGCATCATATCCGAGTACGGCCATCGAGTCCGGAGATTCGTTGTACTTCTGTTTGAATTTGGCCACAAACCCCTGCACTTCCGGACGGGGATCGTCCTGATGATAGTGGGTGCTGAAATAACATCCTTCGATGGCCGTGCCGCCATTCTTCAGAGTGACCTCCGAATCCCAACCATCGCCGCCGAGCAGCGGGACTTTGATTCCCAGCTCACGGGCCTGGCGGGCGATGAGGGTGCAGTCCGTGTAGTAACCGGGGACAAAAACAGCCTCCGGACTTGCGGCACGGAGATTGGTCAGCTGCGGTTTGAATTCCTTGTCGTCCGCCTGATACGATTCCTCTGCGACAATGGTTCCGCCGAGTTCCTTGAACTTTTCCTTGAAAAATTGTGCCAGGCCCACGCTGTAGTCATTCTTCCGGTCGGTGAGCACCGCAGCCCGCTTCACATTGAGATTCGAGAAGGCGAACTTCGCCATCACCGCTCCCTGAAAGGGGTCGATGAAGCAGGTTCGAAAAATGTAGTCCCCCTTTTCCGTCACGCTCGGATTTGTCGATGCGGGGGTGATCATGGGGATTTTGTTCTGCTGGCAGATCGGCGCCGCCGCGATGCTTCGGGAGCTGGCGACTTCTCCCAGAATGGCGACGACACGGTCGCGCTGGATCAATTTCAACACGGCGCTGGTGGCTTGTTCCGGTTTCCCCTGATCATCCTCGACAATCACCCGTACATTTCTATCGAGGACGCCATTTCGGGTATTGATTTCCTCCACGGCGAGTTCGACGCCCTTGTGCGTGCTTTGGCCAAAAGTGGCCGTGCTTCCCGTCAGGGATCCGTATTCTCCGATGATGATCTCATTGGAAGAGGTCTGTTCGGAAGGCTTGCAGCCTGAAAGGAGGACCGCGAGAACCCATGGCAGCCAAAGAAAAGGATGCTTCATGGCATGATCTCCTAGCAGGCCTGATGGGGAATGGCAACGATCCCGTTGATCAGTGGAAAAGGGGGGGTGAATGGAAGTCCACCTGACCTTGCTATTTTGGGTTCGAAATTTTATACGACGTGGAATGCCGGAGGCTTCCCATGAAATTTCAGTAACCAGTGCCGTGATGGCTGTGGTGTTCTCGGACATCAGTCTGGCTTTCGACAATGCCCTGGCCAATTCGCAAATGGCCCATCATCTCCCGCGTGAACAGCAGCGTCGGGCCCTCATGTTCGGGATGTTGCTTTCGTGTGCCACGATGATTATTTTGACCTTTTTGGTGGTCCAGATCCGTGCTGCGTTCGACTGGGTGCGCTATCCGGCAGGACTCTGGCTTTTAGTGGTGGTGTACAAGCTCTGGTTTGACAAGTCCGGCGAGGTGGCCAAGCACGCCGTGTCGAAGGCATTGATGCGGGCGATTTTCCTGATTGCCTTCACGGATCTTACGATGGCGGCTGACAATGCCATCGCTAATTCCGAATTTGCGTTGCGGGCGGGACCACAGAATATCTGGATCGTGTTGATCTGTGGGCTTTTGATCTCATGTATCTTCATGATCATCTGCACCTACGCGATTGTCTGGATCCGGAAATTTGCCGAGTGGGTCAAATATCCCGCGGGAGTATGGCTTCTCTACGTGGCCTACCTGATCCTAAATGGTTCGAAGCACGGATGAGGGATCATGCCCAGTCTGGGCGGAATTTCTGGTCCCACTTCCAGAGCATGAACCAGGTCCAGAGACGTTGGCCGTGATCCTGTCGACCGGAGAGGTGTTCCCTCCAGACGTGTTGAAGCGCTTCGCGTTCGAAGGTGTCATCCATTCCATCGCTCCAGGGCCCTTCGATGGAGTCACGGATCGGCTCGAACCATTGGGATCGCATCCACTTGCCGATGGGCATGCTGAAGCCCTTTTTCTCCCGGTCAAAAAGGGTGGGTGACAGGACTTCTGGATAGAGTTCCCTTAGAAGGATCTTGGTCCTACCGTGTTTTCCCTGTCGAAGCCGGTCGGGCAGGGTGGCGGCAAGCTCGACGAACTCCTGGTCGAGCAGTGGGGAGCGAACTTCCAGGGAGCATGCCATGCTCGCGCAATCGACTTTTCGGAGGATGTCGTCCGGGAGGTAGGTGTCGACATCCACCGCCTGCCAGATCACATCTTTGTTCAGGTCACGATGCATGCTGAAATGATTGTGGAGCCAGGCGGCGGCGAACCGATTGGGACTCGGTTCCTTCCAGAGCATGAGGCAGTCTTCATTGCGCCAGCCTCCCATGAGACTGAGGTATTGCTCGATGGGGTTGAGTCCGGCGATTACATCTAGGGCGGAGCGGGGCCATCGGAGGGTTCGTCGGGAGGGATTGACCACGCGTTCCAATGAGAAAAGAAGGCGGCTGCCCCAGCGCCACGGTTTTGATATCCCGTATTTTTGCAAAAGTCTGGCGCGTCGGAGATGTCGGTAGCGTTTATATCCTGCAAAAAGCTCATCCCCGCCATCGCCCGACATGGCGACGGTTACGTGCTTGCGTGTGAACCGGGACAAGAGATGGGTGGGGATCAGCGATTGATCCGCAAAGGGCTCCCCCATCTTTGTGACCAGATCGTCGATGGAATCGAGTGAATCGGGCTGGACCCGCATCTCGAAGTGATCGGTTTCGAGAATGCGGGAGATCCGGATCGCATGGCTGGATTCATCAAACTTGGGATCATCAAATCCGATGCTGAAGGTGCGGACCCTGCCGTTCACTTTCTTCATGGCGGCGGTGGTCACACTTGAATCGATTCCTCCACTAAGGAAGGAGCCGAGGGGGACTTCGGATATGCTGCGAAGGCGGACGCTCTGCTCCAGGATGTCCCTCATGCGATGAATGGCATCCCCGTCCGTGACATCATCCGGGAGGGTGCGTTCCCAGTCGAGGTCCCAATAGCGTGCAGGCAGGCCGGGTTTACCGTCGCGTACCATCAGAGTCGATCCCGCCGGAAGACGGCGAAGATCGTTCCACGCGGTGTAGGGTGCAGGGACGTAGCGGAGGGAGAGATAGGCATCGATGGCGTTGAAGCTAACCGCTCGGGAACAATCCGCCAGCTTCAGCAGGGGAGCGATTTCGGATGAGAAAAAAAATCCCGTGGAGGTTTCGGTATAAACGAGGGGTTTCTTTCCGAGGCGGTCACGGGCGAGAAAGAGGGTGTTGCGTGGGATGTCGTAGATCGCGAAGGCAAACATGCCGCGGAGGGAATCCACACATTTTTCCCCATGGTCCTCGTAAAGATGCAGGATGGTTTCCCCATCGCTCCGAGTCTTGAATCGATGCCCGCGGGATTCGAGGTGGTCGCGTAAGTCGATGAAATTATAGATCTCGCCGTTGAAGATCAGGACCAGCGTGCCGTCCTCATTGAGCATGGGTTGTTTTCCCGTGCCCAGGTCGATGATGGACAGGCGGCGGAAACCGAGTCCCGCCTGGATTCCCGTCCAGACTCCCCGATCGTCGGGACCGCGATGAGAGAGATCATCCACGCTTTCCTGGAACAACTTCGGCTCGGGTACCCATTCCCCTTTTGAAACATATCCGATAATGCCGCACATAGAAGATCGCTTGGAATGAGTTCTACCCTGCAGGGCGATAAGGGCCAAACTTTAATTTACTGGGGAGATTTCTAATGGATGAGGAAATATCCGATCAAGGCTCCTCCGAGTAAGACCCAGATGGCATTGATCTGGAAGCGCAGCAGAAGGAGGGCGCTGCATCCAGCTAGAGCGAAAGTTTTGATGTCGACGATGGCGGCGGAGCCAAGTCCCCAGGTTACAACGCCCATCAGGGCAAAGGAGGCAACATTCACCCCATCAAGGAAAGCCCCCGTGACAGGGGATTTGCGCAGGCGGGGCGCCAGGGTTCCGCTCAGGGCCACGAAGATGAATGCGGGAAGAAATATGCCGAGGGTTGCCATACCTGCACCCCAACCGCCAGCGAGCAGATAGCCGATGAAGGTGGCTGTGGTAAAGACCGGTCCCGGGGTGATTTGTCCGACGGTGATGGCATCCAGGAGCTGGGATTCCGTCAACCAGTGCCAATGGTCCACCAGATCTGCCCGAAGGAATGCCAGGAGCACGTATCCGCTTCCGAAGAGAGTGGAGCCCACTTTCACAAAAAAGAGGAAGAGTGCCGTCAGGCTGAACGGCAGGACGACTATGGCTGCAGTCCCCATCGTGCCTCCCGGGACAAGAGCCATCCATGGGATAATGGATGCGGGTGGGGAGAGTTTCTTCAAAGATATTCCCCGGATCATGATCCACAGGAATCCCGCGCCAAAGAGCACGACAAGTTCATCGAGTCCCATGCCATTCAGTGTGGCTGCGATGAGTCCGAGGACTCTCAGCATCCGTGTTTTCATGGCCGATTTTCCGAGTCGCCAGAGGGCCTGAATGAGTATGGCAATCATCACCGGCTTCATCCCCCGGAGCAGATCCTTCATTTCCGGGAGGTGCCCAAAGGTGACATAAATCCAGGCGAGTGCCGTGACGATAAATGTGGACGGCAGAATGAAGCAGATCCCGGCCGCGATCAGACCGGGCCAGCCCGCCCTTCGATACCCCAAATGAATGGCCAGTTCGGTGGAATTGGGGCCGGGAATCAGATTGACGGCACCCACCAGGTCGAGAAAGTCCTCCCGGGTCAGCCATCGACGACGGCGAACAACCTCATCTTCCATCATGGCAATATGAACCGCCGGTCCTCCGAAAGAAGTGAAACCGAGTTTGAGAAAAACCAGAACCAGTTCGCGAAGTTGGGTGTCCCTCCGGGACTCTTTTGGCTTTTCCGTGATTTCTTTTGGCTCATGCATGACTCGGGAGCATGGTAACGTGGATTCGGGAGGGGAATACAGTCGCAATCTCCCTCTGAGATTTCCTGGGGCGGGGTTGTCTCGATGGTTGAGATGGGGTGAAAATTCCATCCGGGGCGGCCCTATTTACAAATCCGGGAACTACCCTATCATTCATGACACGTTTGCATGGGTATTTTTGATCCGTTCAGGACCCCATTCCGACTCATAGAAAGTGCCAATTGAAACTACTCCTCATCAATCCGAAGTTTCCCGAAAGCTTCTGGAGCTTTAAGTGGGCGATCGAGAACATTTTAACCAACAAGCGCACCATGAATCCGCCGCTCGGGCTCGCAACCCTGGCTGCCTTGAGTCCGGCCCATTGGGAGATAGAAATTATCGATGAAAACATTGAATCCATTCCCATGGATCCCCAGGCGGACATCATTGGCATCTGTGGAATGGGGATTCAGTTTCCTCGCCAGGCCGAACTTTTGTCCTTCTACCGTGGAAAGGGACACTTTGTGGTGGCTGGAGGGAGTTATGCCTCCCTTTGTCCCGAGCTGTACACCTCTCTTGCGGACGTGGTGATTGCGGGTGAGGCGGAATATATCTGGAGGGAGTTTTGCAGGGATTTTGAGATGGGTGCCTTCAAGTCATTTTATCATGAAACGGAATCGGTGGATCTGACGGATTCCCCGACGCCGCGATTTGATCTGCTCAAGCTCGACAAATACCAGGCCGTGAGCCTCCAGTTTTCACGCGGCTGTCCATTTCAATGCGAATTTTGCGACATCATTGTGATGTTTGGTCGCAAACCCAGGACCAAGACGGTGGATCAAATCGGCCGTGAACTGGATCTGCTTCGCAGTCTTGGGGTGAAGAACGCATTTTTCGTGGATGACAACCTGATCGGAAACAAACCGCTGGCCAAGGAGCTGATGCGCTTTCTCAAAAATTATCAGTCCTGCCACAACTATCCATTTCGATTTGGAACGGAGGCGTCGCTGAATCTCGCGGGGGATGACGAATTGCTTCAGTTGTTTCGTGAGGCGAATTTTGAATGGGTTTTTGTGGGCATCGAATCTCCGGATGAGGACAGCCTGCGGGAAACCCGGAAGATACAGAATACGCGACAGGACATCCTCTCATCCATTCGAACGATCTACTCCCGCGGGATTGAGGTCACGGCCGGATTCATCATCGGTTTCGACAACGACACCATGAAGACTTTTGAAAAGCAGTTCCAGTTTGTCACGGACTCGGGCATTCAGGCCGCCATGGTCGGACTGTTGACAGCTCTTCCAAAAACACCCCTCTACATCCGGCTCCAAAAGGAGGAACGTCTCAATTTGCAGGCGGGAAATTCCGACAACACGAAGCTTGCCACCAATATCATTCCCAAACAGATGACCTATGAGGAGATGGTGGGGGGCTACAGGGTGCTTTATCAACGACTGCTGACCTATCGCAATATTGCGGATCGAATCACAAACAAGCTCCGTTATTTAAAAACTCCCTCCGCCTCGTCTGAATACACATGGCGGGAGCGTCTGGATATTTTGTGGAAGCTTTTTTACCGGGGCCTGCGGCCCGGTGGGTTGGGGGCGTTTTACCATTTCGCCCGTTCCATGCTTTTTATTTCCCCGAAACTCATTCCCCTCGCCATTCAGGATTGGGTGGTGGGATTGTCGATGCGGGATTATGTGCGCCGGCACTTCATCGACAAATTTGAGAGGTCCAACCAGATCCTTCACGGTTATCTGAAATCGATCGAGGCCGCCTTTCAGCGATACCTCCAGCGGGAGACGCTGGAAGTATCGCTCAGTCAGGCAAAAAATGCCGCCGCGAATTTATCGATCCGGATGAAGGGATTGCTGGATCGAAAATTCTACCCACGGGCAGCTCATCATCTGCGACAGGTTCTGGAGCATACCAGTTCCTCGGTGACCCTTCATATCGATGAGATTCACGAGGAGCAGGTCCGGCATCTGCATCGGCTCCTGGAGCGGTTATCCAGGCATGGGGATCGGATCCGGATTGCGGTGCACGACAATTTAAAGGAAATGATTCATATTGATTCATCGACCTTTCATTTGATTGTCAATCCGGCGGGCTGATCCGCAACCTCCCTTCCTTTTTTTGGGGATGCTTTCGATTTCACTTGCCGCGGCAAGTTCCAGAAGGGCTATGGCCACCCCTTGGGTGGTCCTATAAAGAAGGAATACGAAGGCCATCCGGTGGGGGACACCCATAGGAATGTCCCCGCCTCAACTGCAATCGCGCGGTTCCCTTGATATTTTTTTGCAAGACCGTAGGATAGGGGTTTCACCCGATCCTGGATTTTCGATATGCCCGAAGGCGTCATCACCATAGGCGGAGCCCGCCAGCACAATCTCAAAAATGTGTCCCTGACGATTCCGCGGGACAGGCTGGTGGTCATCACGGGGCTCAGCGGAAGTGGAAAGTCGTCTCTCGCGTTTGATACGATTTATGCCGAGGGGCAGCGAAAATATGTGGAGAGCCTGTCTGCGTATGCCCGACAGTTCCTCGATCAGATGCAGAAGCCGGATGTCGATTTCATCGATGGCCTTTCCCCTGCCATTGCGATCGAGCAACGATCCTCTTCCTTTAATCCCCGTTCCACAATCGCCACGACGACGGAGATATTTGATTTTCTGAGATTGCTCTACGCCCATGTGGGCACCCCTCACTGTCCCTCCTGCGGCAAACCGATTCGCAGTCAGAGCGTGCAGGATATCGTCGACCGCATCCTCGAGATGCCCCAGGGCACTCATTTGATGGTTCTTTCTCCCCTGGTGCGGGGCAAGAAGGGGGAGTTCCGCGATGTTCTGGAGAAGGTTCGAAATCAGGGTTTTGTTCGCATGCGTTTGGATGGTGAATTTGTCGAAATTGAAGCCGCAGCCGACAAGGCGGTGTCCCTGCCCCGGTTGGACAAAAGCCGGGTGCATCACATTGAAGCGGTCGTGGACCGGCTTCCGGTTGACGGGAAATTTCGAACCCGGATTGCGGATTCGGTGGAGACGGCCCTCAAATGGGGGCAGGGGACGCTGCTGGCACTCACACGGCCTGCTCCCGGGAAGACTGCAGCCGCATCCGAGGAAGTGCCATGGAAAGAAACGCTTTTCAGCACGATGAACGCGTGTGTGGAATGCGGAATCAGTCTTGGTGAGCTTACGCCGCGCCATTTTTCGTTCAATAGTCCCTATGGGGCGTGTCCCCGTTGTCATGGCATCGGGCAGGAGCTGGTGTTCGATGCGGAGCTGATCGTGTCGGATCCGGAGAAGAGCATCAATCAGGGGGTCATTGTTCCCTGGAAACGCGGGGGACGGCGACTGATTGCACATTACAAGATGTTGCTGCGGAACATCGCCGCTCATTTAAAAATTGATCCTGACACGCCATGGAAGGATCTTCCTTCGGAGAAAAGAGCGGCGATTCTGGATGGCACGGGGAGTCAGGAGGTGACCTTCCGTTTTATTCGGGAAGGCAAGCAGCAGACGTCAATCAAACCGTTTGAAGGAGTGATTCCCCAGCTGCAGCGTCTCTATGCGGAGACAGACAGCGAATTCACGCGCAAGCGACTTCGCAACTATCAGACATTCCAGCACTGCACCGAGTGCCGGGGGGCGCGTCTGAGGAAGGAGAGTCTTGCGGTGACGCTGGGTGGGGAATCGATCATCGCCATCACCCGGCTCTCCGTTGATGCGGCATTGGATTTTATCGGAAAGATATCCCTCACCGGGCAGCAGCAGCAGATCGCCCGGCAGGCGTTGGTGGAAATCAGGTCGCGACTTGGGTTTTTGCGGGAGGTGGGACTGGGCTATCTCACCCTGGATCGGGAGAGTGGCACGCTTTCGGGTGGCGAGGCCCAACGCATCAAACTGGCGACTCAGATCGGGTCCAAGTTGTCCGGGGTGATCTATGTGCTGGATGAACCCAGTATTGGGTTGCATCAACGTGACAATCAACGGCTGATTGGGACGCTTCTCCAACTCCGGGATTTGGGGAATACGGTGATTGTGGTGGAGCACGACGAAGACATGATCCGGCATGCGGATCACATCATCGACCTTGGGCCTGGGGCAGGGTTGCACGGGGGGGAACTGGTAGCACAGGGCAGTCTTGATGAGGTGAGGTCTTCGGAGAAATCGCTCACAGGGCGATATCTGACGCATGAATTTCAGGTGAAACCACCGCGCCGTCGTGTGGCGCCGGGCGATGGCTGGCTGGCGGTGTGGGGTGCTTCGGAGAATAATTTGAAGGGGGTGCGTGCGGAATTTCCCATCGGACTCTTTACTTGCGTGACCGGGGTCAGTGGATCGGGAAAGAGCACCCTCGTCGACGACGTCCTGCGCCGTGCCCTGCAGCGGAAATTTCATGGATCGACTGAAAAGCCCGGGAAACACGATCGCATCACCGGATCCGATCATCTGGACAAGGTGATCGTCATCGATCAATCCCCCATTGGGCGCACCCCGCGTTCCAATCCGCTCACCTACACGGGGGTTTTCGGGGTCATCCGGGATCTGTTTTCGTCCCTCCCGGCATCCAAGATTCGGGGCTATGGACCCGGTCGGTATAGTTTCAATGTGAAGGGTGGACGGTGTGAAAAATGCGAGGGTGACGGCGTGTTGAAAATCGAGATGCACTTCCTTCCGGATGTCTATGTGGTGTGTGAAGCCTGCCAGGGCCAGCGCTACAATCGTGAAACGCTCGAGATCACCTACAAGGGGCGCAATATTGCGGATGTGCTCAATATGACGGTGGATGAGGGAGTGTCGTTTTTTCATGGGATTCCCGGTGTGAAGGACACTCTGACCACTCTGGCCGAAGTGGGTTTGGGTTACATCAAATTGGGCCAGCAGGCGACCACCCTTTCCGGGGGTGAGGCCCAGCGCGTGAAACTTGCCGCCGAGCTGGGACGAAAATCGACCGGGCGCACCCTTTATATTCTGGACGAACCGACCACCGGATTGCACTTCGCGGACATCGAAAAATTGCTGGAGGTTCTCCTCAGACTTCGTTCCGCAGGCAATACCGTCCTGGTGATCGAACACAATCTGGATGTCATTCAAAGTGCAGACTGGGTGGTGGATCTTGGACCTGAGGGTGGGGAGGGCGGGGGACGGGTTGTGGTTGCCGGACCGCCCGAGAAGGTGGCAGAATGCGGGGAGTCCCATACCGGACGGTTTCTTGCACAGAAATGGGCGGGTTTCACCCCTGCGGCTGCGACCTTTTCTGTGGAAAACACCGGGAAGTAATTTTCAATAAGGCGAATGTATCCCTCCCTTCCAAATCGTCGGTCATGGTTTTGGTGTGGAATTCTCTCCTGCCTGTTGGCGACCACGATTTCACTCTCCGGGGCTGAATCGTCTGCGAGTGAAAAACGCCTTTTCACCTTTGGGCAAAAGGCGATGGATGATCATCTCTACGAACTGGCGGAGACCCAGTTTCAGAAGTTGCTGAGTGATTTTCCCCAATCCGACTACCGGGATGAAGCGTCGTGGCTTCTTGCCCGTGCGCGTCTCAATCAGGGGCGGGCTATGGATGCTCTTGACCTTCTTCAAACCCGATTGGCCGCCGCCTCGATTGCATGGCAGGACGCCTATCTCTTCTACATCGGAGAGGCGCAATTGAAGGCGGAGCTTCCGGTCGATGCATTGCAGACCTTTGGAAGTCTGAGCGCACGCTTTCCAAAGAGCAAATATGCGATGGACGCCCAATATGGAGTGGCGCGGGCGTTCCTTCAGCAGCAGAAGTATGAGGCGGCCCAGGAGGTGTTGCGATTGTTGCAGAAGGAGGGATCCTCCGATCTTGCGGCGCGTGCGACTCTCACCCTGGGGACAACCTATGTGATGCAGAAAAAGTACGACCAGGCTGCAGGGATTCTGACCCGTTTGGCGAAGGAGGAAAGTCAGAACGCCGTGGGTTTTCAGGCCCTTTATGCGCTTGGGGAGATGGATCTGGAGCGAAAGCAGCCCGACGTGGCGAAGTCGCGGTTTGAGATCATCACGCGATCGGATCGGCCCGAGGCCCAGAGCGTCGTCCCTTCTGCGCTCTTCCGCCTTGGGGAGCTGGATGTGGCGGCCCAGAATTTTGCCGGGGGTGCGTCCTCCTTTGAACAGGCCTTCCGCAAGAGCGATGATGCATCCTTTCGTCTGAATTGTGTGCGCAAACTGGAGGAGATCTACCTGCGAGAGAAAAAGGTGGATACCCTGGTGGACCGTCTGGCGGATTGGGAGGGGGAAAATGCACGCACACGCTTGGGGGAATCGTTGCTGCTCGAAATTGGAACCTTATGGCAGAAGGCGGGCAAGTACGATCAAGCCATCCGGGCGATGCAGGCTTATTTTGACAAGTATCCTGCGGGTGCGCTGGGGGATCGGGCGCATTTTCAACTGGGCTGGATTTTTTTGAATGACAAGAAGCATGAATCGGCCGCGCTGGAGTTTCAGAAGGCGGCTGAGAGAGCCGGGGATCCCGGATTGCAGATCGATGCGTGGTTGAAGTTGGGGGACCTTCATTTTGAGCGGGAGGAGTTTGAGAAAGCCGCGGCTGCGTACATGAAGGCCTACCAAGTCAAGGGAGGGGCGGTGGGGGGGCGCCGCGAACAGGCGCTCTATCAGGCTGCGAATGCTTTTTTTCGGGGGGGGTACCATTCCCAGGGGTTCCAACGTCGAGCCGCGCATGACGCGGCGTTAGCCGTGGGGGCGTGGTCTCCCGAAGTTCGTGTGCTGGAAGCCGAGGCCAATCGTCGCAGTGGAGAAATGCAGAAGGTGGCGGAGGCGTATCAAAGGCTGATTCAGCAATATCCTTCCTCCTCCTATGTTCCGAGAACCTGGATAGACGAGGCGGAGGTTTTGTATGCCCTGGGAAAGTACCAGGAGTCGATGGATACAGTGAAGTTATTCGTCGAGAAGTATCCCAAGCATGAATTGGTGCCGAGAGCCCTTCTCTGTCGTGCCCGGAATCTGGAGAGGCTGGGTCAGAATGAGAAGGCGGTGGCGGAATTTGAGGCGTTGGTGAAGAATCATCCAAAGAGTCCATCTGCCTTCGAGGCGCAGTTCTGGCTTGGATCGTATTACGATCGAGCGAAGAACTATGCCAGGGCTGAGGAGCAGTTCGAATTGTTGCGAAAGAACGCTCCCATGCATCCCATGGCCCCCGAAGCCACCTATTTCGCGGCGATGGCGGCGTACCGTCTGGGGCAGAACAAGGGGGATGCCGCCCGGTTGATCGAGGCCCTCGTGCGCGACTATCCGCAATCCCCCTGGGTTTTTGACGGCCGATTTTTGTACGCAGATCTTTTGAGCGAACAGGGCAAGTTCGATGAAGCGCTCCTGATTTTGGATGATTTGCTGAAGTCCGGTGAGAAAATGCAGTCGGACGACAGGCTCCTGGAGATTCAAGGTCGCCGGGGGCAGTGTCTTCGTCAGATGAAACGCTATGATGACGCGCTGGCATCCTTTAAAATCATCGTCAATTCCCCCAAGGCGGATGCGTCCCTGAAAAATCAGGCCTATGTGGAGATGGGACGGACTTATGAGAAAACAGGGGACTTGAAGCTGGCGATGCAGAGCTATCTGACCCCCCTCTACGAGCGCAATCCCCAGAGCACCTCCGCTGAGGAGCGCGAGTTTTTCTGGGTATGCAAGGGGGGGTTGGAGGCCGTCAGGATTCTGGAATTGCAAAAGGATTGGAAGGGGAGTGTTCGGGTGTTGAAGCGGATTCTGGATTCCAATCTGCCCTGCGAAACCGAGGCGTCGGCCCATCTGCGAAAATTACAGACCGAGCATGCCGATGCGAATTGAGAAGGTTCTCCTGTCATATTGTGTCTTGTCACTGACGGTTCTGAGCTTGTAGCGTTGCCTTCCATGACCAAGCGCGCGTTGATCACGGGGATTACGGGCCAGGATGGATCGTATCTCACGGAGTTGTTAATTCAAAAGGGATACGAAGTGCATGGCGTCGTCCGCCGCACGAGCATGATGCAGCGGGACCGTCTGGATCATCTGGACCTCACTCCCTTGCAGCGTCAGGAGCAGCTTTTTCTTCACTACGGGGACCTCGGGGAAACGAGTGGATTGATCCGGCTTTTCCACAAGATTCAACCTGATGAGGTGTACCACCTCGCCGCGCAGAGTCATGTGCGCGTGAGTTTCGAGTCTCCGGAGTACACGTTTGACATCAATGCGGTGGGAACGGTGAAACTTCTGGAGTGCGTGAGGGAGATGGGGCGGCAGGTTCGATTTTATCACGCATCGACATCGGAGATGTATGGGCATCCGGAGGAATCCCCCCAGACGGAGCGGACGCCTTTCCGCCCGGTGAGTCCTTACGCCTGCGCCAAGGCGGCGAGTCATTTTCTGGTATCGTGTTACCGGGAAAGTTACGGTCTGTTCTTGTGCAACGGGATCCTTTTCAATCATGAATCACCCCGGCGCGGTGAAAATTTTGTGACTCGAAAAATCGCACGGGGTGTGGCGGCGATCAAGCGAGGGGAACTTCCCAAGCTTCGCCTGGGCAGTCTTTCAGCCCAGAAGGATTGGGGGTATGCGCCGGAATATGTGGAGGCGATGTGGCGGATGTTGCAGCAGAAGACGGCGGATGATTTTGTAATTGCGACCGGAGAGACTCACAGTGTGAAAGAGTTTGTTGAACAGGCTTTTGCCACGGTGGGGCTTGACTGGCAGGAGTATGTGGAGACGGACCCGGAGCAGATTCGTCCCACGGAGGTGGGGTTGATGGTGGGTGATGCGTCGAAAGCAAAACGGGTGCTGGGCTGGCAGCCGAAGGTCCGTTTCAAGGAACTTGTGAAGATCATGGTCGAAACCGAACTTGAACGACCCGTGATGGTGGAATGAGTGGGTCTGATCCACATGTGGATTGGATGCTCCGTGTCAAGGCGGGGGATGAAGCAGCGTTCGAAGCGTTGGTGGAGCATTTCAAAATTCCCGTGTTGAATTTTGTGTATCGTCAGGTGGGAAATCTTGAGGATGCCGAGGATATCGCCCAGCATGTCTTCGTTCAGGTCTACAAAAATGCCGAAAAATATGAGCCTACTGCGAAATTTACGACATGGCTTTTCACCATCGCACGCAATCTTTGCCTGAACGAATTTCGCAGGCGGACGCGCCATCCGGTGCAATCCTTGCAGGAAACTTATTCTGAAGATCCTGAAGCCGAACCGTTTCAATATGCCGATCCCGGAGCAAAGTCTCCTTCCACGGTCAGCTCGGAGAAAGAGCTTCAGCAAGCCATCCTTGCGGCCATCCATCGACTCCCCGAAAACCAGCGTACAGCGGTCCTTCTTTGCCGCTATGAAGGGATGCCCTATGAAGAAATTGCTAAAATTTTAGGAGCAAGCGTGAGTGCCACCAAGTCCCTATTGCATCGTGCCCGTGAGGCATTGAAAAAAGACCTTGAGGAATTTTTGAGAGAAACCTAACGGCGTCAACGGTGTTTATATTAATATAAAGCTATGCCACCCATTCCTCCAGATTGGAACGATGACCAGAAGCTGTGGGATGTCTTGGGGCGATTGCCTCAGGAGCGTCCGGCCACGGATTTTGCGTATCGGGTACGGCAGAGGCTTCAGGAGGGTGGAAAGAGTGTGGGGCGGGCCTGGGGTTGGCCTATTTTGAGATCCTGGCGATGGGGGGTGTCGATGGCCTTAGCTGCGGCGTGTGGGGTCTTATTGGTGGTGGTTGGGACTCATTTTTTTGAACCCAAATCGAATGGAGTGGTGGAAGTGAAAACAGGAATTTCCTCGGGGATGCAGGAGGAGCCTGCGGCCCCAGTGGAAGTGGCTCAGTTGGTTCAGGACTACGAGCTTATCCAGGATTTGGATGTGATAGAAAGGCTTGATGAGCTTTAGAATCCAACTAAGGCGTATCCTTTTGCTGGCCTATCTGGCTGGGGTTATCAGCACCAGGGCGGCGGGTGGTTTTTCCGAAGAAGCTCCCCCTCCGCCTTCCAAACCGGAGGTTTCCGCGCCTCAATCGGATTCCCTTCCTGGGAAAAAGGAGGGACGTTCGAAGCGGGGGGGAAGCTGGAAACAGCGATGGGAGAAGCTCGCACCTGAAGAGAAGGCCCAGCTCCAGGAGTTTCGGAGGAACTATGCCAAACTGACGCCCGAACAGCGGGATCAAGCCATGCAAACCCTGCCTTTATTGAGGGATTTGAAGCCGGAGCAGCGGGTGCGGGTTCAGAAGCAGTACGAACATTTTGCGTCCCTGTCACCTGCCCGGCAGGCCCTCATGGAAAAATTTGAGAAATTGACCCCGGAGGAGCGAATACAGATGGAGGATTTTCGGAAGCGGGCAAGGAGCATGACTCCGGAGGAGAGACGGACCGAGGCCGCCAAGCTCCCCATTTTCAAAGATTTGACGGACGATCAGCGCAAGCTTCTCGAGAAACGTTTTCAGCGTTTGCAGAAGATGTCGCCGGAAGAGAAGGAGAAGTTGAAGAAGAATTTTGAGCGCTGGAAGCAGATGACATCTGAGGAGCGCGACGAGGCGAGGCAAAAGCTCCAAAAGCGATCTGAAAACCGCTGAGTCGCGGGTAACCTGTTGGCAAGCTGTCAGGGGACCCTCCATGGGTTTTACTTGCTCTTTGGGAGGTGTCCGAGTCATAATACCCTTCTGCCTATGAACCCAGAAGAATTTCAAAGCTACGTCGCATCGGGTCGCCTCACTCAAATTCAGGTCAAAAAACTCCTATCCCTGGCACCCGGCTCGTTTTGTCTGCATCGAAGCTGGGGTTTCGGGAAGGTTTCATCCTTCGACATGGTGCTCGGCCAGATCGTGATTGATTTTACTCAAAAGCCGCAGCATCCGATGCAGCTGGCATACGCAGCGGATTCTCTTCAGGTGTTGGCAGAGGATCATATTCTTGCCCAGAAGGCCAACCGTCTGGACGACCTGAAAAAGAACGCCGGGGAAAACCCCTCGGCGGTGGTGCGCGATTTTGCAAAAAGTTTTGGTGAGGCGGCGACTTCGGAAAAGTTGGAGTCGGTGATCTGCAAGGACGTCATTCCCGCCTCCGATTGGAAAAAGTGGGTGGCGGCGGCAAAGCGCGCGTGCAAGAAGGATGCCCTGATTGTTTGGCCCTCACGGAAGACAGAGCCTTTCCGGCTTCTCGATAAACCGGAAACGGCGGCCGATCTCCTTCTGGTTCGTTTGAGCGAGGGACGAACTCTGGCCGATCTCCTGGAGGTTGCGGAGGAGGTGTTGCGCAAGGTTGGAAAGAATGCCGAATTGAAGTCGCTGATTCCTGATATCGTCAAGGCACTCGATGAGCATATTATATCCAATCGTGACAAGAATCCCGCTGTGGTGATCGAAGCCATCTGGATCCGGGATGATCTTTCCCGTTTGGGGGATTCCGGGGCTGCACCTGTGAATATCCAGTCGCTCGTTCAAGAGGTTCGCAATGTGCATCAATTGGTTTCCGATCTTTCGACGCATCGTCAGCGTCATATTCTTCCGATTTTGAAACAGAGCTTTCCCGATTGGGAGGTTCGCATCAAGGGGATGCTCGACAAGGCTGGTGGGAAGCTGGTCACCGAGATCATCGATTTTCTGGTTTCCGAGGGCAAGGAGGGGGATCTTGCCCCCATGGTGGAGCAAAGCCTTCGGGAACACCGGGCCGGTCCCGAGCTGATTCTCTGGTTGTGTAAGAATCGTGAAAACCCCGGATACGCCAAATGGCTGCCCGCATTGGTGAATGGACGTCTCCTTTCGACGATTCTTCATCAACTCGAAGTCAACGCCCTGGAATCAGGCACCCGTCGCAAGAGTCCTCTTTCCGAACTTCTTCTGAGTGATTCATCCCTGATTGCGGATTTGGTCCGGGCCTGTGATGCTGAGGAGGCTCGTGATCTCGGTAAATCGATTTTGATGAATCCTGCCATCGACGAACTTGACAAGCGATCCATGATGGCCCGTCTGATCAAGGTTTCGCCCACGGTCCAGTCCCTTTTGGTGAGCAATCAGCAATCTGAAACCGAGGCGTTGATTGTCTCCTGGGAAAGCCTGGAGCGTAAAAAGAGCGAGTACGAGGAACTTATCAATAAGAAGATTCCCCAAAACTCCCAGGAAATCGCCGTGGCTCGAAGCTATGGAGATCTTCGTGAGAACCACGAATTCAAAGCGGCCAAGGAGATGCAGACGGTGTTGATGCGTCTGCGTGCTGAACTTGAACAGATGCTCTCACGGGCCCGTGGAACGGATTTTTACAAGCCCGACACCTCGGCGGTGAATATCGGAACCCGGGTGACCATCGAGATGCTGGAGGAAGGACGGAAGGAAGTATTTACCATTTTAGGTGCATGGGATGGGGATCCTGAAAAAGGGATCATTTCCTATCAAGCCGCGCTTGCGACGGCCATTCTTGGAAAAAAGGCGGGAGAGACCGCGGTCCTTCCCGGCGATCAGGGGGAGCGTAAGGCGCGTATCGTCCAGATCGAAGCCGCAGTTTCGGAAGGTGACGGCCCCGCGGTGTCGACAGGTGAAATGCAGCACGCAGGGGTTTGATCCGGCGTTTCGGGAGCGCTGCTGCCAAGGGTAGCGACGCTCGATGGGGGCTGGATTCCATGAGTTTTGCACCCAAATTGATTTTATGACTAACATTCAAAAAGTTCAGGCAAGAGAAATCCTGGATTCCCGCGGGAATCCGACGATTGAAGTTGAAATCACCCTTTCCAGCGGGGCTGTGGGTCGCGCTGCGGTTCCTTCGGGCGCCAGCACGGGCCAACACGAAGCCTGGGAGTTGCGGGATGGGGACAAGAAACGTTATCTTGGCAAGGGAGTTTCGAAGGCCGTGGAGAATGTCCGCACGAAGATCGCTCCCGAGATCGAGGGGTTTGATGCCCTTAATCAGGCCGGATTGGATGCGCTTATGATCGACCTCGATGGCACGCCCAACAAGGCGAAGCTCGGAGCCAATGCGCTCCTTGGTGTCTCGCTGGCAGCGGCGCACGCCTCGGCTGCAGCGCTCGGTGTCTCTCTCTTCAAATACCTCGGTGGGCCCAATGCGAAGGTTCTTCCTGTTCCGATGATGAATATTCTGAACGGCGGCGCGCATTCGGATGCTCCTGTCGACATCCAGGAATTCATGATCATGCCCAAGGGAGCGAAGTCCTTCCGCGAAGCCTTGCGCATGGGAACGGAGATTTTTCATTCGCTGAAAAGCGTGCTCAAGGGGCGTGGCCTCTCCACGGCCATTGGCGATGAAGGTGGTTTCGCGCCCAAGCTCAAGTCCAACGCGGATGCGCTGGAAGTGATTGCTCTCGCGGTCAAGCAGGCCGGATACACGCTGGGTAAGGAGGTGTTCATTGCCCTGGATGCCGCATCGAGCGAGTTTTTCGATGCGAAGTCGAAACGTTATATCTTCAAGAAATCGGATGGCTCATCCCGTACCGCTGAGGAGATGGTGAGCTTTTACAAGGATCTTCAGAAGAAGTATCCGATCGTTTCCATCGAAGACGGTCTTGCTGAAAATGACTGGGAAGGCTGGAAGAAGCTGACGGATTCCATGGGATGCAACACCCAGCTTGTCGGCGACGATCTCTTTGTCACGAACACGGAGTTCCTAAGCCGCGGAATCAAGGAAGGCATTGCCAACTCGATCCTCGTGAAGGTGAACCAGATCGGCACCTTGACCGAAACTCTCGATTCCATCGACATGGCCCACCGTGCGGGTTACACTGCCGTGATCAGCCATCGCTCCGGCGAAACCGAGGACACGACGATCGCCGACATCGCCGTAGCGACCAATGCGGGCCAGATCAAGACCGGCTCTCTTTGCCGTACCGATCGCGTGGCGAAATACAACCAGCTCCTTCGTATTGAAGAGGAATTGGGGGACCGCGCCGTCTATGGCCGCCAACTGGCCGCGTGCTGCGCCTGTGAATCGGCTCCTGCGGAATCCCGCAGCAGCTCCTCCAAGCGACGCGTCGCCGCGAGTGTGTCCTGAGTTTTTGCAAGCTCCTTGGAAAGCCGGACCCGATGAGGGTCCGGCTTTTTTTTGACCTTTCAGGTCTGGTGGCAGCTTCCTGAAAAATCGAAAAGGCCCTTCGCTGTTACCTTTTGGACCCGATACCTAGAACCTGCCACGTCCCCATGGCAGGTTTCCGCACAGAAATGCGCCGGGTTCCCCTTAGTATTGAAAGTAGGATAGAGACCTCTTCCGAACCCTTAGCTTAGGGTGGCTTTTGGTTGAAAAATTCCGAATAAGCGAAGCTTTTTACCAAAAATGCTAAATACGTGGGAGGTCTATGCACTTAGGTTCTGGATACCATGTATTCTCCATCCTCCCCCTCCTTTGGAAAAGCACCCTGGGCAAAGCGTCTCCTTATGGGTGTCTGTTGTGGCTTTTTTGCCTTTGCATCCGGAATGTTTTTAATGGGGGCGGTGACGGATCCCCAGTGGGAGCATGTGGGATGGGGTGGGGGTGGATACTATTGGGCCTGTGCTTATCATCCGACGAATTCCAATGTGATTTATTTGGGGGGTGATGTCAGCGGACTGTACAAAACAACGGACAAGGGGGTGAACTGGAAGTTTATCAATGTGGGGCTCAATAATCTGGATATTCATACGCTGACGGTGGATCCCCGCCATCCCGAAACGGTTTTTGCGGGCACGGCGGCTGGGATTTCAAAGAGCACTGATGGGGGGGCACATTGGACCTTTCTGGCTCAGACGGGAACCCTTGGAATGAAGTTCTCCCGCGATGGGAGTATCCAGGCCATTGCTTTTGATCCTTTGGTGGATGGGGTTGTTTATGCGGGCTGCATGAATGGAAGGGTGTACAAAAGTTCGGATAGTGGGACCACATGGAAGCAGGTCTATCAGGCTCCTTCGGGCTATATTGCATCGGTGGGGGTGATGAAGGGAACGATCAGCAGGGTTTTTGTGGCCACATCGGCGGCGGGCCTCCTCAAGAGTGAGAACGGAGGGGTAACATGGGTGGCGGCCGCTGGAATGCCTTTGACGGCGACCAGTGTGGCTTTTTCTGGAAATACCGTTTACGCCTCGTTTGGCAAATCCGGAGTGTTCAAATCCACAGATTCAGGGGCGACATGGAAAGCCGCGACCAGCGGTATCGGGACCACCGTAGTCGTGCGCCAGGTATTGGTGGATCCTTCCAACGCGAACCGGGTCTATTGTATCGGAAATGTGAGTTGGACGGGGTATTTCTATCGATCGGTGGATGGAGGAACCACATGGACTCTTTCCCGGAATTTGCACAAGAACGAGGTGGATGATCCGTTGCTGCCAAATGAAGGAACCACGGCGAATATCACGGGATTTTCGAGCCTCAATGCGATCACTCTGAACCCGAAAAATCCGTTGGAACTGTTTGTCGCGGGAAACTGGCGCAACGCCTATAGCTCTGACGGAGGGGTAAGCTGGTGGGAACGTGTACGGAAGGCGGACATCACCTGTGTGCAGGATATTCAGTTTTGCAATGGAAGCGTGTTCGCAGTCGGAATGGACGTGGGACTGGTGGTCAGCGATAACAACGCCACCAATTGGTATGCGTTGAGTCCTCTTGCCTACAACGCAAATATCAGCGGGCACATGTGGAGACTTTTTGTTCAGAACAAAGGGGCGACGGAGAAGATTCTCGCAACGAGCACTCCCTGGAATCTTTCCCCATCCATCAATCAGGTGATCATCAGTGAAGATGGGGGAGCGAAATTTACGACGGCACGATCCGGCCTGCCGACCACTCCTCCCACAGGCAGTACATTGTGGGGGAAGTCCTATGCGCGCTCCCTGGCGGTGAATCCGTCCAATCCCAGTATCATGTACCTTGGCATGGATGGGAACACAGGTGGAGGTGGCGTGTACAAGTCCACGGATGGCGGCTATCATTGGGTGTATATGCTGAATCAACCGCTCGGCAAAGGTGTCTTTAACGGCCTTGCGGTGGATCCCACAAGTCCCACTCGGGTGTTTTTTGGAGCGTGTGGCACGAATGGAGGGGTCTATCGGAGTGAAAATGATGGTGTTTGGACCCGGGTGTTCAGCGGGGAATCATGGATTTTTAACATCGAAGTCTCAAAATCCGGGGTGATCTATTGCCATGGCTCCAATCTGTGGAAAAGCACGAATCATGGAACCACGTGGACCAAGGTCAGTAATTTTACTGACGGCAAGGCGATCCAATGTCTTGAAATCGATCCACGCAATGAGAATACGATGTGGATTTCACGGGTGACATGGGGATCCAGTGCGGATGGATTTGTAATGAAAACGACCGATGGTGGAAAAACCTGGGTCGACATTTCAAAAAATATTCCGAATCGGAAAACGGCAGTATTGCGTTTCAATGCCGCCACGGGGGATCTCTGGGCTGGGGGCGTGGGAATCTATCGGATCAAACAGTAGGAGCCACTGGTTTAAAGCGTTTCGATCGGTCGCCTTCCAAATTTGCGCTCCAGCTCCGCCTGGGTCAGTCGCAGCATGGTGGGGCGGCCATGGGGACAGGTGAGGGGATTTTCACAAGCCTGCAGATCCACGAGCATGCGTTGAAGTTCCTCAGGGCGGAGGGCATCGTTCGCCTTCACCGCGTGCCGGCAGACGGTTTTTGCCACGGTTTCCTCCGCGAAACGATCGCGGTTGATCCCCCGGCCGGCCTCCTGAAGTTCGTCGAGGATCGAGCGCATCAATTCGGACAGGGTTTCCACTTTCACGAAGGAAGGAAGCGCGTCGATGATGAAGCTGCGATCTCCGAATTCCGCAACTCCAAATCCCATCTCCTGCAGAGTGCCAAGGTGCTCCTTCAGTTCCGTTGCATCCCTGGGGGGGAGATCGATGGTTTGGGGGAAGAGAAGTCGTTGGGAGGGAGCCTGGCCGCGTCCCACACGGCTCATCATTTGTTCGAAGAGGATGCGTTCATGGGCAGCATGCTGATCGACGATGAGCAACCCTTCTCCATCCAGTGCGATGACATAGAGCTTTGCGAGGACTCCGAGGATGAAAGGGGTGTTTGAAGGTTGAACGTTGAACGTTGAAAGAGATCGATCCTGGATTGTATTTGAAATGGCAGGCTTTAAGGATGAATCGTGAGTGGAGATGGAAGCCGGTTGCGTGGATGGCAGGATTCCGACATTTTCATTCCCTGGCCGCGGAGTGATGGCGGTTGGCTGGAAATTGGAGAACGTGGGCGTTCCGATAGTGGCGGGCATGCGTGTCTGCAGAGGGGGGCGCGATGGAACGATTCTGGTGCGGTTTAATTTCATCTCGAGTGGCGTGGCGGCCTGGGGGCCAGGGCCTGATGATCCGAGGGCTTCCCGCACGGCCTGAATCACCACACCTTGAACTCGCGCATCCTCCCGGAAACGGACCTCCCTTTTAGCCGGGTGGATATTGACGTCGACGAGTGCGGGATCGATTTCCAGGAAGAGGAAGCAGACAGGGTAGCGCCCGCGCATGAGGGCGGAGTGATATCCTTCGATGAGACCGTAGTAAATGGCGCGGCTGTCGACCGGACGGGAATTCACGAAGGTGTAAAGTTCGCTGCGATTGGATCGGCTTAATCCTGGTTTTCCAATCAGGCCGTGCAGGCGCACACCCTCCCGGGCGTGCCGAACCGGGAGAAGTTGGGAAGCGAGCTGAGCTCCATGAAGGCCACGGACACGATCCAGAAGGGCCGATTCGGCGTTTTGCGTTTTCGAAACCGGAATGGCCGGGAGCTCGTAAACGATACGCTCGTCCTGGTGCAGCACCCAGCCGATATGGGGCTGTGCGATGGCGTGGAGAAGAAAGGTATGGTGGAGGTGTCCAAGTTCGGTGGCGTCGGACCTGAGGAATTTGCGGCGTGCAGGGAGGTTGTAGAAAAGATTACGTACTTCGACCTGGGTTCCAGGAGCGCAGCCGGCGTCCTTGACGGCGAGGAGTTTGCCTCCGTGAATATCGATCTCCGTTCCCGAGGAGGTGTCCGGCTCCTTCGTCAACAAACGGAAGCGGGAGACGGATGCAATGCTGGGTATGGCCTCCCCCCGGAAACCGAGGGTGTGGATGGAACCGATGTCCGCGGAGTCGTGGATCTTGCTCGTTGCATGCCGTTCGATGCAGAGCAACGCATCGTCACGACTCATGCCATGGCCGTTGTCCGTGATCCGGATGGTGCTTTTGCCTCCTCCCCGAATTTCGATGCGAATGCTCGTTGCCTGGGCGTCGATGGCATTCTCCACGAGTTCCTTCAGGACGGATGCAGGCCTTTCGATCACCTCACCTGCGGCGATCTGGTTGGCGACCTGGTCGGGTAGAATGCGGATGCGATTCACCCCTATAAATTGTATCGAAATCCTCAAAAAGGAAAGGCAATGCCGTTCCGGTTCCTAGGAAATCCCTTGTCGTATCCACCGTTTATGGCTGACGGTTCAAACCGATCTTGCTATAAATCAACGTTCCTATGTCCAAGAAGGCGATCATCATCGGTGCGGGTCTCGGAGGGATGAGCACCGCCATCCGCCTGGCGCGTGATGGTTGGGAGGTGAAGGTTCTTGAAAAAAATGTGCGAGTGGGCGGCAAGCTCTCATGTCACAGCGAAGGTGGGTTTATCTGGGACGTCGGTCCTTCCCTCATCACCATGCCCTTTGTCCTGCGGGAGCTCTTTGAATATGCGGGCCATGATCTGGAGGACTATCTCGAGCTGATGACCGTCGATCCCGTCTGCCGGTATTTCTATCCGGACGGCAAGGTGATCAATGCCTGGGCGAATCCGCACCTGTTTCAAATCGAGGTGGCCCGGTGCGAGAAGGACCATGGCGAGGCTCTTGAAAAATTCATGCGATACGGAGCGGGAATTCACGACCTTTCAGCCGAAGCTTACCTTTATCACCCACCCAACACCAAACTGGGGTACTTGGGATGGCGTTTTTTGAAAAATATTCAGCATGTCCCGAAGGTTGCCGCAGGAAAAAGCATGTCGAAAGTGATCGAATCCTTCTTTAAAAGTCCGCATATCCGGCAGTTGTTTCAGCGTTATGCCACCTATACCGGATCGTCCCCCTACAACCTTCCTTCCACCTTTAACATCATTCCCTACTTGGAATTGAAGGAGGGGGGATGGTACATCCGGGGAGGGTTGTACCGGTTGGCAGAGGCTTTGGAAAAATGTGCACGTGATCTCGGTGTGGAGTTCCTTGTCGATGCCGAGGTCAACGAGATTGTATGCAAGGAAAACGGCGTGCTTCGCAAACCCACGGCGGTCGGAGTGATGGTGGGAGGGGTTCGCATGGAGGCAGATGCGATCATTTGTAATGCGGATGTGTCCCATGCCTGGTCCCGCCTGCTTCCCATCAAGCGGCAGAAGACCGCATTACGATTCCTTCAGAAACGCCCCTATTCATCGTCCCCTTTCATGCTCATGCTGGGGGTGAAGAAACGTTACGAGCAGCTCGCCCATCATAATGTGTTCTTTTCCTCCGACTATCTCGCGGAGTTTGACGATATTTTCAAAAAGAAAAGGCCGCCTCAGGAACCGACGATCTACGTGTCCATCACTTCCCGAAGTGATCCCACCCAGGCGCCCCCGGGGCAGGACAACTACTTCGTTCTTGTGAATACGCCCGCCTTGGAGCCCGATCATCACTGGGACACCAATCGCGAATCGTATCGGGATCTGATCCTTGAGCGTCTTGAAAAGGCCGGGCTCACCGGATTGAAGCAGGAGATTCTCTGTGAGAAAATCGTCACCCCTGCGGATTTTGCGGAACGCACCCGGACGTATCGTGGGGCCATCTACGGTCACGCCACGCACTCCATTCGAGCGGTGGGGGAACGTCCCTCCAATCGTTCGGAATTGGTGAAAAATCTTTATTTTGTGGGTGGCTCGGCCAAGCCGGGTGGTGGAATTCCCCTTGTCCTGCTTTCCGCCCAGAGGGTGGTTCAAGCGGTAAAAACGGATCTGGAATAACCCAAGTCTTTTGTGAGCAGGCCTGAATCACGACTCCTGCCCGCGGCTGTGGTCTATTTCATCTGGATGACGGTCGGAGTTGTTTTGACGGTCTCCGAGCCTTTGCGAAATCTGTTGCCACGGGTTGAACCCTGGGGAGACATGGTATCGCTGCTTCTGGGAGCCCTGGTAAGTGTTCGAATTCTGAGTTGTGATGCTTCGGAACGTCAGGTGACGATTGCTGCGGGGATCATCATGGTGGCTTCGACGCTTGTGGAATGGGTGGGGGTGAGATTTGGGGTTCCCTTTGGTCACTACCTTTACACTCCGCGTCTTGGACCTCTTTTGCATGGAGAGGTTCCGTATGTGATTCCAGCCTGCTGGCTTATTTTGACATTTTGTGGTTATGCCATTTCGGCCTTCCTCTTTTCCGGTGTCCCGTCCGATTCCGAACGGGGGGTCTGGAGGGTTTTTGGTGGTGCGATTTTGGTCCTGCTTGTGGACCTGAATCTCGAGCCTGCGGCGGCCAACGTGAAGCACTACTGGCTGTGGCTGGATCGCGACCTGTTTTATTATGGCATTCCCCGCCTCAACTTTCTCGGTTGGTATGGAGTTTCATTTCTCCTTATGCTTGCCCTGGATGGGGTGTTGGGTCGGGTTCGATTTCGGGCGACAACGGCTTGGTGGAGTTGGGGGACGCTCGCCATGATTCAGCTGCTCTTTGCCATTCTCAACTGGCAGGCGCATCAATTTGTTCCAGTCATGGTCGCCTTGAATGGAATGGGTGTTCTGGCGATCGCCATTTCCATGGTTTCCAATCGGGAGAATCTCTCCGTGCCTTCAGACGCTTAGCAGCCTGTTGGGTGCCTTCTAGGGGACCGCGGGTATAACTACCATGCTCCGATTTCCCGCAAGATCGATTCCAGTGCGGCGGCGGGATCCGGGGTGTCGAGCAGGGAACGCCCTATCACGAGGTGGTCGCTGCCCTCCTTGATCGCCTCCGCTGCGCTCATCACACGTTTTTGATCCTGGGTTGGATCGGAGGAAGCCCGTATACCGGGCGTCACGAGCAGGAAGCCAGGACCGTGCTCATTGCGCAAAAGTCGGGCTTCGTGAGGCGAACTCACCACACCCGCAAGGCCTGATTTTTTGGTCAAGCGGGCAAGATTAAGGACCTGTCCCTGGGGGGAATGGTCCACCCCGATTTGGCGAAGATCGGAGTCATCCAGGCTCGTGAGCACGGTCACGCCGATCAATTTTGTGGTGATTTCCGGGTTTTTAGCCCGAGCCTGATCCAAAGTGGCGGTGGCGGAGGCCATCATTTCCGTTCCCCCGAAGGCGTGGAGTGTCATCAGTTCGATCCCCGGTCGCGCGAGGGCCCGGACAGCCTTCGACACGGTGTTGGGAATATCGTGGAGTTTCAAATCGAGAAAGACCTTTTTCCCCAGTTGAATCACTTCATTGACAAGGGGCATGCCTTCGCGGGAGAAAAGTTGAAGTCCGATTTTATAAAAATCGGCCCGAGTGCCGAGACGCTTGATGCAGTCAAGGGCTTCCTGCCTGGTATCGACGTCGAGGGCGATGATGATGGGGTTTTGAGTCGGCATGAGTGGTCGTTCGATGGGTCAATTGTTCCAGTTTGAAGAGCGCATGACACGCCATTCCCCTGAGACCGGCAGGGGAGGTGTCCCCTGGCGTTTGACTTCAATCAATACCAGGGTTTCACGGTCGCCTTTCCTCTGTCGATCCACAATCAAACAGAGCCGCTCACGCAACTCCGGTTCTGTGAGAATGAATTGAGTGCTGATGGAGGCTTCCTCACTGGGTTTGAATGAAATGGTTTCAATTCCAAGGGATTCGAGAAGGGAAAGATCCCGGGCGATTTCCCTGCTTTTTCCCACACGGAGGGTGAATCGTTCTTTGGAGAGACTGAGTTTGTCAGCGGAGGGATTGGTGATGTCCAGGGTGACTTTGACGGCCATTTTACCATTCAGATTTCCCAGTTCGGTTTTAACGAGCTTCAGGACGATGGGCCGAAGGGGGATGCTTTCGTGATAGCGGTACGTCCTGTTTCCAAAGTCACTGCAGGCACAAAGACCGGTGAGCAGGGCAACCAAAGTAAAAAGGTGGAGCGAATGCCTCATGGCTGTGGGGTGTCCTCGGTGAGGGCGAGGAAGGCGCGTTCGAGGGCGCCATCCTTTCCACTCTGTTTTTGCAGATCACCGAGGCTTCCGCAAGCAACCAGTTTCCCATGGGAGATGATGCCGATCCGGTGGGCCAGTTCCTCAGCCACATTCAAGACGTGGGTGGAGAGAAACACGGTTCCCCCCTTCTGGGTAAATTCCTGAAGGGCATTTTTGACGAGACGGGCATGCTTCGGGTCCAGTCCCACCATGGGTTCGTCCACGATGATCATTTTCGGGGAATGGACGAAAGCGGTGGCGAATACCACGCGTTGACGGGTGCCATGGGAGAGGTTTTCCGTCAGTTCATGACGGTATTCATCCAGATCCAGGTAGTCGAACCAACGGTCCCTTTCCCGCTCGGCATCACGACGCTGCATGCCAAAAATCTCGCCAACCATGATCAGGATCTCCTGTGGTGAGAGTTTGTCGTAGAGAAAGGGGAAGTCGGGGATGTAAGCCAGGTGCTTCTTGGCTTCGACCGGGGCTGTTTGAATATCATGGCCATTCAAAATGGCGCGTCCGGTGGTCGGTTTCAGAAGGCCGGTGAGCATTTTGATCGTCGTGGTTTTTCCCGCGGCGTTAGGGCCAAGAAAGGCAAAGAATTCACCTGCCCTGACGTTCAGGTTGAGTTGATCGACTGCGGTGAACGAGCCGAAACGCTTGGTCAATTGTTGTATCTCAATCATGCACGGTGCTCCCCATCGCCATAGGCGATGTGATGGAGGATGTCATTTGTTTTCCATTTCTGGAAAGAAGTCCTGATTGAAGGCGCTCAAACCAAAACTGGAGTCCAGTTTGAGCGGCTCGCCCGCGAAACCGATCCAGATCTTCATCCAGGTATTGGAGTCGGAACGAATCTCAAGGAGGTAGGCATCCATCCAGTCCTGTTGACGGTGGATGCGGGTTTGGGAGCCTATGAAGGAGATCTTGTTGAGAACTTGTTGTGCCGATTCGACCGAACCCCCGGGAAGCTGGTGCTCACTCATAAGTTGTTGAAAGGCGTCGGGGATGCTCTGGTGGGGGGCCTTCGTGGAGAATTCCCTTTTTTCATCCACACCATTCCCGTGCGCTTCCATGCGGACTTTGCCCGTGGGTGTGTCGGTTTCAATTTCAAAGAGGAGCTCCTGGATTTTTCCCCGCAATCGGAGGTGTTCCAGGGTGTGATTGGAAAGAAGTCGGGCGTCAAAATCACATCGAAGGGATGGCTTTTGTCCAAGAACGGGAAGGACTGCCTGGGTAGATCCAAAGATCGCCGGATTGGTGCCGGGCACCACCCGGAGGGAAAGAGAACCGACGCGTTCGCCCTTCCAGATGAGGGTGAGCACGGAATGATTTTCGTTTTTAAGAAAGCGTTCGACGATGGTTTGGGTGGGAATGCGATAGAGGGAGGCGGCATCGGGGAAGTATTCGCTCCGGATGAGCAACCATGTCAAACAGCTACACAACACCACCAGGCTAAGAGTGATAGTCCAATCACGTTTGGCGCTCATTTGACCCGTTTGATTTTTGATGGGCGACGCTCCGTCGTCGCCTTTCATAGAGTCCCGAGGCAACGACGGAGCGTCGCCCTTTATGGATCAATCAGAGGCAGTCCACATGGCGTCGGCAAAGGTACGGGCATCGAAGAGTTCCAGATCCTCAAGGGATTCCCCCACGCCGATGAAACGAATGGGCAGACCGGTTTCGCGGTGGATGGCCAGGGCCATGCCCCCCTTGGCCGTGCCATCGAGTTTTGTGAGAATGATGCCCGTCAGACCCATCGCGGCGTGGAATTCCCTCGCTTGGGAGATGGCGTTGCCTCCCGTGGGGGCATCGACCACCAGCCAGACCTCGTGAGGAGCGCCGGGCATCGCCTTGGCAATCACGCGTTTCACCTTTTGAAGCTCCTGAACCAGATTGGTCTTGGTATGTTGGCGACCCGCGGTGTCGATGACCAAATGGGTGTGGGAACCGGTTTGAAGCCGCTTGACGGCATCATGAGCGACGGCCCCTGGATCTCCTCCATAAGTTGTCGACACGACATCCGTTTTGAGGCGCGTTCCCCAAAGCTTGAGCTGTTCGATGGCCGCTGCACGGAAGGTATCGGCTGCCGCAAGCAGAACCCTCCCTCCCTCGCTCTGAAAACGATGAGCGATCTTGGCCGCGGTGGTGGTTTTGCCTGCGCCGTTGACGCCCACAAGGAGAAGGACGACGGGTTGTGGAAGGAGGAGAGGGGAGGGAGCGCCAAACATCCCCGTGACTTCCTCTCGTGCAGCCCGGAGCGCGTCTTCACGCGTGGCTCCCGGTTTGAGTTCCAGGCGGCGTTTGATTCCCGCGATGATTTCGGAGGTGAGTTTGGGACCGAAGTCCGCACCCAGAAGTCCGCGCTCCATTTCCCCTTCATCCCACTTGGGTGAGACGAAGGCGGAGATCAGCGTTGCCCTCGTTTTTGCGAGAGAATATTTGAGTTTATCGAGGAGCCCCATGAGGTGCCTGGATGGGTAAGGTTGTGTTCAGCCGATCGCAAAAGCGCCACAAATCATCCCCCTGAAGGAAAGCCCTCCCCATCATGGGCTCACCTTTGAGCATACCATGGCAGTCGGACCCTCCTGTGACGAGCAACTGGCGTTCCCGAGCCCAGGACCGAAAGCGATCCGTCTGGGAGGAGTGATGGCGGGAGTGGTAAATTTCAACAGCATCGAGGCCTGCATCGCCCAGCTCCGATGGAATGCGCTGGTCTCGCAGCAGGCCGGGATGGGCGAGGGAAATGATCCCTCCGCAGCGATGGACGAGATCGATGATGGTGGAGGCCTCGGCTCGTTCCTTGTCCACCCAGCCTGGCCGGCCACGGACAAGATAGTCACGAAAGGCGTCGTCCATGCTCGTGACGTGTCGGTGAGCCACAAGCGCTGCCGCCACATGGGGGCGTCCTATGGAACACGTCCGGGTCGATTTGGATTTCCCTGAATCCGTCTGGGCCAGGACATCGTCCATGCTTAAAGCGATGCCGTGATCGTTCAGTCGGGAGACCATCTGCTCGGCACGTCGGAAACGACGACGGGCATCGAGCGAGAGCTGTTGAATCAAATCCGGATGCCGCCAGGAGGAGGCGGCGTCTGGATCGGGCGGAAAATAAGCCAGAAGGTGGAGTTCCTGATGTCGAAACTGGCACGTGATTTCAATGCCGGGAATGACGCGTATCCCGAGCGCGCGGCCGGCTTCCATGGCTTCGGGCACGCCTTCCACCGTGTCGTGATCGGTGAGGGCAACCATGTCCAGGGCCCACTCGGAGGCGCGGCGCAGCAGGGCCACGGGTGGCTCGGTTCCATCGGAGTAGTGACTGTGCAGGTGAAGATCGGCTTTCACGGATCAGACTTACTTCGAAGGGTCCTGGTGCGGGGCGGAGATCGAAGTCCGGAGGGGGCGGGAGAGATCGATCTTCACGCGATCGAGCACGCCGTTGACAAAGCGGCTCGAGTCCTCGGTCGAAAACTTTTTGGCAAGTTCGATGGCCTCGTTGATGGAAACCACGGGAGGAATGTCATCCCGGAAAAGGAGTTCGTAGATGGCCAGTCGAAGGATGTTTCGGTCCACGACTGCGATGCGATGAAACTCCCAGTTTTTGGCGTGTCCCTTGATTTTGGTGTCGATCGCTTCACGGTGCTCGAGAATGCCCCGGATCAGATCCTCGGCGAAGTGTTGTGCGGCGGAGTTGTGTTCCTGCATGTCCCAAAACTGTTTCAAAGCCTGGGGGAGGGGGAGTGAGAAATTGTGTGCTGAATCGAGTTGATAAAGGAACTGAACGGCCAGTTCCCGGCTTTCACGTCGTGATCCCATAAATAATGAACGGTTTCTAAAATTACAGATTTCGGAGTGCCCTGACCATTTCGATGGCGGCCCGGGCGGCTTCCATGCCGCGAAGGGTGACCCGCGCCCTGGCCTCCTTCAGGTTACGAGGGGTGAGAATTTGATGAATCACGGGAATGCGGGTGTCGAGGGAGATGCGCTGCAGATGGATGGCTGCGGCAAGGGCGATATGATCGGCGTGCGAGGTTTTTCCTGCAAGCACAACCCCCAGGGCAATGATGACGTCACAACGGTGCCGGCGGGCCATGGTTTGAACCGCAAGAGGGATTTCATACGCTCCCGGAACACGAACGATTCGAATAGTTTTGACCCCACTTTGGTGAAGCGTCTTTTCCGTGTGCTTCAGGAGTCTGGAGGTCAAATCCTTGTTGTAGCATGAAGCGACGATGCCCACACGAATGCCCCGGATTTGGGAAATGGGTTTTTGGGAAGTAAGACGGGTCAACATGGTTTGCCATTCACCTTTCCGAGAGGGATTTGTTCCACGATTTTCAAACCGTAACCCTCCACGCCCACCACCGTCTTGGGCTGATTGACAAGGAGGCGGATTTTTTTCACTCCGAGGTCGACCAGAATTTGTGCCCCGAGTCCATATTCGCGCAGATGAGGCGCCTTTTCTTTCCCCTGAGCGTCGACCATGGAAGGGCCCCAACCATCATGCCGCATATAAAGGAGGACGCCGCGCTTCTTCTTTTGGATGAACTTGAGGGATTGGATCAGATGTTCGTCAGTCTGAAAGAGGGAGGAGTGAAAGACGTCGGAAGCCGCGCATTCGGTCTGTACACGAACGAGAATCGGGTCGTTCGAACGGGGTTTCCCCATGACGAGTGCGAAATGTTGACGTTGATCAATGCTGGAGTGATAGCAGTGCAGGCGAAACCTGCCGTAAGGCGTTGGCAGCCAGACTTGCTCGCCCCGTTCGACCAGTTTTTCGCGGACACGACGGTAGGCGATCAGGTCACTGATGCGGCAGAGTTTGAGTTTGTGTCGGCGCCGGAACTTCAGAAGCTGCGGGAGTCGGGCCATGGTGCCGTCTGGATTTAAAATTTCACAGATCACTCCGACGGGGGAAAGTCCGGCCAGCCGGGCCAGATCGACCGAGGCTTCCGTGTGCCCGGCCCGGTGAAGGACCCCCCCTGGTTTTGCCCGAAGGGGGAAGACATGGCCGGGTTGGACGAGATCGGTGCTGGTGGAATGACGGTCGGCGACCACCCAGATGGTGCGCGCCCGGTCATGGGCGCTGATGCCCGTGGTGATGCCCTCCCGGGCGTCCACGGATACCATGAAATCCGTTCGTTGGGATTCCCGGTTTTCCTGGACCATGCGTGAAATACCGAGCTCCTGAAGTCTCTCTCCGGTGGTGGGCAGGCAGATGAGGCCCCGACCGTGTTTGGCCATGAAGTTGATCGCTTCGGCGGTCACTTTTTCTGCAGCCATGACCAGGTCCCCCTCGTTTTCACGGTCTTCGTCATCGGTGACAATCACCATTTCCCCACGGCGAATGGCTTCGATCACCGATTCGATCGGGTCAAAGGCCGTGGCTGGGGATTTCGAAGAACGGAGTCCGGGCATCTCCGTATCATGCCCTTTTTAGAGGGAAGGGGCAAGCCTTTCACAGCAGAGGGCTATGATCCGATGGTCACGGAGGTGCGATTGTCGCATGGAACCTGGACAGGATGAACAGGATTTACAAAATACCTCCCCGTCACCTTAACAGCTTGCTGAAAAAGTCGGAATGGTCGCGTTGCCGTCAACTTTTGTCTGTAGCAAGGCGCGATCGCATGGGGATATCCGCCAGCGATCTCGCCATGTGAGCGCAACGCCGCTACAGACAAAAGTTGACGCAACCCTATGGGCGGCATGCATTTGGCTGTCTGACTTTGTTGCTCACGACTTACAGCCCCACTTGTGGGGGATGCTCGTCGTTCGCGCCTTGTCATACAGCTAAATGCATTTTCGCGCGGCCGTTCCCACTTTTTCAGCAAGCTGTTATGGAAAAATAGGGAGCTCATGCGTCTCGCGTGCGTTCCCTTCACTTGAGGCAGTCAATCTGTGGCTCCTTCTGCCTTCTCCATGTCTTGGCGTCTTTGCGCGAGGCCTTCTGCTTCTAAGTGCTTTAAAAATTCCAATTCAATCCCGCGCTTAGAGAGTGGCTGTCCCACGCGGTGCGACCGGCCTGGGTCTGGTAGTTGAGGGAAAGGGTCAGGCCGTCCACCCATCGAATCTGGAGACCTGCTCCGATTACAGCCGCATTTCGGGATGGGGTGTCGGTCCAGACCCCGAAGGAGTCGCTTCCCTGTGCCAGCCGTGCCTCCACCTGACGCGGATCATCGGCGAATTCATGCCACCAGCTCAAATGGATGTTGGGAATGACGACAAGGTTTCGAAACCGTACGGAATAGTTCACTTGTCCACCAACCTGGGTTTGGATGGATTGGAATTCCTGTCTGGAGATCCGGAGATTCAAGGATTGGGCGTCCTTTTCTTCGAACGGTTCGATCCATGCGTGCGCATAGTCACAGGAGAGCGTTGGTCCCCAGGTTAACTCGCCGTCAGCAAGGGGATGATGGAAGGTGTGCCCCATTTCCACGAGAGCCTTGCCCTGGTGGCCGAAGGCTTCTCCACGGGCCTCGCGCTGGATCCCCGGAAACTCGATCTCCCTTTTTGTGTCGTAAAGATTGTGTGCATAGCCCAGGCCACCATGAAAATACCAGTGTCCGCTCGAAGCGTTAGCGTTGAGCCAGAGAGGGAATGTTTCCACGGAAATTTTCCCCCCTGTGCCACTCATGGATGCGCTGCTGTGGGCATAACCGCTGGCAATGCCTGCGCTCATCTGATCCGCGAGCGTCCAGTCCATGCCGACAGTTACGGCAGCCGTGCTGTTGTTGTAACCGGGTTGAAACACCGTGGTTTCCTGATCCTCCATGATTCCGGATCCCATCAGGTAGAATGTGGCGTGCTCCGCCTCCGTACGCCACGGTTTGGGAATGATGGAGGCTGGGGCAGAACGTAAAAGGCCACCGAGGCCATCCCCGTTGTACGCGAGAAGGATGGGCCGCTGTCCCAAAAAGCCCTCTCCCACACTTGCCTGCCAGGAACTTTTCGAATTTCCTGAAAGGAGAGGACGGGGTTGATTCCAATGCAGGCGCATGTTTTTCGACTGTGCACGCATGCCATCCACGCCCAGGATTCCCATGGCAATGAATTTGCGGGGGAGAATTTCGTCATACGCACTTTTTAGAGCTTCCGCACTGCTGAGATTGTTCAAAGCGGCAATGACGTTGGCGAGGTCTCCGGAACTCGCACCGGGTGCGTTGGCCAGGGCATTGGCAAGCTGGGTCTGGGAGGGATTCAGGTTGAGCAGAGGATTGGCGAGGTTGACTGATGCGACGAGATCAACATGGTCGCCGAAGTAAAGTGGGGTGAGCCGGAGGGTGGGGGATGCGTTCAGGACATTTCCAAAGGTCCCATTCACACCCGCTGTGGCCGTGATGATATTGGTGATGGTCGCTCCATTGGTGGGGGCGTAGCCGCCAAAGAGCGTGGGAGCCAGGGTGCCTCCCAGGGTTGCGGTGCCTCCGCTATCCACCACCACCATGTCGTAACTCGAGGGCGAAGCCAGTTCGATCACCAGGGTGCCACTGTTGGTGAATGCTCCATGGATGGTGATGGTTCCTGGGGAATTGCCCGGATTGAGGGTGCCCTGGTTCCAAAGCGAAGCCATGGATCCGGATCCCGAGAGCATGGCGCCGGATTGAATATCGACATTTCCACCTAATGAGCCGTTGATGACAAGGTGTCCTGCGGAAACGCTGGCATTACCGAGAAATGTTGCGGCATTGTTTCCGCTCAGGGTGATGGCACCCGCGCCGGTTTTGTTGAACGTGGTGGTGGCATCTCCAGTTAATGTTCCGCTGAAGGTGGAATCGAAACCGCCGGAGTCGATGATTCCGGTTTTGGTGGTGTTGATGATGAGATTGCGCGTGGAAGTGCCCAGGGATCCAATGGTTTGAAGAGTTCCTCCATCGAACGTTACCGTTCCCGCGGCATTTCCGAGTGAGGAATCGGTATTGGCTTGCAGGGTGCCGGCCCCGATCATGGTTCCACCAGAGTAGGTGTTCACGCCTGAGAGGGTGAGAATGCCCGCGCCCGTTTTAGTCAGGGCCCCCGCGCCCACGATCGTGCTGTTTACGGCGAGAGTCCCTGAATCGGTCTGGAAAATTCCACCACCGGAAAGATTGGTGATGGTGGTGACATTGAGCGTGGCGCCGGCAGACACCACTTTACCGGAGTCGAATACCAGGCTTTGAAAGGTTTCGGTGAAGGCACCGAGGTTGAAGGTTCCTCCCTGAAGGGTGGCCACTGAGGTGTCATCCAGTCGCTCCGAAGCGAGGATATTCAAAACTGAATTTGTGTTGATCGTTAATCCGTTGGCAAACGAGTGTGCGTTGGCCGTGCTACCGGCGAGCATGTTGTTGGTGGCAACCCCGATGCCATCTCCAACCGTGAATACGGAGTTGTTGGTTGCCGCCACCTGAATGGCATTGAGGGTGC
Organism: uncultured Verrucomicrobiota bacterium; assembly: GCA_964475835.1. Taxonomy (GTDB): domain Bacteria; phylum Verrucomicrobiota; class Verrucomicrobiia; order JABWAM01; family JABWAM01; genus JABDCI01. The sequence continues at coordinate 26,985 of CAYYYL010000004.1, read as the reverse complement.
CTGAACTGAAGAGAAAGGCGCTCGCAGCTCCATTGGTGAGATAGATTTGGTTTGCCGTAAGCACGCCTCCATTGATAGAGACGGTGCCCCCGCGAATGTCCATAACGGCACTATCTGAGGAATTTGTGATGAAAAGTAATCCATTCGAGAGAAGTAGGCTATTGGAGACTGAGGAACTTGAGGCGCCTACGATGAGCGAAGGAGTGAAGAGAAGGGCGTTATTGAGGATTCCGAGCTGATTGCTCGAACTGGCATTTCCAACAAAAAATGAATTGGTGTTGATCCAGATGGAGCCCGAATCTGTGAGGGTTACCGTGTTATTTGAGCTGCTTGTATTTTGACCGATACTTGTGTTTCCGCTAAAAACGCCGGCTCCATTGGAGACGGTAATGATGGTTCTTGCACCCCCGGATCCAGCAAAAAACCAGTCCCGGTTGGTCAAGTACGAGCCTGGATCCGTTACGGTTACCATATTGTCAAAGGCGCCGGATCCACTAGCGATGAGATTGGTAAAGCTCGACATGACTCCACCTGAGGAAATGTAGATCTGATTGCTGGTACCGCTCGAGATTGTGAGCTTGGTAACGGAGTTACTGATATAGGAACCGGTCCCTGAAACAATGATTTGATTATACGAACTGGGCACGTTGGCGACACCGATATTTCCCGCCAGGAATGTTCCCCCGTTGGTGACGATGATTCTATTGTAGATGACACCTGAAAATTGGGACAGGAAGATGGTGTCTTGAACCCGGAAAACAGAGCCGGCATCCGTCACGATGACATTGTTGGAGTTCGCAGTTCCAAATCCCAGGGATACATTCACGTTGGTTGCCAGCAGGCTGGCACCGTTACTGACGATGACGCTGCTGTGACGGACAGAGTTTCCAATGCCCAGGAATGTAACCCCTGAAACGGATGTCCCAGGGTCAGTGACAAGAAAATTGTTGTTGGATGTTCCTTGGGTGAACAGGATTGGAAAGCTTGCAGTGGCTCCATTGCTGATTACAAGAAGAGCTCCTTGTGAACTGCTTGCATTTCCCACTCTAATATCAAAGCCATTGGAAAAAATAGTTCCTGATCCAGAAACTATGACATTTCCCACGGTGTTTACTCCATTTCCGATCTGAAGTTGTCTTCCCGAGGTCCCTTGCATATCGATTGTTCCCAAAATATTCCATATCGATGTTTTGTTGGCTGTGGAACCCACCGCGAACGAACTGTTAAAGGTCATTGCGGAATTGCTTAGAACGGTAAAAGACCCGTCGTTCATGGTGAAGACGGAATTGGTAAATCCTGATCCGTTATTTGTGGAATAGAAGTGGTCCACCACGACGGTTCCCCCGGTGAGTGTGAGTGTTCCTTTGCCTGTTTGGCCGACCACGAGTTGTTCAAGAGAGCCTGTGGCATTGGTGTTGGAGAGCAAACCGCCCAGATCGAGTATTCCACTCCCGTTTGATATGGCGCCAAGAATGACACTGGGTGCGACGATCGCCCCACTGTTGCTCACGGTTACTCGACTGTTGACGCCTGTCAGCCCAATCATCAAGGGAGCGGAGTTGCTTAAGATGGAGCCGGTCCCTCTGATAACCACGGTATTGTTTGAGGCCGTGGAAGCGTTTCCGATGACGATGTTGGTGAACATCCAGGAAGCACCGTTTGCGAGGACGAGACTATTGCCAGATCCGGAGTTGCCAACCGTAATCAATTTGTCGCCACTATGGAGAATAGAACCGGCATCCGAGAGAAGAATGCTGTTGGTATTTGCCGCAACGGAATTTCCAAGGGCGACTGAGGTGGCGTAGACGGCACCGCCATTCGAGATGACGAGTGAATTAAGGATTCCCGTCTCCCCCACCGAAATGGTTGAGCTATTGGTCCAGATGGACCCTGCCCCCGATACGAGAATGCTGTTATTCCTGCTCCCTGAAGCCTGACCAAGATATCCTGTGGTGTTTTGAACGAGACCTCCGTTGAGAATGGAAATCCGATTGCTGTTGCCGGCATTGCCCACGACAAGTGTGCTTCCGCTCCACAAAACAGAACCGGTATCTGAAATCAGAACGAGGTTGCTTGAACCTGTGGAAGCGCTTCCGATCGTGATGGAGCTTCCATAAACTTTACCAAGATTGGTGACGATGAGTTGGTTCAGAACTCCAGTTTCCCCGACGGAAAGGGTGGAGCTGTTGGTCCATATGGAGCCATTGTCCGAAACCAGTACGGAGTTGTTTTTGCTTCCAGAGAGGTTTCCGACATAGCCTGAGGTATTTTGAACCAGGGCTCCGTTGAGGACGCCGAGCCGATTGCTTGCTCCTGCATTTCCAACGATCAGGGCGTTCTCGCTTCGCAAAATGGAGCCGATATCTGAAACGAGGATGGTGTTGGTGTTTCCAGAGGAGGAATTACCGAGGGTGATGGTATTTCCAAAAGCCTTTCCGGTGTTTGAGATGATGACCTGGTTGAGAACCCCGGTTTCGCCTACAATGAGAGCAAGGGTGTTGGTCCAGATCGAATTGGTTCCGTCCACAAGAACGGTATTCATTTTTGCAGAGGAGGAGTAGCCCACGTAGCCTGTGGCGTTTTGTGCAAGAGCGCCGTTTAAAATATTGAAACGATTACTGGACCCCGAGTTGCCAACGGTCAGAGTGCTGGAGCTCCAAAGTAAGGAGCCCGTGGAGGTGACGGTAATGGTGTTTGTGTTCCCCCCTGAGGCGTTTCCAATCACAACGGAGCGAGCGTAAGCCTGGCCGAGATTGGTAATGGTCAATTGGTTGAGGGTTCCGGTTTCCCCAACGGAAAGAATGTCGCTATTTGTCCAAATGGATCCGCTGTCCGTGACGAGCGCGACATTTCTGGAACTGCCCGAACTATATCCCACATAACTGTTGGTTCCCTGAAGCAATCCTCCATTGGCGATATTGAGGGAATTGCTTTTTTCAGTGGTGCCGACAAAAAATCCTGCGCCATTGGACCAGGTCGATCCAGCTCCTGTAATGAGCACATAATTGTTGCTGCTCCCCAGGGTTCCACCGGCTCCAAGGGAGCCTCCATTAAGGGAAACAACGCGGGCACCATTGGTGATGATCAAAACACTGTTGCGAGCTCCATTATTGCCGACAGCAAGATCTGCAGAATGGAACCAAAGCGTGCCTGCATCCGAAACCATGGCGGTATTTGCACTTCCAGAATCCCGGCCGATGATTCCGATGGAATCAGCCACCTGGGCTCCATTGCTTATCACCATCAAGTTTCCAGAGGATTGATAACCCACGTACAGTCGGTCGGCGTTGGACCAGACGGTCCCACTTCCGCTTACATTTAATATCCCATTGCTCACGACCGTAGGAAACGATCCCGCTCCGTTATTGCCAACGATGTTGGTTCCTCCCAAAACATTGAGGACAAAGCGTCCGCCATTTCCGATGGCAAAGAGTTTGTTGGTTGAGTTGATGGTCGAGCCGTGAAGTACCGTTCCCGTGCCACCCCTCAGGACAAAAGTTGAGTTCGAGGAAAGAAATGTCAGTTGATCGACGGTAAAGGATCCCCCCGTGATGGTGTAGTTGCCGATCCCACTCTGGCCAATCGTCAGATTGGCGTTTCCTGTTCCATTGGTGATGACGAGGGCTCCGCTGGTGTGGACAACCGACGCCGTTTTTCCGGCATTCTGACCGAGGATATAGCTATTGGTGATTAACCAGGTGGAGGAACCGATGGCCTGGGTGACCGTTCCACTGGTTGGATTGAAAAACGCGTTGGCGTTGGTGACTGTGGCCGTCCAATTCAGGGTGTAAGTTGCCGCATTGGTAAAATTCGCGTTATCGATATCCCCAGGAAAATTGGCCACCGGGTTGCCATTCGAAATCCATTGAACGGTATTGGTGAAATCGCTCGCGACACGATTTGTCCAGAAAAGATCTGCTCCAGAAACGAGGTCGATCCATCCCAAAAAAAGCGCGAAAACGAGCGCCCAAAAGGGCGGTGTAGACCTCATCAACATTGACGTCATTGTTTACGTCACACAACCCCGATTCCAAAGCAAATTTTGCCGGTTTATTTCCCGTGATTTTGAGGGAAATTCACCGCGGAGGCGCACAGGATTGGGAAGAGGGAACCGAGGTCGGAGGGATATGCTCTGTGCCTCCCCGAACTTTGTGGTTTATCCTCTTGCGGGTTAGCAGGCTGCTGAAAAAGTACCAATGGCCGCGCGAAAATGCATTTGGGCGAATGGCGAGACGCGAGCGACGAGCATCCCCCCAAAGTGGGGCTGTAAGTCGCGAGCAACGAAGCCAGTTGGCTAAATGCATGCCGCCCAGAGGGTTGCGGCTATTTTGGCCGTGAACTGCGTTGCGCTCGCATGGCGAGATCGCTGCGGATATCCCCATGCGATCTCGCCTTGTTCACGGCTAAAATCGCTCGCAACGCGACCGTTGTTACTTTTTCAGCAGCCTGTTAGAAGTACCAATTTAATCCGGCGCTGAGGGAATGAGCATCCCAGGTGGAACCACCGGGCTGGGTTTGATAATCAATCGAAAGAGTGACGTTGTTTGGAAATAAAACCTGAAGTCCAGCTCCGATGACTGCGGCGTTGCGTGGAGAAGATTCCGATCGGACGCCGAATGCATCGCTTCCCTGGGCAAGTCGCGCTTCGACCTGGCGTTGGTCGTTGGCATATTCGTGCCACCAACTGGCCCGGATATGGGGAACGAAACGGATTTGTTGGATTTGTTTCACATAATCCAGGCGTCCTCCGATTTCGGTATGAAAGGATTGGAACTCCTGACGATCGACTCTCAGGTTCAGAGATTGCGCCCCACGCTCTTCGAAAGGCTCGATCCAGCCGTGCTGGAAATCTGCCGAAAGGGTGGGACCCCAATTGAACGAGCCACAATGAAAAGAACGACCGAACTCAATCAACGCCTTGGCCTGATGACCGGCGGTCTCGGCACGTGCCTCTCGTTGAATGCCTGAAAACTCGATCTCCCGCTTGATGTCGTAGAGATTATGTCCATAGCCAATCGCGCCATGGGCGTACCAATCCCCCAAGCCTAGATTGGCATTCAACCACAAAGGGAAAGTTTCCACGCTGAGTTTGCCGCCCGTTCCACTCATCGAACTGCTGGTGTGGGAGTATCCGCTGGCCAATCCTGCACTCAATCCATCATCGAGCGTCCAATCCATGCCCATGGTCACCGCCGCCGTGCTGTTGTTGTAGCCGGGTTCAATGGCTGTGGTCTCCCGATCCTCAACCACTCCGGTGGCATTAAGAAAAAAAGCAGCATGCTCGGCCTCCTCTTTCCAGCTTTGTGGCAGAAAAGAGGGAGATCCCAATCCAAGCAGCCCCCCCAGACCTGTCCCATTGTACGCCAGCAAAAGAGGTCGTTCTCCCATGAAAGGTTCCCCGAGACTTGCCCTCCAGGTACTCCGATTTTTTTCCCGCAGACTGGATGGGGGTTGATTCCAATGCAATCGCATGTTTTGTGTTTGTGCCCGCATCCCATCCATCCCCAACGTCCCCATTGCCAGATATTTCCTGGGAAGAATCTCATCGTAGGCATGTTTGAATGAAAGCTCATCACTCAGGTTTGCAATGACGGACAATACAGTGGCGAGATCCCCGGAACTTGCCCCCGGAGCGCTGCTCAAAGCGTTGGCAACCTGAGTTTGCGAAGGATTCAGATGAAGGGACGTTGCTGCCAGATTGATGGAAGCAGCGAGGTCTACGTGATCCGAAAAATAGATCGGAGTTAATGATAACGTGGGCGAGCTTGCCGTAATACTGGAAAAAGTGCCGTTGACCCCTGCAGCAGCAGTGATGATGTTGGTGAACGTGGTGCCTACGGTGGGAATGTATCTACCCAGTAATGTGGGGGCGAGGGTGCCTCCAAGCGTGGCGGTGCCGCCACTGTCGACAACGACCATGTCATAACTAGAGGCGGAGGCCAGTTCGATCACCAGCGTTCCCGAGTTGGTAAAGGCGCCGTGGATGGTGATCGTTCCGGGAGAGTTGCCGGGGTTGAGGGTTCCCTGGTTCCAGAGGGAAGCCATGGATCCGGATCCGCTGAGCGTTGCCCCGGATTGAACGGTCACGTTGCCCCCGAGGGCCCCGTTAAGGATTAATCGTCCCGCACCCACCTGGGCGTTTCCGAGGAAGGTGCCGCTGCTGTCCCCGCTTAACGTGATGGCACCCGCTCCACTTTTGGCAAAAATGGTCGTGGCGTTTCCCGTCAGGGTGCCGCTGAGGGTGGAATCAAATCCTGCCGAGTCAATGGTTCCGGTTTTGTTTGAGTTGAAGATCAGGTTTCTGGCAGAAGTGCCAAGGGACCCAATGGTTTGAAGGGTCCCGCCATCAAACGTGACGGTGCCTGCTGCGTTTCCGAGGTTGTTGTTGGCCCCGGCCTGGAGGGTGCCTGCGCCAATGACCGTTCCACCCGAGTAGGTGTTGGCTCCGGAAAGCGTCAGGATGCCTGTCCCGGTTTTTGTGAGCCTGCCAGCACCCACGATGACGGTGCTTATTCCAAGGGTGCCCGAATCTGTCTGAAACGTGGCACCTCCGCTCAGGTTGGTGATGGTGCCGGCGGTGAGGGTGGCTCCAGCCGAAACCACTTTTCCGGAGTCAAAAACCAGACCGAGGATGGTTTCGGTGAAATTACTCAGATTGAGTGTGCCCCCTTGCAATAGGGGGGTCGTGTTGTCATCCAGTCGCTCGGATGCCAGGATATTGAGAAGGGCATTGGTGTTGACCGTCAGCCCGTCGGCAAAGGAGTGCATGTTCGCACTGCCGCCCGCGAGCAGGTTGTTCGTCGCCGCTCCCACACCGTTGCCCACGGTGAACGCAGAACCGTTGGTCACGGTCGTCTGAATGGAGTTAAGGGTGCCCGAACTGAATAAAAAGGTGCTTGCCCCTCCGTTCGTCAGAAAGATTTGGTTGGCTGTGAGCATGCCGCCTGCGAGAAGGACCGTTCCCGTTGCCCCCTGACCGACGACCAGGCTGCCGCTCGAGGTGGAATTGGTCACAGCGATTTGTCCGTCGTTCCATAATTCCAAAATCCCCGACCCACTTGTGGACTCCCCCAGAATGAGATTTGGAGTATGGACAGCTCCCTGGTTGGTCACCATGACACGACTTGATGTCCCGGTGGATCCCACAACAATGAGAGAAGTGTTTCTCCATAGGGATCCCAATCCGGAAACAACCACCATGTTGCTAAGAGCCGCGGAAGAGTGGCCCACATATCCCGTAGCATTTTGAAGGAGTCCACTGCTCGACACCGTAAGGACATTGTTGGATCCCAGTAACCCAACAATGAGTTTGTCGGTGAAAAGCTGTCCTTGATTGGAGATGACACCGTCGTTGAAGGATGAAAAGTTTCCGATATAAGCGATCTGTCCGGAAGCGAAGGAGCCGGAATCCGATATGGTCAGTTTGTTTTGGGAACTTGCCGCTCCTTCCCCCACGGCCAGGTTGCTGATCACCACACGCCCGCCATCGGCCACGACCATGGTGTTCGACCATCCCTTATTTCCGACAAAAGCGGATCCTGAAAGCTGAAGCATGGAACCGGACCCCGCAACCAGGGCCTGATTGTTCGAAGTTCCCGTATTATTGCCGAGGAAGAGGGCGGTTCCATAAATCACACCTCCCGTCGTCGCGTTCAGGTGATTCTCCGCGGTATTGTTATTGTTACCCACCACCCATTGCACGGTATTCGTCAGCACGGATCCTGAACCACTGACGGAAATCACATTGCTGTAGGAACCGTTTCGTCCGAGTGAAACATCGACCCCTCCGAAGGAAACCATGCCCCCATTGGTGACGATCAATGAATTGGCATGGGTCCCTGCCGCATGCCCGATTTCGGTTCGATTGGTGGGATGCAAATCCAAAAATGCCGGCCCCGAAACGACCATGGAACCCACATTGCTTGCGACTGCACCGAGTTGAAAGGTGTTTGCGGTGATCGAGTTGGTCCCGGAGGCGATCACCCAGGAACTGGTTTGTCCGGGAGTGGATCCCACCACAAAGTTGAAATTGGATTGGACGACGGTGGCTCCATACGTGGTCAGATTTCCGTAATAAAAATTGAAAATGGAATTGGTGAAATCAGCTCCATTGTTGGTGGAGATCAATTGACTGACGGACAGGGTTCCACCCGTCAGGTTAAAAGTACCCCTGCCAGCCTGTCCGACAACCACTTGATCCAGTGTGGAGGATCCATTCGTGCTTAACAGCTGGGTTCCCAGATCGAGAATGCCTCCTCCTCCCACCACGGATCCAAGGATGACGGAGGGGGCAACCAGGGTTCCGTTGTTGGTGATTGTCACACGGCTGTTCAACCCCGTGAGGCCGATGGTCAAAGTGTTCGCATTGCTCCAGACGGACCCGGATCCAATGACCGCCACCGTGTTATTGGACGCTGTTGCCGCATTGCCGATCACGATGTTGGTAAAGCCGACATTGATTCCATTAGCGAACGTCAAAGTGTTGACGGATCCTTCATTCCCCACCGTGATCATTTTATCCGCACTGAAAAGGAGAGAGCCCGTCCCGGAAAATAAAATGGAATTGGTATTGGCCGTGGCGGCATTGCCGATTTTGATCGAGCTGGCATAGACCGCTCCGCCGTTGCTGATGGTGACCTGGTTGAGGATGCCGGATTCCCCAACGGAGAAGAGTCCGCTATTGGTCCACACGCTTCCTGATCCGGAAATCAGAGCGCTATTCAATTTACTGCCGGAGCTTAAGCCGAAGTAACTGTTGGAACTTTGTGCCAGAGCATTGTTCAAAATGGAAAGTCGGTTGCTTGAGCCGGAATTGCCTATAATCAACGATGTATCGCTTTGAAGGATGGAGCCTGAGTCGGAAAGGATGATTTGGTTGGTGGAGCCTCCGGATTGGTTTCCTAAAGTGATGGAATTGGCAAAAAGCTTTGCCGTATTGGAGATGGTGACTTGGTTCAACGTTCCCGTTTCACCGATAAAAAGTGCAGCAGAATTGGTCCAGATGGAATTGGTTCCGTCCACCAGGACGGTGTTATTTCTGGATTTTGCGGCTGCGCCCACATAGCCAGTGGAAGTGTTAAGCAATCCCCCTTGGATGATAATTAATTTATTGGTGGATCCTTCTCCGCCCAGCTTGATGGTTTGAGTGAAGGCTGATGCACTATTGGAGATTTCAAAATTGTTCAGATTGGCGCCTGACATGTTTCCAATAGTGATGAAGGAAATATTGGAAAAAATGGAGCCTGAGTCTGCCACAATGAGTTTGTCTCCAATGACATTGGTAAAATTTCCAATGACAGCGTTGGTGCCTGCAAAAACAGTGCCCCCATTGGTGATCTTGAATAAATTCAAATTACCTGAATTCATGGAAAACGTAGAGGAAGCGGTCAAACGAGAGCCGGATCCGGCGACAATGGTTAAATTGGATTCCGAGAAAAAATTTCCAATGGCAAAGGTCGCAGTATCCACAGCGCCTCCATTCAAAACAATCAACTGATTGGAAATGACACCCGTGCCATCCCCAACAAGAAGTGATCCGGTATTGGTCCAAATAGAGCCGGATCCACTGACTAAAACGTTGTTGAAACCCGCAGCCGTATTTCCAAGATTCGCGGAAGCTGTTTTGAGCACACCACCACCCGTAATTTGAAGATTGTTGGTTCCACTCCCGGCGCCCGTACTTGCCATTTTAAAGGCACCCATGCTGACCAGCATTCCTCCATTGGTGAGGATAAGAGTGTTGTTTCCAATGGTATTTCCGATGGCAAAACTGCCTCCGCTATTGGTGATGAGAGATCCTGCTCCAGTGACAATGCTTGTATTGTATGCGGTGATTCCTAAATCGACATTGGTGGCCATCAACAAGGCGCCGTTGGAGACGACAACCAGATTTTGAGCGCCTGAGCTTCCGATTCGAAGATTGGCATTGCTCATGACGGTTCCAGAATCGGAGACAAGGAGCATGTTGTTGCTGGAACTGGCGGTGCCGAGAATGGTTCCGTTGTTGGCGCCCCCTCGAATGTAGACTTTTGCCCCATTGCTGATGACAACTCGGTTTCCGGTGGAAGCAGCATTGGCTCCGATGAAAAGGTCGCCTTGATTGGTCCAGACGGTATTGATGCCCGAAACGTTGATCACACCTGTTCCCGATGCGAAATCGCCCACCCGCACCTGGATGGCCGTTGGGACCGCCGTGATATTGGTGCCCCCCAGCATGTTCCAGAACATGGTTTGGGTGCTATTGGTTCCCACACTGATGGCGATGGATTGGGTGATCATGGAGCCGTTGTAAATATTGAGTGTGCCGCTCATCAAACGAGTCGTGGTGTTTGTCGCCCACAATTGATCAACCGATGCTGTGCCCCCATTGATGTGAAAATTGGCGCTGCCCGCGCTTCCTGCGATGAGCTGACTGCTTTGGGTGGCATTGGTGGCGACAAGGGTGCCTCCTCGAATAAGAAGGTTTCCGCTGCTGCCCGATTGGGCACCCAAAATGACATTTGTGGAAACCAGGGCCCCACCATTGGTCAGAATGACACTCGCGGCAACACCCGTCATCCCGATAAACATGGATCCAGAGTTGCTCCAGATCGAACCGCTTCCGGTGATGATGACCGTGTTGGTTGAAGCGGTGGAGGCATTTCCCACAATGCCTGTGGCAAAAGTGGCTACAGCTCCATTCGCGATCGTGAACAAGTTGCTGGCTCCAGCCATGCCCACGATCAGGGTGGAGTCGGCGCTCTGTAAAACCGTGTTCGGATCCGAAAAGAATAGGTGGTTGATATTGGCTCCGGACAAGTTTCCAAGGTTGATGTTGGTGGTATAGACTTGAGCGCCATTGGACACCACCATGAGTGTTTTTGCCCCACTGCTTCCAATGCGCAGGAGGGAATTGCTCATCACGGTGCCGGGATCGGTGACCACCAAAGCCGAATTCGTGGTGTTAAATACACCCACATAGCTTCCGTTATTGGCTCCACCGAGAATGTACGCCTTGGCCCCGTTGCTAATTACCATGAGGCTGCCGACGGATCCTGGATGTCCTCCTACAAAAAGATCACTGGTGTTTGACCAGACAGTATTGGGGCCACTGATGATGACTGTTCCTGTCGCGCCGGCACTGCTGCCGACCCGGAACGAAGAACTGGAAGGGATGTTGACGATGTTGGTTCCACCCAAAATATTCAACGTCATGGTTTGCGTGGAATTGGTCCCCACGGCGACCACAGCCGATTGAGTGATGAGGGAACCATTGTAAATCGTCATGTTGCCCCCCTGTAAAAGAAAAGTCGAATTGGTGGCAATCAGCTGATCCACATATACTGTTCCTCCTGATAAGGTAAAAGAGCCACGGCCAGCCTGTCCGACGATCAAGTTGCCACTGCTGGTGGAGTTCGTGACGGCTAATGTCCCACTCGTCAAAACCACGCTTCCCGTTTTTCCGGCGTTTTGGCCAAGAATATAGCTATTGGTGATTAACCACGTGGAGGAACCGATCGCCTGGGTGATGACGCCGCTTTGGGGATTAAAAAAGGCATTGGCGTTGGTGACGGTCGCCGTCCAATTGAGAGTGTATGTGGCGTTGTTGGTGAAATTTGCATTATCCACACTTGCCGGGAAATTGGCGACCGGATTGCCGTTGGAGATCCACTGGACTGTATTGGTGAAATCGCCTGAAATATTGTTGGTCCAAAACAAGTCCGCCCCAAAAAGAAATCTGGAAGTTGCAAGCAGGATGCAAGCAACGATCCATGATTTTTTTGGGAACCAGCGCATGAATGGGGGAAATAGATCAAGCCGAGAGATGCCTCCTTGTGGAGGATCCATCAGCTTTTTTTTCGGCTTTAAACCAAGGCTTCCCCCTATATAGAGCAAATGGGATGCCCTACGCCCCAAAATTTTCTGAAAATGTGACGAAAAACAAAACGAAAATGAAGGTTTACCAAAGCCGCTTTTTTGAGACGAATTGTCTCCAAAATTGGCTGAAAAACCAGGTGTGAAAGTTCAATGGAATAGGATTTTTGATTTGAGAAGATATCTTTCGAAAACAAAAAATTGATTGCCACAATGGCATGGAATGAATGAATCATTCCTTGGGGGAAAGGGGAAAAATTTGACCCTTGGGGGGATAAGGCCCCCCAATTTTGCCTTCACCAGGATTTTCGGTTATTCCCGTATCAACGGTCTGCGGTGAGGAGCAATTTTTCTGCGAACGAAAGGGCGTCCGGAAGTTTCGCGGCGTCCTTGCCACCCGCCTGGGCAAAGTCGGGTTTGCCTCCGCCGGAGCCTCCCGCCTGGGCGGCGACCTGTTTGACGATGTCGCCCGCCTTGAATTTACCTGCAGCCTGGGAGCCCACGACACATGCAAAACTGCATCGTCCCTCGGCAGCGCCCCCGAGCAGGGCGACGCCTTGGAATCCCTGTCCTCGAAGATGTTCCGCCACCATGCGCAGGAACTCCCCGTCTGCTTCCCCAAGATTTTGAATGAGGATGGTTTGTCCCGTCTTCGACTCGAGCAGGGATTTTGCCGTCGCCTGGGCGCGAACTTCCTTGTCGGCGCGTGATTTTTTATCGAGTTCTGCCTGTTGGGCCTTGAGCTTCGCCTTCTCCTCCTCGTCCTTCAGTTGCGTGGCGCGTGCTTCGATCCAGGCCTGGGCGGCGGGACCCGCGACGGCTTCAATGCGCCGGATGCCGGCGGCGATGGCCGATTCCTTTTTGATTTTAAAGAGTCCGATGTCGCTGGTATTGCGGACGTGCGTGCCGCCGCAAAGTTCCTTCGAGAAATCGCCGATCTGTACGACGCGAACGACCTCGCCATATTTGTCGCCGAAGAACTGCTGGATCGATTTGTCCTTCTGGATTTCGGCGTAGGGACGTTCGTACCAGTGGACGGGAACGCTATCCTCGATGCGTTCATTTACGAGTTTTTCGATGTCGGCGAGCTGTTGTGGAGTGAGGGCCTGTCCGAGATTGAAGTCGAATCGAAGGTAGTCAGGGCCCACGAAGGAACCGCGCTGACGGGACTCGCGATCCGCCACCTCATGGAGCGCCCAGTGAAAAAGATGGGTGACCGAGTGGTGCCGTTCGATCGCGGCACGGCGTTGAGCCTGCACATGCGCGTGAACGATCATGGATTTGTGAGGATGTTCCTCGCCACGCAGGAGATGAAAAAACACACCGTCACGCTTCTGGGTGTCGACGACCTCCCATTTTTCATCCGGGCCCAGCAGTTCCCCATGGTCGCCGACCTGACCGCCCATCTCGGCATAGAAGGGGGAGGTTTCCAGCACGACGGCACGCTTCCCGTGGGATTCCACGACGTCGAGAATGCGCGTCTCACTGGTGAGCGAATCAAATCCGACAAAATTTGTGGGAGTATGGGAGGAGGAGGATTGGGCGACCTCGATCAGTTCCTTTTTCTGGGACGCCCGAGCGAGGGCGCGTTGTTGCTCCATGAGTTTTTCAAAACCCTGCACGTCCACGGAAAGGCCGATTTCCCGGGCCATCAGCTCCGTGAGATCGAGGGGAAATCCGTAGGTATCGTACAGTTTGAATGCGGTTGCGGCGGGAAAGGTTTTTGTTCCACCAAGCTTCGCGACCTCGGTCTGGAAGATTTCAATCCCCCGATCGAGCGTGTCATTGAAACTCCGTTCCTCCTGCTGGAGGGTTTGCTCCACCCGTTCCCGGCGCTGACGCACCTCGGGGAAGACGGCGCCAAACTGATCGCTCACCGTCTGGACGAGTTTGTAAAAAAACGGCTCCCGGAAGCCGAGCGTCCGTCCGAATCGAACAGCGCGGCGAAGGATGCGGCGCAGCACATAACCACGGCCTTCGTTGCTGGGTTGAATGCCGTCCGCAATGGCGAAACTGAGGGTGCGGATGTGATCGGCGACCACGCGGAAGGCCACATCGATCTGTTCCTGCTCGGTGCGCGAAGCCGAGGGAAGGGTGGAGGTGTAGCGCTTCCCGCTCATCTCCTCGAGTTTTGAGAAGATGGGACGAAATACATCGGTGTCGTAGTTGGAGATGACACCTGAAAAATCGGTAAAGTTTTTCGTGCACTGCAGGATCGAGCAGATGCGTTCAAAGCCTGCGCCCGTGTCGACATGCTTTGCTGGAAGATCCGAGAATTTTCCTCCGGCCTCGGCGTTGAATTGAATGAAGACGAGATTCCAGATTTCGATGCATTGGGGCGAGCCCGCGTTGACCAGTTTTCCGCCCGTATCGCCCTTGGGGGTGAGGTCGATGTGGATTTCCGAGCATGGACCGCAGGGGCCCGTGTCGCCCATCATCCAGAAATTATCCTTTTTGTTTCCGAAGACGATGTGTTGCTTCGGATCGAGCCCTGCTTTTTCAAAGATTGCCTTCCAGTGATCGTACGCTTCCTGATCGAAGGAAGCCGGATCGCCGGGACCGGGCTTGTAGATGGTGGCGTAGACGCGTTCCTTTGGAAATTTCCAGACATCCACGACCAGTTCCCATCCCCATTCGATCGCCTCCTTTTTGAAGTAGTCCCCAAATGACCAGTTGCCCAGCATTTCGAAGAAGGTGTGGTGATAGGTGTCGAGCCCGACATCCTCCAGATCGTTGTGCTTGCCTCCCGCACGGATGCATTTCTGCGTATCGGCGGCGCGGGGCGGCTGGTAGGGACATGGCTGTTGTCCGAGGAAGATCGGCACGAACTGGTTCATGCCGGCATTGGTGAACAGCAGGTTGGGGGCGTCCGGCAGGAGGGAGGAGGATGGAACGATGGAGTGCCGCTTGGATTTGAAGAAATCCAGGAACGATTGACGGATTTGAGAGGAGGAAAGCATGGAGCCAGCTGAGAGTTCAGAGCTGAGAGTTGAGAGAAGCTGAAAAGCGTTCAGCATTCAACGATCAGCTCCAACCACGTGAACCTGTTTATGCCGGGAGGGCGGCTTCCTGCGGGGCTGTCTTGGTGGTGCGCGATGCCTTGGGCGCGGCAGCTTCCTGCGCGGCTTCAGCGCCTTTAGGGGCATTCCGTTTCGCGTACACCGCGGTGATGATCTTTTCCGCCACGGGGGGGTTGTCCTTCAGGAACTGGCGTGCGGCTTCACGTCCCTGTCCGATCATTTCTCCGCCGTAGGCGAGCCATGCGCCTTTTTTCTCGATGATCTGCGCTTCCGTGGCGATGTCGATGATGGAACCTTCCCGGGAAATGCCTTCATTATAAAGAATGTCGAATTCTGCTTCGGTAAAGGGTGCGGCTACTTTGTTTTTCACCACCTTGACCTTCACTCGATTCCCGACGGTGGTGCCGATGTTGTCCTTGATCTGGTCCTTGCGACGGATGTCGAGACGCACGGAGGCGTAAAATTTGAGCGCGCGCCCGCCGGGCTGGGTTTCGGGACTGCCGAACATGACGCCGATTTTTTCACGGATCTGATTGGTGAAGAGGAGGCAGGTCTTGGCCTTGTGAAGGGCGCCGGTCAGTTTTCGCATCGCCTGAGACATGAGGCGCGCCTGGGCGCCGACCGTGGCGTCGCCCATCTGGCCTTCGAGCTCGGCCTTCGGTGTGAGAGCGGCGACGGAATCGACCACGATCACATCGAGAGCATTCGAGCGGATGAGCGTTTCCGCGATGGTGAGGGCTTCTTCGCCGGAACCGGGCTGGGAGAGGAGGAGATCCTTCATGTTCACCCCGATGCGCTTGGCATACGCCGTATCCAAAGCATGTTCTGCGTCGATAAAGGCAGCCAGACCGCCTGCGGCTTGCGCGTTCTTGATGATGTGGAGCATCAACGTCGTTTTGCCGGAGGACTCGGGGCCATAGATCTCCACGATGCGTCCCCGGGGAACGCCGCCGGTGCCGAGAGCGATGTCGAGTGAAAGCGAACCGGTGGAAATGACTTCGATGGGGATTTTGCTCTGCTCGTCGCCGAGGCGCATGATCGCGCCATCGCCGAACTGCTTGGTGATGGAGCTGAGGGCGAGATCGAGATCGCGATTTCGCGCGGTCGTGGCTTTGGAGGATTCGTCGGAGGATTTGTCAGCAGAACGTGCCATGGGAATATGCCTTTGTGAAGTTGTGTTGGACAAGCGTACTGCCGCCCCGCAGGGGCGTCAATCGGTAAACTTCAGCGAAGGAAATGCGCGCGATCGCCCGACGAATTAGGGGTATGTCACTTCAATCGTCGTCGGTGCAGATTCCACATCGTAGATCAGAGCGACTACTTTATAAATCGACGTGCCGTTGAGAGGATTGTTATCCACCGCGCGTTCTGCTCCTCCAGCATAGGTAGAAATTAGTGAAAAGGAGGGGGTGCCTCCGCCAGTCGGTTTCGTGGCGCGATATATTTTATACGAGCAGATATAAGACGAGTAGGCCACGTTGTTGTTTTTCCAGAGCAGTTCGATACCGTAGGACGCTTTGTTCGACAGTAAATTCGTCGGGGCTGGGACAGAGGTGGGACGCGGTATGGTAACTTCAATCAAACCGCTATCCGTGGAGCCACCATCGTTGGAAGCCCCCACTTTGTAGAGGAACGTTCCGTAGAAGGGAGGTATGTCATCAAGGACGAGATGACTCAAATTCGATGTAGACCCTTCATATCCGAATGAAGGTGTCTCAGATCCCGTAGGTTTGTTTGCTCTATAAAGGGTAAAGTTGTTTGCGGTTGTGGAAGGGGCTTGCCATGCGACGGTGACGACACCGTTGAGGAAGGTTGCTGAGAGGTTGGTCGGCGCAGCGGGAGAGGGTGGGCGCACGGTGGTAACCTCGACCATGTTGCTGAAGGGTGATGTTCCCCCATCATTGATCGCTACGATCTTATAATAGAATGTTCCGTACCCAGGGGAGTGCTGGACGGAAGTGTTTCTACCATCCGTGTAGGTTGCATAATAAAAATTGGGCTGGCCGCTCAAGGGTTTTGAAGCTACTTGAACTTGATATTCCTTGATCGGGCCCGAAGGGGCCGTCCACGTCAGGGTGACGGAGCCAAACGAGGCGGTCGCCATTAAGTTGAAGGGGGCGTTTGGAGCTGGGGGACGGATGGCGACGACGGTCAACGGGGAAGTGAATGCCGAAAAACTTCCACGATTCACAGCTCGAACTTTGTAGAGCCATGTACCATAGCTTGAGAGATTGTCAGGGAAAGAGAGCGTGGTGGCATTGGGGGTGGAATAGACTAGGAAATAGGAAGGAGACGCGGTCCCTGAAGGTTGTGCCGCCCGATATACTTCAAAATGGTCTGCGGTCGTGCCGGGGGCCTGCCAGGAAAGCTGAACCGTCAAGGTATCCACGGTACCTTTCAAGTTGATGGGAACCGCAGGGGCCGGTGGAGGGGAGACGACGACCTCGATGGTTGGCGTTTCGGAGAAATTCGGTCCGAGTTCGGTCACGGCTCGAATTTTATAAAGAAAAGTTCCAAATTTTCCGAATGTCTTGAACACATCGTCGGTTGCCGAGCGTACGTTCTTGGCCAAGGTTTGAATTTTTGTGAAGGCAGGCGCGGCCGTGCCGACGGGCTTTTCCGCCCGGTAAATTTCGAAAGCGGTGGCGTTGTCTGTTGGCGGATTTTGCCAATTTAGATTTACGATGCCGGTTCCTGCAGCAGCGGTGCCTGTGAAACCGGTCGGGGCCGTGGGGTAATAATCCCCTGTTGTAGGGGATTGAAGCCATGTCAATCGGATATAGTCGATGTCGTAGAGATAGGAGACATTTGCGGCGGCACTTGAAGTGGGAACGAGTTTGTTGTTGTAGGCATCCGCCCAGGTTGCATCAGATGCCCAGGTGTTCGCTCGAATATTCATGGCATCATTGGGGAGTGCGGCGGCTGAAGAACGGACTAGGACATCATTCACTAACCATTCCGTATGGTCTGGGAGCCATCGGATTCTAAGAATATTCCACCCTTTTCGATTCAGGCCAGTTGCCACGCTCATCGTGCTGGATTGATGTACTCCATCGTTCCAATGAACGTAGTCCCAATCGTTCCATGTGGTCAGGAGAAGATGATCAAAATCAAAGTTGGTGAGGTATTCGAAATCAATTTCATCCCAGGTGTTGTCCGGGTGAATACCAAAAGAAAAAAATGAATCAATGATGCCGGGGACTTCCGTTCGCACCCGCACGCGGGCTTCCATTTCGAGTCCCTTCCAGCGAACAAATTGATTGGTGGAATAGATTTCGGTTCCCAAGAAATAAGTTCCTGGATACTTCGGATTATAAGTATCCATATGAAGCGTGATGTAGGAGGATGCTCCGTTTTGGGTGAATGTGGGTTTTCCACCTAAGATGGTGCTTTTTCCTAAGGGCCATGTTCCCAGCGCCCAGACATTGGTATCGAGACTCGGACCCTTGAATTCATCGTAAAGGAGGACTTTTTTAGTGGAAGCGGGAACATTCACCACGGCAGCCACTTCATCGCTGTAGGGACCATAGACGAGCGTGTTTTTGAGAGCATCGTAGGACATGGCGCGAACCCGGTATTTCCATGTGGCATTTTTGGTTTTGGTAAAAAAGTCATTGGTGTTGAATTCCCCGTAGTAATTGTACGGTCTCCATACCGACGAATCATATTCACTGAGTTCGTAGTGCATGGCATTGAGTGGTTTGGTCCACACCACCCGATATTGTCCATTGATGCTGGGACTGGTGAGGACACTGACGGTTGGTTTTGCGGGCGGCAGGGCCACATACTGAGCCACTGCGGCAGAGGCGACCCCTGCAATGCTCTTCCCTGTGCTGTCCGTAAAATAGGGACGGACAGAGTAAACGTATTTCCCATTCACCGTTTTTGTAAACGGATGGGAGGTGTTGGCAACCCCGGCATGAGTGAACGACGTTTTGGCGCCGGATGGGGACGTTTCATAGAGAACATAAGATGTTGCTGAAGGGATTTGCGTCCAGGAGGTGGTGTAGCTTCCCGTGAAGCTTGACGTAGTGGGGGCGGTGATCACGGGGGATGCGGTGGTTTGAGCCAGGACAGGCAGGGCCAGGGCGAGGAGAAGGATGAATGTGGCTAGTCCATGTCGGATGCTTTTCATAAAAACAGGCTATAAGACGGTTCAGAAACGGTTGGAAACCAACCTTCTAACCTATCATCAAGGCAAGAAAGCGCAACCTTTTCAGATGCCAAACATGTTGATTTTAAACGGGTTTCGAAGGAAAAATTTCTCAAATTTGAGAGCCCTCCACTTTTTTTGGTTGGGATCCTCAGGCAATGTTGGTTTTTTGGGGAGACAAGGAAACCAGGATAACTGGAGGCTGTCTGAAATTCAAAAAAGGGATGAAGATATCCCAATTGTTCGAATGCTCCTTGACAGATTTTTTTCAAAATCTGAATCTTTGCCGGGGTTGGATAAACTCTGGTTTTTTCAACAAAACGTTCAACGCAAGGTTCTCCGTTTGAAATTGAGATTTGTAATTTTTGTCATGTTTGGCGCGTTTATTGTCCCATGCAAGGCGACCCTGCTATTCGAAGATGAGTTTCAATATCCCACCGGAGCAGTGAATGGAGCCAGTGGAGGTTCCGGTTTCAGTGGAGCGTGGTCCAATGCCGGTTCTGTGTTGGCACCCGGCCTCACCTATGAAAACTTGACTGTTTCCAGTAACGCGTTCCTCACAGGAGGGAGTAATGTCGGGGCATTTCGTAATCTGACCAATTCCTATGGAGGGGGTAGCGGGACGTTCTATTTTTCTGTTGTGGTTGGAATGAATGCCGCGCTTCCCGATTACGCCGGCTTGTCATTGTTCAATGGAGGCACCGAGGTGCTTTTTATTGGAAAGCCCAATGGTCAGGCCCAGTGGGGAGTGGATCTTAAGCCTGGGAAAATTGCGACGGCAAGCAACGTCAATGTCAATACGACGGTTTTCCTTGTAGCGCAGATCGATTTTGCTGCGGTTAACGATACGATTAAACTTTGGGTGGATCCCCCACTTACAAATGGTTTGGGAACAGCGGATTTGAGTAGTACCCGGTCGGATTTTTCATTTAATCAAATCCGTTTCCAATCAGGATCAGCGGGGGCCCATACGGACGTCTATTTTGATGAAGTGCGCATGGGAACCACGGTGGCCGACATCATGCCAGTACCTGAGCCGTCTTCGATTCTCATTCTTTTCCTAGGTGGGCTGAGTAGTTTTTTTCGATGGAAAAGTGCCCGGAAATCGTGGGAAAGCTCGGTGTTTGGAGATTAATAAATGAAGGATAATGCTCCTCCAAGTCCGGTGGTAAGGGCGCCCGCCAATTCAGGAGGAAGATCTGCGGATGGATCGAAGGGGTAAAAAGGGCCAAGAAGTTTCCCTGAATTCCATTGGACGCGGCCATCCACAAGCAGGATGTTATGCCCATATTTTCCGTGTGCGGTGTCGGTCGGAATCATTCCTCCTGCATAAAATGTTTTATCCGATTTATAATAAGCACCTGTTCCCATATCGATGTATAAAGTCCCCCCAGCTGTGGTAATAAAGGAGCGCCACCAATTGACCCATACATCGGAACTCACATCCCCAAAAACGGTTGCGACGAAAGAGGGGCGCTCAAACATGAGGATCTGATTCGGGTTTGAATCGGAACGAAGGTACCGTACATAACCGTAGTGGGAGGCCACGATTCCCTGGGTCGCCCATGGTTGAATCGGTTTGGAGGGAAGCCCGTTAACAAATACGCGGATGTTTTTTGTCAAAACCGTGGGGCAATAGAGTAAATCAGATTTCACCAGATAGGGCTGCAGGTTGGTCAAATTGATGCTGCCCACATTCAGGATGTCGGGATCCGCAACCGATCCGGTGGTGTAGAAAAAAAATCCATCATGATCCTCGGCCCAGGTATTTTGGGCGATGCCGAGTTGATGCAAATTGTTCATGCAGAGAAGACGCCGGTTTGTCTCCTTCAAGGCGGCAAAGGCAGGCATCAGGAGCGAAATTAAAACGGTGATAATGGCAATGACGACCAAAAGCTCGGTTAGCGTAAAACCCCGAAATAAGGCGGTTTTTACCAGGTTTAACCCTTTTGCTGGATGTTGAAGGAATGGGGGAAAGGGGGGGCAGGATTTCAACCGAAAAGCCTTCATCAACTTCATGTCATACGTTTTTATGAAGGCCTCATCAATGAATTTCGCGCTTGCATTCCCGGCTTCCGGCTGGCACGATGAAAGGCTCCAAAAATTTTACCGAATTGACCATGTACGCGATCATCGAAACAGGCAGCAAACAGTATCGGGCGGAAAAAAACGCCGTTCTTTCCATTGAGAAACTGGACGCTGAAAAAGGCGCTTCCGTTACCTTTGATCGTGTCCTTCTCGCGTCGAATGGTGAGGCGATTTCGGTGGGGACCCCTGTGTTGAAGGGGGCTACCGTCATCGGAAAAGTTCTGGAACAGTATCAGGGCGACAAGGTGATTTCGTTCAAGAAACGCCGTCGGCATGGTTATCAACGCACCCGCGGCCATCGTCAGAAGTTGACGAAGGTTCAGATCACCGACATCAAAATTTCCTAAACGTTAACCCGATTCAGCCATGGCACATAAAAAAGGTCAGGGGAGTTCCCAAAATAATCGCGACAGTATCAGCAAGCGCCTCGGCGTGAAGCATTTTGCCGGAGAGCATGTCATTCCCGGAAACATCATCATCCGCCAGCGCGGAACCCGATTTTCACCCGGTCTCAATGTGGGCCTGGGTCGTGATTTCACCATCTATTCCCTCGTGGAAGGTCATGTGAAGTTCGACAGGAACGGCAAACGCGTCAACGTGGTGCCGGTCGCGGCAGCCAAGTAGTTCAAAGTTCCGAGTTCAAGGTTCAACGTTGAACCTTGATTGGGCGTAGTTCGAGCTTTTTGGCAATGGCTCTGTTGAAGTGTGCTTGGAGCTGATCTGAAGTTCCAGATCGGGCTTTGAACTTTGAACGTTAAACTTGGAACGGTCAGTTCAGGAGCCGCTCAATTCCATGACATCGGGTGCGACACTGCGGGCGAGATTCACGCTCAGCCTTCGGATTTCCTCACTGCTGGTGAGTCCCACGGCTTGATTGGCGATTTCCCGGACCTGGGCGAGGCTGATCGAACGGAGAACCTTTTTCAATTGGGGCACCATGTTGGGACTGGTGCTCAACTCATCCACACCAAGTCCGATCAGGAGTGGAGCGAGGCCGACGTCACCGGCCATTTCTCCGCAGATGCTCACACGAATATTCGCCTGGTGGGCGGCCTCCACGATCCGCTGGATCAATCGGATGATGGCAGGGTGGGTGGGTTCGTACAGGTGTGCGATTTTTTCGTTCACCCGGTCCACGGCGAGTGCGTACTGGATCAAATCGTTTGTTCCGATGGAGAAGAAGTTGCACTCCTTGGCAAGGAGGTCGGCGGTCATTGCCGCGGAGGGAACCTCGATCATGGTGCCCACGGGCATCTGCTCGTCAAAGAACACCTTCTGTTCACGCAGTTCCTTGCGAACGATGTCGAGTTCCGCATTGGCCTGCCGCAGTTCTTTGATGCCTGAGATCATCGGATACATCATGCGCACATTGCGCAGGGCACTGGCGCGAAGAATGGCCCGGAGCTGGGTCCGGAAGATGTCCACGCGTTCCAGACAGAATCGGATGGCGCGCCAGCCTAGAAAGGGATTCATCTCGTTGGCGACCTGAAGATGCGAAAGGAACTTATCCCCCCCGAGATCCAGGGTGCGGATCACCACGGGGCGGGGATGCAGTTTTTCCGCTACTTCGAAGTAGGCCTTGAACTGTTCCTCTTCGCTGGGAAGGCTGTCGCGATTGATGAAAACGTATTCGGTGCGATAAAGTCCGACTCCATCCGCCCCGTTCACCAACACCTGGGGAACATCCCCCGGCATTTCAATGTTGGCACCGAGCCCCACCCGGTGATGGTCAAGCGTCTCAGCCGGAAGATCCCGGAGGTTTTCAAGACTGACCTCGATCGAATGGCGCTTGGTCTCGATCTGTCCGTATTCGTAGAGCGTCTGCTCGCTGGGATTGATGATCAGGGCTCCGCTGTATCCATCAAGGAGGGCGAAGGTGCCCGATTCCACCTTTTGACTCGCGTCGTGCAAGCCAACCACGGCCGGAATGCCCATCGCACGGGCCATGATGGCGGTGTGGGAGGTTTTGCTTCCGATGTCGGTGCCAAACGCCATCACCTTGCGCTTGTCGAGAATCGCGGTATCGGAGGGGGCAAGGTCGTAGGCGAGGACAATGCACGTCTGGTCCAGTCCCCGCAGATCCTGGTAGTGCTGTCCCTGAAGATTTCTCAACACGCGGTGGGACACATCACGAATATCCGCAGCGCGTTCCCGGAGGTATTCATCCTCCACGTTGGAAAGGGTCTTGATGTACTGATTGGAAACCCGGTCGAAGGCGTATTCAACGTTCTGGTGCTTGTCGCGGATGCGCTTGACCACCTCGTCGATTAACGACGGATCATCGAGCACAAGCAGGTGGGCGTCAAAGAGGGCTGCGTCCTCCTCACCCAGTTCCTGCGCGATGCGTTTTTGAATCTCGAGAAGTTGCTGGCGGGTTTTGATCAAGGCCTGCTCGAGACGGAGGATTTCGTTCGAGGCGTCCTCGGAAGTGATGGGGTGCTGGGCGACCGGGATCTCTGTTTTTCCGTAAACAAAGATATGGCCCGTGACAATTCCTGGAGATACACCGATCCCCATGAATTTCTGCTCTGCAGCATGGCCGTTGCCCGAGATTCCCATAGCACAACGTTTAGGCAAGCGGGGGAAGGATGTCGAGCCGTGAAAAAAAAACTAACACATGCGCGTTTTGGAAAACGCAAAAACTTCTACTCTTCGTCAAACTTGTTGGCGATCAGCCTCTCAATTTCACTCATCAATTTCTCGGCATCCGAGCCTTGAATCGTGACTTTAAGCTTCGAGCCGCAACCTGCAGCAAGCATCATCAGTCCCATAATGCTCTTGCCATTGACTTCTTCCCCGTCTTTTTCAACAAGAATTTCAGATTCATACTTTGCGGCGAGTTTTACGAACATGGCCGCGGGGCGAGCATGCAGACCGAGCCGATTCTTGAGAACAAGCTGCTTGACGATGACGGGACCGTCGAAAGGTTTCTTGCGACCCAGGAGGCTCATGTTTCTTTTTGTATGTTTTGAATCAGCCGCCGGTTGAATTCAAGCGCTGTGTTGTGCCCCATGGTCTTGAGTTTCTGATCGAGGGCGGCGACTTCAACCAAGCGCGCGAGATCTCGCCCTTGTCGTACGGGGATGGTGACGTGGGGAAGTTTCACGCCGAGAATGTCGTAGTATTGGCGGTCCATTCCCAGACGGTCGACATCCTCCACCTCGTCCCACTCCATCAGGGTGACGACGATGTTCAAAACCTTTTCCGCGCGGATGGCCCCGACGCCGAACATGAGTCCCACATCAATGATTCCGATTCCGCGAACCTCCATGTGATTGCGGGAAATTTCCGGACTCGAGCAGACGAGCTCGTAGCCATTCATGAGGCGGATTTTTGTGAAGTCGTCGGCCACGAGGCTGTATCCCCGTTCCAGCAGGGAGAGAACGCACTCGCTCTTGCCGATGCCGCTGCTTCCACGGACCAGGGTTCCGATGCCGAGAATGTCCACCATGCTGCCATGCTCATTAGTGCTGGGAGCGAAGTCGCCTTCGAGAAAAATGGTGGCGCGGTTGACCAGACGCATCGTGACCATCGGAGATTTGAAGATGGGGATGCAAAACTTTTCCGCTTCCTCGAGCAGGATTTTTGGGGGATTCAAGGATCGGGCAAAGATGGCGCAGGGGATGCCGCTGCGAAAGAGGCTTCTGATCCGCAGTCTTTGAATGCGCTGCGAAAGCGAGTGGAGATAATTGTTTTCCGCACTGCCAAAGACCTGCAGGCGCTTGTCCGCGAAATATTTGAAGAAACCGGCAAGGGCCAGACCGGGACGGTTGACTGTGCCTTCCCGGATTTTTCGTTGAAGCCCCGTGGCACCCGCGACCAGGCGCAGTTCGAGGGCTTCTGCGTGTTTCTTGTAAAATTGTTCGACCGTGATGGAGGGCTCTGGCACTCCACAGAGGCTGCCAGCAGAAGGGGGCCTTGAAAAGACTAAACTGGGTGCGGATGTGGGAAAACTTCGGTGAGGTGGCTTTCCATGGCTCCCCTGATGAGGGATAGTATTGGATCGATCGAATCTTGCGCCGGATGGGGGATCTGCTAGGTTGAAGCGCAATGAAAAACGGCGTGATTCCCATTCGTGTGCTCGGTGTGATTCCGACCAATCGTGGGTGCGCGGTTTTTGTCGGCAATGAGGAGAAGATGTTCACGATTTACGTGGAATCCTCCGTGGGACAGGCGATTGCGATGTTCATGCAGGGGACCCCGAAGGAGCGTCCATTGACTCATGACATGATCGGACACATTTTCAAGGGGCTGGGTGTGAGCGTTGAGCGGATCCTCATCAACGATTTGAAGAATGGGACTTATTTTGCCCGGATCTTCCTGAAGCAGATCAACGAGCTCGGTCAGAAGATCGTGGAGATTGATGCCCGGCCAAGCGATTGTCTTGCGCTCGCCATTCAGGCGAAGGCGCCCATTTTTGTGGCACGCACGGTGTTCGAGGAGGTGGAGGATATGAGCGATGTTCTGAAGAAGCTCAACGAAATGCAGACGGAGTTTTCGCCGGATCTGGAGGAGGAATCTTCGGACGAAGGACCTCACAAGCCCAACCCGAACATCGACGAGCCCGGTCCCGAGGATGATCCCGATTCGCCGAAGAGTTAGTGCTTTATCCAGACTGGCTGCTGTCGCGAGTCTCGCGGAGTCCTGGCTTGCTCCACGCTCGCCTTGGATGAAGCGCGCGGAAAATGTTCTGGAATCCGCAGGAATCTATTCCCAAGCCATGACGCGGGAGTGTCTTCGATGTGTGTTTCAGGGATACGATCGGGCCGTTCTAGATGGGTTTTCAAATCTGCTTTCCTCGGGGGGTAAGGCACGGGAAATCGGAATCGTCCTTCCATCCACCGTGATGGCTGCTCTTTGGCAGGCTGCGGTGCCCGTCTGGCTGAGTGGACATGTGGCGGTTGTGAAGCCGTCCCGGCGCGAACCATTTTTTGCTCAGCTGTTGTGGGAGAGTTCCAAGCCGTGGAGGACCCACCTTCCCATGCGTCTGATGTCAGGGTCTCATGAGTCCGTTCGGAAAAAACTGGCGGCTTGTGAAGCCGTCATTGCCTATGGAAGTGACGGAACCCTTGCGTCGTTCCCTCTGTCCGGGGTGATCCGGTTTGGAACCCGGGTGAGTGCGGCTTGTGTGGAGGGGAGACATCTTTCGCCCGGGCATCGTGTTGCCATGGCCGATTCCCTTGCTCACGACATCGTGCTTTATGAAACGCAGGGATGTCTTTCGCCCCAATGGGTATTTGTGAGGGGATCGTCACGGGATGTGAGTTCCATGGCGGATGCTCTTTCGCTTGCGATGACACGGCTTGACCGGGTGTTTCCCCGGATGAATCCACGTCGGGATGATCTTGAGTCCGAGAGTTTCTGGCAGAAATGGGAGTTCCGGCAATCCCGGGGTCAGGCACGGGTTTTTCGACGAAACACGGTGCTTCATGCGGCATCCACTCTTGAGTCCACCGGGGTGCGGCGTGCGGTGCAAGTGGTTCCGATTTCGAATATGGCGGAAATTCCACGTCGCCTGGGTCCCTGGTGGAAGCGACTTTCCACCCTGGCGATCGCCGGAACAGAAATGCTGAAACTACCCGAGGTCTTTCAGACCCGTTCCGATGTGCGAATATGCGACGTGGGCTGGATGCACAGGCCTCCTCCTGATTGGAAAAATGGCGGAGTGGATCTGTTCCGCATTCTATCCTGAAGTGGCGGCGTGTTTTCTTTCCCGTCGCAGGGACGCGACGGGCTACCAAAGGTAGGCGGCCGCATTAAATGTGGACACCACCCACAGGTGGGTAGTGAATCAGTTCGGTTTCAATTGAAGCAATTTTTACCACGAAGCAACGGTGTTTTCATGCAAGGGAGAAGTGAGGATATTTCAAG